>JAEWUM010000035.1 GCA_023459355.1 Bacteroidota bacterium | reverse complement strand
TCAATTGCTTGCACAACTTGCCTGGTTTACACGTCAGTATTTTGGACGTAAAAGCGAAAAACTGGCCCATCTGGACCCCAACCAGTTATCAATCTTCGAAAGCTTGACAATGGAACAGCAACGCCTGGAAGCTATTGAGGCTGCCCGTCAAAAAGCCGAAACACAGATCATCGAATCAACGCAAAAAACAGTTGCTCCTAAAACTGAACGAGCCAATCGACAATTATTGGAAAAACTCCCTGTTGTTCAGGTAGTGGTTGAGCCGGAGTCGGTTGATCTGGAACATTATAAACAGATTGGAAACGAAAGCACCCGCACCATTGAGTTCGAACCCGGCAAACTGTACGTGAAAGAAACGGTTTATCCTAAATACGGATTAAAGGACAATACTTATGTTCCTGAAGACGGCCAAAGTGGTGTTCTCATGGCGCAACGTATATTAACTCCTATCTACAAAGGACTTCCCGGTGCAAGTCTGTTAGCCGAAATCCTGCTTCAAAAGTACGAGTACCATGTCCCGTTTTACCGTCAGGTACGTCAATTTAAGCATCTGGGGCTTGATATTGCCGAAACTACACTCAACGGATGGTTTAAACCGGCCTGCGAACTTCTCAAACCACTTTACGATGTGCTTAAAACCGAAGTTCTTGACTGCGATTACATCCAGGTAGATGAGACCACACTGCCGGTAATCGACAAGGAAAAGCGAAAAGCGGCCAAAGAATACCTCTGGACGGTGAGGTCGGTAATGAAGCGAATGGTATTTTTTCATTACGACCACGGATCAAGATCCATGAAAACAGTAACCAATTTACTGGGGTCTTATCAAGGGCATCTGCAAAGCGATGGTTACAACGCCTATGAGGCATTCAACAACACCAACAAAGTGACTCAGGTTGCTTGCATGGCGCATATCCGCCGCAAGTTCGAGGCGGCTGTGAAAGAAAATAAAGCGTTGGCAGAATTTGCTCTGGGTCAAATCCAGTTGCTGTACCAGATAGAAAGAAAAGCTGATGAAGAGAATATATCGCATCAGCAGCGTGCAGAACTGCGGGAAAAACATGCCCGTCCGATTATAGAATCACTGGAAGCGTGGATGGAAAAAACCTATCCGACGGTACTTCCTAAAAGTTTGATGGGCAAAGCTATTGGATATGCCTATGGCTTGTGGAACCGGATGAAGAATTACCTGACAGATGGGCGTATTAAAATCGACAATAACCTGATTGAAAATGCAATCCGCCCCATAGCCCTTGGTCGTAAAAACTTCCTTTTTGCCGGAAATCACCATGCGGCTGAAAACACAGCGATAATTTGTTCGCTTCTTTCCACCTGCAAAGAAGCCGGGGTGAACCCACGGGAGTGGTTAATCGATGTGCTAAACAAAATGCCCTATTTGCAGCAATCCGGTTCCGAAACGGACTTAAAGGAACTGCTTCCCAATAACTGGAGTTTTGCCAAAGTCTAACGATACGCTAATAATAAGCTAACAATTTATGGTGTTTTTGAACTGGAGTTTGTCAAACTCCAGCAGAAAAGTTTGAATGTTTAGTGTAGTTTATCGGGGGCTTACAGTTAAAGTCAGTCGTAGATAATTTTTAATTGGGCGGAGTTTAGGTTAAGTCTTGTTTATTTCAAATTTCATTCGTTTAGACGTTGTTCAACATCCATGCTTTGGTAGTGGTTATCCCTGTGTAAAGAAGTCTGCCATTAGTTCAGCTTGCTTTAAAACTGTTTCTATTGCTTTAGCTTGTTTGTCGGGTGGATATCCCCATTTGGTGAGTGTACGTTTTACTAACACCATTAATTTTGCTCTGGCACTTTCACGAATTGTCCAGTCGATTGTAGCGTTTGCTTTTACTTTTTCTGTAATCTCTCTGGCAATATCTCTTAGCTGGTCGTCGCCCAACACCAGTACAGCACTGTCGTTTACTTCTAAGGCATTGTAAAAAGCTACTTCATCTTTGGTTAGCCCAAGTCGTTCGCCTTCTTTGTCGGATTCTTTAATTTCTTTTGCTATGTTGATGAGCTCCTGAATTATTTCAGCAGTTGTCAGTAAGTTGTTTTGATAGCGTTTGATTGCACCCTCCAGCATTTCCAGTAGTTTTTTACTTTTTACCAGGTTGGTTTTCGAACGCATTCTTATTTCTTCATTCAACAATTTCTTCAATAATTCCAACGCCAGATTTTGATGTTTCATTCCTTTCACTTCCTGAAGAAACTCATCCGAAAGTACTTCCAATCCTGATATTTCAGGTTTGTCAATACCTGCTGCTTCAAAAATATCAATTACTTTGTCAGAACTCAATGCTTCATCAACAATCTGTTTAATGGCAGTTTCAATTTCAACATCCGATTTACCTGTTCCCCCACCAGGACTTTCAAATTTCACCAATCTGGCTTTAACCGCCTGGAAAAATGCAATATCATCCTTAATAATCATTGCTCTTTCGTTAGGAATTGACAATGCAAAAGCCTGACTTAACAAGGTAACCTCTTTTACAAAACGACTTTTCCCATCTTCCAGACCCAGAATATGTTCTTCAGCTTGTAATATGATAGATAACTTTTCTTTTGCTTCAACCTGAAAAAACCGCTTATAATTAAACTTAAAACTATTGGCATAATAAGCTTCAGGTTCCTCGGCAACTATATCGCTTTGTGTTTTAGCCATTTCGTTGAAAAATTGCTGAACGACTTCGAATTTTTCATTCATCAATTCAACTGCTTTTTCAATATCTAAGGTTGGTTGCCCTTTACCACCCGCTGCAGAATAGAACGAAAGAGCCTTTTTTAAGTTACTTGCTATACCCAGATAGTCAACCACCAAACCGCCCGGTTTATCCTTATAAACACGATTCACCCTTGCAATGGCTTGCATGAGGCTATGTCCTTTCATAGGTTTATCTATGTACAAGGTATTCAAACAAGGAGCGTCAAATCCTGTGAGCCACATATCGCAAACGATGACCAATTTCAGAGCATCATTTTCATCTTTCATTCTGTCAGAAAGTAATTTTCTTTCTGATTTCGTGGTTCGCATATACTTTGGAATAACCAAAGCCGTCGGATCTTCTGCATCGAATTCTATTTTGTCGGACGATGAAGAAGTCATAACCACTTTCAAAACACCTTTATTGAAATCGTCGTCATGCCATTCGGGGCGCAATGCAATTATTTCTTTGTATAATTCGGCTGCAATTCTACGGCTCATAGCCACAATCATAGCCTTACCTTCAAATACTTTCTGTCGTTGCTCAAAGTGACTTACAATGTCGTTGGCTAAGTTCCGTAATCTTCTGTTACTCCCAACTATGGATTCTAAGGTTGTCCATTTTGCTTTTGCCTTTTGTTGATCGGTAACATCAATATCCTGCTCCAAACTTTCTTCAAACTCTCTAATCAATCGTTTGCCTTCTTCATCCAGATTTACCTTTGCCAAACGGCTTTCGTAATAAATCCGAACCGTTGCACCATCGGCAACTGCTTGCGAAATATCATACACATCCACATATTGTCCAAAAACCTGTGGCGTATTTATGTCAGTTCCTTCAATGGGTGTTCCCGTAAAACCAATATAAGTAGCATTGGGTAACGCATCGCGCATGTATTTGGCAAAACCATAAGCAATGCGCTGGCCAATTTTCTCTTTTGTTTCTTTGTCTTTTACTTCTTTGATAGATGCTTCGAAACCGTATTGAGTTCGGTGGGCTTCGTCTGCTATAACCACAATATTTCTGCGGTCGGACAGTTGATCGTAAACCGATTTTTGATCTTCGGGCAAAAACTTTTGAATGGTGGCAAATACAATTCCACCGCTTGCAACTTTCAACAATTCTTTCAAATGTTCACGGTCTTTAGCTTGAACAGGTTCCTGTCGTAGCAGTTGTTTTGAACTGGCAAAAGTATCGAAAAGCTGGTCGTCTAAATCATTGCGGTCGGTAATGACTAAAATGGTTGGGTTTTGCATTTCGGGTGCTGTAATTAGTTTACCCGAATAAAAAACCATGCTTAAACTTTTGCCCGATCCCTGCGTGTGCCAAACCACGCCACCACGTTTATCTCCAAGCCCCCCTCCGGCTCCCCCCGAAGGGTGGAGGGAAACACCCGATGCTCTTAAAGTAGATTGAACCGCTCTGTTCACAGCATAATACTGATGGTAAGCAGCTAATTTTTTGACAGTTTCTATTTGTGTGATACCTGTTTTTGTATCTTCTTTTTTGTTCTTCTCAAAAACAATAAAGTTACGAACCAAATCCAATAAGGTCGAAGGATTCAACATCCCTCGCAGCAAAATATCTAACTGTGGAGCAAAACGTGAAGCCTCTTTTACTCCATCTGCTGATTTCCAATTCATGTAACGGCTATAAGCTGCCGATAAACTTCCGGCTTTGCACTCGTGACCATCGGAGATAACACACAGCGCATTGTAGGTAAACAGACTTGGAATTGTGGCTTTATAAGTCTGCAACTGGTCAAATGCTTTTCGGATAGTGGCATTTTTGTCAGTTGCATTTTTTAGCTCGATTATTACCAACGGAATACCGTTGATAAACAATAAAATATCCGGGCGTTTGTTTTGATTCTTCTCAACAATGGTATATTGATTTACACACAGAAACGCATTATTCATCGGATTTTCAAAATCGACCAATGCTACTTCGTAACTACGTTCAAAACCATTTTGCTGATAAGGAATTTTTACTTTCTCCACCAACAACTGATGAAAAGTTTCGTTATTATGCAACAATTCAGGCGAATAAATGCGTAATACCTTTTGTATGGCTTGCTCTTGCACATCATGCGGAATATCGGGATTCAGAATAGCCACCGCTTTACGCAACCTATCAATAAGGATAATTTGCTCGAAATTTTCTCTTTCGGCTTGCTCAGCTCCGGGTGCTATAGCCAAACCATGCACATACTCCCAACCAATGGATTGAAGTGTTTCTATGGCAAAGGTTTCTATTTTATCTTCGGTGATGGGTTTCATGATTATGCACTTAATTTTTTCTGTTCAACTTCGTTATGACGTTGATCCCATAAAATATATTTTGCACCTTTGCTTTCCAAAGCATCTAAGTATTCTTGCTTAATTTCCTTATCAATATTATTTACAATAGCCAATCCGGTCAATTCCTTGCCGGATATTTTTTCTCTTGCCCCTTTTATATCTTCCCACCCAAACAGAAAATTCGGAACATTTATTTTATTAAGAGAATTAAAAGATTTGATAACTAATTCTTTGTTTCTACCTGCAATTTGAAAATCGAATGTAAACTCTATTCCCGTAGAGCCTTTGGCGATAAACTGAGGAGTGTAAATGATATTCTGTTCATCAAGATAGGCTTTTACATCTTCTTTAAAAATAGAAGACACCGTATGTTTAGCCATCATTGCCATATCAGAAACCTCAGAAATTGCACAAATCAGATTATGTTTTTTCTGATGAAAATCTTTTTCATTTCCAACCGTTTGAAGCTCATTTTCAATTAAAACAACGCCATAATTTAACAAAACCATTTCCAGCCATTCTTTGCGCTTTTGAGAACGTAAAATAGGAGCACCCGCAAGTTCAAGATTAGATAAGGTCAAACCATCGTCAGAAAGTGTCACTTTGCTTCCGTCCATTTTGGCGTATATCTCAATATTATCGTTAAACAAGCCGATAAATGGTGTGGTTATTACAAACCAGCCGGTACGCTCATCTTTATTTACAATGGTTTTATCGCGCAACCAATTGTAATACTCACATATGCTGTTGTCTATCCAGTTCATAATAACTGCTTGTTAATTGTAATTGCCGTTTCAATATTTATTGTTTTGGCAAATTGTAGAATTATCTCGGCAAAGGTACTATTAAAATCATCATCTTCGTATATTTCCTTTATTTTAAAATCATCATTTATAATAGGCATTGCCCATGCAAGAGGTTTATAACCATCTACATAATAATGAATATGATGTTCCTTGTCTGTAAAATCTTTCCCTGCAAAAGGATGAAACTTTTCTGGAAGAAGCGGCGAAATTAATTCCGGATTTTTATGTCCACTATTATAATCAACGCGCAATAATCCAATTTTACTTTCATTTTCCTGACAATGAAAATTCAACCGAATGCTGTGTTTTTTGCTCTGAATTATTTGGAACAGAAAAGTAAAATCATCATCTTTCTCCGAAAGTAACTCAAATCGTTTGTTAAGAGGAAATTCCTGATTGATTGTTATTCTATCTAATAATTGATTACCCTCTACAATTTTTTTTGGTAGTCTGAGTAAATATTCAGCTTGCTCATTGGTGATTTTCATAATAAAAACGGGATTTATTTCATTAATATTGGGGTAATAATTCTGTAAACTCTTCGCTCTCAACCGCCCGCCGACTCACTTGAGCATTATTAACGATATTTGCTTTTGCAATATAATATGGTGTAAAGATAAGGGTTTTTATATTGGTTTATTTAAAATTACCACATTAATTTGCTTACTTTTTTAGTTATTATATGCTAGTCTATACTATTTATTATAGTTTCAATATCAATAAAAAATGATTTTATTAAATGAAAGTCTGCTAGTACAGTTGATGGAGCATAATAAGTTAGAGTTGTTCCGACAGGCGTTGAATTGTGTGCGGCATCATTTCTTTTCAAAGAATAATCCTTTAGTTTCGTTTCGAAAACTAAAATTCTTCCACTCGGATCATTAAATAAATATTCAAAAATTTCATAATTCTTTATACCTAGAATATGCCCAAACATATTTTTAAAATTTTTGTACGTAAACCCAAAATTTAGTCTAATTATATTATCCTCAACATACCTTTGATTTCCACTACTTATTGTTCTTACAATATAGTCTTTTATTATCTGATCTAAACTTTCTTCTACCCAACCACAAAACTCAATTATTGCGAGTTTAGAATATAGTATCTGCTCGTGTGTTGTGGTTAAGGGATCATTATATTTGCCTTCAATCAGTAAAATATTATTCTCTATGTCAACATAATTAATCATTCCCTGAGAATATTTTTATTGCTCGACTTAATCTTGCTTTTACCTTTTCTGGCTGGGATAAACCCTCACTTAATTCTTCCTGAGTAAACTCAGGCGATGAAATAAGTTTGCCAAGTAGAACTTCAATAGGTTCTTTATCTAGAGTATTTAAATAATCGATATTTTTGGAAATTCCAATCAGCAATGCTTCAATAACAGTCTTGCTTAAATCATTAATTTTCTCATTTATATTATTATTTATTATTGATAAAGTTGAAACTATTTGCTTTTTATATTTTGATATAGAATTATCATCAACATCTTTATTTTCTTCCATAAAATCATTCAAAAAAAGTGCTAATCTTCCTGTATACGATTCTAATTTTGAATAAAACGCATGGAATCTTAACAATAGTTCTTCGTTAGCATATCTACTCTTAATTATTTTTTCATCATTTGTGTTTGTGAACTTCTTCCATTCATCTGTCCTTACAAACTCTTTTAGATAAGTGTTAAATGTCCCTTGATAAATACAGTTTCTAATCTCTTGATTATATAATTTATTGCCACCTGAATTTAGTCTATGGAAAATTTGAAATAAATATTCCATATGCAACTTATTAGTATAATCACATCTTAATACCGTTACTGGTATAGTAGTGTTTTCCACTATACCATATAAATCAGGAAATTGACTTCTAATTTCTGATACTTTTTTTCCTGCAATTCGTGAGTCAACATCATCGATATTAGATAACTTCCAATCCTCAGATTCATTTAAAAATCTTATTATTGTTGAAATTCTCTGGAGTCCATCTATGACAAGTCTTTTCTGCGAGTTTATATCTAAACTAATACATAAACTAGGTATAGGTAATTGTTTAATAAGACTATCAATAAATAAAGTTTGGGATTTATTTACCCAAACAAAACCTCTTTGAAAATCAGGATTGAGGTCAAGGTATTTTTTATCATATAGTCTATATAAATCAGAACATGATCTGAGTTCATTAAATGCTATAATATCACGTGGAGGCATAACGGACTTTATATTATCCTTATCTTCAATCTGTTTTCTCAGCTCTTCATCTTCTGAGAAAAGTTTTACTTGTTGTTCCATATTCTTGATTAATTATTTTAAACTCACTCATCAGCTTTATAACAGTGGTTAGTGAAATTGGGATTATATTTTTTTATTTATTTCAGCAATCAGTTTTTCGATACTTGAATCAGTTCTCAAGTGTTTATTGTTTTTATCGAATTGCATTAAACCAAAATATTTTGAGTTCCAACCTTTTATATCGGCTTTGAAAAAACTCCAAAAAGCCACTACACCAAAATAGGCATTGGGAAAAAGGTTTTTGATCTGTTCTTCCCGTTCAATTAAATGCGGTAACATTTTTTCACCTTTCCAACCATCACTTACTTTTAATTCTATAGCTGCATATAAAATCGTTTCATCTTTATTCCAGATTGATATATCAGGACGAATAACAGATCCTTTGGCTATGTTTTTTTCAGAACACACTTTTAATCCTTGTGTTTTTTCAAAATAACACTTCAAAAAAAACAAACAGGTTTCAGTAAAGAAATCGGCTGAAGTAGTATTGATTTCTCGCCCTAATATCACTTTATTGTTATTAACGTTGAAAAACCAAAAGGCCATCATTCGCTCAATGATAGCATTTGTTATTTCTGGTTCTGAAAGGTCAAATTCATAAACGCTCAGTTGATTCTTAATACTTTGCTGAATTTCTAACAAACCTCTGTATTGCTTGGCAAACGCGCTGTCAATTTCTAATAGATTCTTACTCATAGCTTTTTTTATATTTCCATCCTTACCCATCCACTCATCAGCTGTGGCAACAGCGTATCACGTATTTGGGTTAAAATTTATGACTTACCAATATTAAATTCTACTCTTACATTAAATTGAACTCTACTAAAGTTAGTGTTTTGATTTGTATTTTCTCCTTTCCCTCCTATTGATAGAATATTTGCAACACTTAACTTTCCACCCACGCCAGTTTTATCTTCTTCACTTGTTGTAACGGCAACATCAAATGTCACATTTATAAATTCTTTACGCACAGACCCACTGTAACTTTCATTGATATATTCATTACTTTCTTTCAGTCCGTCACCAATTTGAGTCAGGGTTTCTTTTACAAATTCTTTTAAGTCCATTGTATTATATTTTTTACATTTCCACCCTTACTTCACCACTCATCAACTTTGGCAGCAGTGTATCGCGAGTTTGGGTTAGGGTCCGGATTTGGGTGGTGTTTTTGTTGATTTTATCAAAATACAAATTACAATCTTCAGTAAATTTCTCCAATTTAAATTCATTCGGAAATTTTATTTCGATTTTTTTTAAATCTGTTTGAGTAATTAATGGTTGTGTGCTTCCAACATTCATATTTTCAAATTCTATTCTTGTTAATGAAAAATATATTGGATAGAAATACTTACTTTCATTCGGGTTAATTATCAAAACATTATCAGAAATCCACACTTTGCCTCTACTAATTTTTACTTCACCAAGTGTTCCGACTCTTCCTGTCAAAATTAGCATTTCATCTGTTAGATAATTGTTTGTTCTTCCAATTTCTCCATTTGCACCTAAAATTGGATATAAACCATTTTCAATAAATTCATTACGTTTTAATCCTTTTCCAGTCGAAACTTTTGCTATTTCTCCAAGAGTAATGCTCCCTTCCGCTTCCTCCACAAACCACTGCCTGAAAAGCATTTCAGCCAATTGTTCCAGTGTTTTGTTTTGGCGGTGCAACAGATCAATTTTATCATCTAAACTGGCAAGAATAGAGGCAATGGTGGTTTGTTCTTTAAAAGGAGGAAAAGCAACTTCTAAATTTTTTAGTCCAATTATGGTTAATGCTTTTTGAGCTGACCCAATCATTGTTGATTCTAATCTCTGTTGCCCTGCTGAAGAATTAAAATAATAAACAAGGAAGTTAGAATATATATCCGAGTTGAAATTTCTAAACCATATTAAATTACCATCTTTAAAATAGAAATCACCATCTTGATTAACACAATAAGGAATTCCTGCTCTTTCACCAACTGCCGAAATTAAAATATCTCCATTTTGGGGCGCTCCATATTTTTCTTTGATTTCATAAAACTTTTCTTCAGTTATAAATAAGTCAGTTGAAATATCATCACCTTGAGCTTTTTCAATTATTTCTTTAGAACGATAGAATGGAATACCAGAAGTAACATAATCTGAAAAGAAAATCCTTTTACTAGAAGTAATATCTGCAATATCACCTAACTTGAATTCCTTCCACCTACTATAAAACTCAATCCCCACTCTATCGATATGTTCTTTGAGGGCAGGTTCGTTGATGGAATGGTAGTCCAGCAAGTCAACAGACAAACCAATATTGAGGTCATCCATCTTAACGCTAATACTTGTAATATCTTTATAAGTAATATCTTGTCCCGTTATGGCAATATCAATATCGGAGTCAGGACGGTAATTACCTTTTGCCCGGCTGCCAAAAATTAATGCTTTGTCCACTTTGGTATATTGCTCCAAGATGGATGAGATGCCATCGATAATATGTTGGGTTAATCCAAATTTCATTCTTTTTTGTCCTGATTAAAAAGGTTTTTTTCCTGATTTAATCTTTCAAGCTGTAGCCTTGTTTCTAATTGCACTAAAAGCGGATAATGTGTTTCTAAAACATGAGTATATACATCTTCCGCAATTTCTTCGTCGTAAGTATGCGAAGTTTTATTGCGGCTTGTGTACATGTCGCGCCAAGCCAGTTCGTTTATTATGCCTTGCGAGGCAGCTTCTACTATTATGCGTATAGGTTTGTTGCGCTCACCGGTATAGCCTCTGTCAAAAACGAAATCCTGCAAGGTTTTCCATGCCATATCAAAAGTAAACTCAAATGCCTGAATTAACCCCTGTTGTTCCAAATCGGATAGTTTCCGCTCCTCAGTCAAAGCTACTGCATTGGCAAGTCGAGCCAATGCTTTACGGTAATTGCTAAATCGCTGTATCCAGCGTATTTCTTCGTTAAGCATTTGTAGGTAGTTTTATTT
Source organism: Bacteroidota bacterium (assembly GCA_023459355.1). Lineage (GTDB taxonomy): Bacteria > Bacteroidota > Bacteroidia > Bacteroidales > Paludibacteraceae > Paludibacter. Next base: position 13,130 of record JAEWUM010000035.1, on the reverse strand, counting down.
TGGCTAAATTTTCAGCTATTTTTTTATTCAAATCTGCTTCTTCGGCAATTTGTTTTTCAAGTTCGGCTTTCAGACTTGTGAAGCGTTCTACAAAATTAAAATCATCTTCTTCGTCAGCCAATCCAACGTATCTGCCTGGCGTTAATACATAATTTAATTTGGCAACTTCGTCGATGGTTGCTACTTTGCAAAATCCCGGAATGTCCTCATAGGGTGAGGACAAGCCATCGCCCTTACTGCGCCAGTTGTGATATGTTCCTGCTATCAGCTCGATATCTTCGGGTGATAAATCCCTGTTTTTCCGATTGATCAAAAAGCCCATGTTTCGGGCATCGATAAATAGTATTTCGTTTTCACGTCCTTTACGGTTGCGGGATAAAAACCATAAACAAGCAGGAATCTGCGTATTTAAAAACAATTTGGTTGGAAGGTTTACAATACAATCTACCAATCCTTTTTCTATCAATGCTTTTCTTATCTCACCTTCGCCGGTGGTGTTGGTGGTCAATGACCCTTTCGAGAGTACAAATCCTGCTTGTCCGCTTGGTGCTAAATGATACAGGAAATGTTGAATCCAGGCATAATTGGCATTTCCGGCAGGAGGCACCAACTTTTCGCCTAATACCTTCCAACGAGCATCGTCACGCAATAGTTCTCCACTCCAATCACTGTCGTTAAAAGGTGGATTAGCAATGATATAATCTGCCTTCAGATCTTTGTGTGCATCGTTCAGAAATGAACCTTCGTTGTTCCATTTCACATTACTGCTGTCGATTCCCCGAATAGAAAGATTCATCTTTGCCAAACGCCAGGTGGTTTGATTGCTCTCTTGTCCGTAAATACTGATTCTATCAACATCAGAGAGTGGCAACCGCGAGGGATTGCCCCTACGGTAATAATCCTGATGCGATTTAATAAACTTTTCGCTTTGTACAAACATACCACCACTTCCACAACAAGGGTCAAATACCCGTCCTTCGTAGGGTTCAAGCATTTCAACCAATAATTTCACTACGCTTTGAGGTGTGTAAAATTGACCTCCTTTTTTTCCTTCAGACAATGCAAATTCGCCCAGGAAGTATTCAAAAACCTGTCCAAGTATATCTTTACTTTGTGCTTCTTTTGTTCCCAAGGTGGCAGACCCAACCAAATTCACCAGACCTCCCAGACTGGCTTTGTCGAGTTTTTCTTGTGAAAATACTTTTGGTAATACGCCGCGCAATGAAGGATTGTCTTTTTCAATGGCATCCATGGCATCGTCAATGTCTTTGCCTATGGTTGGTTGAGATGCACGGCCCTGTATATAGTTCCAACGGGCAGTAGGTGGAACGAAGAATACTTTCTCTGCCAGATATTCGTTTTTATCTTCGGGGTCGGCTCCATCACTTATTTGAGCTACCAGATTTTGATATTGTTCCTCGAAAGCATCGGATATATATTTTAAGAAAATCAAACCTAAAACAACATGTTTGTATTCAGCCGCATCCATGTTCTTTCGGAGCTTGTCGGCAGCTTTCCAAAGTTTTTTTTCTAATGGTTCTTCCTGTTCTGTTTTTGCTCTTTTAGCCATTTATTGATTATGTTTTCAAGTTAGATTGCAAAGTTACTTTTTTTTAGTTGTTTACACTCTATCAAGTTGCCTGTCATTAAATTTTTCTTTTATATGATTAATGAGATGAAAAGGACTTATACAGTCGCAGTGTGATAAAAATTCCCCAAATATAATAACAAATTTTAGAAAAACAATACAATAATTTAACAAAATCTCAAACTATATCAATGCCGTATATTTTACAACATCCCATCAAACCCGGTTATTCTTTACCCCTACAAATCAATAGATAATAAGCTACGCTTCTCCCCTATTACCTACCCCAAAAAGCTCAATTTTTTGTCAAATTTTGTGGCAAAAAGCACGAATTGAATTTACGTAAAGCATAAATTGAATTTACGTAGGGTGTAAAATCATTTTACGTAGGGCATAAAATTGTTTTACGTAGGGCATAAAATGAATTTATGTAGGGCATAAAATGAATTTATTTTGCATAAAAATAATGCGCATTAATTACTTAACACGCATTATCTACAAGCCGGCTATACGGCTATTCAGCCGACCATTTCAGGTAATATTCAAAGAGAAATAATTCCTGATTGTATGTTTTGAAAGATTTAGTAGCTAATATGCTACTATGTAGGTGAATCGTAGTTGAATGGGTTCACAGGATGAGGATTGATTGAGCGTTTCATATTGGTTCTCGTTTATGTTAATTTGATCAGGGATTGCGATGCAAACCTAAACATAAGTTTTGACATAAAGTTGACCAATATTGACGAAAATGGGACATATAATGACCAAAACAGGACATTTGATGTCCTGTCCGGTATTTTACACCCATTCTTCCTGCAACACCTCTCCTTTGATGCCTACAATCGACAGTTTAACCGGGATTTTCTTTCCTGCTTCTTTGACCGCCTGCATGGCTAAACTAAGCAGTCCTCCACAACAGGGGACCTCCATAATCACTACTTGCAGCGTATTGATTTGTGAATCCACGATCATGGATTTTATCTTTTGCAGGTACGATTCCTTGTTGCTGTCGAGTTTGGGACAGGCTATGGCCAATGTCTTGCCTTTTAAAAACCGGTTGTGAAAGTCGGGAAAACTAAAGGGCACGCAATCGGCCGCTAAAACTACATCAGCTCCTTTGAAATAACCGGCCTGTGGATTCAGCAGGTGTAATTGTACCGGCCACTGTCGCAACTGAGAAGCGGGTTCGTCGGTATGTACCGGATGCACCATTTTAAAGCCGGCAGCCACCGGTTTGGGTGCTGTAAAGCTAATTTCCCTGCTTCCGGGACAACCTCCGCCCTGATGTTGTGGAACGGGCATGTTGTGTACAACTGAGAAATCAACCGGTATTTCGTTGGCTTTTAAATAGCTTACTGCCTCTTTTAAGTATCCGAACTCACCATGTTCTTTCAGGTGTTTGAGATGCGCGAGGATGGTCTTCTCTCCTTTCGGGATCATCCTTTCGATGGTTGCAATTTCATCATAGGGCACTGCTTCACGCTCTTCTAAGGTAATGGCGCCAACCGGACAATCACCCACGCAAGCTCCCAATCCGTCGCAATACAACTCGCTGACTAACCGGGCTTTGCCGTCAATCATCTGTAGCGCTCCTTCATGACATCCCTGTACACACAACTCGCAACCGTTGCACAACTCTTCATCGATTTTTATGATGGTTCTTTTCATTTTTCTTTATTTGATATTGAATGATGCGAATCAGGAGTTGAAAATTAGAACCTTCGCTGCGTCACTTAGATCCCTCACTTCCGTTCGGGATGACACGGAAGTGAGGGATCTAATTTTCAACTCCTGATTCGCATGAATGATTACCCTTTGATCATGATTAATGTCATTTTGAACTTCTCTACCGCGGTCAACGCATGCGGTATATTAGCCGGCATGATGATGCTTTCGCCTGCCACTAATTCGTGCGGTTTACCATCGATAATTACTTTTGATTTGCCGTCAAGCACCTGTACAATAGCATCATAAGGAGCAGTGTGTTCGCTCAGCACTTCTCCTTTATCGAAGGCAAAAAGCGTTACATTTCCTTTTTCATTTCGGAGTAAAATCTTACTTACGATGGAACCATCGGCATACGATACACTTTCAGCAAAACTGAATTTCTCAGCTTTTGGAAAACCTTTACTTTGTACTCCCGGAGCAAATTTATAATCAGCCATCTTGAATGAATTTTAATTGTTGTTTAATTTTGAACACAAATATAGTGATGCTAAAACAAACAATCTGTAACAGTTGTTACAAGTACGTGGTATTTTTGGTGAAATAATAATTTTAAAGTATTTTTACATCCATAATGTGAATCAGGAATAGAAAATTAGTTCCCTCGCTTTGCTCGGGATGACAACTTTTCAGCGAGTATTATAACCGTCGCACTGTCTTTTGCTGACTGAATAGATTCGTAGCGACGACGGTTCAGGAATTCCCGAACCCGTCGCTAAAATTAACATAATCTATATGCTGTCAGTAGCCGACGGGGTATCATAACAATGAATACCTGTCATCCTGAACGTAGTGAAGGATCTCATATTTTGAATTTCTGAATCGAATTAATAATAATTTGATATGAAACACAGTGATTTTCAGAGTTGTCCCGTTTGTGGCAATTTAAACATATTAGACGAAGAGGCTTTTCTCGATGATTTAAAGTGTACCATCAGGGCGTACCCGAAAAATCAACTGATTATCAGACAGGGAGAAGTATGTGATGCCTTGTACATACTGACTGTGGGTTCGGTTAAAACTGAAATCATCACCGAAAACGGCAATTTAGTCAGCATAGAAACAATTGAAGCGCCCAAACCTTTGGTTTCGGAATTCTTGTTTTCGGATAATAACCAGTCACCGGTAAACGTAACAGCACTCGAAGAAGTCGAAATCATTAAAATACCCAAGTCGGAAATCGTGCGTCTGATGATGAGCAATCCTCATTTCATGCAGAATTACCTGACACACAATGCCAACAGGACGCAGTTTTTAACGAACCGGCTGCAATTATTGTCCATCAAGACCATCAAAGGGAAATTAGCTCATTACCTGTTGGAACAGGCACAGGGTTCTTTAAAACCTTTTGTAATCAATAAAAGTCAGGGCGAACTGGCGGAATTTTTTGCCGTTGCCCGGCCTTCGTTTGCCAGGAGTTTATCGGAAATGATACACGATGGCATCATCCGGGTAACACGCCGCGAATACCAAATCCTGGACTTTGATAAATTAAAAGAATTGCTGGTTTAATCCAAATAAATGCTTATGATACCACTGATCATCAATGATTTTACATTACCCTTGCAACATCCGGTACTGAAGTTCCTGGTGATACTTATCATCATACTTTTTGCACCTATTTTGCTGAATAAGGTAAAAATTCCCCATATCTTAGGATTGATTATAGCCGGTGTCATTATAGGACCGCATGGAATCAATTTGCTGGAACGAGATAGCGGTATCATTCTTTCCGGTACGGCGGGATTGCTGTATATTATGTTCTTAGCCGGGATGGAAATTGATTTGGGCGATTTAAAAAAGAACAGTTTCAGAAGTATCTTTTTCGGACTGTTGACCTTTATTATCCCCATGGCATTGGGAATTATCAGCGGTTATTATTTGTTGCATTTCTCCATGCCGACTTCCATCATCATCGGAACCATGTTTGCTTCTCATACCCTGATTTCGTATCCTATTGTAAACAAGCTGGATGTTGTCAGAAACAGAGCAGTGGTTATTACCGTAGGAGGAACCATTGTCACCGTTACGCTGGCATTACTTGTTTTCGCGGTTATCATAGGCATGTCCACCGGTGGTGTTGACAATGTTTTCTGGACCAGATTATCAATTTCCCTGATTATTTTTTCGGCTATCGTGTTGATTCTGTTTCCCATCATCGGTCGTTGGTTCTTCAAACAGTATTCCGATAGTGTATCACAGTATATTTTTGTGCTTGTACTGGTCTTTTTGGGAGCTGTATTGGCTGAAGCTGCCGGTATAGAAGGCATCATCGGGGCTTTCCTTGCCGGTTTGTCGTTAAACCGGTTGGTGCCGGTGACTTCTCCGCTGATGAACCGGATTGCTTTCGTTGGAAACGCTATTTTTATCCCGTTCTTTCTGATTGGTGTCGGTATGCTGGTTGATTACAAGGCTTTTTTCAGTGACTGGAACTCCCTGTATGTCGCGGGAATTCTGACGGTTGTAGCTACGGTATCTAAGTTTATTCCGGCCTGGATTACCCAGAAATCATTCCGGTTTACCGCTGATGAACGAAACATGATATTTGGGTTGAGTAATGCGCAAGCTGCTGCTACCCTGGCTGTTGTGTTGGTGGGATATAACGTGATTCTGGGTTATACCCCAGGCGGTGAGCCGATTCGTCTGCTGAATGACAGTATTTTAAACGGAACCATCATCATGATTCTGGTTACTTGCACCATTGCTTCATTGGTAACACAAAAAGCTGCTGTGAATATTTCACTGGCTGAAAATACCCACGTTGAAGCGGAGGATACAGATAATACGGAGAAAATACTGATTCCCCTGCGTTATCCGGAGACTGTTGACGAACTCATAAACCTGAGTTCTTTGTTGAAATCGAAGAAAAATCGTGAGGGGGTATATGGACTGAATATCATCAACAACGCATCCAAAGAAGAAAACAACCTGAAATTCGCGCACAAACTATTAGATAAAGCCCTGATATCAGCGTCGTCTGTTGATGTAAACATGCACAAGTTACTTCGCTATGACGTGAATATCGTGAATGGCATTACCAGTGTAATCAAGGAACATAATATTTCTGATTTAATCTTGAGCATTACCGAGAAGAAAGGTATGTCGGATTCATTTATTGGCAACCTGACCGAAGGAATTCTGACTAAAAGTAACATTACCACTTTTGTTTACAGAGCTACACAGCCGATATCTACCATCAAACGACACATCGTAATCATTCCCAAAAATGCTGAATATGAAGTCGGTTTTCCCTTTTGGTTGATTAAAGTATGGAATATCGCGAAGAATTCGGGTGCTGTCATGGAATTCTACGGACACGAGAAAACCCTGAACCTGATTAAGGAGGTTCATCAGAAACACCCTATTGAAGCTGATTTTAAGATATTTGAAGACTGGGATGATTTCCTGATTTTATCGAGGGAAATTAAATCGGATGATAACCTGATTGTTGTTTTAAGCAGAGACAAATCCTTGTCTTATCACAGCAATATGGAGAAAATACCGGCATACCTGAAGAAATACTTCAATCCCAATAGTTTCATTCTTATCTATCCGATGCAAGCCGGTGTTATTGACCTCGACAATGAGAATTACATCAACCCCTCTCTGCTCGAACCCATCGAAAAATTAGATGAAATTGGAAAAACGGTGGCCCGGTTGTTCCGTAAGAAATAGATTACAAATATGATTCTTAGTTTTAGTTCCTTCACTACGTTCAGGATGACAGGTGTTCATTGTTATGATAGCCCGTCGGCGACTGACAGCATATAGATTATGTTAATTTTAGCGACGGGTTCGGGAATTCCCGAACCGTCGTCGCAACGAATCTATTAAAACAGCAAAAGATAGTGCGACGGTTATAGTACTCGCTGAAAAGTTGTCATCCCGAGCAAAGCGAGGGAACTAAGTAGAAAAAGAATTATGTCATTCCGAACACAAAGCGAGAAATATTAAATTAAAAACTTTGCCAATTCCTGAAGTTTGATTTTACCCTCATAGATGGCTTTGCCTGTGATAACAGCCGGCACCTTGTTCTCTATCAGCATTTCGATATCGCGGATAGAGCTGACTCCCCCACTGGCGATGAGGTACATGGTTGGTTCCTGTTCAAGCATCTTTTTATATAAATCGGTTGCCGGTCCCGAAAGCATACCATCTTTGCTGATGTCGGTACAGATTACTTTGGAAATGCCTTTGCCCATGTAGTTTTGAATGAAAGGTATCAATTCGAGGTCGGTCGTTTCAATCCAGCCGCCGACAGCAATTTTTTCGTCTTTAACATCGGCGCCCAGGATAATTTTTTCTCCTCCGAATTTTTCAATCCAGGATGCAAAAACCTCCGGATTCTTCACGGCGATACTTCCACCGGTCACCATCGAAGCGCCACATTCGAAGGCAATCCGCAAATCATCGTCCGATTTCAATCCACCGCCAAAGTCGATGATGAGATTGGTCTTGGAAGCAATAGTTTCCAGCACTTTGTGGTTCACGATGTGATGTGCTTTTGCGCCATCAAGATCAACTAAATGCAACCGGCGAATGCCTGCATCTGCAAACATCTTAGCTACTTCCAGTGGATTTTCGTTGTAGATGGTCTTTTGCTGATAATCACCTTGTGATAAACGCACGCACTTACCATCGATTAAATCGATAGCGGGAATTATTTCAATCATTCAATAATGTTTTCAAATAGGATTTAAGAATACGATTACCTGTTGAATTTTACATAATTGGGAGGAGTCGGCACATAAGAATCATCATCCCACAACTGACTGGTAATCATTAAATCGGCACTGAACCGGTTACAGGCAATCGGTATATTATGCACGCGACACTGGCGCAATAACATCTGGATATCAGCTTCGTGCGGCTGTGCATTCAGGTCATCGATCAGAAACACGCACAGATTTACTTTTTTCTGTACAACTAAGGCTGCAATCTCGGCATCACCACCCATGGGTCCTGAATTTACACAACTGATATCCGCTTCAATTCCCTTTTCTTCAAACGCTTTCAGAATCAGGCTTCCGGTTGTCCCGGTACATACCAGTTTATGCTTTGATAACATGGAGGCATTGTAAACCGCCCATTCAACCATATCCGCTTTACGCTGATCGTGTGCTACTAACGCGATGGTAAGTTGTTTATTCATATTTTTATTTTTATACGGTACAAATTTACGGAAAAACGGAGAACTTTCAAACATTAGCTCCATAATCTTGTTTATTATGATAACATACGACACATGTGATTATGAAGAAAATTAAGAAAGGCGATAAAGTTGTAATCATGGGAGGCGGTTTTGCCGGGTTACAGCTGGCGAAGACCCTGCGCAAGGCAGATTTAAAGGTGTTGCTTGTGGACAAGCAAAATCACCATCAGTTTCAACCTTTGTTTTACCAGGTCGCCAGCGGCCGGTTAGAGCCCTCCAGTATTTCCTTCCCTTTCCGGAAAATATTTCAAAAAAATAAGAATATTGATTTCAGGATGACCGATATTCGGCGGATTATTCCCGAAGAAAACAAACTGGTTACCAGTTACGACCGTACCATAACTTACGATCACTTGGTGATTGCAACCGGCTGTAAAACAAACTTTTTCGGCAACGAAGAGATTAAAAACAACTCTTTTTCGATGAAGACAACACAGGATTCGATTGACATCCGGAATAAAATCCTTTTCAGTTTCGAAAAAGAGATTTTTGCTCGTCCCGAGGACAAACAGGCCTGGATGAACATCATCATCGTGGGCGCAGGACCAACAGGCGTTGAACTCTCAGGGGCTTTTGCCGAATTGAAAAACGATGTTTTTCCCAAGGACTATCACAATGTGGATTTTTCGAAATTCAACATCATTCTGGTTGAAGGAAGTAAAAATACGCTGAACAACATGAGTGAATCATCGAGAAATGCATCCCGTGCGTATTTAGAAAAACTGGGAGTTATCGTGAAGACAGAAACCATACTCAGCAGTTACGATGGCAAGGTAGCCCTACTGAGCAACGGAGAAGAAATACCATCCAGGAATGTAATCTGGGCTGCCGGTGTTACGGGAAACGTGATTGAGGGACTTGATAAGGCACAACTGGTTCACAACCGCTATGTGGTCGACCGCCTGAATAAACTTGAAAACTACGACAACATTTACGCGATTGGTGACGTTGCTTATATGGAAACCCCGCTTTATCCGAAAGCACATCCTCAGGTGGCCAATGTGGCTATCAATCAGGCAAAAAACCTCGGTAAAAACATACTTGCCATGCTGAAGGATGAGCATGCAACGCTGAATCCGTACGAATATAAGGATTTGGGGATGATGGCCACGATCGGCAAACACAAGGCGGTGGTAGAATTGCCGTTTCTCCGGTTTAAAGGTCCATTGGCCTGGTATGTGTGGATGTTCTTACACCTAATGCTGATACTGAGCGTCAGAAACAAATTGGTGATATTCTTCAACTGGGCATGGAGTTATTTCACCAAAGATACTTCGTTGAGATTAATCACTTATATTGATTACGAAAAAGATAAGGTGGTGGACAAATAACTACCGTGAAAGCGTGAAATATGAGATAATTTTTTATCTTTGTGAGCAATAATTCAAGCATTTGTTTCACATGAGAACACCGATCTATATTTACGTACTACTTTTCAGTCTTTTACTCAACCTGCAAGGTTTCTCCCAACACAAAAAACGCGAAATGCGTGCAGTATGGATTGCAACTGTCGAAAACATCGACTGGCCATCGAAACGAACCAATACAAAAGAACAAAAAGCGGAGTTAATCAGGATGCTCGACGGGCTCGCGCAAAACAACATCAATACCCTTGTCTTTCAGGCCCGTCCTACCGCGGATGCACTTTACCTCTCCCCGCTCGAACCCTGGTCGAAATACCTGACCGGTCAGCAGGGTAAAAGACCGGAGCCCTATTTCGATCCCATGCAATTCATTACAGATGAAGCGCATAAAAGATGCATGGAGGTTCATATCTGGCTGAATCCCTACCGCGTATTAAACGGAGATAAACTGTCATCATTAAGTAAAGACCACATCTATCAGCAAAACAAACAGATGGTAGTGGAATACGGTGGCAAATACTATTTTGATCCGGGATTGGATGAAACACGGGAGTTTCTCAATAAGGTGGTGAAAGATATCGTGGAGCGTTATGATATCGATGCCATTCACATGGATGATTATTTCTACCCCTATCCCCTTGCAGGCAAAGAATTTCCCGATGAAGCTTCTTTCCGTAAGTATCCCAGGTCGTTTACAAACAAAGCCGACTGGAGACGCAACAATGTGGATATGGTGATTGCTGAATTACAGCATACTATTAAAAGCACAAAACCCTGGGTTGACTTTGGCATCTCGCCTTTCGGCGTATGGAGAAACGACAACGTGGATCCAAGAGGTTCAGCCACCCGTGCCGGCGTACAAAATTACGATGATTTATATGCCGACATCCTGAAATGGCTACAGGAAGGTACCATCGATTATGTTGTGCCTCAATTGTACTGGGGAATTGGTAAAAAGGTAGCAGATTATCAGGTGTTAATTGATTGGTGGGTAAAGAACTCTTACAACAAGAATCTGTATATTGGTTTGTATGCTTCCGCTTTGGGCGGACTCAAGAAAGAAGCAGAATGGAATACCCCGAACGAAATTGCCCGTCAGTTGCGACTGAATTTAAAATACCCGGAAGTAGGCGGCGCCATGTTTTTCAGCGCCAAACCATTCCTGAGGAATTTACAGGGACTGAATGACAGTCTGCAAACCAATTTCTACAAATACAAGGCTATTTGTCCCGAAAACAAAAATGTGATGGGTATGCTGGCGCAGCAACCTCAAAACCTGAGGATACTCAAAGACCACAAAGAAGCCATCCTGATGTGGGATCCCGTACATGAAACCGAAGGATCGAAAATTGCCTACTACGTGGTGTACGCCTTTAAAGGAAAGAAAGTCGGCGACATGGAAGATCCGGCCAACATCCTTACCTTCACCACGGATGCATATCTTGATTTAATGAAATTGAATCCCGATCTGAAAGGCTACTACACCTTTGTGGTAACCGCCATCAACCGGTACAAAAAAGAAAGCGTTCCGGTTTATGGAGTAACACGGAAGATTTAATTAATCCAGTATTTTTCACGGTTATTATTAGATCCCTCACTTTGTTCGGGATGACAATCGGCGTTTGGATTTAGATGGGAGGTGTTAGTTGGCGACTATGTCGCCAACTAACACCTCCTAAATTCATCATAAGTTGTTGTCATTTCGAGCAAAGCGAGAAATCTAATTTATTTCATAACGAAACAACCCCATATCTCCACAAGTAATAAGCTACAATTACCAGCACTGCAAGAATAATCAATATGGGCAAAATCGGATTTTTCTTTTTAGAGAATGGATCTACCATATTTATCTTTGCATTTTTGGGTAATTCTGCCAAATGTGTCAAAGTCCGGCCAAACTGAATATTAATCGTTGCTTTGGCATTAATCGCCCAACCATTGGCATCCAGCACCGGAGCCAGATTACGTTTACGCAGTTTCAGCCAGGCCAGCAACATGCTCGGGCCTGAAATGGCTAATATCAACCCCAGAAAAGCCAATGGCATTTTCCACCAGGCAAGCGCCAGAAATCCACCGACCACTGAAGCCAACACCGAACCAATGGCTCCGAATGCCAGTCCGATTGCGGCAAATATACCGGCAAACTTCGCGATATCAAATGGTTGTGGCGCCGGAGCAGGTGTTGGTGCCACATTTATTTTAGATGATTCTGCTAACCCATTATCAACTTTAACCGTTGTTTTTTCAATATTTGATGTAGCAGAACTGGTGACTTCCTGTTCCTTGGATGCTGCAAATTTTTCCACCTGAGTAGAAATGAATTTGGCAACTTTACGATAAGGCGACCAGAATGCTTGCCGGATACTGATGGGGTTATCAATAATTTTGGTGATGGAAGCATCCCACACCTGTCCTTTTTTATCGTAGAACAAGGCATTACGTCCAACCGTTAAGTTATCTACATCGCCATCCGTCAGACCGACAACGATCGTCATCTTTTCATTTGTTCCCCTGGAGATACAGTCGCAATACAGCAAACAAATACCGCTATAAGAAGCCATCGTGTTATGTTTGGCCATATCCGTCACTTTGATACACAAGTTGCAGCTACGCTGGTCGATATACAATGTCCCGGCCTGGAAAACTGCCTCAGCATTCGGAGCATAGAAATCGGCAAAAGTCACAAAATTATTGAGGATTTGATATAAATCCCTGTAATAACGAACCAATTGATCCACCAATATGATGTTGCCGGCTTCTTTTTCCAGTTCCTTATCTTTTTCAACCAAAGCGATCAGCTTGTTTTTATAGTCATCCGACAGTATTGCACGTACCCCATCCAAAGTAAGCGCTTCCACAGCTGTACCCGCCTTCTCTGCCTGCCAGCTTACAAAGGCATCAAAGCCGGCGATAATCTGCTGCCAGTCATCTTCCGTGAGTTCTTTTTTGATTTTTGCCGGTTCGGTTATCAGCGATTTGAACGAAGCCAACGCTCCTGCCCATGCCGGGTTGATGCCTTTATTTAAATTTAAAGGCTTGTTCGCTTCAATCTTAGCCAATGGAAATTCAGCGATTTCATCCATGCAACCCGACAGATCTTTCGAACTGATAGCTTCAAAACGGGCTGTCAGGGTGTTCAATACATCTGCAGATACCGGATCGAATTCGGCCAACCGGCAGCGCACGAAATAATCATCAATTTTAGCACGTACCGCTTTAAAAGCATCAAAAGCCTTTTGGG
>JAEWUM010000034.1 GCA_023459355.1 Bacteroidota bacterium | reverse complement strand
ACACCTGTTTTTTCAAATTTACGTTTGAATTTTTTCAACGCTCTTTCAATGTTTTCGCCTTCTTTAACAGGAACTACGATCATAATTATTAACTGTTTATATGTATTAATTCGTTATTTTGAAATTCGGACTGCAAAGATAGAGAAGTTTTTTTAATCAACAAAAGAATCAGATGTTTTTTTTACCTGATAGATGTTTTTTATCTTTGCGTTTTAAAATGCAACAAAAAAAGTCAGTAGACATTATTGTTTATTATATTTAGCTTTCTCACTTTGTTCGAAATGACAGACAACATTTTTACATATAGGGAGGAATTGATTGGTGACAAAGCTACCAATCAATTCCTCCCATACTTAAATATTTATCAATATTGTCATTCTGAACGTAGCGAAGAATCTAATATTTTTAAAAGAACTACACTAGATATTAAGCTATGAAATTATATTGGCAATTATTCATTACCTTCTTTAGAATCGGCCTTTTCACCATCGGGGGTGGCTATGCCATGATTCCACTGATTGAAAAAGAGGTGGTAGACAGAAGAAAATGGATTGTGGCAAGAGAATTTATCGACATGCTGGCAATGGCACAATCGGCTCCGGGTGTAATGGCCATCAACACGTCGATCTTCGTGGGATATAAGTTAAAAGGTACGAAAGGCAGTATAGCCGCCGCTGTCGGATGCGCCCTTCCATCGTTCATCATCATTGTTTTGATTGCTACTTTTTTTGTTGACATGCGCGAAAATCCGACTGTTAACCGTATCTTCAAGGGAATTCGTCCGGCCGTGGTCGCACTCATTGCAGCTCCTTTGTGGAGAATGGCCAAGTCGGCTAATATCAATTATAAAACAATCTTTATTCCCATCGCTGTAATTGTACTGATCTGGATAGTCAATGTTCCACCGGCGTATGTGGTTGGGTTGGCGATTTTAGGCGGGTTAGCGTATGGGACGTTTAAGAGGCGGTAGTTTTTTAGCGGAGAGCGGAAAGCTAATAGCGAATAACGAATAGCATGTTTGATATATCAATAGCTCCGGGTTTTAACCCGAAGGATTTAGGATGAGTTATCAAGAAAAAATTAATAAAGAGACATGATCAATTACAATCAAATTCCTTCTCCCTGCTTTGTGCTGGATGAGGTAAAGTTTCGCAATAATCTGGAGTTGTTACGCTCGGTTAAGGATCAGGCAGGTATAGAAATTATACTAGCCTTCAAAGCCTTTGCCATGTGGAGTGCTTTCCCTATTGTCAGGGAATATATCCCCTGTTCTACCGCCAGTTCTTTGGCTGAAGCCAGACTGGCTTTCGAAGAAATGGGGAGTCCGGCACACACCTATGCGCCTGCTTACTCTGACAAAGAGTTTGATGAGATCATGCAGTACAGCAGTCACATCACGTTCAACTCGCTCGCTCAGTTTGAGAAGTTTTATCCCCGGACACAATTTTATAATATCTCCTGCGGACTGCGTATCAATCCGGAGTTTTCGGATGTCGGGACAGATTTGTACAATCCTTGTTCACCTGGTTCCCGGTTGGGTATCATCGCCGAAAATCTGGGAAAAACCTTGCCTGAAGGGGTTGAAGGACTACACTTTCACACGCTCTGCGAAAGTAATTCTTTCGATTTAGAAAGAACTTTGCTGGTTGTTGAACAAAAGTTCGGACATCTGTTCAGCCAGATCAAATGGCTAAACATGGGCGGCGGCCACCTGATGACCCGCGAAGGATACAACACCGAACACTTGATACAGGTACTCAAGGCTTTCAAAGCAAAACACCCGCATCTGCAACTCATATTAGAACCCGGCAGCGCTTTTGCCTGGAGAACCGGCGATCTTGTCGCGACTGTGTTGGACGTTGTTGAAAATAAAGGAGTAAAAACTGCTATGCTGGATGTATCATTCTCCTGCCACATGCCCGACTGTCTCGAGATGCCTTATAAACCGGCCATCACGGGAGCCACAGATGCTATACCCGGAAAACCGACCTATCGTATGGGCGGCAACAGCTGCCTGGCTGGCGACTTCTACGGTGACTGGTCTTTCGACAACCCCTTACAAGCCGGTGACCGAATCATCTTCGAAGACATGATACATTACACGATGGTTAAAACCACCATGTTTAACGGTGTCAGTCACCCTTCAATTGGCATCTGGACAAAAGATAACGGGTTTCAACTCGTGAGGGAATTTGGATATGAAGATTACAAAGGAAGGTTATCTTGAACAAACCTCCATCCGGCAAAAAACATTTAACTCTTTACGGAATTCCCGACTGTCAACTTCATATCAGTACCATGCTCCAGCACCCGGTTATCGATCAAAAAACGGATAACCGGCATTACTTTTTGCTCCTTAAAAGGAATAATCTTAAGCAGTTCTGCGACTGTCAGTGAATTTTGCTTTAATTGAGATAAAACAGCCAACCTGATTTGATCAAAATCCGCATCCGTAACCTGTTGTTCTTTCTTACTGAGACAAATATCACAACAGCCGCAGGGTTTGGTGTTTTTTTCCCCGAAATAAGCTAATAAAACCTGACTGCGACAAATATTTTGTTCTTTTGCGTAGTCTAATACACTTTTTACACGGTTAATATAGCGCTCTTTCCTGGTATCATATACTTCTTTCCCCAGATTCAGTCTGTCAGGCGATTCTCGCTCAACCACGAAACTTACAAAGGGAGTTTTCTTACGTGGAATATACTGGATGATGTGCTCCTTCGACAATACAACTAACTCCTGATATACCTTATCTTTGCTCCATCCCAGCCGGGAAGCGATGACATCTTCACTGATATAGGCGGGATCGGTAAATAAACCCGTGTAGGAACGCAGCAAAATATGTATCAGTTTATCCTGATCCGGCGTAAAACGAATTGCATACAAGTCCTCCTTGCCAACGGTAAACAGTACACGGGAAGTATTATCCTGCTCGTCAGTCAACTCCAAATACCCTGCTTGTTGTAGAATTTTAAGGGAATTATACGCTACCAGCATCGGCAATTTAAATTTCGTGCAGAAATCAGCCAGATCGAAGGGGAAAACCGCATCTAATCCGTACCCTTCTGCAATCTCATAATAATCCCCGAGGGCTTTATACACTTTTCGGACCATGTCCTTTTCCGGAAAAGTATCCGCTACCCGCTTCCGCATTTTCGTCACATCGCTGTTATTGAAAAGCACTACCGCATAAGCCTTTTTCTCATCTCGACCTGCCCTGCCTGCTTCCTGAAAATAAGCTTCTAAAGAATCCGGCAAATCGAGATGCACCACCGAACGCACTTCCGGTTTATCAATCCCCATTCCGAAAGCATTGGTCGAAACTATCACCCTCGTTTCATCGTTTTTCCAACGCTGCTGTCTGGCATCCTTGGTTTCATTTTTCAGTCCGGCATGAAAATGTTCGGCACTGATGCCGTTTTGCACGAGAAAATCAGCTACTTCTTTTGTCTTTTTACGATTGCGCACATACACTACAGATGTTCCCGGCACCTTACGGAGAATATTCAACAGTTGTTCATCCTTGTTTTCTGTCGTTCTGACGATATAAGCCAGGTTCGTGCGCAAAAAACTTTTTCTGAAAACATTTTTGGCTTTAAAATGCAGTTTCTCCTGAATATCATCCACGACTTCAGGGGTTGCGGTAGCAGTCAGCGCCAACACAGGTGCATCGGGTATAACCTCTCTAATATCCGCTATTTTCAGGTAAGAAGGACGAAAATCATATCCCCATTGGGAAATACAATGCGATTCATCCACCGCGATCAGGCAGACTTTGGTCTGTTTGATTTTCTCGATAAAGATAGGAGTTGCCAGGCGTTCGGGAGAAACATACAAAAACTTATACGCTTCAAATACGCAATTATCTAAGGTAAGCAGGATATCCGCCTTCGACATGCCTGTATAAATCGCCGCAGCAGAGATATTTCTTTTTTTCAGGTTCTCCACCTGATCTTTCATTAACGCGATCAAAGGCGTAACCACGATACAAACTCCCTCCATTGCCAGCGCTGGCACCTGAAAGGTCAACGACTTACCTCCACCCGTAGGCATCAGTCCGAGCGTATCTTTTCCATCAGCAATACTCTGAATAATATCGCCCTGTAACGGACGGAATCGGTCGTATCCCCAGTATTGTTTGAGTATGTCGAGGTATTGTTGCATGCGGTGGCGTTAGTGGCACAAATGTAGTGAAACGCCGCCAAATGCACAAAAATAAAACGTGCGGATGACTTCATTTTCGAAACACATCCGCACGTATGTTTAATGGTGTAAATCAACTATTGACTTCGTCGAGAATCTCCTGTATATCATCTATACAACTCCCACACACGGCGCCTGCTTCTATCGCGTCTGCCACATCATCTGTCGTCTTACATCCATATTGGTTTATCGCCTCGATTATGTCATTTCTTGTTAAATCGAGGCAGGTACATATTACCGGATCGTCTGCCATATTGTTTATTTTTTATTTTTAATTGACCAGACCTGTCAGGTTTTAAAAACCTCACAGGTATATTGTATCATTTTAATTATTTAATTGCATAACAACATCTTCACTAAAAAGTTTATTCAAAGTCTTTTTAAATGATTCATGGTGCAAATTTATAGCACGTTCTTTTCTTTAGTTCCCTCGCTTCGCTCGGAATGACAATAATGCTGTTAGGTAAATTACCGTCGCACCATTTTTTACTGTTTGATTAAATTCATTTCAGCGACGGTTCGGGGATCTTAGCACCCGTCGCTGCAAAGATAAAATAGTTTTTACAGATTTTGGGCGACGGGTAATATTTATTAAGCAAAATTTGTCATCCCGAGCGAAGCGAGGGAACTAGTTTTTACAATGAGGATCTAATTCATTCCATTGAGGATTTTTCACGTTAACAAGATTAAGCTTTTTATCCCTAGAGTAACCTTTTATTTGTTTTTCACGTGCAATTGCATGTTCGATATAATCATATATTTCAAAGTAAATAAGTTTGTTCACATGATACTTTTTAGTAAATCCTTCACGTAAACCTTTTTTATGTTCATTTACTCGACGAACAAGATCATTTGTAACTCCCACATAAAGAACTTTATTGTTTTTAGTGGTTAAAATGTAAACATAATAGATGTGTATTTTCATAACTAAATCATGCATCCGTCGCAATGAGTACCAATACAATTATTACAATCTATTCCGACGGGTATTATTAAAACATTCTCATCTGTCATCTCGAGTGAAACGAGAGATCTGGTTCCCTCGATTCAGGATGACAATGATTCTCACTAGTTCCCTCGCTTCGCTCGGGATGACAACAATTCCGTTTGGTCAGATACCGTCGCACCATTTTTTACTGTTTGATTATATTCATTTCAGCGACGGTTCGGGAATCTTAGCACCCGTCGCTGCAAAGATAAAACAGTTTTTACAGACTTTGGGCGACGGGTAATATTTATTAAGCAAAATTTGTCATCCCGAACGTAGTGAGGGAACTAAGAATCCAACCAAATTTGTCATCCCGAGCGAAGCGAGGGAACTAGTGAGAATCATTGTCATCCTTAGCGAGGGAACTAAGAATCAAATATCTCAACATTTGAGATCAAATCTCACTCTCCCTGTTAATGTTGAATCAAATATTGTATATTTGCAGAGATAATTTCTTCTTCATGATTCAAAAGAAAAATCCCATACGAAAACAGGCAATAACAACCTTGCTGTTTTTTTTCTGTTTCACAAACTTCCTGTTTGCTGACTCATACTACTTTTTCGTTCAGTTTAAAGATAAAAACAACACGCCCTATTCCCTTGATAATCCCGCTGCATATCTGAGTTCAAAATCCATTCAAAGAAGAAGTGAACAACAGATTGCAATTGACTCAACTGATTTGCCGGTTAATGCTACTTATATCAACCAGGTGGTTAATCAGGGAGTATCTTTTCATTCCTCCAGTAAGTGGATGAACGGGATTACCGTGATTACGAATGATTCATCGCTGATGGGACTCATCCGTCCGCTCTCATTCGTGAAACGAGTAGAATATACCGGCAAAATACTGACAGCGCAACCGGCACCGGCACTGCGCACAAAACGCATGGATCCCGAGGGTGCGCAGGAATTTGAACATGATGTTGAACCTGTTTATGAATTCGAATACGGATATGCTGCTGCACAACTCAATCAACTGAACGGGAAAGCATTACACGAAACCGGCTATACTGGTAAGAACATACTCATCGGGGTACTGGATGCGGGTTTCAGAAACGTGGATACCAACCCGGCATTCGACAGCCTACGGATTCAAAACAGACTATCGGGCGTAAAAAACATCATTGATCCGTCAGTCAATGTCTATCAGGAGGATACGCATGGTGCTAATGTATTGTCGATTATGGCGGGGAATCTGCCCGGACAGTTCGTGGGTGCCGCGCCGCATGCTTCTTACTGGTTAATACAAACAGAATATGTGCCGACTGAATATATGGTCGAAGTGGATTTCTGGGTCAGGGGACTGGAATTTGCAGATAGTCTGGGTGTAGACATCGTGAATTCATCATTGGGGTACACCCAATTCGATGACGAAAGCATGAATTTCACTTATGCTGATATGAACGGACAGGTATCGAGAGCAAGTCGTGCTGCTTACCTTGCTTCCCGGAAAGGGATTATTGTATGTACCAGTGCCGGAAATGATGGTAACACAACATGGAAGCACATCAGTTCACCCGCTGACGCAGATGGCATTCTGACAGCGGGTGCCGTGAATACCAGCGGGACAATTGCAGCTTTTTCATCTTTTGGTCCGACTGCCGACAGCAGGATCAAGCCAGAAGTCTGCGCCACCGGTTGGGGGACAACATTAGTTGATTTAAACGGCAACCTTGTATTTAATGGCAACGGAACCTCTTATTCCTCTCCTATCATTGCCGGATTAACAGCCTGTTATCTTCAGTATTGCAAAGAACAATTACCACAATCATACAATGTTGACCTGATCAGACAGCATATCATTAATTCGGCAAACCGCTTCAGTTCTCCGGATAATCAATACGGATATGGGATTCCTGATTTTCAACATGTACTGTATCAAACAGCAACGAACAACCGGAATGAGATTAAATCTGAGTTCCCTGTTAAACTGAAATATCTGACAGGAACCGGAGAAATCAGGATAATAAGACAGGCTACGTTTGAAAATGAGGAACTATGTTTACAAATTATAACATCCACCGGAAAAATAATATTCTGGCAATTACTCGGCAATTCAGTTGAGACCCTGAATATCAGCCACCTGCCAGCCGGATTTTACCTGGCTCAGATAAGTTGCCCGGGGTACTCACAAGTCTCAAAGATTTTAATTCCTTAAGTAAAATTCCATGGAGAAAGAAACATATAGTTTATCTCAACTTACACGTTTTATCAATCAGGTATTCAAAGTCAATTTTGAGTCCACGGTCTGGATTAAAGCAGAAATCAGCGAACTCCGCGAGGCTTCCAACGGACATTGCTATCTCGAATTCATAGAAAAAGACCCGGATACAGACACCTTAATTGCCAAAATGAAAGCCAACATCTGGGCAAACACCTACCGTATGCTGAAGCCCTATTTCGAAAGCAGTACCGGTCAGCAACTACATGCCGGCATCAAGGTATTGGTTTCGGTAACTGTGGATTTTCATGATGTATTTGGTCTGAGTCTGAACATACGCGATATTGATCCTACCTATACCCTCGGAGAACTCGCCAAAAGGCGACTGGAAATCATCCGTCAGCTGGAAAAAGACGGGGTAATGGAAATGAATAAGTCGCTGGAAATGGCTACGTTGCCAAACAGAATTGCCGTAATCTCCTCTCCTACTGCCGCGGGATACGATGATTTTTGCAATCAACTCGATAACAATCCCGATGGATTTGTTTTTTATAAAAAATTATTTCCGGCCATCATGCAGGGCGATCAGGCAGCAGATTCCATCATCGAAGCGTTGGATAACATCTACGGACATGTTGATCTTTTCGATGTGGTTGTTATCATCCGGGGAGGAGGAGCTACAACCGATTTAGCTTGCTTTGACTCCTACGAACTGGCATTAAACTGCGCACAATTCCCTTTGCCCATCATCGCGGGTATCGGTCACCAACGCGACTTATCAATCGTGGATATGGTAGCCCATACTTCTGTTAAAACTCCAACTGCTGCTGCAGCTTTGCTAATTGAAATGATGGAGGAAGCAAAAGACAGGATGACAGATGCATATACCGCAATTTACCAATTGCTCCATCAAAGGGTACAAAATCAACATCAAAGGTTAGCAGATATCAGTTGGAAAATCAGGCACGCCCTGATTAATAAAACTTCGGACAAGAAGCTGACCTTAGAACGACAGAAATCAAGACTGATTCAGGCTGTCAGACTGGCAATTAATACGCAAAAAAACAAATTAGTCATACTTGAGAACAGCATAGAACGACATTCACCGGCTTTTTTATTGAAATATGGTTACACGATTACGACACTAAATGGGAAGAGACTCACTTCAGTAAAAAAAATTAAACCTGGCGATAAAATACAGACTTATCTGAGTGATGGGGATTTTGGTAGTACAGTTGATTGATGGTATTAAACCTTTTTCAGACCTGTCAGGTTTTAAAAACCTGACAGGTCTAAAGGATAACATGAGAATAAGTTGCAAATATTTTAAATATTGAATTTGTTGAATTTATGAAGCTGCTTGTTTGTCCATTAAACTGGGGATTAGGTCATGCTACCCGATGCATACCCCTGATACAAAAACTGCTTTCGGAGGGACATGAAATCATCATTGCTACCGACGGGCATCCGATGGAACTACTCAAAGCAGCGTTTCCGGACTTGTCATTTATTGAATTGCCCTCCTATCCTATCCGCTACAACAAGGGTAAATCGCAATTAACTGCCATGCTGCGAAGTATCCCTGTTATACTATGGGGCATCATCCGCGAACATCATCAATTAAAAAAAATCATCCGCGAACATCAAATTGAACAGGTAATTTCCGATAATCGTTTCGGGCTTTGGAACAAACACATCCATACAACCTATATTACCCATCAGCTGATGATTAAAATGCCGAAAGGGTTGGGGTTCATGACCCCTGTGATCTGGCTCGGACACCGTTTTTTCATCAACAGGTTCGATGACTGTGTGATTCCTGATTATGAAGAAGAAGAGAACCTGAGTGGAGATTTATCCCACAAATATCCTTTGCCCCGCCATGCCCGGTTTATCGGTCCGCTTTCAAGGTTTGCTGAACTTTTATCTAAAACAAAAAACACTCCGGATTCAACATATGATGTTGTTGCACTGGTTTCCGGTCCTGAGCCGCAACGGACTATTTTCGAACAGCAGTTGATCAGGAGATTAAAAAACTCAAATGAAAAGGTACTCATCATTCAGGGATTACCGGCGAATAAAACTTCCGGACAAATAGAAGAGACACACGAAAACCTGACCATCCTGCCTCACCTCGACACAGATAAACTGGCAAGCATACTTTTACAGGCAAAAGAAATTATTTGTCGATCAGGGTATAGCACCCTCATGGATTTGCATGTACTTAACTGTTTGGATAAAGCCGAATTAATCCCCACTCCGGGTCAGACTGAACAGGAATACTTAGCCCTATATCACAAACAAAAAAAGAGAGCTGCCGAAACAGCTCCCCGTGTTAACTAAACTAAACCAATCTATTTAAACCTATCTTCTGCCTGAATTATTATTTGAAGAAGTGCTTCTTCCTGATCTTGAATTATCAGAAGATGACTTATCACTATTCTTTTTAGACTCTCTTGGCGAGGTACTCACCTTCGCTTCTCTTGACGGTGAGGTCTTGCGTTCAACCCGCGGAGCAACTTTTACTTCTTTCGCAGGAGGACTAACTCTTACTTCCCTTGAAGGCGACGGTGTACTTTCCCGCTGGGGCGTAACCCTGATTTCTCTTTGTTGTGCCGGCCGTTGTGGAGTTACCCTGACATCCCGTTGTGGTGTAGCCAGCCTTCTTTCCGATGGGTTTACCCTGGTATCGCGTTGTGGTACTCCTGCGCCCGGATTAGCTTGTCTCCTGTCGTTTTCAGAATAGGTGGATTTGCGTTCTCTCGGGTCTGGTTTTCTTCTTTCCTGGTTGTATTCAAACTGACCCTTGTTCCTGTAATGTTGATTACGCATTTCAAAACGCCTGTCGTTGTGATCCCTCCAGTAGTCATTGCGCCGGTGATGGCGAATTACATCCACATATACCGGGAATCTTAAACTGGTAGTGTAATAGTAACGATGATGTACATCGACAAATACGCTCAAATGATTAAAATAATGATGAATCGGCAGGATAGGTCTCAACCTGTAATGAGTCGGATAATATCCCCAGTAGTAGTTGGAAACATATACTACCTGCGGTCTGTTCCAGAGTGAATTTAAAATCCTGGGGCGTTTGTGAAATACCGGTTCCAGGATGTAATCATTTCCATATAAATAAGGGTCACCGATAATCTGAATATAATCTCTGTTATAAACATCTCTGCCTATAACAACAGTAGCAACATCCTGATAGTAATTATTTCCCAGTACCGCCTGAATCAAAATCACATGGGCATTACGGTCATACTGTTTAAGTAATCTCAGGTAATCCACATAGCCATCATTATTCAAATCCAGATTTGAAACCTGATTTCTGTAGTCATTCAGTTTGTTTTCAAAATCATCAATTGTTCGTGATTTGGCAAATACTGAAGCAACAGCTTCCAAATCGAGATAATCACTTACATCATAACGATAACTTCTATCGTCGTTGTAATTATTTTGTGCCTTGGGTTGATTAATAAGGAGCATCGTCATCAACACTACTGACAAGCTGGTGTATATACGTTTCATAACATGTATTTTTTAAAGGTAAGATAACTAAAAACTGTTTTATCACTGTGCACGTCATGAGCATTTCAAAATACATGCCAGTTTTTTTTGAATCATATAAGTCACATGAGTAAATTTTAGTTTTTTTGAATAAACAACATTTATCGGATGTGTTTTTTACCTAATATTTTATCGCATGATATCAACATTTTATAATAACTTTTGATTACTCATGTGACTTATATGGTTCAAGAATATTATATTTGCAAATAAAAAATTTGAACTCCTTAGACTTATATATTGCCATACCCATTGTACTGGGTTTTTTGATTGGTCTTTTCCGTGGATTAATCAGGGAGGTTATTTCGCTCATCATCATCATCTGCGGTATATACTTAAGTAAATTGCTGGCTCCGCTTTTAGTACAACTGATGGTTAATTTATTCGACATCAGTTTGAAAGCAGCTCAACCACTGGCTTTCGTTCTGGCATTTGTACTCATCGTAACCGGTTTAATTATCATTGGTAAAATTATCAACAAGATGATTCACGCTTTATCGCTCGGTTTCATAAACGCGATTTTAGGAGGTGTGTTAGGCGGCATTAAACTGGCTTTACTTGTCAGCATAATGCTCATCCTTACAGATGCATTAGATGAAAAAATAAATTTCATCAATCCGGAAACCAGAGAAGAGTCAAAGTTTTATGAGCCGGTTAAAAACATGGCTCCTGATCTGTGGAAAGAGATACGCGAAAAACAGGATTGATATGCTTGAGCAGAATTTCTCGGGACATAAGCTGGAGTGTGGATGTGATGAAGCCGGTCGGGGATGTCTGGCTGGTCCTGTTGTAGCAGCAGCCGTTATCTTACCGGAGAACTTTCAGTGCGAATTGCTGAACGACTCTAAACAACTCTCGGAAAAGCAACGGGATCAACTCAGGTTAATCATAGAGAAAGAAGCACTTGCATGGGCTGTAGCTGAAGTAGATAATCACGAAATTGACAAAATCAATATCCTCAATGCTTCGATATTAGCCATGCACAGGGCAATAGACAAACTAACTACAAGTCCTGAATATATTATTGTTGACGGTAATAAGTTCAAACCCTACCGGGAAGTTCCACACAAAACCATCGTTAAAGGCGACAGCAAATATTTATCCATTGCAGCGGCATCAGTATTAGCCAAAACACACCGTGACGAGCTGATGTACAAACTCGACAAACAATTTCCGGAATACGATTGGAAACAGAATAAAGCCTATCCCACCAAAAAGCACAAAGCGGCAATCAGGGAATTCGGGGTGACGGGTTATCACCGGCTGACATTTAAATCGGATTAGAACGGATATCCGATTGCAATGTGTAAAGCCACATCGTTAAAGGACTTGGGAAACACCCATCTAGGAGTTGTAATAGCAGCCGGGTCATGCAGTTTCACCCCCATATCCACCCGGAAAAGAAAGAAGTTAAAGTCCATACGGAGTCCAATGCCATAGGCCAACGCGATTTGCTTCCAGAACGTATCCGGCTTAAACACGCCACCGGCCTGGTTATCATATTCACGGACTGTCCAGATATTTCCCGCATCAGCAAAGATCGCACCTTCGAGCACCCAAAACATCTTTGCCCGGTATTCGAAATTTAAATCCAGTTTTATATCGCCAACCTGATTATAATCCCTTCTTCTGTTTGTACTGAAACGTTGATAGGATCCTGGTCCGAGCATGCTCTCCCCCCAGCCCCTGACACTGTTGGCGCCTCCACTGTAAAATCGTCTTTC
Organism: Bacteroidota bacterium; assembly: GCA_023459355.1. Lineage (GTDB taxonomy): Bacteria > Bacteroidota > Bacteroidia > Bacteroidales > Paludibacteraceae > Paludibacter. Next base: position 3,565 of record JAEWUM010000034.1, on the reverse strand, counting down.
AAATGGAATAATTTCCGCATTTCCATAAGGCAATCCTGCACCAATACCCGCATGATACACAAATTTGTTGTTTTTATCAATTATCTGATGAAAGGATGTATTGATTTCTCCCCTTACGTATTGAGAAAATCGAATGTTAAATGCACGGTAAAAACCATTGACGTCGGCAGGAATATCCAACAATTTATACAGTCCAAACAATGCATTTCCAGCACTTTCCACGCCATAGCGATATGTAAAATAATTACGAAGCGGTCTCGCCGGATTGTAACCACTGACAGCTGTACTGTAACTCATCCGCATAATCATGTAATTATCATAATTATACTTATTATACAAGCCACTTTCGATGAAAGCGGACTTAAATTCGGAAGAAATCCAGGGGAAATGCACATAACTGACATCCACCAAATCCAAATTGTGATTTTGCCGGCCCTTCATCCAGTTGTACTTAACTCCTCCTCCGACATTGGTCGAAGAAAACTCCCCGGGTCTAAACTGATAATTGAAAGTTCCCCTGAACTCAGTAGAGCCCTGCAAGCTACGACTATAAGTGTCATCTATAAACGGAAGAATAGTCCTCGGCACGCGAATACCAACCTGCCCTCCCCATTCCTGCGCAATGACATCACCCTGACGTTCCAGCGCCAAACGACCCTGCAAAGTCAACGATTCCGCACCTTTGAAGAGATTCCGGTGAACCACACCCGCATTTCCGGCAGCTCCCCAATAACCTTCGGTAAATGTAATTTCAGCCTGAGAGGTAAAAGTAAATGATTTTGCTTCCGCAATGGTAATCAAGCATTGCAGAGAATCCGGTGCAGTTTCGGTAAAACTGATATGTGTGTATTTCACCGGAGGCAGGGTATTCAGTGCTGCATAAGTTTTTTCCACATCTGCATCCGAATAAAGTGTACCAGGCTTCACGAAGGTACTCGAAACCAGGGCATTAAATGTAAGAAATTTATCTTCGGGACCAATAACAACGTAATTCCCGGTTTGAATTGTATCGATAGGATCCGGTTTGTTACTCGCCAGAATAGTACTTACTGCCGGATTAAGGTTATAAATAACCCTGCTGATGTAATATTGCTTAAAAACTGTTTGATTCAGGGTGTCACGTTTTTCTATCAGATAATCGCGCAACTGTAATGTCACATCTACTTTGTGACCTGTACTGTCGGCCGTATAGGCCAGATAATCTTTCATGAAATTATAATAACCTTGCCGGCGCATCCTCGAAGTCAGCCTTTCCCGCTCGCTATCGAGCTGATACACATCGAACAACATATTGGGTTGTATTAGCGACCGGATGGAGTCTGTGGACAAAGTTTCAAGTTCTTCAAACGGAACATTAACCTTATACTCGTTAACCCTATAGGGCTTGTTAGACTGAATCTGGTAGGAAATCCGCGCTTTCTTGTTTCGCTTGTTTACAATCGTATTGATATTGGCATCATAATAACCCTTATTCATGTGGAACCGCAACAGTTGCTGGGCCGACAGTTCGGTCAATGTTGAATCAAGCAGAACCGGTGGTTGCCCGATTCTTCTTACCAGCCGGCTAAACCACTTAGTCGAATCTTTTCCCGACAGGTTGTAAATCCCCAACTGCAAGCGGAATAAGCCCAGGATATATGAGTTAGGCATTTGTCGGACATACTCAGGCAAATCATTTTTATTGATTTCTTTTGCATCCGATTTAATTTCGACCTTGTTTAGCAGGAAAGCACCATCGGGAACATGCTTAGTTGGCGAGCAGGAGACAAACAGCATGCCCGACAACAGAACAATAAGCATTAAAGGGGAAAGAATAGTTGGATGGCCGCTTCTCATTCGATGATTTGAAAATATTTTGATGCAAACTTACAAAAATTTCAGGAAATTTGAATTGTGGATGTTGATTTCTTAAAATTATTTTTTTATATTTGCGCCCACTTTTAAGTAAGCAAACATGCACCCTTAAAAAGTACTTTTATCTACGTTTACAACCTAAAGTTTTAGTTATGATTGAATACATGCTTGTTGAAAATTCGATAACAGCTAAGAATGAAACCTGTTACGCTGTAGTATCCAGTTTCGGAACCAAAAATCTGGATGACCTCATCACCCACATGATAGAGGAAGGTTCCGGTCTTACCCGCCCACAGGCAATAGCCTATTTCGAAAGACTTACCCAGTCGGTTATTCATCACATCAATCAGGGATACAGTATCGCGACTCCATTATTCAGGGTACGCCCTACCATTTGCGGAACATTTAACGGAAAATATGATAAATTTGACCGGAAACGTCATCAGATTAAATTCCGTGTCACCGAAGGACAACGATTGCAGGAATTACCAGTCAAGATACGTAAAATTGTACAAGTCAGCAATTCAAAAGAATCACCCGTCCTGTATGGATTCACGGATATCTGTAGCGAGAGCATTGGAGACCTACTTACTGCCGGGGGAATCGGGGTTTTATCAGGAAAAAGACTGCACATAGATCCAAAAGATGAACGACTCGGACTCTTTTTCAGTCCGGTAAATGAACCGAAAAAATTAATCCGGGTTACAACCTATTCATATAACAAACCATCTGAAATTCATTTCCTGATTCCCGAGTTGGAAAAAGGAGCATACAAACTCTTCGCCCATACCATTTCGCGCAATGGTAAGCAGATTTACTACGGAAAGTTAGACGAAACACTGAATGTAGTCTGACAAAAGTGTGCAATTAACCAGGTTAAATGACAGTTGCAGATATTCTGCAATGTAGTTGCGGATAATCCGTAGCTTACTTGCGGATAATCTGCAAATCGGTTGCGGATAATCCGCAGGTCAGTTACAGATAATCGGTAAGACGTCTACAGATAATCCGCAGGTCTGTTACCGATTATCCGCAACTGCAATTTCAAGTGAGCATTTTGATGTTTTCCAGTAAGCTTTTTGACGATATGCAGTAAGCATTTTGATGTTTTGCAGTAAACATCCTCGCGATTATTAATGGTTACCTCGTTGTGGGATGACTTTCCTTAGACTGAACACATAGTTCTCTCGCTGCGGAATGACAGTCTTCAGTTAAAAGACTTGGTTCCCTCGCTGCGATTAGGATGAGTGTTCTCAATCAAAATTCTTAGTTCCCTCGCTTTGCTCGGGATGACAACAATTCCGTAAAGCAAAGATACTTAGTTCCCTCGCTTCGCTCGGGATGACAACGATTCCGTAAAGCAAAGATACTTAGTTCCCTCGCTTCGCTCGGGATGACAACGATTTCGTAAGGTCAAATGCCGTCGCATCATTATTAACTGTATAATTAGATTCTTTACGGCGACGGGGATTTTAATTAAGCAAGAATTTGTCATCCCGAGCGAAGCGAGGGAACTATAAATGTAGTTAAAGTCTCTCATCCCGCAGCGCAGTAAGGGAACTAAAAAAAAATCTAAATTTTTAATTATTGTTGTCCGATAAAAATATATATTATTGAAAATTGTCCCGTATCTGTCTAGAGATCAGATATGGGATTTTTGTTTTATAAAACCAAGCCCCCTTATGTTGGGAAGATGCTTAATTGCATTTCT
>JAEWUM010000033.1 GCA_023459355.1 Bacteroidota bacterium | reverse complement strand
TCAAAACGGGCTGTCAGGGTGTTCAATACATCTGCAGATACCGGATCGAATTCGGCCAACCGGCAGCGCACGAAATAATCATCAATTTTAGCACGTACCGCTTTAAAAGCATCAAAAGCCTTTTGGGTATCAGCACCATAAGGCAATATGACCGGACTGTTATTTTCCGCTTTGGCATGCCATGCGGCATAATCCTCACAATTCTGGAAGAATAATTCGATTTGTTCGGTGGAAACGCCCTGCTTTCCACTGCGGTCGAGCACACTACCAATACAGGCAATGATATCAAGAATGCATTTTTTCAGATTTTCATCTTTAGTGGTATCTTCTGTAATAACACCATCCCCGTTAAATCTTGTTTTGGCAAAAATTGCTTCCGTATCGGAAGTATCTTCAACGGTTAGCTCCTCACTATCAGCTTTACCCAGATTTTTCAGGATTTGTTTCGACGAAGCAAGCAAATCTTTACCCAGCGGATTTTCATCATTAATGGCAGCTAAAGGCAGACATTTATTATGTCGGATCAGGTCATCCGGGTTTTTGATTACCGTAAGTATCCACCTCACGGCAGCCAGTATTTCAGGCACTTTGATTTTGCCGTCCTTATCAGTATCAATCAATTCCAGCGTTTTGAAATCAACCTCCAGGCCATGTACAGGGCAGCTTAGTGCTGTCCACAGTTTTTGATCCAGTTCACCAAGGTGTTGCAGGTCGGCACCCGATTCGAGATTCACCCTGTTCACGCCACCAATGCGTGAAAACTGCCAAATGTGTTTATGCTCTTCCATAGGATTACGTTTCAAATTGCGTGTATACAGTAATTTTATTGTAACTGTTGCAAATGTAGTAATATATTTCAATCAGACAACACACCTGCGCTATCTAATGCGCAACACATACATCAAACCTTAATAATTACCTCCCACAACTTCTCATCTTCGGGAACGGGTGCCGTAATGCTGACTTGTTCTTTGGATACCGGATGGATAAATTCGACCGAAAGGGCATGCAGGGAAATGCCGCCATTGGGGTTGGAACGTGGGAAACCGTATTTCAGGTCACCTTTGATAGGACAGCCCATTTTAGCGAGCTGGCAGCGAATCTGGTGGTGGCGACCAGTTTCAAGTTCTATCTCAAGTAAATAAAAAGTATCCGACTGCCCGATAAGCTTGTATTTCAGAGCTGCTTTTTTGGCATTCGGCACCATTTTATCGTGCGCATAGGATTTATTTTGCTTCTCGTTGCGTACAAGATAATGTTCGAGACGTCCTTCGGGATTAGCTGGTTTGTTTTTGACTATCGCCCAGTAGGTTTTCTTAACCTGTTGCGTTTTGAACATTTCATTCAAACGGGCCAGGGCCTTGCTGGTACGCGCAAACAACACAACACCGCTTACCGGCCTGTCGAGCCGATGGGTAACCCCCAAATATACATCACCGGGTTTGTTGTATTTCTCCTTGATGTATTTTTTGATGGTCTCCGATAAGGGTTCATCACCAGTCTTGTCGCCCTGCACAATCTCCGAAGAGGATTTGTTGACGGCAATGAGGTGGTTGTCTTCGTATAATACAGTCATTTCTTGTGTTAATTAGAAAGCAATGAATAGTGGTTAGTGGTCAGTGGTTAGTTAATTAACCACTGACCACTATCAACTATATTCGTTGTCTCACTGTTTCATAAAGTATAACCCCCGCTGCCACAGACACATTCAGCGACTCAATGCTGCCAAGGATGGGAATGCGTACCAATTCCTGACAGATGCGCAGGTGGGCAGGGTCGATTCCTTCGTCTTCAGAGCCCATCACAATGGCAACCGGCACTTTGTAATCGACTTCTGTGTAGTTTTGTTCTGCTTTTTCAGTAGCTGCAATCAGTTTGATACCGGATGCAGCTAAGAATTTCAGGGCATTGCTGATGTTTTCTTCGCGACAAACCGGGATTTTCATCAAAGCGCCTGCTGATGTTTTTACTGCATCGGCATTAAGGGCTGCCCCACCCTTCATGGGCACCACGATGGCATCCACGCCTGCACATTCGCAGGTACGGGCAATGGCGCCGAAATTGCGTACATCGGTAATATTATCCAACACCACGATAAAAGGAGTACGGCCTTCTTCGTAAATACCGGGTATGATGTCTTCGATACGCTGATAGGTCACCGGCGAAATAAAAGCAATCACACCTTGATGATTCTTCATCGTGATGCGGTTAAGTTTCTCGATAGGTACTTTCTGTATCGGCACATTCATACCTTCCAGTAAGGTATAGAGTTCTTTAGCCAACTCACCGGTCATATCACGCCTGAGCATGATTTTATCAATATCTTTTCCTGCCTCGATGGCTTCAATTACGGCACGAATACCGAAAATCATGTCCTTCTCGGGACGGGGTTTGTTTTTGTAATATGGAATCATGTCATTATTTTTTGTCATTTAGCGGAAAACTGAAAGCGGAAAGCGGAAAATGTTTTCGTCGGCAAAAGTACAAAATAATATTATATCTTTGCACAAATTTTCAGTTGGACAGATGAAAGCTCCCCGCTTTCCGCTTTCCGCTTTCAGTTAAAAACACATGTTCTTCGGAGAAATCGCCGCCCTCGTCGTGGCTATATGCTGGACACTCAGCGCCTTATTTTTTGAAAAGGCCGGCCGTAAAATTGGTTCTCTGTCGGTGAATATCATCCGGCTCGTATGGGCGTTCGTATTACTGGGTATTACCTTGCTGATTACCAAACAAACTTTTTTCCCGACTGATGCAACCGGCTACCAGTGGTTTTGGCTGGGATTATCGGGGGTAGTCGGACTTTTCCTCGGGGATTTATTCTTATTCAAATCCTATCTCATCATTGGTTCACGCACAGCTACGCTTGTCATGAGTTCGGTTCCGGTGATTACAGCTACCATCGGCTGGTTCTTTCTGGATGAAATTCTTTCGCTGAAAAGCATCATAGCCATCCTCGTCAGTTTGTCGGGCATCGTGATAGCCATTGCAGACAGGAGACTGAAAATACGGGTTCCTGCAAAAGGATTGTTGTTGGCCTTTGGCGGGGCAATGGGACAGGCAATCGGACTTATCCTAAGCAAGAAAGGAATTGGCAATTACGATCCCATATCCGCTACCCAAATCAGAATTTTATTCGGACTGATATGTTTCATCATCATGATTACAGCGCTCAAAAGATGGCCAAAAGTGAAAGAGGCTTTTAAAGATAAAAGTGGTATCCGGGCTGTTTCAATCGGTTCATTTTTCGGACCTTTTTTAGGTATAACACTTTCACTTTTCGCCATTCAGCATACCAAAACCGGGATTGCTTCTACCTTCATGGCGTTGGTTCCGGTGTTTATCATTGTACCTTCAGCTATCATGTTTAAGGAAAAAATTGCACCTCACCATGTCATTGGCGCCATCGTCAGCATCATCGGGGTAAGTTTATTCTTCTTTTAAAATAATAAATCTGAGTAAAATTCGTTTTCCTTACGAAAATCCGAAGTCAGTCCACTTCAGGATTTTTTGTTAAATTTGCACGCATTTTATCATTATTCGCTATTCGCTATTCGCTAAATGTAATTATCAATCCATGCCCAGAAAGATATTAACTTTTTTATTACTAACCATATTCCTCTCTCCCATTCTTGCCCAGTCGAAACTCAGGGTTTTCGGATACGTGATTGATAACAATAACCGCGGAATTGAATTAGCCAATGTCTATTTTGACAAAACAACCGTAGGAACCACGACCAATCAGAACGGCTATTACGAACTATCAACCACCGTTAAAGACTCTGTAACCATCGTTTTTTCGTTGCTCGGATATGAAACCATTCGACATACACTTTATCCTAAACAGGCCGTGATGCAGATTTCAGTGGAATTACGTCCGACAAGCACGCAAATTCAGGATTTAGATGTGGTTGCACAGCGCAGACAAACATCGACGATGGATTACCTGGATCCCTTGAAATCAAAGCTGATGCCCAATATCTCCGGAAATTTCGAATCGATCCTGATTACTTTTGCCGGTGTTACGTCCAATAATGAATTGAGTTCTCAATACAATGTGCGTGGGGGTAACTTTGATGAAAACATCGTGTATGTCAATGGAATTGAGGTTTATCGCCCTTTGTTGGTGCGAGCCGGACAACAGGAAGGGTTGAGCTTTATCAACAATGACATGGTGCAAAAGGTCGGATTCTCATCCGGCGCATTCAATGCTGAGTATGGTGATAAAATGTCGTCGGTACTCGATATAGAATACAAAAAGCCTGCTGAGTTTGAATCTTCCGTATCGATGAGTTTGCTGGGAGCAACCGCCTACGTGGGTACTTCTAAAAACAAATTCACCCAATTGCATGGTATCCGGTACAAGACTTCGGCTTATCTGCTGGGCTCATTAGATACGGAGGGAGAATACAATCCATCATTCATCGATTATCAGGGCTATTTTACTTATAAGCTTTCTGAAAAATCGGAAATGACATTCCTGGGAAACTTCTCGCAGAATATTTTCAATTTTGTCCCGACCACACGTGAAACCAATTTTGGAACATATAACATGGGGCGCAAGCTCACCATTTTCTTCGAGGGTCAGGAGAAAGATATCTTCAGAACAGCTTTCGGAGCGTTGAGTTATCATTATCATCCTCAACAGAATATTAAATTGAGTCTGACCTCCTCAGCATTCCAGACCGATGAAAATGAAAACTTTGATATCCTGAGTGAATATCATCTGGGGGAAGTTAAAATGGACCTGAAAGAAGAAAACCGAGAAGGCGCCACGCTCGGTATTGGAAAATATCACGAACATGCACGTAACACCCTGAATGCAACCGTGGTTAATATAGGTCATACCGGAGAATTTAACGGAATATCGCACAAACTGAAATGGGGTGCAAACCTGCAGAGGGAAATTATTGCCGATCAAATCAGCGAATGGGAATGGCGCGATTCGGTAGGCTATTCCCTGCCCTACGACGATGAAAGCGTGAACCTGTATTATAACATGAAAGCGTCGAACACACTCACCAGTTGGCGAACAACCGCTTTTCTACAGGATACCTACAAATGGCGGGGCGATGCTGGTGGTTTTACCCTGACAGGCGGAGTGCGTGCCCATTACTGGACTTTCAACAAAGAATTATTGGTGAGCCCCAGGGTTTCTCTGGCTTTTATACCTGCCTGGGAAAAGGATTTCAGTTTCAGATTGGGAACCGGTTTGTATTACCAGGCTCCGTTTTACAAGGAAATCAGGGACACGGTCAGCGATGTACTGGGAAATGTGAATATCGCGCTGAATGAAAACATCCGCGCTCAGCGTTCGGTACAGTTAGTACTGGGAGGCGATCATTATTTCAGGGCTTTTGGCCGACCGTTTAAATTTACAACGGAAGCGTATTTGAAATTAGCCGACCGGGTGATTACCTACGATGTGGATAACGTACAGATTACGTATTCAGGGCATAACAATGCCAAAGCTTATACAGCCGGTATTGATTTCAAACTTTTCGGAGAATTGGTTCCCGGAACAGATTCCTGGATTAACTTCTCGCTCATGAATTCGAAAGAAGACATCATTGGCGACAGTTATTTGCAGCATACCTACGATGAAAACCGGAACATCACTTCTTCTACCATGGTATGGCCGGGTTGGGTTTCGCGTCCGAACGAACAACGTTATGCTTTCTCCATGATGTTTCAGGATTACCTGCCCAACAATCCGAATTACAAATTGCAGCTGAAATTCGTATATTCGGATGGTATGCCTTACGGTCCGCCCCGCAATAACCTGTATCGCGGCGTACTGCGGGCACCGGCTTATAAACGAGTGGATATCGGCGCCTCAAGAATTCTGATCAGCGGAAAAGATGCCCTGATGAACAAAAAATGGATGAAAGGTCTGCAGAGTATCTGGCTGAACCTGGAAGTATTTAATCTCATGGATTTTAAAAACGTAAATTCGTATTACTGGGTAACAGATATTTACGGACAACAGCTCGCCGTTCCGAATTATCTCACAGGCCGACAATTTAATGTCAAATTGATAGTGGATTTTAAATAATTTCACTAATTTTGCAGGCAAAACTAAAAAAAGCATGCCACAGACATCCCAACGCGGGAATTCAATGCCCGAATCGCCTATCCGTAAGTTAGTTCCGCTGGCCGATAAAGCCAAAGCACGCGGAGTCAAAGTGTATCACCTGAATATCGGTCAGCCCGATTTGAAAACTCCTCAGGTGGCGATCGACGCGATTCGCAATATCGACAGAAGTATACTGGAATACAGTCCGAGTGACGGAATTAAAAGTCTGCGTACCAAACTGGCCAGTTACTACCATCGCTTTAATATTGATGTAACGGAAGAAAACATCATTGTTACCACTGGTGGCTCCGAAGCAGTGAACTTTGCCTTCATGAGCTGTCTGGATCCGGGAGATGAAATCATCGTTCCCGAGCCTGCTTATGCCAACTATACTGCTTTTGCCATTGCGGCCGGCGCTGTTATCAAACCGATATTCTGCAGTATTGAAGATGGTTTTGCCCTGCCTCCGATTGAAAAATTCGAGGAACTCATCACACCCAGAACCAAAGGTATCCTGATTTGCAACCCGAACAATCCGACCGGTTATCTCTATACCCGCGCCGAAATGAACAACATCAAGAAACTCGTAAAGAAATACGATTTGTATTTATTCTCCGATGAAGTTTACCGTGAATTCTGTTACACCGGTGCACCTTATATTTCGGCTTTTCATCTGGATGGAATCGAAGAAAACGTCGTATTGTTCGACTCTGTTTCAAAAAGATACAGTGAATGTGGAATCCGCGTTGGCGCTTTGGTAACTAAAAACAAAAAAGTAAGGGACAATGTGATGAAATTTTGTCAGGCCCGTCTGAGTCCCCCGTTAATCGGACAAATTGCAGCAGAAGCTTCCATCGATACCCCGGAAGAATATATGCTCGAAATGTACAACGAATATGTGGAAAGGCGTAAATACCTGATTGATGGCCTGAATCGTATTCCCGGCGTGTATTCACCGATACCGATGGGCGCTTTTTACACTGTTGCCAAACTTCCGGTTGATGATGCCGATAAATTCTGTGCCTGGTTGCTATCAGACTTTGATTATGAGGGTCAGACCGTAATGATGGCTCCTGCTTCCGGTTTTTATACGACTCCTGATATCGGCCGGAATGAAGTCCGTATCGCTTACGTACTGGAAAAAGAAGCCCTGAAAAAGGCCTTGATCGTACTCGAAAAAGCGCTGGATGCTTACCCCGGTAACACCTTGAAAAAATGACATGAATTTAGAATACTTCATAGCAAAACGCATTCACTTCAGGCAGGACAGGAAACATGTTTCCCGTCCTGCTGTGCGTATAGCCATCCTGGGAATTGCCATCGGGCTTACCGTGATGCTGCTGGCTGTGAGTATCGTAACCGGTTTTAAAAAAGAAATCAGAAATAAGACCATCGGTTTCGGGGGACATATACAAATTACCAATTTTGATAGCAATAATACCTACGAACTAACTCCCATCATGCTGAATGATACGCTGAAAAATGAGCTGGCGGCAATTCCCGGCGTAAAACACATACAGGCTTTTGCCACCAAACCGGGTATCATAAAAACAAATGAGCAGTTCCAGGGAATTGTGCTCAAAGGAATTGATAAACATTTCGACTGGGATTTCTTCAAAAGTAATTTATTAGAAGGTGATATTTTGCATATCGGTGACAGTCTGCAAAACCAGGCTATCATATCCAAACATCTGGCCGATTTATTCAAATTGAAGTTGGGTGATTCTTTCTTTTCCTATTTCATGCAGGACCAGGTCAGGGCCAGAAAATTCACCATCAGCGGGATATATTCAACCAATTTCATTGAATATGATAAGCTGTTTATTCTGACAGATATGCGTCACATCAGACAACTGAACAACTGGCAGGATTCAGAAGTCAGTGGGTATGAAATTCTTATCAATAATTTCGATGAAATCGATGAAATCGGCGATCAGGTCTATTTTAAAACCGCCAACAAGGCACAGGCCAACGGGAACATGCTATATACCCAAACCATCCGGGACATTAATCCGCAGATCTTCTCCTGGCTCGATTTGTTAGATATCAATGTATGGGTAATACTATTTCTGATGCTGGCTGTAGCCGGCTTCAACATGATTTCCGGATTGCTTATATTGATACTGGAACGCACTACGATGATAGGCATTCTCAAATCTATCGGCGCTACCAACTGGTCGGTCAGAAAGATATTTCTGTATCATTCTTTATTCCTGATAGGAAAAGGTATGCTGTGGGGAAATATCATCGGGTTGAGTATCTGTGCTATCCAGTATTTCACGGGTATTATTCCGCTTGATCCGGAAGCATATTACATTGCTACCTTACCAATTTTGTTTAACTGGCCGTTGATTATCGGTTTGAATATCGGCACTTTGCTGGCATCCATCCTGATGATGATAGGTCCATCTTACCTGATAACCAAAATTCTTCCTGCGAAGATTATCCGGTACGAATAACGTTAATCAAATATTTCTCACCTAAAACGTTATATATTAAATCCTGATGGCAATTAAAACCGAATGGTGACGCACGGCAGAAATCCAATTGTGTAGAGGCGCACGGTAGAAAACCGAATTGTGTAGAGACGCACGGTAGAAAACCGAATTGTGTAGAGACGCACGGCCGTGCGTCTCTACGTGCAAAATGGATATGGTATGGTTATAATTTTGTGTTTTGGTTAATTGGGTTAAATGTATCATCATTCCATTTAATCGGGTTGTTTATTATGTATTCTTTAATGCGTATATATTCAGCATGATTACGAATAATATGATCATGATAATTGGATTGAAAAAAATGGTTATTCCGATTTTATTTTGGAATCATTAATCTGTTTTCATCAATATAATCATCAATTTTTGAATTTATTGCCGATTTAAACCCTGCAATAAACGATGAAATAGATCTTGGTTTGCGAACAAATTGTTGTTTTGGAATCTGTATTACCGATTGTTTATCAGAATGTAGAATGGATTGTAATGGGGATTGTAGAGACGCACGGCCGTGCGTCTCTACGGGCAAATCATCCAAATCGTACAAATCATCCAAATCGTACAAATCATTCAAATCGTACAAATCATTCAAATCGTGCAATTCATGATCTGTTTTATTAATCGAATTTCTATCCAATACCACGATAGCATGTATATGATTTGGCATGATAATGAATTCATCCAAAAATAATTCATCACGAATTTCAAATGATTTTATCCATTGATCATGTATAATATTACCAAAATCTGAATATATAATTTCCGCATCTTCATTTATTTGCCCAATATTACATTCCCTATTTTGTGTAACCAGTGTGATGAAATAGATACCATTGTTGGCATAATCCCATTCTGGCATCCTGTGTGATTGGATGCGATACTTGTTTCTAAATTTTTTCATCGTTGTTTAGGTAGTTACAATATTTATTGATATAGATAATTTTAGATGTATTATGTTTTACATACATCCAACTCTTTTTAAAAACAAACAGATTTAATAGAAATTATTCTTCCCTCACCCGGTTGGTCAGCACCTGCCGGATCATATTGCGTAATTCCAGTTTCTTGGTATCAACCTCCGTTCTCCGGGCAGGACGATACATATTGGCATATTTGCATTTAACCGGACGGATTTTCATGTCGTCCAGATTGCCCTTCACATCAACACCAAGTTGCAGTGGCAACGGACTGTCAATAAGCGAAATATGGTAATCGAAATTCATATCCAGGTTGTGACGTCCTTCCACGATGGCCTTGTATTTATCCATGACAATCAGGAAGGGGTACACATACACATTGTTTTTAATAACGGTAAATTCAGCAGAAAGGCTGTCGATTTTATTCTCAGTTTTTTTATTGAAACGAAGTGTTTTGGCAATTTCCGTGAATGTTTCGCCATCGAGTAAAACAAGGTCCTGTCCGCGTACCGAAGCAGCACCTAATAACGTTGACTTTTTCAGGTTGTAAGCCGAATCCAGGTATGTTTCGATGGTCATGTGAAATTCACCCGTACCGGCAAACGATCGCAGCATCGGCATGATGGTGTCCACATCCGGAATCAGTTTCAGTAACTCAGGAATCTCTATTTCAAGCAAATGCAGGTCAATTCCCGTGAACAAATGATTTCTGCGCGGACTTTTATACATGCCTGTGAGTTGCATTTTGGCAGCTGAAGTGGTAAACAACATACTTTCCAGGATCATCACCCCGTCTTTAATAGTCACCGTACCCTGCACATTGCGGGCAGTATCTTTTGAAACCAAAGCTTCGTTGACGCTTGTGTACAAGGAAATATCCACTCCTTTGGGAACCATAAATGGTCCACTGTTCCCATTGGTTGCAGGAGCTTCTTCTTCAACTTCCGCGTCTTCTTCACCATACCCCATTCCACTAACTAAATCCAACAATTGATTCACATCAGTAGTATGAGAACGGAAGTTAAAATCACCTTTCAATAAGCCTTCATCTCTGAGATACTGCCTCACATTCGTCAGCTGTCCCGTTAGTTGAAAATCAGACTTATCGATTACCAAGCGGCTATCCCGTATCAAATACTCATCCGGTGTAAAGTCGAAATCAATGGCAGGTATCTGAATTTCTGTCGCCAATTGAGGCGTACTGATTCTCCCCTGATTCATTTTGACATAACCCTTCGGAATCCATTGCAACAGGAAATTCTTTTGCGACCCGTCATACGCTACACCTGCATCCACACTGATGTTTTCAGTATCGATTTTAGTTTTACCCATTCGTGCTGCAAGCCGGTCGCTGTGGTATTCCAACTGCATGTACGGACGTTTCACATCGTGCGCATCAGGATGATAAAGTACCACGCCCCTCGGATTTGCAATATCAACCTGAATTGTATCCATGGATGCTGCAAGCTTGGACAGTTCAAAATCACAATCGAACACCGGAATGGCCGTGGAATCCTGCATATCCATGATCAGGTTGAAGTTACCTTTCGGGTTACCCGCAAAAGCAGTCATATTATCCATGCCGGCCGTCATATCCATTCCCCTGAAATCACCTTTTACAGCTAAGGGGAGTTTTTCATTCATCATATTTGAAGTGGAAGTCACCAAACCAAGGTTTCGGATAACTGCTTTGGTTTGTTTACCCATTTCCACCTCTACTTGTTTCGATGCTATGTCCAGTTCGATAAACGAAGTTTCTTTACTTTTGATGTTGGGCATCTGAAAGGCAAGTTCTGCCACTTTACTGCGAAGAGAGATGGTGTCGTAAGCAGCAACCAGGTCCTTCACGTTAAATTTACCCTGAATCAGCATCTTATCAAACTGATTCTCCAGGAATTGGGAATAAAGAAATTTGATTTTTGCATTACCAATGGCCAACCCGCTGATATCGACCGGTAAATCATCCGGAAGCATGGGTTTGGCATCAACGAGATTTAATCTTGCTTTCGCATCGATATCGAAGCGCATATCTCCCATCAGCTGGTCGACTAAAGCTGCACCGGAGAAAGAAGATTTACCAGTTTTCCCTTCAAAATCATAGACTTTTACATACCATTTTTCATTGTCGTTCAAATCCATGGCAATATCGGCTTTACCCGACATATCGTAAAGTTCATAAGGCAACGATTCGTAAGCAAATTCAAGTTGACGGAAATCAGCTTTCAAATCAAAAACAGGCATTACGGAATCAGCAACAATTCCTTTCAATGAACCATTGACGAAAGTTTTACCATCGACAGTCATTCCTTCCAGGTACTCTCCGAAAGGAACATACAATAAATCAAAAACCGGTTTAACCGGCAATTCTGCCGAATTAAAAGCAATATCCAATAAGATTTCCTCCGGTTTATTCTGAACCAGCGCATTCACATCAAATGCAAGATCATTCAATGCGAGCGTACCTGCATCTAATTGAAGTTTCATTTCCTTCAAATCAAAAGAAAATGGCGTGTTAACTTCAAGCGGAATTTGTTTGATGTAATCCGAGCCATCCCAATAGAAAGAAAAACCAGCTGCATCACCCTGCATCTTGCCGGTTATCAAATCACCTCTCCAGCTCATATTGATTCCTGCATCCAGTTTGTTCAGCGACAACACCATATCCATGGGCGTATCATGGTAAACAACACGGGCATCATCCAGTTGAATTTTGTCAAGCGCCAGGCGTTTAAAAGGCAATTCAAAGGCAGTGGTATCAGGCTCTTCATCGGGTCGCATGATGTCGTAGTTAGCACGGCCGGTACTATCGATAAATGCCAGAATGAAAGGTTTTTCAATAAATAATTCATTCACAATCAGCTCCCTGTTTTTCCACAAAGCTCTCAAATCGATGGTAGCTACCACTTTGTCGCTATTGAGCAGGGTGTCGGAAGGAGCTCCCGGTAGTGAGTTTTTCAGCAGGAATCCATTAATTTTCAATCCGAATTCCGGGAAAGTACTGAAAAAAGTCAGTTCCACATCACCGGTCTGATGTTCGCAAATCAACATCTTATCTAATTGGTTACGCACAATCGGGGTTAGTTTTTCAGGGGTGAAAATTACCCACGACAAAATGCCGACAGCAATCAGGCACACGGCCAGTAGCGACAGCAAACTAATCAGTAAGATGTTGAATGCTTTTTTCATGATGTGGAATTTTTGAGTAAATTAAATAACAATCTTAATTTACTTTTGAGTAAGTTTTTGAATCAAAGCCATCATTCAATTTTAATGTCGTTGGCGTTAATTCAATTACGGTATACACATGCGGTACTCCATCACCGCCCATCGTTTGAATTCTGATGATGGTCAGGTCAGATTTAACCAGCGTCCAGGTAAAATTTCCATCCTCATATTCTTCATTACTATCCACGGTATCCCAGTCCTTACCTGTACCTCCTTCGTCGAAACGATAATATTCTGTTCCCGATTTCCACCTGCCATACAGCAATGTTTCATCAAAAACATCCTCTTCCGGCAAACAGGATACCATTGCTATGGCTGTAATTACCAACGCGATGAGATAATTAAATGTTCGTTTCATGATTTAAAGTCTTCAGTTTATATAGTTATTTCAATCGTATGCAATAAAGAACACCATATTCCTGACGTCAGGAATATGGTTTAGTTTACAAAATAGCCTCTTTTTCAATATCCTTGAAATAATTGTATGTACCTACTTTCAGCTCTGCACAAGCAGCTTCATCACAAACAATGATAGCTTTAGGATGCAATTGCAGGGCGCTGATGGTCCACATGTGATTCACAGGCTCTTCTACGGCGTGACGTAATGCACGAGCCTTACCGTGGCCATTGACAATAATCAGAACTTCTTTAGCCTCACAAACAGTACCCACCCCTACCGTCAGTGCATTTTTAGGCACTTTATTCACATCATTGTCGAAGAAACGTGAGTTGGCAATGATGGTATCCTGAGTCAAGGTCTTGATTCTTGTTTTTGAAGTTAAAGAAGATCCGGGTTCGTTGAAAGCAATGTGTCCGTCTGGACCAATACCACCCATAAACAAGTCAATTCCGCCATAAGATTTGATCCTGGCTTCATACGATTCACATTCAGCCATTAAGTCAGCAGCATTACCATTCAATATATTAACCCGTTCCGGAAGAATATCAATATGACTAAAGAAATTAGTCCACATGAATGTATAATAACTTTGATCATGATCCTGAGGAATTCCAACGTATTCATCCATATTGAACGTCACTACATTTTTAAAAGAAACCTTACCTTTTTTGTACAATTCAATCAGATACTTGTAAGTGCCAAGCGGAGTTGAACCTGTAGGCAGTCCAAGCACAAAAGGTTTTTCTGAATTCGCGTTTGCAGCATTAATTTTATCTGCAATGTAGCCGGCCGTCCATTTTGAAATCAGGTCGTAATTCTGCTGAATAATTAATCTCATAATGATTTTAGTTTTAATGTATAATTATTGACGAACAAAGATACAATTTTTTTTAATTCTTACCAGTTGATTCTTTGATTGACTTTCAGCAATTCGTAAATTTCACCCTATTGATAGAAATTGACCTATCCACTCAGGTTCTATTGCTATAATTATTACATTCAAAATATATAAATTCAATAGAATATAAGGCAAACAGGCGCTCCTATGTTGAAGCTTTTTCCAATATCAGTAAGTTTCCCGGTTTTTATATCCCTTTTAAGAACAACAATATTATCTGTTCGCTGATTCCCAACAAAAAGGTAGTTGCCATCAGGCGTAACAGCAAAATTACGTGGTCCAACCCCTCCGGTAGATACCTGTTGAACAAAACTTAATCTTCCATTTTTTTCGACGGTAAAGCAGGTTATGTCATTTGCGGTTCCCCGGTTGGATGCATACAGAAACTTCCCGTCGGGTGAAAGATGGATATCAGCTGCACCGGTTTCAATACCGGATTTTATTATAACAGATGTTTCCTGAATTATTTTCAGCTTACCTTTTTTCATGGTCATTGCACTGATTGTTCCATCAATTTCCTGAAGCAGATACACATATTTCCCGTTTTTGCTTATAGTCAGATGTCTTGGGCCGCTTCCCGCTTTCACCTGCACGCTATCGAACACAACCAACGGCTGATGTTCAGACTTCCTGTCATATTTGTAAACCATTATCAGGTCGGTTCCCAAATCACAGGAAAGCAGAAATTTTTGATCCGGTGTAAAAACAACCTGATGCGCATAAGGTTTGGTTTGTCGTTTGGGATGAATACTGCTTCCTGTATGTTGGAGCAACCGGATCAGATCAGACAAAGAACCATCTGTATTTCTCCGGAATACAGAAAGATTACCTCCGGAATAATTGGCGGTTACAACATGTTTGTCGGTCACAGCAACATGGCACGGACCTTTTCCCCCGGTCAGTGAACTATTCAAAAACCTGAAAGAACCGCTTTCCACATCAAAAGCAAATGCTCCTGCTTTACTTTCTGTACCGGATTCACTGATGGCATACACATATTTTTTATCTGTTGTAAGTGCCAGAAAACTTGGGTTGACAAGCTCCTTTGCAACTTGTATTGGTCTGAAAACACCCTTTTCCACATCAATTGCGTAACTGTAAATACCTTCACTGACCTTTGTGTTTGTGTAAGTTCCAACCAACAAACGATATGTGCTATCATCTGCAACTATCTGAAATACTGATAAAAACAAAAATGCGCCTGCTAATAAAATATTTTTCATCCCTGCTAATGTTTACTTATGTGACTTATATGGTTACTATAAACAGCACCAAAAATAAGCAAAATCATTTGTTGAAACAACTTATCTGTCTTGCGAGTTATAAATAATTTTCTCATCTTTGTTTCCCCTCTTAATATACAAGGAAATAAACTCATGTCCGGATTTTTATCTTTCATAAAAAAATCGATTAAAGTCATCCTGTGGACGATGGCCGGACTACTGTTTATTATCATACTCCTTGCCGGTTTAATTCAGCTTCCATACATCCAAAACAAGGTACTTGATGCTGCCACTACGTATGTAAGTCATAAAACCAATACACGGGTGGAAATTGGTTATATCAGTATTGCCTTTCCATACTCCGTTGTTTTGAAAGATGTTTATTTGGAAGATAATAAAAAGGATACACTGCTTTATGCCGGAAAAACCAGTCTGCACATCGGATACAAAGCTTTGTTCCATCAACGGCTGCACATCCGGGATTTTTTGTTACAGGATGTATATTTGAATGTTTACAATTCGGCTACTGATTCGCTGTTTAATTATCAATTCTTAATCGATGCTTTGAGTGATACAACTGCTGTTGAAACAGATACGACAAAAACAGCCGGGGTCTGGAATATTTATGCCGAAAAATTCAGGTTAAAAAATATTCGCCTGCGCTATGCTGATCAATGGAATAAGCTGAAAGCTGCAACGCAGATACAGTTATTTGAACTGAAAAAAACAAATATCCAATTGGAAAATACGGCACTGGATATTGAAAACATCGTATTGAAGGTTGATAAGCTGCATTACCGGTCGGGAGAAGTCAAAACAGCTTCAAATCAGTTTAACCCTGATGATATCAGTCTTGCCAATATCGATTTGAAAGCACGCAATTTATCTTTTGCACCAGGTAAAACATCCGTCGAGATTCAGCAATTAACTGCCGATGAAAAGCAACAAATAGCCATTCGCAAGCTGAATGCTAACTTTTCAATGGATGAACAGACAATTAAGCTCGATAATTTCATTTTGCAGACAAATCAGTCATCCATACAAGCCCGGATATTGGTAAATTACCCGTCACCGGAATGTCTTACCGACTCAATATCAAAACTCTGGGTAGATGCCCGTATTCGGCAAGCAAGTTTCAGCAAAAGAGAAATTAAATATTTAGCAGGGACAGCTCTTCCTGACAAGATTGAACTGCCGGATCGCATCAAGTTGAATATCAATTTCAAAGGTGGTTTACAAGCTTTTGATGCCTCTGTGAATTTAAAAAGTGATTTTGGCGATGCAAGTTTACTGGCAGTCCTTGAAAACAACGAAAGATTCGAAGCCGATTTTGGCATCAGTCAATTTGAACTTGGAAAATTATTGAAAAACGAACAGCAATTCGGACCAATTAGTCTTACTACTCAGGTAAAGGGCAAAGGAACAGACCCAAAAACGACGGCAATGAATTTTCAGGCAAATGTACATCAACTATCCCTGAATCAATATCAGTATCAGAATCTTTCATTAAATGGAACATTAATAAAGCAAGTATTGGATGTTGGTATTCGCATGCAGGATGCAAACCTGGATGTGGATTTAAATGCACTGGCCAACCTGACCAAAGGAAAAGAGAGATTGCAATTGGACATGAATCTTGGGAACATTGATTTCAACGCCCTAAAGTTGATGAAAGACAGCCTGAGGGTGAAGACGAGGATGCAGGCCGACATTTCCGGTCTTGAGCTTAAAGACATCAACGGACAGTTGGAAATCAGAGATTTAAATATAATCCAAAACGACAAAACTTACTCCCTCGATTCTATTATAATAAAGGCTACTAAATTAACCGGTCAAACCGAAGTAAAACTGAGAAGCGACATATTGGAAATGGATACTTATCTGGCATTTAAAAAAGATCATATCCGGTTGCATTTCAACCCCGACCATTTCTTGTTGATGCAAAAACACTGGAAATTCAATCCGGAGCATTCTATTCAATTGGGTGAAAAGGGATTTATTATACATGATTTGCAAATGCAACACGAAGAAGGAATACTAGGAATTACGTCAGTTAATGAGAGATACAAAGATGATCTCCGGATAACCATGCAACATTTTAGTCTGGATGAAATTTCAGAATTAATCAATCAGGAAAATAAATTTGTTGGAGGTATACTCAATGGTAATGTATTGTTGAAAATGCAGGAAGGATTTGGTATTGTTGCAGATGCCGGTATTGACAGTCTGATCCTGATGGACGTTCCCATTGGTAACCTCCGGATTACTGCCCAAAATCCGGTTGCAAGCCGTTTTGATGTTCAGGCCGACATCAGCGGAGCGGATAACAATTTACAAGCCTCTGGTTTTTATGATACAGGAAAAGACAAAAACAATTTTCGCCTGAAAGCCAATATAGCTTCACTTGGGATGAAAACCATCGAAGCATTTGCGGCAGGGCAACTGCGTGCATCATCAGGGTATGTAAGCGGACAATTTGATGTTTCGGGTGATCTGGATAAACCGCTTATGAATGGCGAACTTTCATTTCATGAAGCAGTAACCACTCCGGTGATGCTGAATAATCCCCTTTCATTTGCCAACGAAACCATCCGGGTAGATAATGAAGGTGTTTATTTCAAACAATTTACTATCAGAGACATCAAGAACCAACCGCTCACGTTGGATGGTTCCATCAGGATGACGGATTTTTCAAACTTCAAATTTTATTTGAATGTAGATGCCAATCATTTTCAGGTGTTTAATACGACAGCAAGAGACAATGATTTGTTTTATGGACGTTTGCTGACAGATACCAAAATCAGGCTGAGGGGTACCATGGAAGCGCCTGATGTCAGCGCTGATGTCAGTTTACTGGAAGGGTCTCATGTCAGTTTTATCGTTCCCCGTACGGAGTTGAATACCTACAAAGGTGAAGATGTGGTAGCGTTTGTATCGGGTGAAGAGAGAAAAGACAGTCTGATTACAACAAATAAAATCGAATCAGGATTTACCGGTATTAACTTATCCTCTGTGATTCAGGTTGATAAAAATGCCACCCTGCGTTTATTCATGGATCCTGCCTCGAGCGATTCGTTGGTGGTAAAGGGTCAGGCCGATTTAAACCTCACGATGGACAGAAGCGGCAAGATGAGTCTGACAGGCTCTTACAACTTAGAAGAAGGCAGTTATCAGCTTACTTTCGAATCCATTATTCGTAAAAAATTCGACATCGTGCAGGGCAGTACGATTGTTTGGAATGGTGACCCAATGGATGCCAATGTGAACATCAATGCGGCTTACAATGTGCGCACTGCACCCTATAATTTAGTTGCCGATCAGTTGGGCGGACTTACAGATATACAAAAAAGACCTTACCTGCAAGCATATCCTTTTATTTTACTGCTAAAGATGCGGGGTGAATTGTTGCAGCCAGAGATTGGGTTTGAAATTCAGCTTCCAACTGAAAATCAGCAGATATTAGGTGGAACTGTTCAACAAAAGCTGAATCAATTAAATGAAGACCCATCAGCCTTGAATAAACAGGTTTTCGCGTTATTATTGCTGAACCGCTTCGCGCAGGATAATCCCCTGCAAACCGAATCAGCAGGAACGCCTGCCATGTTGCGCTCTACTGTAAGCAATTTTCTATCGGAACAGTTGAATAAACTAAGTGCCTCCTTTATACCCGGTCTGGAAATGAATTTCGACCTGCAATCTTATGAAGATTATTCAGGCGGAGAAGCCGAAGGCAGAACCGAGTTATCAGTCGGTGTAAAGAAACAATTGTTTGATGACAGACTCAGTGTGCAGGTTGGAGGAACAGTTGAACTGGAGGGGGAAAGAGCGACTCAAAATCAAGCAAATGACATTGCAAGTGATGTGGTTATCGAATATAAACTTACCAAAGACGGACGATACAGATTAAAAGGTTTCCGCAAAAATCAGTACGAAGGGCTGATTGACGGACAACTGACAGAAACCGGTATCGGGGCGGTTTTGGTGAGGGAGTTTAATCGGTTGAAGGAGTTGTTTAAGAAAGCGAATAACGAATAACGAATAATGAATAACGGGAAACAGGAAAACGGGAAACGGGAAAACGGGAAACGGGAAATGGGAAACGTAAAATGGGAAATGGGAAATGGGAAATGGGAAACGTAAAATGGGAAACGTAAAATGGGAAATGGGAAACGTAAAATGGTAAATGTGAAATGTAGAGACGCACGGCCGTGCGTCTCTACATGGCCGTGGGTTCTACAATAATTATAAAAATGAAAATAATAAATAACATATTTCTCGTTATTATTCTGGCATCCTGCACAGGTACGAAGCGACTGGCTGAAGGCGAACTGCTTTACACCGGTGCGGAAATACATGTGGAAAGCGAGGAGATAATTGATGAGAGCCGTATAAAGTCAACCGCTTCACAGGCATTGCGACCAGAACCCAACAGCAGCTTACTGGGCATGCGACCCAGGTTATGGCTCTATCAGATAGCAGGTGAAAACCCGAAAAGCAAATTCAAAAAATGGTTGAAAGAAAAAGGAGAACCACCGGTGTTGTTGCGTGATGTAAGAAAAGAAGCCGTATCGGAGATTATTGATACACAATTATTTAATATAGGGGTATTTAACAGTCGCACTACCAGCAAGATTGTAGAAAAAAAGAAAACAGCCCAACTGATTTATACGGCTGATGTACATGCCCCATACAAACTGAACGAATACAGCATTAATATTCGAGATAACAACATACAAAAACTACTTGCTGAAAACACGCAGGCATCACAGATTAAGCCTGGCATGGCTTATCAGCTTGATGTGCTGAAAAACGAAAGAATCCGTATTGATGCTTTATTAAAAGACAGAGGATATTTCTATTTTAATCCTGACTATTTGATATTCAGGATTGACACCTTAGCATCCGGGGGCAATACCTTCAACCTGCAATTGAGTTTAAAAAATGACGTACCGGCAGAAGCGCTGAAACCATTTTATATCGGACAGGTTTCGGTTGATCAGCATTATACCTTGCAGTCATCCTCAATAAAAGATACAACAACATATAATCAGAAAAGCTATATCAGTGATTTAAACGGTAAGCCAATTCGTCCGTCGGTTTTACAGCGGGCTCTGTTTATGAATGAGCATGAATTGTATACACGACAAAATCACCAACTTACATTGAACCGGTTGATGTCGATGGGCAATTTCAGGTTTGTACAGGTACATTTCACTGAAACCGACAGCAACCGGCTGAATGCAGATATTCGCCTCACTCCCCTGCCCCTGAATACCTTACGTGCCGAAATGGATTTGGTAACCAAATCGAATAACTATACTGGTCCGCGTATGAATGTGAGTTTACTGAATAGAAATACTTTTGGTGGGTCCGAATTATTGAAACTGAATCTGGCCGGAGCCTTTGAAGCTCAATTGAACAGATTAAACGAGAATCTCTTCTCTTATTCATTCAATCCTCAAATTGAACTGATTTTCCCTCGTTTACTGGTGCCATTCCGTGTTCCTGCTACAAATCGCTTGTATACACCACAAACCCGGATAGTCTTATCATACAATTTTATGCGGAGGATGGATTATTTCGATCTGCGGAATGTACAATTCAATTACGGATATAAATGGAGAAAGGACATCAAAAGTGATCACGAACTGAATCCCGTGAGTGTCAGCAACACAGAACTGATGAACGAATCACAGGCTTTTCAGGACTTGCTTGCCGCCAACCCCATCCTTAAAAAGAGTTATGAAGAACAGTTTGTAGCCGGAATGAGCTATGCTTATACCTACAACGAACAAACCATCAGCAAGAAACCCACGCAATTTTACCTGAATATAACTGCTGAATCAGCAGGAAATGTATTTTCAGCCATTAGCTCCATCGGAGGAGTTACACCTTCGAATGATAATCCGGTCACTCTTTTAGGTTCCGTTTACGCCCAGTTTGTCAAGATTGGCATAGATAGCCGTATGTATCAACGTTTCAGCGACAAACACCTGCTTGCCCTGCGATTCATTGGAGGTGTGGCAAAAGCGTATGGAAATTCAGCCACCCTGCCTTATAACAAGCAGTTCTTCAGTGGCGGACCGTCGAGTATCCGGGCATTCCCGATTAATTCTGTCGGTCCCGGTAGTTACCAGCAAACGAACTCCAGCGGCTTTACACAATTAGGTGGCGATATCAAGCTCGAACTTAATGCCGAATATCGTTTCGACATCTACAGTTTTCTGAAAGGCGCTCTGTTTATCGATGCAGGGAATGTCTGGCTACAACCTTCAAATCCGTCGCCAACCGGTTCACCGTTTAATATCAGTACATGTATTGATGAGCTGGCAGTTGGCGCAGGTATCGGATTAAGGTTTGACGTATCTTTCTTCGTATTGCGATTCGATCTTGCCACTCCCCTGCGGAAACCCTGGCTTTCACCGGGTAACCGCTGGGTGGTACAAGAATTTAATCCTTTTGCATCAGATTGGAGAAAAGAAAATCTGATGCTGAATGTGGCAATCGGGTATCCGTTTTAATCAACTACTCTTTATCAACCCATATTGCAGAACTGAAAGCCCAGTTATTATCACGCTGACGAACACGAACATAATAATAATCCGTATCTTGCTCAACTTCGTTATCAGTCATCTCGTATTCAATTGTATACGCCTGTTCCGGGGCAGCCCGGTGAAACTGGATGGCTTCACTCAACCAACCTATCATGAAGTTTGAATAAGTTCCGTTCAGCAATTGCTCCATGGTATATTCAAATTTTTTCCCGTTAAAATCGGCTGTCAATTTTGCATTTTTCGGCATGGTTACATCTAAAATTACAGCCTGTGTTGCCGGGGTAAGTGTGTTCGGGTTTTTAGTTGTGTACATATCCAACACCACTTTTTGGTCCGATTGTTCAAGAATACGATTGACCAGTGTTCCATGCAAATCAGTTTTTCCTATTTTATCTTTCTGCGGAGCAGTAAAAGCGGCACCCCTGAAACAAGGTGTAACCTGATGAATGGTTCCTTCAGAGAGAGACAGGTTTCCCTGCCAGTGTACCGGTTCATCAAAACGGTTCCAACCAAATTCCACTTTAATTTTAGCTCTTACAACATCTTTATCAATCTTTTCATTCGAGAAAGGACCATCGACACGCACCAGGCGTTTGCCGTTTTTAATGATATCCATGTAATCGATAAAATTCTGACCTTCTACTTTAACACTGATTTTTCTTTTATTTCCTTTGATTTCATCCCCCATGATGGCTTCATTGATGCGGAAATCAAGTTTGATTTTATCTCCTGTAACACAATAAACATGGCGTTTCTCCATGGCTTCCCAAATGGCGTCGCGGGTATTGGTCGGAGCAATAACAGCAATAAGACCGTCGCCGTAACTTCCGGGATATCCGGCATGTTGGTCGGTCGATCCGATTACCCCGAACTTATGTCCCTGATTCAAACCGTAAAGCATGGTTCCTTCAAAATTACGAGGTCCCATGTCGTGCAGGTTGGTAAAATCACCCAGGTCTTCTTCAGCCAGACCGTGACGAGAATAGATTTCGACAAAAGGCGTTTTTCCGGGATTAAAATACTTCCAGGCATACCCCCTGAAACCTTCCTGATATCCCATGTGATGAGGCGTTACAAATGCTTTTTCATCTTTTAGTTTTTTCATCAGTTCGGGAACCGAATTCGCTTCCAGCAAAGGAGCATCCAGGCGGTAATTCAAAGCCACATGATCACCATATTTCATGCTGTGATACTCATACGACAGGAAGGTCAGAAACTCACCTTCCCTGTTATATTCATTCGTCATGCGCACATACTCCTGCCAACCGGTTTTACGCAATCTTTCGAAAGCTGAAGTATGGTAATCAATCACCCACGACAAACGGGAATCATCCCTGCCCGGGATATCGGGCCAGGCAGCATGTGGAGTCACCGACACAAAGTCGAGCTGTTGTTTCGCCGCTTCAAAAGCCTCACGCATATCTCCATGTCCGTATGTTAGATTACAATGATTATGAATATCACCGAAATAGATATTCAGGGAATCGTAATTGTCAGTTTTATCTTCGGCAGCTTGTTGTTTCCCGGAATTGCAGGCTACGAGTGTCAGGAGACCTGTCGCAGTTAATAATACGTTTAAAAATCTGATTTTCATACTACTATGTTTTTTGTTTATATTTCTTCTACTTTTAACTCTTTTTGGGTTGCACGAAGTTCCTCAATCAATGCATTCTTAATATCCTTATACGATGGGTCATGATATACATTATTCATTTCAAAAGGGTCGTTTTTTAAATCATATAATTCCCATTCGTCAATGTCATTATAAAAATGTATCAGCTTATAATCAATGGTTCTGATGCCATAATGTCTTTTTACATGGTGTTCTCCGGGATATTCATAATACTGATAATAAACTGATTTTCTCCAGTTATCAGGAACTTTACCTTTGTTCTTCAGCACCGGAAGAAAAGATTTCCCCTGCATATCTGCGGGAACCTTCAGACCGGCCATATCCAGTAAAGTGGGAGCAAAATCAACATTCATGGTCATTGCATTGGTCGATGAACCGCCCCGGATTACTTTAGGATACCTGATCAGCAATGGCATTCGCTGGCACTCCTCATACATGAACCGCTTATCGAACCATCCATGTTCGCCCAGGAAGAATCCCTGATCAGATGTATATACAATGATGGTATTATCGAGTTCTCCTATATCTTCGAGGTATTTGAGCAGCCGCCCCACGTTATCGTCCACCGCGAGTGTTGTTGCCAGATAATCGCGCATGTATTGCTGATATTTCCATCTGACCAATTCTTTACCTTCCATCTTCTTCTCCCGGAATTCTTTGATTCTTCCGGCATAAGCCTGATCCCAGCGGTCTTTTTCTTTATCCGTCATCCGGTGGTATGCCTGATAAAACTTATCTTTATTGGTCGTATCATTTAACTCTTCGCGCGTGGCTATTTTTAGATCCCAGCGGTCTTTGAGCGTTTTTTCAACACTCATATCCTGTTCTGATGCGGCACGTGAACGGGTTTCGTAGTTGTCAAACAAGTTTGCCGGTTCCTTGAAAACGACATCATTGAATTTACCCAGGTGGCGTTGTGCGGGCATCCAGTTTCTGTGAGGAGCTTTTTGATGGTACATAACCATAAAAGGTTTAGACTTATCACGTTTTTCCAGAAATCGTATTGTTTTATCCGTAACGATGTCGGTTACATACCCTTGTTCGGTGATGATTTTACCATTTTCGTTGAACTCAGGCTGATAGTAATGTCCCTGTTCATGATCTCCGGAAAGAATACTCCAGTAGTCAAATCCCTGAGGTTGAGATATCAGGTGCCACTTCCCTATCATAGCAGTCTGATATCCGGCTTGCTGAAACAGTTTTGGGAAAGTTTGCTGATCTCCATTGAACGCAGTGGAGAAATTATCTTTGTACCCATTCACATGACTGAATTTTCCGGTAAGAATGCATGCCCGTGAAGGACCTGAAATAGCATTGGTGACATAACAATTATCAAAACGCATCCCTTCGTTGGCAATTCTGTCGAGATTGGGTGTTTGTATCAATGTTCCACCATAACACGTCATAGCCTGTGTGGTATGGTCATCGGTCATCATAAAGATGATATTGGGCTGCTTCTTTCTCAAAGCCTGCTGATGACATGAACTCAGACTTACCAGCGCAACAGATGTTAAAATCAGACTTTTCTGCATATAAAAATAACTTATAATTTATGACTACCTATCATTACCGGGCGCAAACATGGTACCCCGTTTTTTTTGAATAAATAATATTAACGTAATAACCTCATACACTTTCTTCCATCTTCCGAGTGCAGATTTAAAAAATAAATTCCACCCGGAAGATCCTGTAAACTAATATCATCGGCGAACATCACATTTTTTTTGCCAAACAACAGAGAGCCGGTCAGGTTTAATATTGTATAATTAAACACGCTCCCCGAATCAGATTCTATCCTGTAAACATGATTATTCCTGTTGTAAAGCCGGAACCTTATTCCGGTCGAATCTCCCTGTTCTGTAACTGATGTCGCAGGCAATTTCAGTAAAACGCGGTATGTTTCTCCTGCCTTCGCACCTGCATACTCGATGGTGGTTTTCCCCGGAACGGTCTTTAACACCGACACATCCACATCTGACGAAATCAATTCAAATTCACCATTTAACTCCATGCTGACTGTGGAAACATTTCCTGCTGCTCTTATCGCATCGCCGGATAATGATGAAATATCGGAAGCGCTTGGTCTGTGCATATCAGGATCGGAAAAAGCTATTTCAAGTGTGTCATCACGTTCCTGCATTACAATAATCGCAGGAATGTTCACCCCATATAATTTTCCGGTATTTACAGCAGCAGAAACATCAAAAACAACGGCAGCAAATGTCTTTGAGGGATGATGATGAACAATGTGTGCAGATTCATTGAACTTCAATACTTCAACAGGATTGTTTTGCGAAACACTTAGAACTTCCAAATCCTCATCTGAAACTCCGGTTATAATCTGATAGGCATATTTTCCGTTTTTCACGGCCTTCCCATGATTAACAAAAGCCGTCAAGAAAGAAGAACCAAGCTCTGTACTGACGCTTCCTTCTTTTACCAGATATGCATTACCGTAGTTATCCTTAATAGCAGGTATGGTTAACCCGGTCTGGTTTTGAACCGATTCGCCGCCATTGATAAGTAGAACATCCGAAGCATTTACTTTTTGATTCTGAAACAGGGTTGTATGAACCGCATGACCATTGTCACTGCTTTTTATTCCGCTTCCCAGGCAAGTGTAAATGCTATCGAACTGGAAAACAGATTTCCGGGCATAAAAACTCTTATCGAATGTGTTATCATGCAAATGATTGGCAAAAACCGAACTGGTTTGATTGAATGCAATTCCTCCCAAAAAAGCTTCATCAGAGAAATTCCGGTGTAAAGCGCCATTATTTTGAGCATTAAGTTCATCTTTTGTAAGATACTTCGTTGTTGTTCCCGGAATATGACTCCAATCCCATGCAGCATTCGCAGGTCTGTAACTTTTAAAACCGTTTTTTATGTTTGACAACTCGATATGTCCGTAACTCAGGTACCTGCCGTAAAGATTTTCAGTCGAGGAACTTTCAAAATCCCAGATGTATTTACTGTATCCTTTGGCAGTCAGTATCCAATCGGACTGTCTTGAGATCAGTAATCCCGAATAAGGCATAAACTTCGTCCCGACAGGATTTTTTTCAGCCGGGAGTGGAGATAACGATAACGCGAGCATTTTCTCGACTTCTCCCGGGGCATTTTTAAAGGTAATATCAGAACGTACTCTTGAAATCAATGATTTAAGCGGTTCTATTGCCGGAAACCAATAACTTTTAAATGCCTGCGTCAGTCCGGCATCAGGAGTCTCCGTTGCAAGCGCCAGGTATGCATAGGCAGGTAGCAGTTTGTCCAAAACCTGGGTTTGAGTGGGGAAACGTCCGGTCGTTGCACCCGGGACATCATACCCCGCGCACATGAACCGGAAGGTGAGCAATCCGTTTTTCAAATGGTTATAGGTTTCTGTGCTGAGTGCATAAGGTGTATCCGAAAGTAAATAGTATATCAAAGCGCCTATATACAAGGCATCAGGATAATATGCACTGTAATAGGGTCCGCGATGATGATATCCCGAATAGTCGGGTTTCAGACATCCGAGATAACCCTGCGCCGGCGAAAAAGCATTGTCGGCATACGCTTTAAAACTTTGCAAGGCTGCAACCTGTTGTTTCTCATCCTGCATGGCAACAGCATACAGTAATTTTGGCATCATAAGTGCTCTTATCTGATCAGCTGTTTCTCCTTTATTTTCGGGTGTAACATATACATTTCCAAACAAACTATACCAGTAAAAAGCTTTCATAACCCGTTCATATCGGTCTGTTGTCATCGCGTCTCTCATCAAATAAGCCGCATGAAAGAACCCGGAACTTCTCAGCATTTCAAAACGAAGTCGGCCTAATGCACTTCCGTCGGCCCATCCCTGATCGTGGTACCAGTCAAAAATTTTCAGTATCAATTCACGCGAACTCGCTTTGTCGTTTTTTATAGCATCATAAGCCAACTGAATCATATATTTTTCATTGACATCCCTGAATGTTTTTACATTTACACCATCAACAACCGTATTGTAGAAATCCATCGGATATAAACCTTCTCCATTAACAGTACCATCAGGGAGTGTTTCGAGCGACAAATCCGGAACCCTGTTCAAAGCCGTTTGCACATAGCTGTTAAATGAGTTCTTGCGTGAAATAAAAACCGGATTATCGTCAAATTGTCCGCTTCCCAGATGCCAGTCGTCAATCCGTTTTTTGAGCGTTTGTACAGCATCTTTCTGCTCTTGTGTAACAATATTTGCGGGAGCTTGTGGAGGATAATTTCTGACGGCAACAAAATCGACCAGCTCAGCGGAGGTATTGTTAACCTTATATTGCAGGTCTGAGATGCGCTCCCACGACACGTTATCCACAAACTCGAGATAATCAATATATAAAGTTCCCGAACCCGATTTCGGCGATTCCCATTTCATGCTTCGCAGGGTGTATCCCGTATGTCCCATATCGGCTCTGAAACGCGCCCAGATACAACGCCACCCTTTGAAATTCAGGCTGACTTCCAGGCTGCATCGCCGTGTGGTGGAAAATTCGTATTCATAAAACCACAAAACCAACTTTTGATTAGCAGGATTCTCGTTATATATCCATGTCGTAATTCCCCCGTTAGCCTGGATGCTGGCTGTGTTCATGGAGAGTGGTGCAGCCACAAGCGTATCGTTGGCAATCCAGTTCCAGCGAAGAGAGCGGGAACCCAACTTTGCCCGTTGCGAGCTGACGGATAAAGCGCCCCGTTTTGCTTTAAAAACAGCAGGAACCATTCCATCTTCAAAAGAATAGATTGTTCCTGCATTGAGGTGAAAAGCAAATAACAGAAAAAAGCTGATGTATTTTATGTATGTGGTTTTCATGAATTAATTTTCACACATTGACTAATAACTCATTTCTTTCCGAAGCATTGTATCATTCGTTTTTTTCGCATATTCAAGCATTCTGTTGCGCATTTGTTTACGGACACCGGCATATTTCGGGTTGTAAACCAGGTTTTTCTTTTCACCCTTATCCGATTTCAGGCTAAACAATTGTTCTTTATCTTTCAGCATGCGATAATACACATATTTATATTCACTCTGTATGACACACCAACCGCGGATGTTTACACCATCGAGTAAAGTTTCAATAAAAATGTGTTCATGTTGCCCCGTTTTATCACCTTGCAGCAATGGTTTCAAACTGATACCGTGCCTGTCGCTGGGAACCGTAGCGCCGGCATAATCACACAAAGTCGGATAAATGTCAATACCGATATTGGTCAGGGCATTTGTGAGCGAACCGGCCTTCATCCCTTTTTGTCCTGCAGGAAGCTTGACTATCAAAGGTATTTGGATGGTTTCTTCGAATAAAGCTCTTTTCTGATTCCATCTGTGTGCAGCCACTCCATCACCATGATCACTTGTAAAAACGATAAGTGAATTGTCGTATAGACCATTTTTCTTCAGTTCCGTAATCAAATCATGCAAATTCTTATCAACCCGCTCAACCAGACGATAATAGGCGTATAAATAATTACGCCAGTCGGTTGAGGTATAATTTCGGGTAGGATAAAGCCGGAACATCATTTGTTTATGTAGCATGACGCTTTCGGGTAAACCACGTTCAGCATTGAAATTATCCGGCAACACAGGCAGTTTCGCATTCTGAGGAATTTCAATCTCACCGTAATGGAGCGTTTGGGAACGCGCATACTCACAAATTTCATGGGGATTTAAAAACGAAGTCACTAAAAAGAGCGGTTTTTCCCTTTTTACGGCCAATTCATCTTTAATATTTTCAACTAACTTCAGGTCATTCATCCCGCTTACTTTTCTGAATCCAAATTCGTAATCCGGGATTTCTACTGTAGGAACATGCCATTTGCCTGCATACAGGCAATCATATCCGGCATTCGATAATATGAATCCCAGGGAGTTCGGAATCTCCTTTGCAGGCAGCGGATCATCGTTGTCGGCTACTCCCAGTTCAACCGGCATTTTCCCGGTAAACAAACTGGCTCTGGAAGGACCGCTCAGCGGATATGAGCAATAGGCATTTGTAAAGGTAACACCATCAGCAGCAAGCATGTCCATCGCAGGTGTTTTTACAAAGGGATTTCCACGGTTGCTCATGGCATCGGCTGTCTGCTGATCGGTCATTATAAAAATAATATTCGGTTGTTTATCAGCGGAAAAAACAGGTACGGCAGCACATAATGCTGCCGTTGCCATACTTATTTTCTTACCATTTAGCTTGTAACTCATATTTTTTCTTATTTACTTTCAACACAACACCCACCTGATTGTTTTCCATCGATTTTGAGGAGAATTTAGCCGAAATACAAGGCGATTTCTTAGATACCGGATAGATTACGGTAATAAATCTCACCGGCTCCTGACCATTTTTCTGCGTCCGGAAAGAAAAGGCCGGACGTTCATTTTTCTGGCGGTAAGCATATGATACCCAGCCTTCCTCCTCGGCCAACCGTGTTTCTTTTGTGCCAAAACCCTGAACAAGCATGTTGTTATTATCCGTGTAAAGTGTATTTACTGATAATTTCTCAGCATTTACATTTACTTTCCCTTCACTTAGCTGATAATGTACCGCGACATCACCGGTTGCATTTCCGGTAGCTTCATCCACGATTACAAAGAAAGATTGATCGACAAAAAACACGGTTCTTCGGTGTTTCAGGTCAGCGTAGCTTTGATTTTCAACGACCAGCTTTTCAGTATTACCACCTGTTTCCCAAAGTAAACACTTTGAGTCGGTTTGTTCGATGTTGGCATTATTCAGTGTCAGCGTTTTATGTACCATTGTCTGACGGAACCAATCTCTTTCCTTGTTTACTTCGGCATTACCTGCGTACACATAGCTCCCTGCGTCCGGGAAAAAATTACGTCCGTTTACATAAAGTTCAAAAGTTCCGTTGTCGGGTTGGTTGTGCCAGAACGCCGGAGGTCCGGCTTTCAGTACCATGACAGTTGCGTCTTCTTTCCATCCGTTTCGGAAAATAAAGAATCCTGAGTTCTCATAACGTTTTGACAAATAAGCCGGCAATTCTCCCTTTTTCCCTTCTGTAGCCATGTAAAGGATTTGATTATTCTTCGGAAACACTTTAGCCCAACGTTTGTAATTTTTAATCATTTCTGATTTGGAGTCCAGTTTGGCATCGCTAAAACAAGGATTTAGATAATTGGGAAAAGAGTAGTTGATAACAGCTTCAATCATTTTCTCAACTGTTTCAAGATATGAAACAGGAAATTCTTTTTTATAGCCGTTTACATCAGCAATCTCAATGCCTTTTATGAAAATATTTATGGATGCCAAATGATAATGCGGATCCAATTCATACTGAAATCCATCCTCATAAACCTGTACCTTTATTTCGTCGTTCAGAATGCTGATACCGCTTTTACGCCAGCTCTCCGCACGTTTAAATTCGGGGAAAAACGCGCCTGCATAGATCATGCGTTGCGCTTCAAACAAAAGGTGATTTCCCTGTTTAGAATAATTCCCCATAACACGTTCAGCATGAAGATAATAGTTTGCCAGGAATTCAGTCAGAAACTCAGGAGTAAAGTTTTTGCTCCCGACAAAATACATAAATTGTGCAGTCTGATCCTGTAACCGGTTACTCACTTCGAGTGGACGCCACGCATAACGTACATTTTCAAGTTTTTTCAGCATGTTCTTGTCCATTGAACCCTGTTCCGCTTTAGTTGGTGTCAATAGAGGGTTTTTCTTTATCCAGTCGATATATTGTTTAACCCATTCGGAAGCATATTTTTCATCACCGGAAACTTTATAGGCTTTCCCCATCGGGGTCCACCATTTATGACGGTGCAACTGCCAGCGCAGTTCATTATCCTGAACCGGCCAGTATTCCCAATCGATATCTTCTCCGTAAAAATAAGAAGGTTGGTAGCCTTTATGGACAAAGAAAATGTGTTTCAGTCCATCGTCAGCCCACTTTTGTTCTTCAGCACTGATTCTGACCTTGTTCAAGTCCACTTCAGGATTATTAACTCCACTACGGTTTCGGAAATAGTCCAGCAAAGCTGAAGATGCAGCTTCATATTTTTCATTTTCTACCAAACTCTGTACTTTTTCTAATCCCGGTCTTTTTAAATCAAGCAGTTCGAACACCTCTCTGCGAAGTTCCTGTCCGTAAAGTCCGGAAGTAATCAATAAGGATGTACATATCAAGGTAGCAATAACTTTAATTTTCATGGTGTGTTGATTTTAAATAAAAGAATGAATGATTTATTTTTTAGAAATCAGATTTTTATAGCGCATCAAAGATTCCAAATAGTAATAGTCTGCATAATTCAACGGAGTATCTATCTCAGAATTAGCAGGCAGATGCCCTACCGAGTGCATCAGGATAAATCCTTTATTTTCTCCTTTTTTCGCCAGGTATTGTTCTCCTGAAAGATTCTTTAGAACGGTTTCGGCATAATTAAAGTATTTATCACCCTGTTTCGTATACTGACTTAATTCGAATAAAGCCGAAGCAGTTACAGCTGCAGCCGAAGCGTCGCGTGGCGCATTGGGTATATCGGGTGCATTATAGTCCCAATAAGGAATTAAATCCTCCGTTTTTACGTTATCCATGATAAAACCTGCAATATTTTCGGCCATACGGAGGTATTTTTCATCTCCTGTTGCGCGATAACATACCGTGTAGCCATACAAGCCCCATGCCTGCCCCCGTGCCCAGGCACTTTCGTCGGCATAGCCCTGAAATGTTTGTTTAGCAATCACATTACCGGTTATCGTATCATAATCAATCACATGATAAGAAGAAAAGTCGGGGCGATAATGATTTTTCATCGTCGTATCAGCATGACGTAACGCGACATCCCTGTACACAGGATTTTTCGTGAAATCACTTGCCCAGAAAAGCAGTTCCAGGTTCATCATATTATCAATAATAACAGGAAACTGCCATTCTCCGAAGTCCCAGGAGCGTATTGTTCCTGTTTTTTCATTGAACCTGGAAATAAGATTATCCGATGTTTCAACCATCACATGTATATAGCTGGTGTCGCCCGTAAGTCTGAATCCATTCCCGTAGCTGCAATAAACCATGAATCCAAGGTCATGTGTTCCGGCATAGTCTTTCAGATTATAAAGTAAGTCTGTGTATTCGACAGCCTGTTTTTTAAACATTTCATCCTTGGTAAATTCATACATATACCATAAGCTTCCCGGAAAGAAACCACTCGTCCAGTCGTACAAATCTTCAAGCCGGATTTCACCATCACGGATAGAACGAGGTAGTTTTTCTTTACCTGAAATTTCTTTGGCCATCATGTCCAACTGATAAGCAGCGGTTTCAATGCTTTCGTCGACCCAGAAAGTGTTATTTTTACAGGAAGAAAAAAATAAGGATAAAAAAGTAGCAATCACAAAAAAGTTAAGCAGTCTTCGTTTCATTGTATTTTAGCATTAAATTATATATTACGCAATCATCGGAAACTTTGCCGGTAACCCAATGTGGTTCAGACAGAGTTCCTGATGCAAATGAACTATAATTTAATCTTTCAGAAATTGAATTTTGTCGAAAAAAATATCAATTTTGTTACAATCTTCTGCTTTTTATATATTCAGTAGGTAAAACGCCAAAATATTTCTTAAAACTGGTAGCAAAGTAAGAAGGAGTATTAAAACCTACCATGGTACTCACTTCGGCAACGTTATACCTTCCATCGAGCAACAATTTACACGCTTCATTAAATCTGATTTTTTTAATAAAATCGATTGTAGATTCACCCGTTATGGCTTTTAACTTCAGGTGAAGATTTGACCGGCTCATTCCCATTTCAGAGCAAAATGTATCGGTAGAAAACTCACTGTTATCCAGGTTATCAATCACAATTTTCATGGCCCTTTTTAATAATTCTTCATCCATCGCGTTGAAAGTAATTTTTTCGGGTTCAATTTCAAGCGATTTGGAATAATGTTCGAGCATACGGCGACGCGATTTCAGCATATTCTGTATCTTGGCTTTCAGCACTGAGAATGTAAAAGGTTTCGGAAGATAATCATCTGCACCCACTTCAAGTCCCTGCAACTGATCTTCCGTATTCGACCGCGCAGATAGTATAATAACCGGTATGTGACAGGTTTTTATATTCTGTTTCAAAGATTTGCACAA
The DNA here is from genome assembly GCA_023459355.1 of Bacteroidota bacterium. Lineage (GTDB taxonomy): Bacteria > Bacteroidota > Bacteroidia > Bacteroidales > Paludibacteraceae > Paludibacter. Next base: position 111,271 of record JAEWUM010000033.1, on the reverse strand, counting down.
TTTAATTCCATCCATTTCAGGCATCATCACATCGGTAAGTATTAAATCCACTTCCTTGTCTTTAAGAACATCCAGCGCTTCCAATCCATTAGATGCTGTATAAACATGATAATGTTTGGATAAGCGTTCGACCAGATATTCAGTCACATCGGCATTATCTTCAACGATTAGCAAGGTGTCGCTGATTTGAGTATCAACCTGATCTGAATCCTCTTTAATGCTTTCATCGAGGATAAAATCAAGCGATTTCTGATGAATTTTAACCGTATTATCATCGTGTCCGGTTTCAATTTCAGCCTTATCATATACTTCTTCATTTTGCGGAAAATAAACTGTAAACCTACTTCCCTCTCCCGGCTTACTCTTTACTTCTATTTTTCCGTGATGTAAATCAACCAGTCTTTTTACAAGCGACAGACCGATACCTGTACCCACGTAATCATTGTTAACCTGATAAAAGCGGTCGAATATTAACGCTTGTTTATCTTCCGGTATTCCCGATCCGGTATCTTCCACTTCAAGAATAAAATAATTGACATCTTCTTCGAGTCGTACAGTAATGCTGCCATGATCCGGAGTAAATTTAAATGCATTCGACAATAAATTACTTAAAATCAGTTCAAGGTAATTACTGTCGATCAGCATTTCCTTGCCGGAAGTAAGATCGTCAACTGTAAATCCTATCTTTTTACGCTTAGCCAGTCTGTCAAATAAATTGCAAATTTCAACTACCTGATTTTTAGGATTAAGTCTATGCACCTTTAACTCGAAAAATCCCAATTCAGCCCTTCTGTAATCCATCAATTGATTGACAAGGTGCAGCATCTTATTGGTATTCTTCTGAATATGAAGTAATTGTGAGCGCTGCCATTTATCTGTTGTTTTTTCTATTATATCTTGTAAAGGAGACAGAATAAGCGTCAGCGGTGTCCGGAATTCATGGGATATATTGATGAAGAAACGTGTTTTCATTTGGTTCACTTCTTCCATTTTTTCTTTCTCAAGTCGTTCCGAACGAAGTTGTTCATACATTATTCTTCGCTGATTGATAAATCTCCAAACAAACCAGAGGATAGCTGTTGCTGTGATAAAAAACAGCAGGATAGCCCACCAGGTTTGCCACCAGTGAGGTAAAACAACTATTTCCAGTTCAGTAGCTTCTTCATTCCATTTCCCATCGTTATTAGCAGCCTTTACCTTAAACATATAACTGCCATGATCTAAATTGTTATAAGTTACCTGCCGGTTATCTGTAGCATAATTCCATGTTTTGTCAAGTCCTTCGAGCATATAGGCAAAAGTATTGTGTTTACCAGCCAGATAGTTGGAAACGAAAAACTCGATTGTCAGACTCGACTGAACCGGCAACAGTTTAATTTTTTTTGTTTCGAGTATATTGTTTGTGAGGATACCTGTTTCATCAAAGGGATGAATCTCCCGGTTCTGAACAATTATCTTACTGATTCCCGGGGCAGGCGTGTGCGGATTATCGATCAGGAGTTCAGGATAAAAGGTAGTTATCCCGTTGATTCCGCCGAAATACATCAGGCCGGATCCTGATTGACAGAATGAATACATATTGTATTGACGAAACAATAAACCATCAATTTCCGAGTAGTTTTTAAACATGGCCGATTCCGGGGAAAAACAGGATAGTCCTTCATTGGTACTTATCCACAACCTGCCATAAGAATCTTCAAGCACACCAAACACCATGTTACCGGGCAGACCATCCTCTTTACTGTATAATTTAAATGTTCCGTCCTCATTATACAAACTCAATCCACCACGGGTTCCAATCCATATACGGTTTTTTGAATCCTCGAAAATACAGTTTACGGCGCTATTGATAATGGTTCCGTTATACTCATTCGATTGAAAGACCTTTAATTTATCCTTAGGAGATTTGAGTAGGCCCAGGGATTTTTCCCCTCCTACCCAGATTCTTTTTTTTGAGTCGTGTTTAAGAAACATGACATGAGAAGAACCCATATCCGAAATATCATATTCCTGCATGCCACCATCAGGTTCATTATAAATAAATAAGCCCGACAAGGCGCCAATCCATATCTTACCGGTATCATCATAGGTGAGGGCATAAACATCATCGATTTTTTCCCCGGCTCCACCCGGAATACGCCTTGCCTGACGGGTCTGTTTATTCAATAGCAGCAACCCTCCTCCATGTGTCCCGACATAGATATTCTTTTTATCTTTCGACAGCAAAAATGTTTTTATATTATTGGATGTCAGTGTGGATGTATTAGAACGGGTAATATAATCGAACCATCCGTTTTGGGGATTGTAGATGTTAATACCCATATCGTTTGCTCCAATCCATATTTTCCCGTCTTCATCCTCAACCATGCAACTGATTACTTTGTCGTTAAGCGAACGGGTGTATGGATTTTGTAAAAGATGACCGAACTTATTCTTCAAAGGATGATAATAATTAATTCCGCCATAATACGAGCCTAACCACATACCTCCCTGTGTATCTGCATAAATCGAACGAATTGAGTTCTGGCTGATAGAGCCTTCTCTGGTCGGATTGTGGAAGTAATTATTGAAGTTATCATCTCCATTTGTTTTTATACTTAGTGCATTAAATGTTCCAACCCACAAATGAAACTGAGAATCGAAAGCTAAGGAGCGGACATAATTTGAACTCAGACTCCGGGGATTTGACGGGTTATGACGATAATTAGTTACTTCTCCCGTGGTCAGATTAAGCAGGAAAAGTCCGGCACCTTCAGTCCCAACCCATATTCTTGAATCAGACTGCGGCAATATTGCCTGAATAATTTTCCCATCGAATGCATTGTTTACAGGACTAATGTATTTTCGGACACTGTTATACACAAATAAACCATCTATTGTCCCTATTAGAATGTTGTTATTTTGTCTGGATAAAGACTGAACCGGTTTCTTAAACGATGTTAACTCCTGAAAGTCAACAAACTTCCTTTCTTTTTTATTAAACATCCACAGTCCCGATTCAGTACCCAGTAACAAATGTGAGTTGTCGAACTCAACTATAGCGTTTACCGGTAAAGTTTGGTTATCATTTATTACACACTGATAGTTATTAAAGCAATCTTTTTCAGCAACATATTGTGATAAACCTCCTTTACTGCCAATCCATAAAACACCATCCGAATCAATAAACAAAACACGTAAAACATCGTGAATGAGTGAATTTTCATTGTTTCGTTCATTTCTGTACACTTTAAAAGCATATCCATCGTACCTGTTCAGTCCGTCGAAAGTGGCAAACCACATGATATTATTTTTATCCTGTACGATAGAAATAACAGTACTGTGAGACAAACCTTCCTTAGAAGATATCTGAGAAAAGTACATTCCGTTTGGTTCAGCAGAAAAACAGGTAAACGAGCTGAACACAATCGTAAAAATCAGCAATATACGGTTTGCGTTTTTCATTGGATGTTTTTTTATGAAAAATCAATGCATGTGGCTACAGCAACAAATGTATTACAAAGTATTAAAAAAACAAAACTTCAGGCTATTCGTTTTTTCGCGAACAGCCTGAAGCATCACAAATTATTTTTTATACCTATTATCAGAATTTAATTTTTTTAGATATAACATTCCCGTTTTTCAGTCTTACTTCACCAATATAGATTCCGGGAATCAGGTCATTCACACTGATTTCAGAACCTGGATTCATTTTTTCGAGCACCATCGTCCCGGTTATATTGTATAAACGGAGTGATTTTACATCTTCTGAGCTTTCAAGCTGTAAGGCCTTAGAACCAACCGGATACAATTTTACACTATTGGCAAGATGTGTTGCGTTTCCTGTAGTTGAGTCTTTGGTAACCAAAATATTCTCAAGTGAAACGTTTGTTGACCCACGTTTAGTGAAAATCCAACGTATATATCTATACTGGGGTGCTATTTTCAATTCAGCTTTTACTGCAGGAGAAGACAGCGGCATCGGATTAGTTGCATTGTATTGATTAATAGAAGTCCAGTTAATACCATCGGCAGAACCATCTACATCGAAAACAACAGTTCCGTCTGTGGGGAAAGAGGTTGTCAAATATTTAATAGTATAATACAACGAATCAGGTGCATCAGTAAATGCAACTACAAAAGAACGTTTTACTGACCCGAATCGAATTAAAGTCTGACCTTTATCAATACAAGCGCCTGCCCAACCTACAGTTTCGGGAGTCCATGAGTCGCTGTCAAAATTTCCTGACCCCGTTTTAATTTCAAAGGGAAGACTTGCAGGATTGATTTTCTTCAAGGTGATGTTATACTTTGCCCAGGAAGACAAATCAGTTTTAGTTACTTTAATTCCAGAGACAGTAGAACTCCAGTTTGTAGGAAGCGGATTTGGTTCTTCAACATAAGAATCGGTTCCGACATTCAAGCTCACATTCACGTTACTTAAATCAGCAGCATTCGTAAAAATCATTTGTCCGTCGCCTGGATTTGTTTCCACATTATTCTTGGGATTAAATGCAGCAAAAGGAACAAGGGAAGTAATTCCTTCAACAGTCAGTTCACTGATGCGTTGTGCGTGAGATAACATGGTAAACGCCAACACAGCTAAAAGTAAAGTAGTTTTTTTCATGCTTTAAAAATTTAATGTTTACAGAAAATTTGTTTCAATTATCAGGTACAAAGCTAAAGCAACCTGTTTTAGTATAATTTCAGATTTGTCGAAAAAAGTTGCATTATTGTTGAAATTCTTCTAAACTCATTTATTTGAGTTCCCGGTTTAAAAAAAATCAGTATAAATCTCTATATTTTTATTATCTAGTACACGAACAACAACATATAACACTGATAATTAACCATTATTAATCAACAAACTCTTCTTTTTTTATTACTTTTTTATAATTTGCCTGACTAATTCATATCCATCATAAAATTTCAGTCTGATGATGTAATATCCACTTTCAAGTTCCGATAAATTCAGTTTTCTCTCCGGCAAACTATTTTGTTGGAATAACAACTGCCCTGTTACAGTATAAATACTGATATTTTGAATTTCATCTTCGGTGTCTACAACTAAAAAATCGGCAAAAGGATTGGGAAAAATACGGGATTTATTTTCTTTTTCTTCCTGCACTGCATTAGGAATCGGCTGATACACCCGTACATAGTCAACTTCGTACTTAATCGGATAGTCTGAGGCAACAGGATTCCCTCCGTTTGCTCCGATTGCCAGATTCAATAAAATAAAATGTTTCTGTCTGTGTGGTTCCTGAGGAACGTATCCGTCGGGGTTCTTTGTTTTATCAACGGGTGTCGTATTTAACAATTCATCATCCAGATAGAGCTTGATAGAATCTGCTGTCCAGTCCATTCGCCACACATGAAATTTTTCACACCAATCCGGATCCTTAGCTGTAAAATACGTCAATGCCACTTTCTGCGTATTCCATGCTCCCCACGAATAAGTAGCATGTCCCCAGGCCACATTGGCAAGCAGGATTGGCTTTGTTCGTATACCACTCACTTTGTCTCTGTAAAACTCCATAATATCGATTTCGCCGCAATAAGGCCACTTTCCGTTGATTCCTTTTGTCCAGATAGCCGGCCAGGAGCCCATTGTCGTATCAATACGCGCTCTGATTTCAAATCTTCCATACTGAAACTGTTGTAAGCCCTGTGAAATGATACTCGAAGAAGTGTAATTCGCATATTGCCTGTTTCTTTTCCAATCAGTGCTGCCTTCCAAATAGTTCGGATTAACCACTTGTTCCTGTTTTCCTTCAATTACCAACAGTCCATCCCTGCAATTAACATTATCCGGCTGATACCATTGTAGTTCTTCATTTCGGACAAAGCCCCTTTCATACTTCCAGTTTTTCGGATCAGGTTTACCATCCGTGTTGAATTCATCACTCCAGATAAGTGCCATACCAGGAATTTCACGTGCAGGATTCGGGTCTGCAACATAAGGATCCGGTTCCTGAGAGAATGTAACTAAACGAGTTAGCAACAATGAAACACAAATAATATAAATTCTATTCATAATGCAAATAATTTATTTGTTAGGGAAGTGGCAACATTGGCCTTCTTCCTCTATTGAGTTTTAGACCTTGATTATATTTTTCTCGGTAGATATCTTGAATTTTCCATGCACCGATATTGACAAGTATGCCTCTGGCCATTAAGCCAGCATCTTCATTTTCTTGATACGGTAAATTACAGGCTTGGTTTTCCAACAAATCCCGGTAATTCGAAATGAATGAGTGCATATTTTTATCAAGCGAAAGACATTCCAATAATGAATAATAAATCTTAATATCAGCTTCATTCTTTGAAGCTATTAAGGTTTTTATTCCCAACTCCGGATTACCAAGACAAGCACAGGCATAAGCCGCTTCCGCTGCCACATGAGGATTTTCATTATCCAATAATTGCAACAACTCATCGGGGCATTTATCATACTGTTTTGTCAGCCCTAATTGAGACATGGCAACCGCAGCCCAGAAACGAAAATTAGGGTCGTCGCTTTTCAAATGACGTAGAATATTTTTCAGGTCTTTTATTTCAGGATTTCCGGCCAATTCCGCAAAAACCTGAAGTTTAGCCAAAGGATATTTCGAGCCACGTACCATCTCAAAAAGGTTTTTCCTCTCGCGGAAAGAAGGAATAAAAAAGCCCAAATCTTTTGTTGACCTAACATGATCGGACACAATTTTTCTTAGCTTTTTCAATTCTTTTTGATACAAAGGATCGGTCGATAAATCATGTAATTCGGATGGGTCGTTTGTCAAATCAAACAACATTTCGTGTCGATGATGCACGTAAGGCTGTCGTAATGCTTCTTTATCATCAATCAATTCGTTCAGCCACAGACTATCCCAAGCCATATTGGAGGGCATTCCCCACTGATAATAGTTTCGAAGAGCAAATTGTTTATATGGGATATAACTGCGGATATATTTAAATCGGCCATCGCTCGCTGCCCTCATCGGCATATAGTGATGTAATTGATTAGCGGCAAAACCGATATTATGTGATTTCTTTTTTACCGAAGCCTTTTCGCCCAGAAAAGAAACTCCCTGATAAAACTTCGGAATCTTTACCCCGGTAATACTCAATAAAGTAGGAGCAAAATCCGTAAAATCAATCGGTGTATAGTCTTTGGTTCCGGGTTTTGTAGTCGTCAAATGCTGCCATTTTGGGGGTAAATAAACAATCAGAGGGATTTTAAGACCTGTTTCGTAAAGATACCCTTTTCCTCGTGGCAAACATCCGCCATGGTCGCTGAAGACAAAAACAATCGTATTATCATCCAACCCCTTCTCTTTTAAATCATGCAGAAACAATCCCACCCATTTATCAACATCTTGAACAGCTTCCAGATGTCCGGCATAGTCGGAACGGACTTCTGGCAAATCCGGTACATGAGGCGGCAAATTAAGTTCTTCCTTCAAGATACCTTCTTTACTGTAATCCCTCCTGTTGTCCACATGAAAAGTACGTATCCTGCCCATGTGAGAAGTAACGGTGTTGAATACGGCAAAAAAAGGCCGGTTTTCTTTCCCGACGGAACTGCTATAGCTTGCTTTTGGGGATGATTCATCCCAGCAAATACGGTTATCGGTTATACTGTTGTAATGAGTTTTATCATTATTGATGCAATAATAACCTGCATCCCGAAGTAAGCTGGGAAAGAAAATATGCTCGGGAGTAATTTGTGGAACCGGATGCACATCCATACCGAATGTAGTAGCATAGCAACCCGTTATCAAAGACGAACGAGCCGGCGAACTTTGCGGTGCCGACGACCACACATTCATATATTGAATTCCTTTGGCTGCAAGGGAGTCGATAACCGGAGTTTGCACATCTTTGTTACCGTAACATCCCAATTCCGAAGCACTAGTATCTTCGAATGTCAACCATAAGATATTGGGACGTTGATCAATTGGCCTCGTTCTATTTGCTGAAAACAAATTTGTACATATCAAGGCAACCGATCCTGTAAGTAATAAATTTTGTTTCATTGATACCGGATTTATTTTCTTCCGAGTAAATTTCACTCGATGATAAAACGAAAAGAAACATCAAGAAGAATGATAGTTCCCACTCTTTCATGATAAAATCAACAATTGCTCCTTACATTTCGATTCTTGAACTTATTTTAGTCTGACAAATCGGTACGTTCCTTTTTTACCACTGAAATGCAGCACATGCTCTCCTTCTTCAACCGTCAACGATTTTATGAATACTTTTCCGTTTTTCAACACCTGCCAGTTTCCCTGCTCCATGTCAGTAATCACAAATTTAAAGGTGTTTTTTCCGGTTACTTTCAGGTTGTAACCGCTACCTATAAGGTTCATATTCTTGCTGAATGTAACAACACGATCCGCAAGCTGCACACCAATAATTTTTTCTCCTTCGATGCGTTTTACATCACAAATAATCTTTTGCTCTGCATCAGTAACCTGCATTACATTGAGATAGTAATCTTCTGCAGATGTCCGAAGCGGCGATATTTCAACACGCCATGCTCCCCGTTCGTTGGCTTCATCCTGCCCGCCTCTCGGTTCATTAGGATAGTTAACTCCCGACACCCAAAATTCTTTTCCTTCACCGCCAACAGGGGTAATTTCCGCATTATCTTTTTCCGGTAATAACATCGTATTTACCAACACGCCACTATCTCCGTCTTTTGTTCTGCCGATCGTAATCCGGTTACCTTCTATTTCGGGTTGTTCAATACTGTGTAGAAGCCATGTTTTCTTAAATCCAGCGTTGGCTGAAACAATTTTATCGAAAACAATCAGTGTTGCCGGAGTATCTGTCCGTTTCAGATTCAGAAACACGAACGAACGTTTTACTTCTTTTACTTTTGATGAATAGGCCTGCGTGATATCCCCTTTTAAATAAGAATATTCAGGTTTCACACTATCGGGTCCAAATGATTTTGCCAACACTTCCCCTGTTTTAAAATCGCCCGACAACAACTCCTCCAGTGTAGCTGCCGGTCTCCAGTTATTGGGTAAACGCTGACCGCCATCATTGGTAACGAAATCCGATTTATCGGCTCCGCCATAACCCGACGCAGGAAATTTTTCATCAGGATCGAGAATTAATAAACTATTGTGTGCGATAGTTCGTTTGAAAAAGTTTTTGTTGTGCGGACTGTTATAGCCGCCCGACGATCCCTGATAAGTTCCGGCATCAATAGCCAACGGTCCTTTGTAATAAAGCTGGAAAGCGCCGGCATCGTGATGCTGATGGTTCAGAAAATTATACTCGTTAATTTTCATTTCAGCAATGACACTTTCCGCACCCCAGCCTGTACGGGCGATCATCCAGCCAAAAGGAAATCCGGAGTAACGGGTAAGCGGCAAGTCATCCGCTTTTCTCACACCCAGTTTTGTGTCGCGCCACAAGAATTCAAAAATTTTATTTTGATTATCCACCCGCGGATCCCTCATGTATTCGTAATTGATATATTCGTCTTTATAATAACTACCGGCGAGTAATGACGGTAACGAATAGGTTGCCTGCCGCTTCCGCGTGTAATTTACATCTCCTCCCGGCATGATTTGTCCGTCCGGCCTGCGTTTATAAATCATATCATACAGAATATATTGTTGAGCAGGATGGTAGACATTACCGGCTCCCATTCTGTCGAATATCCAGAGCGCGAACAAGTCATTCGAAAAACGGACATTCAGATACGACATCCCCTGGTGATATGCCTGTCCGGGATAAAACCAGTTACGGGCTGGTAAATGTTCCCTGAAAAAACGACCGGCAGCGAGGTGATACATCTCCGGATACTCATCATATATCGCTATTCCGGTGGAAATCAAATCACGCATAATCATCCATTCGGATGCATGCCCCACAATCGAATTATCTTTAACAGGCGGATAACCACACTCAAGCATTTTGGCTAACCGTACAAAAGCATTTACAAAGCGGGTTTTTTCTGCAGGGGTTAATTGATCATAGCACCAGTCATACACGATCGATCCTGACACCATAAGGCGTCCGATTGCTCTTGAAATATCACTTATGTGCGGATATACCGCCGTTTCAAGGGTATCTGCAATCATATCAATGGCAGCACGCGCATGAGCAGGATCATGGGTCATCAAATACTCAAGCGCACTGAGTTCTACTCTTGTGAGTAGCCCTTTTGTGTCAAAATAATACCGCCATGTTTTTTCTTCCGGAATTTCTTCCTGTGTCTTATCTTGCCTGAGTTTCTGTAGATCATTCCAAACTTTTTTCAAAACCGGATCTTTGACGCGTTCAGACAGTCCGGCTATATGTTCAGCCCTGAGATAAAGGCGGGGATGTACTTTTGGAGGGACGGGCATATAAACGCCCTCAATTGTTTGCCATTTCACATCCGGCTTAGCCTGAGCAGGAAGATTACTGATGTTAACAAGCAATATCGAAAGTAATACCCCAAAAGCAGGTACGATTCGTTTCATAATATTATTTTTTAATTTAACTTAACACTGTTTTCATAAAAACCCATCGGGCAGCGCCCATCATTCCGGCGCGATTTCCAAGGACAGCAGCACAAATCGTTGTATTTACAGCACAATCCGGCATAACATATTTGCGGAAAGCCTGATCAACCGAAGCAATATAGAAATCTCCGGCTTCGGAAATTCCCCCGCCAATGACCACGCGTTGCGGACTAAAGATATTGACCAAACCGGCAATTCCATGTCCCAGATAATCAACATGATCATTGAAAACTTCAACGGCAATCGAATGTTTTTCCTGATAAAGTCTGATAATTAACTTGCCATTTATTTCCTCCTGAAAGCTGATTCCGGCATAACGGCATTTTTCCCTGAACATGCTGACCAACGCGGTAGTTGAAGCATAAGCCTCAAGACAACCTACACCACCACAGGAACAAGGAATACCACTTGCAAACAATGGAATATGCCCCAGTTCCGTACCTCTGTTGTCGTAACCACCAAAAAGCTTTCCGTCGATGATTACCGCTCCTCCTATACCCGTTCCTACTGTAATAAAAACAACATCGGAACAGTCGCGTGCAGCTCCGAAAGCCTGCTCTCCAAGGCCCATCAGATTCGCATCGTTGTTTAAAAGAACCGGAAGATTGACTTCCGGCTCAATCCGATCAGCAAGGTTAAGATTGAACCAACCTTCGATGTTATCAGCTCCTCCGAGCACAATACGGTATGTTTTATCAATAATTCCCGGAGATCCGATTCCTACACCGGCAATTGCTAACGCTTCTTTTTGTGCAACATGCTGACAGCTTTTAATTGCTGAAATGAGATTATCAATTACGTTTTCGGCAGACGAACGGGCGTTGCTTTCCATGATATCCTCATACAAAACTTCTCCCCCCGGACTGATTATGCCGAATTTAATAAATGTACCTCCCAAGTCAATCCCTATCGCATTCATTCTGCTGTCACTTCAATATTGTTCAGATTGAGATTCAGTTTATTTCTCGTGATATAAGTCCAGCGAATAAACCGTACATCTTTCGATAAATCATGCTGATAATTTCCGTCAACACTGATTTGATTCGTTTCATCAAACTCTTTCAGTATCTTCCACTTTTGACCATCTGCTGAAGTTTCCACAATAAATTCTCCATCAAAATTTACTTTTTCTTTGGAAACCATCTTCAGTTCATATTTCAACTGTTTTGCAGGTTCGTTGAAAGCTACCCAAAAAGAGACAGCTTTGTTTCCGAAGCGAATTACTGTCGGTTTCGATTGATCTACACCCAATGCAGCCCAACCCTTTACTTTGTGGTTCCATTCAGAAGGATTATCTGTTGAAAAAGAAAGTTCCAGCGGTAAAGATGCCGGGGTCAGTTGTTTAACATACAGGATCCATTCCTTTGAAGTACCATCGTTTTTAGTAACCAGTACCTTTTGAGGTTGAGTAAAATCAGCAGTAATTGCAGGTGATACGCTACATCCACTTAACAAACGGTATTTAAAATTAATGTTCGACACATCCGATTTCGGTGAAACAATTATCTCGATAGAAGACGGTTCATCTCCTTTGGCATTTTTAATGACAGCAGGGTGTAATGAACCTTCTACAATAAAAGCGGAAAAACCTTGTGCAAAAACAGGAATGGAAAGCAATACAGCCAAAACTGAAAATACAATTTTTCTCATACGATTTGTTTTTTATGCATAGAACTCTCGATGCAGTAATTTAATCATTCTTTTAATTAATAGTTCGGATTATTTTTATTTTCCAATTGAACATTCACCTGCATTTCATTTAAAGGAACAGGAAACAGTTCATGTTTAAATTTCTGAAAGTTTTGGGGAGCGGCATAACCAGCACCATATCTGGTATTTTTATGTAATTGAATCGCTTCCGCTAATATTCCCCAACGAATCAGGTCATACTTACGTGTTCCTTCGTAACACAACTCAAACCCTCGTTCCCAATACAAAGCTGTACGTATTTTTCCTTTCATATCAGAATCGTCGATGTACGCAAGATCAGCTACCTGAGGCGCTTTGAATAAGTCCGTATATTTACCGCCGGCAACAGTTTCATCCCAGACCGGAGCGTTTGCCCTGCTACGTACCTGATTAATAAGTTTCACGGCTTCTGTAGCATTTCCCCGTTCATTATAAGCTTCAGCAGCCATCAGTAACACATCGGAATAACGTAAGAACACATAATTTACATCCGTATTATTTGGGTCTTTAGGTTTATCTTTTACCCAATAGCGCCTCCATTTTCCTGGGAAATAAGTTTTATTATTCTGGAGTATTTGTTCACCGTTCGGACCAACTTTAAAATTACACATATTCAAATCGCGGCGTACATCTCCGGCGGCATAATAACCAAACCATTCGGGCAATACCCTGAAAAAACCATTAGCTCTGCCCGACGGATGTTTAGAGTCAACAATAGGACCAATGTAAGTTGCCCAAGTTCCGGCGCTCTCTTTCGATCCATCAGGAGTAAAAAATGCGATTTCGAAAATGCTTTCTTTCGGATCTATTTTATTTTCACAATAGTTTTTCCAGAGTTGTTCATATCCATCCGCACAAAATCCATGAAATCCATTATCCAGAAAGGCCTGATATTCATCCAGAACCAATTGGAAATACTCTTGACGTTCCACTTCATCCTTGATAACATACTGAGCTGTTTCTGAATCCAACGAATAACCGGCTCTGTGCAGATACACCCGCATAAGCAAAGCGCGTGCAGCACCCTGCGTGGCACGCTCGTTATTGGTAGTAGCTGTAGCCCATTTCAAAAGGGTTTTAGATTTATTTAGATCTTCAATAATTTGACCATAGATAACTTCCTTATCGGTACGAGGCAAATAAGAAGTCTCAAAAGTTGTTTGTTCCGTTTTATAAGGCACATCGCCCCAATAACGAATCAGATCAAAAGAAAGCAAGGCGCGTAAAAACAACACTTCACCTTCTATACGCAACGCATCTTCTTCCCCATCAATATATTCTTTCATACCGCGTAAGCCATTCAGCATACTATTGGCTGATTCAATTCCCCTGTACTTATTTTTCCACAAGTCTGAGATCCACACATTCGATGTAGAAAGTTGGTAATGAGATATATCCCGGCGAGTTCCATCACTATTTGTACCACTGATACAATACATATCATCAGAAGTAGCCATGGCCATTTCCCATTGTCCGTAATGTTCGATTCCCGCCAAGGAAGCATATACACCGTTCAATCCCAACTGCGCTCTATCAAGACTTTCAAAGATTTTTTCCGTAAAATAATAAGATTCCGGTTTCTCCATTAATAAATCCGAACATGCTGTAACCATAAACATGAACACGGTCATAAAAACCGGGAATGTTGTTTTTTTATTTATAATTGTTGTTTTCATACGATTAAATATTATTTCTTAGTTATCGCATTAATTAAAATGTTACGTTTAACCCGAATACGAACGACCTGCTGCGAGGATGCGCTCCCCAATCGACACCCGGAGTGGTACCCGTACTGTTTCTGGTGCTTACTTCAGGATCAAATCCGGTATATTTGGTAAATGTATATAAATTATTAGCGCTCGCGTAGAAGCGTAAATTCTCGATCAATATCTTTTTTGAGATATTTTTAGGCAAGGTATATCCGAAAGTGACATTAGCAAGGCGTAAAAACGATCCGTCTTCCACTCCCCACGAATGAATCACCTGATCTCCATTTTCCATATCATCCCACCGAGCTACCGTTTTACCTGTATTAACACTATTCATGGCATCCGGCGTAATCAAAGGTAACCCGTCGTTATCAACAGTTACCCAACGGTGGTCGGCATTGTTGAGTGCCAAGGTATTTTTATTGCCCCAACCATAAAGCGATGTATATAATTTCGTTGCATTCAACACATCGTTGCCATAACTGAAATTCATAAAGAAACTCAAATCGAAATCTTTATAAGTAAATGAATTATTTAATCCTCCATAGAACAGCGGAGTAGCATTACCAATTACCTGACGGTCGTTGTCGTCAATAATGCCCTTATTAGCATCGTCGGTATCGACAAATTTCCAGTAACCGGGTTTAACGTCTCCATTCGCACGGTTTACAACTCCATCTTTCAATACATATTTTCCTCCATTCATTTTGAAAACCATGTTTCCAGTTCCATCGTCTTCGGTAACAAAATCATCCGTCTGATAAAGTCCTGTTGTTTTAAACCCGTAAATCAATCCGATAGACCGACCTACCGCGACTAAATAATCAGCCTGTTTATATCCCCAGTTAGATGTTTCCAAATAAGACTGTTCTCCCGACAGCGAAAGAATTTTATTTTTATTGTGAGAAAGCGTCAAGGTAGAAGTCCATGAAAAATTCTTATTCTTTACATTTACACTATTAATAGTCAGGTCGAAACCTGTATTTTGAGTTGATCCTACATTCCGGTACATATATTCATAACCTGAAGAAAGAGGCATTTTAGATTTAATCAACAAGTCATTGGAACGGTTGATATAAAATTCGGGTGTAATGATAAGTCGTTGATTGAAAAAACCGAAATCCAACCCCATGTTCAAAGTGGTATTTGCCTCCCAGGTCAGTTCTTTATTAGGTAATTGGGCCAACACGTAACCCGGAGCTACACTTTCCTTTAAAGGCGTATTGACCGAGCTCCATAATGCCATTGATTGATAAGAAGGTATATTGTTATTTCCGGCAGCGCCATAACCTAAACGCACTTTTAAATCGGAAAACACACCCATTTGTTTAATAAATTCTTCTTCCGAAGCACGCCATGCGAAAGAAGCGGACGGGAAAAGTCCCCATTTGTTTTTAGGAGCAAACTTGGAAGAACCATCTAAACGTATCGATGCGGTAAGCATGTACTTCTCGGATATGTTATAATAAGCACGTGAGAAAAACGACATTAATACGTCATCATCATTGAAAGAAGAACCAAGTGTACCCGGCAATCCTAAACCAATATCATTCAAACCAATATCGTCGTTCGGAAAATTGGATGCAGAAACCCTCAATGTACGAAGCCATGTTTTAATATATTCTTGTCCCACCATCAAATTCATTTTATGGTAACGTTTTTTCCAGTCGTATGTAAGCACATTTGAGGTGGAAAAACGTCCCAATTCATTGTTTTGTATGTTTGCATTGATACTGGTACGTTTAGCGTTAATGGATTCCGACCCGTTAAAAACACTGTTGCGCTGGGTACGGTAGGTAAGCCCGTTGGTCGACTTGAATTTCAGGTTCTTCAGCAATTCGACTTCAAGACTGCCGCCACCGCTAAAAATACGCATTTCTTTATCATTAGTTTCATACTTTGCTGAAATAGCCGGATTCTGCATGGTATTTCCGTCATCATCGGTAATCAGATTGTTGATGCGTGGATCAGTTCTCAGTTCATCATCTGTAGCCAAAAGACCCAAAGTAGGCATATACATGATAATATGGCTCATCTTTCCAAAGTTAGTCGACTCCTCGGAAGTTCCCATGCCGGATGTCTTTTGATCAGTATAATTCGCGTTTGCAGTGACACGTATACGGTTAGTCATTCTGTGATCGAGCCTGAAACGCAGGTTATCTTTCCGCATAGCGCTTTCCATCATCACCCCTTCTTCCTGCTGATGAGAGTAAGAAGCCGAGTAACTCATACCTTTTATTCCTCCTGTGAGGTTTACTTTGTGACTCCAGGAATTAGCTTGCTGAAAAGTCTCATCTTGCCAATTCACTCCCCTATCGGCATAATTAGTATGTATATCGGCAAATTCTCCGAATTGGTTTTTAAACTTATTCAGCGCGGTAGTTTCATTATTGCGTCTTTCGTAATCTAAAAACACAAATTCCTCTCCGCTTAATACACCTAATTGTTTAGCAAGCCTCTTCGTGCCGTAATACCCCTCATAACTGATATTAGCTCTCCCCTCTTTTCCTCCTTTTGTTGTTACCACAACCACACCATTAGCGCCCCGTGATCCATAAATAGCAGTGGAAGAAGCGTCTTTCAGCACATCAATAGATTCAATATCACTTGCATTCAGCGCGTTAAAAGCCGATTCTTCACTGGGGAAACCATCGATGATATATAACGGACTGTTCCCCTGCGTGATCGACATACCACCTCTTACACGAATGTTAACTTGTGCATCAAGGGAGCCTTCATTTGCTGTTACATTCACCCCGGAGATACGTCCGCTTAAAGCTTGAGCAATACTCGACACCGGAACCTTTTCCAACTCCTTGGTATCAACGGATGCTACCGAACCTGTTATATCTCTCCTGCGCATTGTTCCGTATCCGACAGAAACAACCTCATTCAACATAACAGAACTGGATTCGAGGACAACATTAATAACCTTTTGGCCATTTACCTTAATTTCTTTTGTCTCTAATCCTATAAAAGAAAAAACCAAAACAGAATTCTGATTGTCCGGAACAGTGATTTTGTAATTTCCCTGATAATCCGCGACAGTTCCTGTTTGGGTTCCTTTCACTACAATCGTTGCACCGGTAGCTTCCAGGCCTTCCGAATCAACAATTTTCCCGATAACTTCCGCTTGTTTTTGTGCAATCAGGCTCGTAACCTGCAGCATTAATAGTCCAAAAACAAAAAAATGTTTTAATTTTTTCATTCGTATGTAATTTAAATGTAATTTGTATCGCAAAGTTATGTTTACAATACAACATAACATTTCATCTTTGTTTTTAAATCCTTTAATTTCAAACTTGAGATTTTATTTCTGTTTAATAAAATGTCAATTTTGTGCTAAAAACAATCAAACACGATTGAATAAGTTCTCCTTTACTTCATATTTGCTCCTAAAGGCTCTAATATATAGAGAAACAATCCTGTTTTTGGGGAGAGATCCCGACTCCAATCATACCATAATAAGGAATACTGCCACGTGCCATGTAACCATTTATTTCGGGAACATTAATGGTTACGAAATCATGATTGACTGAGTTGAATGACAGACTCCTATCCTGTTCAAAAGCAATCTTAATTTCTACCGGATTGCGTTGCGCCAGAAGAGTATTTAGTAGTGTCAGTAAAAAGGTGACAAAAATGGTGAGCGGTGATTTAAATTCCATATCCTGCTATAATTTAGATTATTTGATTCAAGGTTATTTGTTGTTTTGTTTCAGAAATGAAGGTTTGAAATTAATTGGCATTCTCATTCTAAACCTTACGTGCTCTCCATCACGTTTCCCCGGAATAAAACTACCTTTAGGAATATTTCTGACAACACGTAAAGCCTCCTCATCGAATGCATCAATTAAGGATGTTTTTAGCAGTTTGACATCTACAATATTTCCATCGACATCTACCACGAAAGATACGACAACTTTGCCGCCAACAATATGACTAAGTTCCGGAGGATAAAAGGTATTCTTCAGAAGATATTTTAATAGGGCTTCTTCTCCATATTTGTATTTGGGTTTTATCCAATAGGGAAAGTATTCAATCTCTCTACCATCTATATCAAAGCAAGTTCCATCAATAAATTCTCCATTCCGGTAGTTATCTATTCGCTTCGGAGTCCCGTTTTTCCAAAACGTTAGAAGTTGCCCATGTCTTTTACCGTTTTTATAATCCGCATCATACAGCAACTGACCATTTTCAGCATAAATTTGATATTTGCCGTCGATGGTTTTCGGTTTTAAGCTAGAATAATTTACCACTTCCTGTATTTGCCCTGAAACGAAATAGGTTTTGCTGATTACTTTTTGTGATTCGGGATTTTCTTTACTGAGAATCGCAAAATAAACTGCTGAATCTTTGTTTTGAATTTTCTTCCTTGAAGCATTTAACCATATCGTATCCGACAACAAATCCATATAATCTTCAGTTTCCTGGGGGAAAAAACTCAAAGAAAAAAATAAAAAGGATAATAATGCAAGCTGTTTCATGGTATTTTATTTTATATCTAATCATACTTACATGCTGAAATTTCATCTTTACCACCCGATATTCCAATGTCAATCAACCACCTAAACCTCATTTGTTTTTCAACATCACCTCCCTCGACAATCCATGTTGACAACTCACTTCAAAAGTTGTTTTTCCTGCTGAAGTTGATACAATCCGGATGTATTCCGATTGTTCAGCCAATTGCCAGTTGCCCCGGAGGGTTAATTTTATTACCGAAGGTTGAGAGGGGTTGTTAATCCAGTCGCGTGAATAAACGCTTCGCTCGATGCGTTTGCCATTTTCGTCGTATTGTTCGTCGGCCGGACCTTCGTAAAAACGCAGGTCGGGGTCGGCTATACTGAGACGCAGTTGATTGCCGGCAAGTGTTTCGGTCATGACCAAAGCGGGGATATTAACTTCAACCGAGCGGCTATCATCCTGATAACATCCGGCTTCGAAGAAAACATAAGCGGTAGTATTGGTAGCACGATCGTGTACAATGTGTGCCATAGAATCCTGTTGCAATACCTGATAAGGAAACTTGTTTTGTGAGGTGACTGCTTTACGCATTGATTTTAGTGATTTAACATCCGGCTGAATGAGTACCATGTATTCATAGCGGTCAGTAGCAGCCATTTTGCCGTGATTGATACAGGCCAATGAAAAGGGATTCTGCGTGGGGGCATCGGTTTCTTCGTGAAATGAATGCTGCACACTTCTACTAAGCTTTACTTCAGCATTTCTTACAAAGAAATGGTTATTTAGTCCATCGGATATTTCAGTTAGTTTTTTGTTGATGGATTTTTGAACCGGGAACGTATTGATTTTCTTTCCATGAAGCAACATCGGTTTTATTTCGGCCGGCTGATATACCTGAAACAAGGTTGTGTGCACTTCCTGCTCAGGTAAAGCGGAACGAATATTACTTCCCAATGCAATGACCCGGTTATCGAAAAAGAAAAACGATTTGCGGGCACGAAGAGAACCGTTGTATTTGTCATGTTCATGTAATTTCATGGCATAAGTGCCATTTCTGTTGCCTATGCTGATGGGACCAGCAAAAGCTTCGTCGGATAAAAGCAACTCTTCATATCCCGAATCGGCATCTAAATTTTTAATATCTGCCCGTAGTTCTTTCATGGGAAGTTCAGTAGCAGTGGTACCCGGAAAATGATTCCAGTCCCATCCTTCCTGCTTGAAACCTGAACCGAAATTAGAGACTGGATTACCCGTTGCCATGATTTGCAGGTGACCATGATTCAGATACCTTCCATAGAGGTTGGCTCCGACATATGATTCTGTAGCCCATATATAACGGCTGTGCCCCATGGCGGTAACCATCCAGTGGTTGCGCCGGTGTACCGACAAGTTAGAATAAGGAAAAGTACGGTTTCCTTCCGGTGATTTTTCAGGAGAAACACCCATTTTGCGAAATTCCCGTGCATCCGGGGTCACCGAATCTTGAATAAGTCTGAGATAGGCAGCAGCCATTTCCTTATCAACAACGGCTTTTCCGTCGGGTGTTCCCAACAATGCTAAACGGGCGTAATGTCCCGGAATAAGCTGACCTTCACCATCGGGATGACGACCCGAAAGTGATAATGGCCAGGTCATCAAATTACAATAATAACGCATGGCCAGAAGCGCATTTTTCAGGTTCTCATGACCGGATTTTTCAATGGCAAAAGTAGTATTATGCAGTATCCAGGTTGCATTCACAGCACCTTCAAGTCCGCCTACTGCATACGCTGGATAGTTATGCCGGTGATGAAACATGGTGCCATCAACCTTGAATGTTCCCAGTGTACCGTCAGCATACTGAAGTCCGTTATTCACCCACCGGGTAAATGCTCTCAGGTATCGTATTTTTTCAGGTGAATCTGCTTTCATCAGGATACTTGCCAAACGACCAGTCAGCGATGTATTAAACGCATCTACATCCATCCCCGATATCGTTGGTTTTGTTTTGATTTCACCTGTACCGGCAAACCATTCCATAGCTTGTTGTACCGATTCATCCAATTGACTATGAATCAATACATCACGCATCAGCAAAGCCGATGCATAATACAAACGCATGCTGTAACCCAGGTGATGCAAGGTACCCATGGCGCTGCCGGCTCTGAATCCCTGATCAAGCATGTGGCGCATCAGGTTGATATACATGCCGGCAATGGTTTCTTTGTCTTCTTTACCGGAAGTATTTCGATATGTGACAGCCATGTCGAACATCAGCTTATTCAGCTTACTTAACCCCATTTCATTGTCATAAAGCAAATTATAGCGGATTGCTCCCATACGCTCATAGGTTTCTCCATAGCGCTCAAAAAAAACGGGTAATCCGCTTATACTACTATCCTGATGATAACGAACCTGATACAGCTTATATTTTTTTGTCAGTTGCGCCAATGAAACCGGTTTAGTTCTGTTCATCAGAATGGTAACCAACCTGTTTTCTATTATACGGATATCTGAGATTTGTTGTGCAGTAATTTCATCCGGCAATGGAAGGTCACATTTTTTCTGCCAGGATTCCAGTAATGTCAGCCAGTGATTGGTAGTCCCGGCATTGATGAAAGGCGCCTGGAAATCAGCCGTATGATGACGGACATCCTGAAAAGAAGACAAAATGATGTGATCGAAATACAATGTTCCATTTTTGGCTCCTTCTACCCTAACACGCAGTTCATCCATACCTTCCTGCGGATTTCCCTGCATATCCCGGTCGAAGGCCACCCAGGCACCACTCCATCCCTGAAACCCAAGTTTGTATTCAAACCAGGAACATAGTTCATCTTCTTTATAAAAACTAAAAATCAGTTTTCCATCTGTATAGGTTTGTGGGGCATAAACCCAAAAAACAAAAGTAGCCACCGAATTATCGTTGTGCGGATTAACCGGTGCATAGGGAACCGTTTGTTTTATCCGCCACGAATCACCTGAATTGTTCCATTGCCAGTGCAAACTTTGCTTTCCATGTTTGAAATGCTTACCGGAAACAGATACAAAAGAACCGGGCTCTGCCAAAACGGGTTGAATGCCTTTCTCGAATGAAAGGATGAATGGATGAGTAAATTCATTCACCTGAGAAAACAGTCCGTTAACAGACACAAAGCCCAGGACCAGCATGATGATGAGGGTAATACGGTTCATTATTTAGTGGTTAGTGGTTAGTGGTTAGTGGTCAGTGGTTAGTGGATAGTAATAATTAACCACTAACCACTATCAACTAACCACTATTTTTCGATTGTTTGTTTACGGAGCAGCGCTTCTAAGAAATAATAATCGGCATAATTGAGTGGCACATCGATTTCGTGTCCGTGTGGAATGCTGCCCACTGAGTGCATCAGCAGGAAATTTCCATTTGTACCAATTATAGCACGATAAGCAGGTGATGATAAGGATGCTATGATTTTATCAGCAGTCTTTTTATATTCAGGACGATCATAAGCACTTAATTCGTACAAGGCAGAAGCGATAACGGCAGCTGCTGAAGCATCACGAGGTTCATTAGGAATATTGGGGGCATCGAAATCCCAATACGGAATCAAATCTTCAGGCATGTTTTTGTGTGTGAACAAGTATTTATAAATATTATCCGTAAGCGCCAGATAACGTGGATCTTTTGTTTCACGATAACAAACGGCAAATCCATAAATTGCCCATGCCTGTCCCCTCGCCCATGCTGATTCGTGGGCATATCCCTGCGCAGTGTGTTTATGACGGACTCCACCTTTAATTTTGTCATAATCAATCACATGGTAACAACTATAATCACTTCTGAAATGATTTTCAAGTGTTACATCAGCGTGACTTACTGCCATTCGAAAGAAAGAAGAATCTCCGGAAATGCGGGTAGCTTCAAATAAAAGTTCCAGGTTCATCATATTATCGATAATCACCGGACACATCCAACCACGGGTACCCTGCCATCCGCGGTCTTCATCCCAGGACTGAATAACTCCGGGTATCGGGCGGAAACGGGTTGAAAGCGATTTTGCCGCCTCCACAATCACATCCTTGTATGCATCATTTTTTGTTATGCGGTATGCATTTCCAAAACTGGTGTTAATCATAAATCCTACATCGTGATGCCAGGTCAGGTATTTAACCGAATCGAGGTCTTCCGTATATTTAACACCCAGATTCTTCCATTTCTCATCTCCTGTCAGTTGATACATATACCACATGGTGCCCGGGAAAAAACCACTGGTCCAGTCTTCAATAGGTACATACTGAATTTTATCACATTTAATCGTGCGGGGATTTAAAATTTTACCGCTCTCTTCAATGATTTCTACCTGCCGACCAATCTGTTGTGTCGCAAATTTAACATTATCACCGATGATGTTGTCCTGATTACATCCTGCATCCTGCTTATGACAAGCACTGAATAGCATTACTCCGAGACCTAAAGTCAATAAACCCTGTTTCATATGTTTAATTAATTATTGTTATTCAATTTTATTTTACCCATTTAAATGTTGCTGTTTTGTTTCCCGGCACCTGAACTTTACAGACATACATTCCTTTTCCAAGATCCGAGACGGGAATGGCATAAGGTTCTCTGCCTGTATTGATATTCCTTTGGTACATAATTTCTCCAACCGAGGAATAAATGGTGACAATGGTATCCGCACCCAAATCTGCTGAAGGAATCAGCCATAAATAATTATTATTCCGTCCAAACCGGATCCAATCGTTTTGGGTAGTGAGATCCAATCCTGTATCATCCGGTCGTTTCAGTGCAAAATAAAGCGGTTCGCCATCGTTGAAAGTCAGTGTAAGCTGTGTTTCTCCGTTAGATGGAGCATGAAACTGCACACCATCAGACTCCTGCAACGGCAGCCATTCTCCCGAAATAGTCAGTGTGGCCTGAGAAGCGGATGATTTCCATCCGTAAACCGCATCATTTACCGGTTTCAGATTGGGATTTGAAGCAGCAAAATACTGACGACCGGTTACTTCATCAGGACGGTGCATCAAAAGATGTTCGCCCGTAGAAGATTTTACCAAACCGAATGTCAGGTTAAAACTTGCCCCGAAAAAGGTGTATGCTGTTATATTTTTGGGTAAGTAAGTCAGCGCATGCAGATATTGATCCTGTTTGTGAATTTGGTAAACAGATCCACCATTGTTTGCCATTTGAGCCGATAGATTCTGCATCTCTGCACTGGTAGTACCCGGTATAACAACAAAGTTGTACTTTTTGCCGGCAGGTTTTACACCATGATTGATATAAGCTTTCGCAGCATTGGCAGATGTTACAGGCGATGCGTAGTCGCTTCCGGTTTCGTAAGGCGACTTTTGTGTGTCGTGAATTAATTTGATTTCATCATTTCCCTGCGGAATGAAATATCCGGTTCCTTGTGGCGTAAGCATCCAGTTATCCTGTCCCGATGGCAGGGTAATTGTATTCGGACGAGCAATCTCAGCGCCATTTAGTATCATGGCACTGCTTGCCGATGAAATCAGGTTTTGGAACAAGTTGGTCGCAGTTATCATTGAAGTACTGTATGTCCCCGACGAACTGATATTACTTCCGAGGCTGATAATCATATTATCAAAAGCATACATGGACTTTTTAAATGTCAGATTGGTCGGCGTAAAGCGCTGACTTCCCCAGGTATCACCCTGATCGAAATCTGTCGCAAAGATGCCACAATCTCCCCATGACAAAGCACCGGAAAAGTTTTTTGTTTTGGTATATTGGTCGAAACGGTCGGTTGTATTTTTATTCGGCATCATTTCCTGCCAGGAAGTGTAATGCACTGTGGTTGTTCCAGGCACTACATTCCAATCCCAGCCACCACCGGTGCCATTGCCGGGATAGCCGCTGTTTGCCACAGTGCCACTGTAGGTAATTTCTAATGCACCATGCCCCTGATAGCGACCGAAACGGTTTTCTCCACTGTATATTTCAGCACTCCAGAATTTGGTTGTCGGGGCACGCATAGTAGCTACCCAGTTAGCCTTTCGGTAAATTCCCATCGGACTGTAATTAAACTGGTGAAAACCTTCGTAACTTTTTTGAGGAACACTGTATTTTGTTGATTTAAAGAAGAAATTATATGAAGCTGCCAAATCCTCATCAATCGCTGTACCCAAAATATCACCACCCGTCTCTATAAGACTTTCGAAAAGAGTACGTGAAAAATAAAGCTGCAATCCCGATGCGAATGGATTTCTGCCTGCCAGCGTGTTGGCATAATGACGGGTATTATTCAAATCCAGTGTAGCCATGGTATATTTGGCTAACACGGCTTTTTTGAATCTTTCGTAGGCAGATTGATTAATTCTGAAAGGAGAACCTTTCAGGTAAATGATATATTCCGCCCAGGTTTGATAAGAGTACATGTAGTTATTGTAATGCGTCGCGTGGTGAAAACCGGTTCCGTCAGGCTTCAACACATCTCCACCACCCGGCACATACTCCGTATTTCTTTCTAAAAATCTTTTGAAAGCTTTCAGTTCGCGTACCGCCACTGCATCATCCTGCTGAAAAAGCGCAACGCCCATCATGTGAGGCAGATAAAGGTATAATACATCTGAATTTAGTGACTGAAGGTATGTATTGACAGGTTCATACATCATCCCATAATATGAAATCCAGCGAACAAGCTTCAACACCTCCTCCTGTTGCTCAGGCGTGCAGGCAGGAAGCAGGTTTAACAATTTCGAAGGGATATTTCGGGAAGCCGTATAATCATTTGAACGAATCGAAAAACTGACACCTTCTGCGAAGCCCTGATCCATCAAATGATCGAGTAAATCGCGAAACAAAGTCAGTGTCGGAGTATCTTTCAAACCTTCAGCAGCCAATATTTCCAACTTAGTTACATAATCTGTTACTACCGACGTAGTAAGTGCAGTAGCCGACATATCCACGATATTACCACGCACGGTTCCATCGGGATTACGTGTGATATTCATACCTGTAGCAAAGCTTTTGGCCAGATTCAGGTTGGTGGTAGTTCCCGGTGCAGGAGTTCGTTTCAGTTCATTTCTCAGTGTGGTCAGCGCTGTCAATTCCCCTGCATTCGGACTTACCACTGATATATCTATCGGATTAGCAAATAGTTTTAACTGATCGCTGTTAGCCGTGAGAAACTGTTTATCAATCAACCATTGACTGCCCATAATACGCGTAGCAGCCGTACTTTGATTGAAATTTATCTGATCAAAATATATTTTCCGGTTTCCTGCTGATGCCGGTTTCAGTGTCATACGTACTGACGTCACTGTAAATGAAATACTGCTTACATATTCGGTATATGCCCTGTTGAATTCACGCCATCCTTTGTAGTTCAACAAATAATTAGCTGTACGACGTACATTACTGCTGTTCAAAAATTCAACTATCAACGTATCGTTTGTTATCTGTGGCGTATAAATCTGAAGATAAGCCGAATTACCGGTTGATGCCGTGTAAGCAGTAAAAGTAACCGTCAACATGGCTGCACCGGTGGCTTCCCAACACAAACTCCGGACACCTTCCTTATAGTGTTCAGTAGAAAGGGTTAAACTTCCACCACTGACGGCTGTCCATCCCGAAGGAACAGTTGTTTCCTCAAAATTGAATGTTTGTGCTGTTAATGCTGAAAAAGCCAACAGTGATACAAGCAGGTATATGGTTTTTCTTTTTAACATGAATCGTATTTTTCCTGTTTACAAATAAATTTTATGGGTTAACATACTGTTATCGGGCAGGTAAGCCAGCAACATATATAATTTCCCTTCATTCAGAAAGAATGTTTTTTTTTCTGATAAATTACTTTTAAAAGCCAGTAATTTACCTGTGACATCGAATACAGATACAGCAGCTGTCAGTCCATTGATTTCAATGTGGTTGTCACGGGTAACTATTTTCAAATCGCTGTTAAATATATTTTTAACTGATGTTTCCAGTTTTTTCAATTCAAATTCAACCGGAATTCCGAATTGGCAAGTCACCGACAGTACGGTCTGATTATTTTGTTGTGACACATTGACTTTTGAATTAGCCTGTTTCAACTGCCAGCTGCCATCCAGCAGTATCTCGCGTGTAACAGGAACCCCATTCAATGTAGTATTGTCACTGTTATTTGTTTTTACCGGCAACCTAAGGGAGGGGTCACAAACACTTAATGTAATATTACTATCATCCTGATATTTATACATCAACAATGTTTCTGCATCAACTCCGCGGACTAATCCTGAGCTAAAAGATGCCGCCTCAAAACTGACATAAGCCCTTACTCCACTGATGGTATCGTGTAACACATGCGCCTGATTGTCGGCCTGCAAAACCCGGTACCCCGGATCATTACTCCACCTCCTTTGTTCAGCAGGTGTTGGTTTCAGCATGATCATGTATTCATAAGCCGCATCGGCCGGGTTTTTACCATGATCAATGCGTGCCGTGAGGAAATTTCCTTTAGTTTCGGCACGAGTTTTATTGTGTCTGGAAACCTGCTCTTTTCCTTCTATAATGACCCTGCTTTGTGAAGCCACACGATAATAATTTCCACTCAGGTCGCTTACTACGGTCGAATAAACAGGGGTTTGCGTATCGAAGCTATAACCGGTTGCATCATAAAAAGTGCCATTAACCGACATCCTGTCAGCAGTTGTATTGATCGTTTGCTGATACAAGGTTGTTTCTGTGGTATAATTCACATTGGAATTACTGATGCCGGTACCTATGCAGACCAATCTTTTCCCGAAAGCAAAAACTGATTTGCGTGCCTGAAAATCGCGGGTATAATTTGTATTGTTGATGAGGTTCTCCTCCCTGAGTTTCATACCGAACACGCCAAACTCACCCAGCAAGGAAGAAGCCCCGGCAAAATCTTCCTTCGAACGTGCCATCAGGGTGGACGTAACCGGACTTTCCAACAAATTTAGCGGTAAGTGAATTGTTGTTGTCCCCGGTAAGCGGTTCCAATCCCACCCGGCTTCATTAAAGCGACTGTTACTCCTGCTGACAGGGGTACCCTCATTGAAAATCTCCACAGCGCCATAACTCTGGTAACGTCCGTAACGATTATCGTTGGTATATATTTCAGAACCCCACACATCGCTGTTATATCCTTTGATGGTCACCATATTATTCCCAAAGCGATGCACTCCGGCAGCAGCATGATTGTACACATAGAAACCTGAAGGCATAGCTGCTGTAGTAAATAAAGACAATTGTTGTTTAAGCGCCGTATTCTCAGTCAGTAAACGCAGGTATTCACCAGCTAATTTAGAATCAATGCTTTCATTTGTATTATACACACCTCCGAGTAAGGACAACAGACCAAATGACTCAATAACACCGGCAGGCATACCGCCATCATGCGGGTGGCGACCCGACATGCCAATCGACCAATCAGTCAGATGCGTATAACGTGACATGGCAAAAAGAGCCTCAGCTAAATTTTGACGTGCTGAAATCGTAAGATTGAATTCAGATCCGGGCAGGGTGGATATAAAATCACCCAATCCACTAAAACCACCAATCCCATAAGCCGGATAATGTCCCGCATGATGAAAAATGGTACCATCCGGTTTCAGTCCGCCCAAATTCCCGGGCGTAAACGCCAGAGAAGTATCCACCCAACGCACCAAAGACTGAACAGCACGGTATCGCTGTGGCAAATCCTGTATCAACATGGCTGAAATCAGCCGGGAAAATAACAAAGTATTCCAGGAATCCACCACTCCTTCACGGGTCTGATCAAAAACACGTCTGCTTTCGGGAAGTCCGCTCCAGAAAGAGAGCGTAGCTGCCACATCGTTGATTCTTGCTGACGACTTCAAGCTTTCTCTCATCAAATAAGCTGAAAGAAATATCTGTTTGGTTTCATAACCATAGTGATGATTATTACCCATGGCACTTCCATAAGTAAAACCCTGATCATGGGCAAAATCCCATAAGTCAATGTATTGTTGAGCTGAAGTTTGGTTGCCATTATAAACAGCATCAAGCGCCAATCCGTACATCATCGAACCGAGTTCAGCAAATGCGATATCGGATGCCGTTTTATCAGCTTTAACCACGAGCGGTGTTCCTACCCAAAAATTTCCTTCTTTACGAATACCGCAATTGATAAATTGAGCCTTTGCATTAGCAATAACCGATGTATTGGCTGCTTGCGGAAGCCTCTTAACAATTCCCTGTTCAACTGTTTGCAAAGAAGCAAGTTGAGTTCCATTCAAATCTGCCGGTAAAGGTAAATCATGGGTCAGTTCACTTTCCCATTTCCACAAAGAATTCCAGTGATTGATGTAGTTCGCTTCGGTATTATTTGGTTGTTGTGCATCCGGTGCATTCTGATAGTTCACATCTGCAACAAAAGAGAATCGATCGATAAACAAACTACCCTGACTTACACCGGATGGAGTTAGCAGATGCAATTTTAAATTTGTACTTACCGATTTGTTGCCCGACATATAGCGGCTGCCAATGCGACAGATACGCCATCCTTTGAAGTTCAGCCCGAAGTTGAAAGTATACCTGACATTGTTCGAGGCATCCCTAAACTCACCAATAAGGGGAGTTGTCCGGGGAACTTCATTGTACACCCAGAAAATCACACCGTCTCTGAAATTTTTAAGTGTAACCTGATAATCAATTACGATAGCAGTCGGGGCTGTCCAGTTCCACTTCAATGCAGCATTATCATCCTTGTAGGGCACATTTACAATCGACAACTGAGATTTACCCGATTCAGCAGGCTGAAATGGAGCAACTGTTCCCGAGTCGAAGCTGTATTGCTGTGCAAATAAGGATAATGATATTAGCAATAAAAAGAATATAGACAGTTTGAACTTCATGATAATTGAAATAAATTATTCGGTTATAATTAGCCTGATCGTTTTTGTTACTGAATCGTGAAATTTGTAATTATAATTGGAAGCTTTGAAACTAACCACATATTCCCCGATATTATCAAAGATATAGGAATAACTATCCACCAACTTGGTTGTGTTTTTCACTCCTGTTGGATCAGAATTTTCAGTAAGTCCCAGTGGTACTGCAATTGATTTGGAAATCAGCCAGTCTTCATTCAGCGCGTTATTGCGGGCTGTTTGCCTGATTTGCATGGCAGCAGGATTGGTGGTGCTCCAGCTACCCGAAACACTCTCATTTCTATAGGGATTTGCCCTGTTGAGTATATCGAATGGAGTGAAGCCCATGGTCGCTGCCAGATAAGCGCTTACGTTAGAATCATCCGTGATTCGTGTATTCTCAATTAATAAATCCGTGATACTCCACAAAGGTTGCCAATCGGGGGCATATTCGGTTTTATACCTGAAAGCGATGACCAGATTTTTTCCTCTGTACTCATTGATGGGGATAACCGCATCCCGCTTTTGATTGGCAGCAATTGGTAAATTGCTTAGTGTAGAAATATTCGTCCAGTTATGTGTCGACACTTTAGTTGAATCACTATTGAAATCAAACTCCGGCACATAAACCGAATCAACTGCATTATATACCAGTTTGTATGAGAGTCCATCGAAACTATCCGAAATAAATACCTGAAGCGTATTTTCGATGTGGGTTCCCCAAGCAGCTTGTGTAGAGAATTTCAGCGTGGCATTGGTTGGCAGAAAACGTTCGTAGGAGAAAGAAATAAAATCCGGTTCTCCTTCGAAATCAAAGGTTATTTTGCTTCCAGCCGGTGCTATAATGGCGGTATCAGTAAACTGCAAATAATCTGCTGATGCCACTTTCACATCAAAATCGACCTTTTGCTCCATCACATCCTCACAGGCAATAAGCCCCAGAAGTGCAATGATTGTAAAAATGAATTTATATGTTTTCATAATTTTCATGACTTTAATCATAAGCTGTTACCAACCCGTATTGTTACTTGTAATAAGCTTGTTTACCGACATTTCAATATCCGGAATCGGGAAATAGTTATATGCTTCAGAAACGTTATAATAGTCGGCGGCATATTTAAAACCGCTACCCCACCCGTCCTGATTTACATAGGATTGCATATTTCTCATTTCGGTATAAAAATCTCCCCATCGAATTAAGTCCCAGCGACGCACGGCCTCAAAACACAATTCCATAGCACGCTCTTTTTTGATGACGTTACGGAATTGTTCTTTAGTAAGACTACTTCCGGCAAGGGTTGCTATACCGGCACGGGTTCTTACAGCATCTAAACATTCATAAGCCAGATCTGAAGGTACAGCAGTCAGTTCATTGTCAGCTTCCGCAATCATGAGTAACACATCACTGTAGCGCAAAATCGGGAAATTAATTGGTGTATAGTTTTTATTTTTCGGTCCCACCACCTCATGTTCCCTGCGGTATTTGGCGGCACAGCGGGTTTTGTTTCTATCACTGGTTGTTTGCGCTTCTTCAATATAGGTAAATCCTTCAGGTGCAGTAATCCCGGGTCGTTTTTTGCCGTAATAATACCTTCTGCCAGTCACTTTTTTATCACCGGTAGACTCAAAGGTGTATTCATAATTGGCAATATTCCAGTCACCACGTGCAGTATCGCCTTCAGATTCAAACATCTCGTATAATTTAAGAGATCCGTAGGCAAATTTATAACTGTATCCCGGATTGGTCATCCCCATTTGATTTTTAAACTGTGTGCTGGAAGAATAATCATTCTGACTCCCAAAACCAACTGTATTACCAATGCGACCGGCAGCCTGTTCAACCGTTCCTCTGTTACCTGCTTCTTCTGCTTCCCATATACTTTCCAGCACACCGGTACTATTGTATTTGTCTTCACTTAAATCCATAAACACCCTGCTGTATGGAGTTACCAATCCATGTATCGCGCTTTCTTTCACTTCGAGCGCCCAGCGACGGGCTTCCGAGAAGTAAAATTGCCGGTTCGGATCCGGACTTGTTTTATCACGGAAATGTTCACCGGCACGGAAAAGGTAAATACGTGCCAATATACCCTTTGCAGCAGATTGAGTCACCCTTCCGGTATATGGTAAGTCGGTTGATTTATAAAGATTTGGAATTGAATTCACGATATCAGTAATTAAAGTATCGTAAATTAGTTGTTTGTCTGTTCTCGGAGCACTCAATCCAACAACTGCTTTGGTAGATTCCAGTCTGAGCGGCACATCTCCCCAACCCTGTACGAGGTTGAAATAGTAGAAAGAACGCAGGAACATAGCCTCAGCACGCACCCTGTCTCTAAAAACCTGCGGAATAGAAGGGTTACGGTCTATGTTTTCAAGCAGGATATTAGCCCGGTTGATGCCTTCATATAAAATACGCCAGAACGTACTGATATAAGCATTACTGCTACTGGCATTAGCACAAATCATACTCGGAGTGGAGTTAGCACGTTGGAAAAAAGTCAAATCATCACCTCCTGCATTGTATAAGGGATAATTATTACCATAGAAATGCTCCTGCATAATAGGACTGTAAACACCTGTCAGGAACGACTCCAGATCCGACTCATTATTAAAGTACGTTTCGGTTGTTGCTGCATGCGGTTCTTTTTCCAGAAAATCAGAACAGGATGAGAACTGAAAAATCAAAACAGTCAGGAACAATATTTTTACAGTTATGCTGACAGATTGTTTCATTACTTTATTTATTGCTTTCATACTTTTCAATTTTTTAGAAGTTAAGATTGAGTCCCACGTTAACTGACATGGCTCTTGGATAAGCAGAGAAATCAAGTCCGGGAGTGAGGGCTGAATTACGGATAGAAACCTCAGGATCGTACCCACTGTATTTTGTCAGCGTCAGTATATTCTGAGCTGAGACATAAATCCTGGCTTTTTTGAGCTTAAGTTTATTAATCAGCTTGTTATCAAAAGTATATCCAACAGAAAGCGTTTTTAGTCTTAAATAAGAACCATCTTCGATCAAACGGGTTGAGAAAAGATTATTTGATGGTGAAGCGCTTACCCTTGGAATATCACTATTCTGGTTATCAAAAGTCCATCTATCGATAAAAGAAGCATACTGATTCAGGTCTTTTCTTCTGTTGTAACCGGTCTCAAACATGAGTTTGTTGGCATTCAGCAGATCTGAACCGGCTGACCATTGAAAGAAGATACTCAAATCGAAACCTTTGTATTCAAAATTATTGGTAAATCCGCCAATGTGAACAGGCTCTCCCCTGCCTATGAAAGTTTGGTCGTTCGTATCAATAATTCCATCGTCATTCAAATCAGCATAACGCGGGAAACCCGGTTGTGTGTTGTTTTCAGCAGAATAATACGGTACACCCGGTTTCAGCATATAGGTGGTTCCATCAAAGCTAAAATCTTCGACCTTATAGGTGCCTTCATAGATGTAGCCATACATCATTCCGATAGGATGACCGATTTTCGCAATATAATTGGGAGAAGTATAGTTTTGATCGAAATAACCATTTGTCAGCATAGACAACTGATTTTCTGTCAGTTCAAGCACCTTATTTTTATTAAAACCAATATTAAAGTTTGTTGACCAACTGAAATCACGTGTTTTGATATTGGTTGTGTTAATCGT
The DNA here is from genome assembly GCA_023459355.1 of Bacteroidota bacterium. GTDB lineage: Bacteria > Bacteroidota > Bacteroidia > Bacteroidales > Paludibacteraceae > Paludibacter. The sequence goes on along the minus strand of JAEWUM010000033.1, from coordinate 78,422 downwards.
AAATTCAACACCCTGATTTCTTACCTTACCAATATTTTTCATCGCGCTGCCATAGCCTGAGGAGGTAGGCAAGGTTGCCAGCAGCAACAAGTCAGAAGTAATTTTATCGTACCAGTCGAATGTGAAATTGATTTTATCTTTCAGGAATGAAAAATCAACACCGATATTGGATTGGGTAGTTGTTTCCCACTTTAAATCCGGATTTGCCAAATTAGTAGGCACAGCTCCAATCGAATTAATTGTATTATTGAATGGATAGATACCATGAACAACATCGCCGATACCGCTGAAATTACCTCTGGATGCCTGTAACAGCTCAAGCAGCGCGTAAGTATCATAATCGCCTACCCGGTTATTTCCGGTTGCACCCCAGCTCAATCGTAATTTTCCCGAATTCAGGATATAACTGTAGTCTTTCATGAATTCTTCTTCCGTAAAATTCCAGGCAACGGATGTGGAAGGAAAGTAGCCATAGCGGTTCTTTTTAGCAAATTTGGAAGAACCATCGGCACGGAAGGAAGCAGTAAAATAATACTTCGACTGATAATTGTAATTGAAACGGGCTAAGTACGACAACATGCTCCATTCTGACTTCGACGACAATAACTGATTCGGAGTACCCTGCCACATACCGGCCATACCCAATGTTTCATTCGGGATATTGATGGTTTTCATGCTGTTGAATTCATAAACCGATTCCTGCATGGTCATCCCTGCAAGCGCATTGATAAAATGCTTTCTATCCAGATTCACCTGATAGGTCAGGATATTTTCGTTCAGCCAGGTTTTACGTTCTGAAGTGGCAAAAGTAGCGTTCACCTTATCATTGGAGATTGGAGACCCATATCGGGTTTTTGAATTATTAAAGTTTTCATTTCTCCGGTTGTCAATCGTATAACCACCTGATACTTTCAGTTTAAGTCCCTTCGTAAATTCATATTCAAGAAAACCATTAAACTGATTGTATGCAGTCACATTTTTACGGTGTTCATTATTCAGCGACATGATGGGATTGAAACGATAGTCGTTGGTTGGATCCACCCCATCATCCGTAGCATTGTCCAACAGAGAAGTAATACTCACGCCCGGTTGTGTTACGGGACGATATCCCCACACACTGTAAAACAGGTTGTTCATACCACTGTATTGCGATTGTGAGGGAGAACTACCCTGTTGCGTTGCGCGGGAATAGTTGGTAGTCAGGTTGATATTCAGTTTATTGCGACGAATGGTAGTACCCAAACGTCCCTGAATTCTGTTGTAATTTGATGCCAGCACAATACCATCCTGATCATAATAAGAAAAAGAAGCATTATAACGGTTACCGGCCGTTCCACCTGTTAAAGACAAACTATGATTTTGTTGAAAAGCATCCTGCAGAATCATGTCCTGCCAGTTGTATTGATCCACATTCCGGTAATCCTCGAGGCTATATGTTTTGCCTTCATAAGTTTTAAAATAACCAAAATCACCACTCATCTGGGCTGGTGTCCATATTTCATCCTGCAAACGTACAAATTCATAAGCATCCATCATCGGAATGGTGCGAATCACGCGTTGCACACCAAACGAACCGTCATAACTGATAGAAGGTTCGCCTACAGTTCCCTTTTTGGTTGTGATGATGATTACGCCATTGGCGCCACGGGCTCCGTAAATAGCAGTAGCCGATGCATCTTTCAACACATCAATCGATTCAATGTCGTTGGGGTTTACAGAGCTGCCGGCAGCAGGGTCTTCCACAGGGAAACCGTCAATGATAAACAAAGGTGAATTATCCTGTGTCAGCGAATTTTTACCACGAATCACGATGTTCATGGTTCCACCCGGCGTACCTTCGCCCGAACTTACATTCACACCGGCGATACGCCCCGAAAGCGCCTGATCGAAACTGGCAACGGGTGCTTTGAGCATATCCTCTATATTGGCTTTTGCAACCGACCCGGTAAGGTCACGCTTTCTCACATCCTGATAACCAATTACCATGACTTCGCTGAGCGACTTGGTTTCTTCCACCATTTTCACCACCATCGGTTTCGTACGGTCTACTTTCATTTCAACCGTTTGATAACCTAAGTATGAAAAAACAAGGATAGCATTGGCATTCGGCACGCTAATCCCGAATTTGCCATCGAAATCAGAAATCGTTCCCTTTTCCTGACCTTTCAGCAAAATATTCACACCCGGAAGGGTCTCACCTGCTTCATCGAAGATGGTACCGGTGATGTTTATCTGACTTTGAGCCGATATCCCGAAGGTTAATATCAGTAAAAGCGCGATAATGTTTGCTTTTGAAAATAAATATTGCATGATTTTTATGTATTTCGTTTTTGTAAACGTGTGTATTCTCAGTAGAGACACACGGCCGTGTGTCTCTACAAGCCGTGTGTCTCTACAAGGCGTGTGTCTCTACAATTTACCACTATTTTACGACCACCTTTTGTACTCCGTCAGCAACACGAACAACATACATTCCCTGTTGTAAAGGAATCATTGTTTGCTCACCAGAGGCATTCAGTTCTTTCACTAACATACCCGTAGTATTGTATACGCGGATGATATCACCGCCTTTAATTCCCTGTATCTGAATTCCGTTTCCTGTACTAAAACATTTGATATCACTTTGATTTAAATTTTTCAGGGCAGTCAGCGATTCCCATACAACCTTCACTTTGAAAGAAGCGTTCACCTGCGTTGTCCAGAATAAGTCCTGATCCAGTTCATTCAGGAAATCAACCTCTTCACCTGTAAACGTGAGTCCACCGTCGTTTGACACAACATAATATGCCCTACCTATTTTAAACCCTTCAGCAGGCTCGAAGAACAGCTCCATCGTGCTGCCTTTGGCAAATCCCTGCGTAAAGTTTTCAGCTAACAATTCGCCCATGGCAGAGTAAATATAACCATTGGCAGTTTCAGCTTCACCCGCTACAACCGTATAATAAGGCAATTCATAAGCACCAATATCGAATTTCGCCGTTTCGAGCGGGAAACCCTGTGGTCTGTTAGAACCATAGAAATCATCAATTACAGTAGCTACAGTTGCTCCTGCATTTACACAGGGAGATAATGTATTGAACATCCAGTTAACACTGTCTAAATTAGCTGTATTTTCAGGAGTTACCGGCACACCAATAAAGTTGGAAGTTTTAAGGAACTTCGGACCGCTACCTACTGTTCCGGGGGCCGGTTCCGGCACATCGCCGTTCGAAACATTAGAGGAAAATTGAATATTTTCGTCAATAATCCAGTTTTTATCAGTAGGAACCGGGTTATAAGTAGCATTGTTTTTTACCTGCCAGCTGCTGTTGGCAACACCGGTAATGCTTGTAGGCGTAGTGCCGGTTGCATCCGTTGCACAACCCCATACAATGTTGTTGATGGCATTAATGGCATTTCCGGCCAGATATACACCTCCCACGTTTTTGACAATAGTATTGTTATATAAATTACCACCGTTGTAGTATACAGCAGTTCCACCGGTATTGTTATAAATTAAGCAATTGGTCACAACGTTATTGGCGCTATTCGAATAAATACCAGCTCCGGGTTTAAAAGTTGTGCCATCAATCGAGGTGTTATTATAGATTTCATTATTGGCAATATATGTTTTTTCCACACCCTGTACACCTATTCCGGCACCACGAATTGTCGAAGTATTTCCACGAATGACACAAGATTCAATATAAGATGGATATCCGGCAGGTGGGTTAGAAAAAATACCACCCCCACCATTACCACCAGTTGTATGGGTATTGTTTTCAATTAATGTATGACGAATCGCACCTCCGGTCATGATGGCAGCACCACCTGCTCCGATAGCTGCATTGTTGCGCATAATACAATTTTGATACACCACATTACCGCGAGCCACAACGGCACCACCAGAAGTACTGAGCGCTGATCCGGTTGCATTACCATTCTGCATGGTAAAACCATCGATCACTGTTTCCATATCGAGGTGACCGCCAGCCTGCATCAGTCTGGAACCGTTGGCTCTCAGAACAGTAGGATTGGAAAATTCCCATGGTTTAGCATTTTCAGGACGTGCGCGTTCTGAAACATTGGCTTCAGTACCGGCAAAACTTCCATAAACATTTACACTATCAATAACATTAATGGCAAGCGTAATTTCATATTCTCCACCGGCAACCCACACATCTTTACGTGCTGTGGGGTCCTGAGTTCTGGCTAACGTTATTGCTTCCTGAATATTGCCCAGCGCATCTGTCCACGAAGAACCTGTTCCCGTTCCGTTCGGCACCACATAAATTACCCCGTGCTGAGGCTCTGCAAAGAGTTGCAAAGAAAAAAGAATAGTAAATAATAAAGTCAGTTTTTTCATGATTATATGTTTTATTGAATTTATATCGATTTTTTTAAACCATATTAGTCACATAAGTACATGTTAGCTTTCCAAAAAACTTATGGTTCTTATGTGACTAATGAGGTTTATTTGTGTTAATCAACAACAACTTTTTTAACCTGATTGGCAGCTTTAACGATATAGATACCCCTTGCTACAGGAACACTCATTGAATTGTTTACAGCCTTTTGTGTAAATAATACTGCACCGGTAATGCTATACACATGAATTTCTTCCCCTGCTTTCATACCACGAATTTCAATTGCATTTTCATTGGCAAAACAAACAAAGCCACTATTGATTTCATTTACGGAAGTAGTTGCCGAAAATTCCACAACCAAAGTAGCATTGGCAGCCAGCGCCGGAGCAGTATAAACACCACCAACCAATTCTTCTTTCACTTCCACATTGTTGTACTTAACTGATGCAACCTGCTGACCACCACTTGGGGTAATCGTGAAAGCCAATGGTTTTCCTTTGGGTTCGGATAAAACGACACCGGATGTCAGGCCATTTGAATTGTAAGTAATTGTTCCGCCTGAGTTGAAGGTAACCGTTGTGCCGAAATAGGATAGCTCGTAGGCGCCTGCGTCAACAGTGGTATTCACAATTCTTGCACTTCCTGCAAAATCGGTGGTTATTGACCCCGGAACCAATGTGTTGTCGCCAAAATTCAGACAAAGAGATGCATAGGTAACTTTCCAGGATGCGCCCGCTAATTCAGTTAGTTTTTCGGAATCTGATGTGCTTCCTTTGAAAGAAGTTGGATTTGCAAAAGCAACTTGTGAGAATGCTGTTTCAGCATCCGTTGTTAATAAAGCATTGGTAGAACCACCCCAACTTTGAGCGGAAATATCCGGCCATATTGCATTGTTTTTTACATATCCTGATGGAAAACCAGTTTTTGCACTCATCCCTGCTGATGTAGTTGGATCTCCAATTGCAACATTACCCACGATTATATTATTATAAACTTCAGATATATTTGTCTCTGATGCCAAGTATATACCACCTTCATTGTTGGCAATAGTTGAGTTAATTAATTTTCCTCTATTTAACGCGATTGAATTCGTTCCTTTATTATTTACTATCAAACAATTTGTTATAACAAAAGAAGTTGGATTATTCAGAAAAATTGCACCTCCCTGACCTGTTGAAGTATTATTTCTGATTATACATGCATTCATTGTTGCTGAGCCTGCACCCTGTACACGAACACCTCCCTGAGCATTTCTTTCAATAAGACAACCTTCAATAAATGTATTTAAACCAGTAGCAGGAGCTGAATATATCCCTCCAGCTGCTGGTATGGTACCTGAAGTAGTTGTATTGTTATATATCCAGCAGTTTTCTACCATACCTCCGACTGCATTTATTCCTCCACCATTACCAGTTGCCGTATTTCCGGTAACAATAGAGTTTTGAAGTTTCAGATTATTACGAAGAAGTACTCCGCCGCCATTAGTAGCAAGTGTAGTTCCCTGTCCATTTCCATTAGTTATCGTGAAGCCATCAATAACAGTCACCGTTGTGAAATTAGCTGTAACTTCAATACAACGCTTGGTAGTACCTCCATCCAATGTTGTAACATTAGTATAATCCCAGAGATTAGTCCCTTTTGCTCTTTGCGACAAGGCTGTTTCTGTTCCGGCAAATCCACCATAGAGATTCACCTTTTCTTTCATTAGTAACGGAGCAGATAAGGTTGAATAAGTACCTGTTTTAACCCACACTTCCTGGGCTTCTCCTGAAGAAATAACCAATGTGTTTGCAGCATCAATGGCTGTTTGGATGTTACCATAAGCGTTATCCCATGAAGATCCATCCTGAGTTCCGGCACCATTCGGAACTACATAAAAAGTTGCATTGGCTACAAAAATGAATAAAGTAGCACTAAGCATTAAAGTAATTAATTTTTTCATAAGTAAAAACATTTAAATGATTAATTTGAGATTTGTCTTGAGTATCGGATTGAATCTGATTCTCACGATGCAAAAATAGACGCTCAAATGTTCAGACAGGGCATAAAATAATGCGAAAAATATCCTCAAATTGTACAGAGACAGACCTTGTTTTATTAACAAACAATAGATTAACACTTTGATTTAAAGACATGATAGACAAAACAAGGTTTTCCTCATTTATACATTTACTACATACAACATGCTGTTTTTTAAGTTTACACTGTATTAAGAAACAAAAAACCACAGCAATCAAATTCCTGTGGTTTTATTCGCATTCGTTGGGTTTCCACCGCTTCAAAGCGCAATATTCTTTTGTGCCCGACTGTTTAGCCTTATGCAGCAGGAATCCATTTTCCGTTTTGATTAATTTCAAGAACAAACCGTTCAATCCGTTGGCCATACCTGATATTTTCCTGAAGTACCAGACGATCAAATAAAACCTTCTTTTTGAATCTGAATTCGAAAACTGGCTGATCATCTTTATCATCAGCTTTCCAGTAAAAATCTTTTTTAATTATAACAGAATCCGGCACGTGAAAGTTTTGATTTTGAAAAGAATAACACCCATCTGGAACCAATACCAGTAAGTGAAATCCTGATGACTTCAACCAATGGTGAACACAATTCTCCGATATATCAGAATCCTGGATGGCCTTCTAAAACAGCCGGGACTGCTGATTACACCTTTGATTGCGATTAAACATTTTTTCTGCTAAAAAACGAAGAGCAAAAAACTCCTAGATAAAGTATTGGCACATTAAAATATTTATTGTACTTTTGCCGTCGCAAATTTAAGCGCGGGATGTAGCTCAGTCCGGTTTAGAGTACTCGTCTGGGGGGCGAGTGGTCGCTGGTTCGAATCCAGTCATCCCGACTCTGACAATACCATATAAATATTATATTCTTAAAAAACTTACACAAACCAGTGTAGGTTTTTTTTATATTCTGATGTTTTTTTTGAACAAAATTTACAATTTGTTGTTTAACATTAGAATAAATGTATAAATTTGCAAACGATTCTGTTTGAAAATTAAATTTATCCCTGTTTATATCAACCCAAAATAATAACATTATGAAAATTAGTATGCAAAAGGCACTGGGCATTACGTTGCTCTCTACTGCCACACTTCTGATTAATTCTTGTGTCGACCCCATGTACGATATGGCCAAAGGAGTAAACACGGAAATAAGCATTGGAGGCGATTCCTTAGCCCTGCCAATCGGCAGTACCGACACCATCAGGTTAGGTGATTTTTTAAGTTCCGATGACATGGATTTTCTGAAAACCATGGAAGATGGCGGATATGGGATGACTATCTCAGACTCTCTTTCTATCGAAGACATCCTGAAAGATCTTGACGTTGATAAATTAAAATTCGATGATCAAATCTTTAGTCAAGCTACCTCTGTCAGTTTCGGAGACATTGACATCAGTGATTTTAAGATACCTGCAATTAATAAATCGGAAAATTTGGACATGAACATTCCAACGGTTCAGATTGGCGATATTGTTCCGAAAGTAAGTCTGGATAAAAACATCTCAATCAATTTTGATCAATATAAATTATCACAAGACATGTTGTCAGTTGACAGCATAATAAGAAGAACAGGTAAAGACAATCTTATTGCCAGCATTATTGATCATTTCCCCGATAACAACCCGACACCTGTTACTATTCCAACGACAATTATTCCTGTATTAGATAATAACAACGATACTCTTTCAGTTAACATAAATTATGGAATTGATGTCCCGGATGGAATAACAAAAATCCATCAGATTGATGTTTTTAACGCACAGTTAGTTATATCAATAAAATTAAAAAATGTCGATGGGGCTATGAGTTCATCAAAGACCACTTTTACTCCTAAAATAACAATAGATCCTACAGATTTATTTTTATTCAGTCCTTTCTCCCCTTTACTCTCCAACGGAGAAATTAAATTTGACGGAGAAACTGAACCTAAACACATACTCTCGATTTCCAATGGCTATGAAGTAAAAGATTCCATCCCTATTTCTGCTCTTCACAATCTTCCAATTGCTCAAAACAATATAATTAACATATTAAAAGCTGTAAAAGTTAAAGGTGAAATATCCGCAAGTGGTGAAGTACTTGCAAATAAGATAGCAGCTGCTAAAGCAATAGGACTGGATATTACTGTTGAAATCAAAAAGATGACGATTGATAATATGGATTTTGATATTCCGAACTTTACTGAACAAATGAAAGGTTCATCTCCTTTCAACATAGAAAACAATAATATACCTGCTCAAATCAACACCATCAACACAGTGTACATTGGAAAGGATGAAGCTAATCCTCTTGACACAAACTTGGTCATCAACATTAAACCTGCAAACTTGCCGGTTATGAGAGACCCAAATTATAAGCTTGAGAATTTCAGCATCACCTTCCCAAGCAATTTTGTATTCTCGAACTTTGCCGGGCGAACTTATTCTGTTCCTAACCAAAATTTCAATCCTGATGAAGGTTTAACGATAAAATTTGACTTAACTCAAATTGACCTGTCTCAAGTACCAATTATTGAAGACATAGTAGATAATAAAAGAAAATTAAATTGGAGCGATAGTATTTCATACAATGGTCAAATCAGCATCAATGGTCGAATGGATAGTAAAAGAATTCTTGAATCTTCGAATCCGGGTATAAGACTAAAATCAGAATCTGCCATTAAACTAAATTCTGCATCTGTTATAACAAATGAAATCAAGGAAACCATTCAGTCGACAAATATTGAATTCCCATTTAATATAGACATTGCCGATCAGGTGGATAGTTTGGGTGTTATCAAAGTGAAAGATGGTTGCAAAGTTCGTATTGACATAACCACACCGAATCTACCGCTTGCATTGAAAGGTAACAATATCACTTTGCAATTCAGCAATATGTATGCATTTAAACCTAATGCTAATTTAAATAGTAGTAATGCATATATAATCAATGGAAACATACCGCCTGTCATTGAGTTAGAATTAGATTCCCTAAGAATCAATAAAAAGCTGAATAATGGTATACTTTCATTTAATGATGTATTTTCCATCAGCGGTGGTGTCATGTTGGAGTCCGGAAATGTAAGTTCAACAGCCATCGAAGCAATGGCCAATGAAAAGCTCTCTTTTACAGCCAGTGTATCTGAAATGCAAATTGAATCCACTTCTATTCAGTTAAAAACACTCGAAGCTGAATTCAAAGATTCAACAATACTTGATATGCAAATCAACGATATTCCAACTGAGATTGTTGCACTCGATAGTATTGTATTGAAAGACGGGGCTGGAATCGACCTGAGTATAGCCATCAGCAACATGCCAAACCTGGGTGAAAATCCATTGAACGCAAACCTGAAAATTAAATTCCCTGATCTTCTCCAGTTTACTTCCGGTGGTTTGGTAAACAGCAACAATGAGTTGATAATCGATGAACCTTTCGTTGATTCAAATGTGAATGGTGAGATATCAAAAATAATACCTTTAAAAAGCCTTGGGCTAAAGGGTCTTAAATTTGATGGTTCTGATCTGAACGGCAAACTTATTATTGACGATCAGGTTAATTTTGATGTTAGCGTATCTGTTGTAGATCCAACCATTAACAGTGAAGAACTAAATGGTGAAGATATTAAAGTGAACGTGAACGTTACGCTTAAAGGACTGGAATTTAAATCGGTTTATGGCCGGTTCAATGTTGACTTTGGCGACCAGATGAACATTCCAAATCTGGCATTAGACGATCTGCCTGATTTCATGCGGGGTGATGATGTGGTACTTGATATTGAGAACCCTGTGCTTGCACTCAGAACAGAAAGTAATATCGGTATACCGGTTAACACATTGCTCTCTCTGACCAAGTTCAAAAACGGAACTGCTCTGACTGACGACAAGATAGACATCGTATTCAGTCTGCCAAAAGCAAATTCACCATCTGAAACGGTTAAAAAATTCAATTGGTACGCATCATCTGAGGCGGGTATGCCAGCTGAGTATCAATTTTATGATACCCATATAGAAAAGCTGTTCAACCCAATTCCAGATTCAGTCAAAATTGACCTCAAACCAACAATTGATGCGGGTTACCAGCACTTTATCGACCTGGCGGCCAATTATAAACTCAAGGTTAAATATGACATCACGATTCCATTCACCTTCGGTAAAGATTTGAGTATCGTATTGAGAGATACCATCAACGAAATAGATCTGGGTCTTGGAGAAATAAATCTGAATTCAGGAGGACTTGAAATATCTGCGAAGATTTTCAATTCAATACCATTGAATCTTGAACTGGAATTATTGATGGTGGATTCAAACTTCAATATCCTGGCTGCACCGGAAGCTCAAACAATTCTTGCCGGAGCGCCAAATGGCACAGCTGTTGAATCCAATCTCAAAATCAGACTGGCAGACAATCTGGAATCGCTGAAATCACTTAACAAGGTTGTGATGGTATTCAGGGCTACATCAGATAGTTCAGTAGCGGGAACGCCAATAAAACCGGATAACTTTATCAAAGCCGAATTAAAGGCACGTGTGCTTGGCGGTATTAAAGTTACATTATAACCCTTAACCCATAAAATGTATCAAGTTATGAAACAGATAAATTTAAAAACGATTATCGGGTCAATAATGATAGCTTTGGCCTTACAAGCAACGAATGCTCAGCCTGTTGCTAAGATTGGTTACTTCATGGACAATGCGCCTTATAAACATTTACTGAACCCGGCACTTGTTCCGGTAAGGGGATATTTCAGTTATCCTGTCGTGGGTTCAATGGACTTTGATCTCCAATCCAATCTGGGATTAAAAACCTTTTTATTCCCGGCTGCAAATGCAGGTGATCCACCACTGACTTTTATGCATGAAAATGTTACTGCTGAACAATTCCTTTCTCAACTGAGTCCGGAAAACTACTTCAAACTGAATCAGCGTATGAGCCTCTTATCTTTCGGTTTCTATTCGGGAACTTCATTCTGGACTTTTGAGGTAGCTAGTCGCATCAACATGGGATTGAATATCCCGTATGATTTCTTTGCCTTCATGAAGCAGGGGATGTCAAACGAAGCCGGAAATTTATATGAAATCAACGACTTTTCTGTTTCTGCCGGCTTACTGGCAGAAACAGCACTGGGCGCTTCGTTCCTGGTAACCGACAACATCCGCGTGGGTGTAAAAGGTAAATTGTTGGTTGGTGGCGCCAGGGTTGTTGCCGGTATAGACAAGATGACCATCGATATGAAACCCGACAAATGGACGGTGACTACCAATGGACTAGTTAATTTATATGGTGCCGGTTTCAGCTTTACCACGGATGAAAATGATGCGGTTGACGGATTTGATTTCACGACCCCAAACATGGCCGGGATGGGTTTCGCACTTGACCTGGGTGCCAGTTGGACACCAATTAAAAACGTTACAGTTTCAGCCGGTATCATCGACCTGGGTAAAATAAGCTGGAACAAAACGTTCAATAGTGTTGCCCGTTCTGAGGGAACGGTTGAGTTCTCTGGCATGGATGGGATTAGCCTGGGTGAGGCTGAAGAGGGCGAAGAAGCTGAAGACCCTTTCGCTGAGATGCAGGATAACCTGCTGAAGATGGCTCAATTCAAGGTAGTAGATGAAAGCGATAATTTTGCTGAAAGTCTGGTTCCAACAATTAATGCGGGTGTGGAAGCAGGTGTATTGAACAATAAAATCAGCGTGGGTTTACTATACACCAACAGGATGATTCCGAATAACAGCATCTCAGAAATTACCGGTATGGTGAACCTGAAGCCTTTCTCCGGTTTTAATCTGTCAGCCAGCTATTCATTGCTGAATGGTGTTGCCGAAACATTCGGGGTAGGTATGGGACTCAACCTGGGTATTGCCAATATCTTCGTAGCCTGTGACTATGTGCCCACGATGTACACGCCACAGTATATTCCATTATCAAAAGCAACAACACACCTCCAGGTTGGGTTAACCATCGGGTTGGGTAAGATGAAAGCGAGAAAATAGTGGATAATGCTTAGTGGTTAGTGGTTAGTGGTTAATGCTGGGATATATACTTCAGAATAACTAATTAACCACTAACCACTATCCATTAACCACTATAATATATTGCTTGCCAGTTCTGACAAGAAGCTTCTTTCTCCTTTTATCAGGTTGATGTGGGCGAAAATATCCTGCCCGTGCATCCTGTCAATCATATATACAAGTCCGTTTGAGAACATATCGAGATAGGGAGAATCAATTTGCTGAATATCTCCTGTAAAAACAATCTTGGTTCCTTCTCCGGCACGGGTAATAATCGTTTTAATTTCGTGTGGTGTCAGGTTCTGGGCTTCATCCACAATGAAAAAAGTTTCACTCAGACTTCGTCCCCGGATATATGCCAGGGCTTCAATGACCAACTGATTATTTTTCTGCATATCCTCTATCAGACGAATTTCTTTCCCCTGATAGGAAAAATGATGCTTGATTACATTCAGGTTGTCGAACAAAGGTTGCATGTAGGGCGCTATTTTATGCTGCTCATCGCCGGGTAAAAATCCCAGATCTTTATTTGCCAATGCCACAATGGGTCTCGCCAGCAGTATTTGCTTGTACACATCGTGTTTTTGCAGGGCTGCAGCAAGAGCCAGCAGTGTTTTCCCGGTGCCTGACTTGCCTGTGAGCGCCACCAGCTTTACGTCATCGTCCAGCAACACATTCATCGCGAAAGTTTGTTCCGCATTCCGGGGTTCAATTCCAAAACACCTTTCTTTCACGATACGTCTTACTCTCCCCGTTTGAGGAATATATCTGGCCAGTACGCTCGAACGGGCGCTTCTCAGTACAAAGCAATCCTGTGGCTCAATATCGGAGGCGAAATCGAGCGATTCGAGCGGAATCTCACCTTCCGGCCCATAAAGTTGTTCAATCAGCTCGGGGTTGACATGCTCGAAAACCTCGTGATTCTTTTCAAAGATGTTGTGGTTGGTAACTTTGTCGTTGATGTAGTCCTCTGCATCTAATCCGAGCGACAAAGCTTTCATACGCAGGTTGATATCTTTGGAAACAAGGATGGTCTTTACATTTTTCTTTTCCGTCTTGAGCTGAAAAGTAGCCGCTAAAATGCTGTGATCCGGTGTTTTTTCCAGAAATGCCTTTGAAATCACCTGGGGATACTCGATATTGGTCAGAATAAAAATCTTTCCTTTCCCCTCTCCTATTTCAACCCCTTTCTTGAACAACTTCTCGTTGGCAAGCAAATCCAGTTCACGTGAGAATTCGCGCGCGTTAAAGTTGATCTGCTCATTCCCTTTTTTAAAGTGATCCAGTTCCTCCAGCACCACGATGGGAATATAAATATCATTTTCTTCGAAATTATAAATACAGCGGTAGTCATGTAAAATAACATTGGTATCCAGCACAAAATTCTTCTTTGCCCCCATAGTCCCTCCAGTCTTAATTAGATTTTCCCAAAAGTAAAAAAATTCTTTCAGATACAGGCATAAAAAAAGATGAAATTTCATCGTAAATTCATCTTTTTTTATGCAAAAACAGGCAAGTTAAATAACAGCTGAGTACTTCCTGAATAAATTACACCTGATTATTTAAAGATCTCCTTATACAGCTTCTCTAACGCTGCCCCATTGGCTTTGTAAAGCTTTTGCATCTCCACTTTCCGGTTGGCTTCATTTTCCTTGCGTTGCGCCATTTCTTTCTGCCAGGTTACACCGGGAACAAGGTCAAGCAGGAACCGTGAATTTACACTATAGCTGAAATAGAGGTTCTTGCCTGCTTTTATAACATCAAGTTGATATTCAAAAGCCGTAAACAAATCGTCAAAACCAACAGTTCCCATGGCGTCAAAATCCGCCTTTTTCAGATTTTCTTCCACTACCTTTTCGTAAGGATGCCAAAGGTAAGTCGGAGCCACTCCGCCGTCGAATGAAAGCGTATAAAAACCCTTTTTCGGATTCAGCACATCGCCGATAGCAAAGTTATTCGGGTTTTTATCCCCTGGAGCTGTTGGCTGTGTTTTGAAGTTAGATTGATTTACTCCTGCATAATCAGCAAACTTTACTCCGTCGTTCCAGAAACGATAGAGTCTGTCGACCACCACACCGGTTTCCTGGGGTACTTTTTCAATGTACGACACACCGAGGACATGCTCTTCGTTCGATGCCCAGGCTTTCGGACCACAATTCTGCAATCCTATGACGTAAAACCAAATCCAGGAATTCTCCGTTAATTGATACATCAGACCACCATTGGGTAATCGTGTTTTATTGCACATCTTCTTGATTTCCTTTTCACTAAGTTGTTTCAGGCCTTTTAAGGCAGCAAGTTCTTTAACAGTTTCCGGCCGGTAGGCAACCCAGTCGCGAATCTCGGTAAGAATACATTTATAATTTGTTTTGACAACATTACCCGGAGCATAACAATAATAGGTTCCCGGCCCGTAAAGCTTGCTTTTGAGTGTGTATCCCGGAACTTCGGGTGCAAAGCCGCAAAGCGGTGTCGGTGCCAGATCCGGAAGCGGCTGATACACCGTAAAGGTACTTTTGCCATAAGTAACTTTCTTCTGAGCCGATACATTGGTTAGCATTAATATACAAAGTAATGTTAGCGTGATTCTGAAATAATTTGTCATTTGTTTTCCTTTTGTGGTGTTATTATTAAATCTATTCAATTGATTTTGTGAGATTTTTATTGATTTTGCGGGCTCTAATCCCCACATTTCTTGCTTGTCCTTAAATGCCTCTTCCCAAAATTCTGTCATTGCATCTATAAATTATTTGTTTCCGATTAAGTCTGTTGTCTTTGCTTTTGGAACATTAGAGTTGAAGAATACAGTCAGATTTAATAGTCATATATCAGATTTCATTCATTTCCGTCAGCACAATTGGTTTCCCGTCTGTAACAACAATTGTATGTTCGTGCTGAGCCATAAAACCGCCTTTGTCGCCAACCATTGTCCAACCGTCATTAAGTTCAGATGCAAAAGACGAATTTGTCGAAATAAAGGTTTCAATGGCAACAACTGAATTCTTTTTGAATCGTCTTGGGTCAAAACGGTTCCTATAGTTCATAATTTCGTCGGGTTGTTCGTGTAAACTTCTTCCGATACCGTGTCCACCCAGGTTCTTTATAACTTTGAACCCCCTTTTTCTCGCTTCGGTTTCCATAATGTATCCAATTTCTGAAATTTTAACACCGCCTTTAATATTATTGATGGCTTTTTGTAAAATTTCTTTTGATGCATCAACTAATTTTTGATGTTGGTGTATATCTTCTCCAAGGATAAACGAGCCACCATTATCCGACCAAAAACCTCCAAGTTCGGCAGATACATCTATATTCACCAAGTCGCCTTCTTGTAATATTCTGTAATCTGACGGAACACCGTGACAAAATTCGTTGTTCACACTTATACAAGTGCAGCCGGGAAAACCATAAGTCAAAAAAGGTGCTGATTTTGCGCCAAAACCAGCAAGTATTTTTGCTCCAAAGTTGTCTAATTGTTTTGTTGTCATACCTGGTTTTGCATAGTTCCGCATCTCTTTTAGCGTATAAGCCACTGCTTCACTTGCTTTTTGCATTCCGATAAGTTCTTCGTGTTTTGTTATTGACATTTGTATTTGATTATTTTCTGGGGAGCTTACATAGGTAGCATAAGGTAACCAAGTGAACTACCTAAGCAAACCCACTGCCAGCAATGGTTTATACCTGTTGTTGAACTAAACCCGCCTGCGCCGGGTAGCCTGCAACAAAAGTAACAGATTCTTTCTATATTCAAAGGTTATTCTCTTAAAAATCTTCAGTATATGAGACAAAAATCAGGTTTTACTTTTGTTGAGCAGGCCATTGCGCTTGTTCCTGAGTTTGAAAAGGTTGTTCACAAACTCGAACAACAGGTTACACTTCGGGGTCAAAGCCGGAGTACTTCAGTGGCAACTTTACATAAACAGGATAGTTTTGATCTCTCAACTTTTGTATAGTCGCTATTATTGGAAGCATGCCATTTGGAAATCATCCAAGTCAACAACCATAACCCCACGCACAACCCAAGAGAAAGCACAGCTTGCACGTATCAGCATCAGACGATCCGATCAACATATTATCTGTAGAAATTTCAGTTTACAAACTTAAAAATAAAATCTGATATGATTAATTCATGCGGGATATTTTTTCAAAAAGTTCTTTATCACAAAAAAATAATCAACCTTAAATGCATTTTATGCCCTACTACTTTGCGTTTTATGTCGGCTTATCTACTAAAATAAGGTAATAAGGTCAGAGGTGAAAATATCAAACATCCGCTACTAAGGTAGTTTAGTCAGAAAATAAGGTTGGAAATAAGGGTTGATTTGGATGAAATGATCAATCAAGCGCAAAATAAATAAATTAGCACCAAACGATGTTTTAAGTCAGCCGTAGTTGGATTTTTTATCGCCCAGTTTGGCGTTGCACCTCGCCCTATTTTCAAAAAATTACACCGTACTTTGGTCCACAAATAAACAATGTACTTTTTTCACAACCACGATGTACTGATTATACATCGCTGATGTACCGATTATACAAGCCCGATGCAAGAGCCGTACATCACCGATGTAATTGCTGTGCATCGCCGATGTAAATGTTATACATGCCTGATGTAATTTTTGAGATGCTATGCATAACGCTAATCCGGTATGCAAGTTTACCGGACATTAATGTTCGCTACCTACGGCAGCTCTGGAAGGTAGTGTGGATACCACAAACCAGTAAGCAAGCTTACTGGTTACTAAACTTCGCTTCCTACGGAAGCTTTTCCAAGAAATACAGCTTCACTATTCGTTTTCCGCTTTCCATTTTCCGCTCTCCGCTAACCAACGTAATTCACCAAAAACACGCTTTCCGTTGCCCTCGTCAGCGCCGTGTACAGCCACCGGTAATAATTACGGTCGATTTCGGCATCGGGCATCATACCCATATCAATAAAGACCTTTTTCCACTGACCGCCCTGGGCTTTGTGACAGGTGACGGCGTAAGCAAATTTTACCTGCAGGGCGTTCAGATATTCATTCTCGAACATCTGTTTGTAGCGTTCGCGTTTGTTTTTGATATCGGCATAATCCTCGGCAACGGCTTCAAAGAGTTTGCGACTCAGTTCGGCAGCTTGTGCAGGTGATTCGGATTGCAGACTTTCGAGCCATACCCGGGCATCAATTTCCCAGTCGAAGTCGAGTGAACGCAGGGTGAGGTCGACAAACCGGAATCCATACATTTCCCTGAATTTGCGGATGCGGACCACTTCCACGATGTCGCCGTTGGCTATAAAGTCAATTTCTTTATAAGGCTTATTCCAGAAATAGTTGTTGCGGGTAATCATCAGCAGGTCACCGTTCGAAATCTCTTCTTCCCGCATCATCACCCTTCCCCGGATACCATTGTTATACATATTGGCTTTTTTATTGGAACGGGTAATCACGATGGTATCCTCCACTCCCACGCCGTCGTATGACTGTTGCACCTCGTCCACCAAATCCATTCCGCTTAATGCTTTGATATCCGTGAATTTTGATAATTTCAGCCTGGGCATAGCCGATGTTAATTCGTCTTCCAGGGCTTTTCTCAACAGGGTGGCATTATACAGGATGCCGCTTTCTAAGGCTTGTCGCACCACCTGCGTGAGGGTGAACTCCGTAATTTTCAGTCCGTAACCCTCCAGCTTGTTTTTATCGAGCGCCGGACTGCTTTCCTGCATCACCGGAGGAAGCTGGGCCGTATCGCCGAGCAACAGCAGACTGCAATCGGCGCCATTATAGACAAAACGAATCAGGTCATCGAGCAGAAAGCCCGTACCAAATTCGGTATCACCACCCGTGTTGGAGATCATGGATGCTTCATCGACAATGAAAAGGGTGTTGGTATGCAGGTTATCGGACAACTGAAATTCGCTTTCAGCCATGGATTTTTGCCGGTATATCTTCTTGTGGATGGTGAAGGCCGGAAAGCCGGAATAACTGCTTAGCACCTTGGCAGCCCGACCGATCGGCGCCAACAACACTGTTTTCTGTTGTAACTTGTGCAGCGAACGCACTAAGGCGCTCACCACCGAGGTCTTACCTGTTCCGGCATAGCCTTTAAGCAGAAAAGCTTTTTCCACAGCAGAATCAGTCATAAAACCGCCCAACAGCCTGATTAACTCATGCTGCTGCTCCGTAGGTTCAAACGGAAGCTCCTTCGTGATAATATCGTACAAATAATTACCTAACATCGTACAAAAGTATAAAAAATATCCTTTTGATAATTGGTAAACCAATTTATTTAGGTTATCTTTGCGATTGAATCGTCAGACGCCGGACGCCGGACATCAGACGCCGGACGACTGGAGACTGGTGACTGGAGACTGGAGACATTAAAAGAAAAAATATGAAAACAAATTATGAAGTTCGTTATGCTTCCCACCCGGAAGATGCAAAACATTACGACACAGCTCGTTTACGTAAAGAACATTTAATCGAGAAATTATTCGCGGCTGATGAGGTGAATATGGTGTATACCCTGTACGACCGTTTGGTTGTAGGTGGCGCCATGCCGGTAAAAGAAGCGTTGAAACTCGAATCTATCGACCCGTTGAAATCTGATTTTTTCCTATCGAGAAGAGAGTTGGGCATGTTCAACGTGGGCGGTGCAGGTAAGGTTGTAGTTGAAGGAGAGGTATTTGAACTGGGTTATAAAGAAGCGCTTTATATTGGTGCAAGCAACCGCAACGTGGTTTTCGAAAGTGTGGATGCAGCCAATCCGGCCAAATTTTATTTCAACTCGGCACCAGCTCACCGCAATTATCCCGACCGTAAAATCACCAAGGCAGATGCCATCGTGATGGAACTGGGCTCATTAGAGACTGCCAACCACCGCAATATCAACAAGATGATGGTTCGCGAGGTGGTAGAAACCTGCCAGTTGCAAATGGGTATGACCGAACTGAGAACCGGTAGTGTATGGAATACCATGCCGGCACACACGCACAGTCGCCGCATGGAAGCTTATTTCTATTTCGAAGTACCGGAAGGTGAAGTGGTATGCCACTTTATGGGTGAACCCACTGAAACGCGCCATATCTGGATGCAGGGCGACCAGGCAGTAATTTCTCCGGAATGGTCGATTCACTCTGCCGCTGCTACCAGCAATTACACTTTTATATGGGGTATGGCCGGTGAGAATTTGGATTATAGCGATCAGGATTTCAGGAAACATACGGAGTTAAGATAATAACAGACACCAGACACCAGACGCCAGACGCCAGAAGACTGGAGACCGGAGACTGGAGACTGGAGACATAAATAAAAAAACATGAAACAATTTGATTTAACTGGAAAAATCGCCATGGTAACCGGGGCATCTTATGGCATCGGGTACGCGTTGGCATCAGCATTTGCAAAAGCAGGTGCGAAAATAGTTTTCAACGACATCAATCAGGAAATGGTTGACAAGGGACTGGCTGCTTATAAGGCGGATGGTATCGAAGCATACGGCTATGTGTGTGATGTTACCGACGAAGATGGGGTGTATGCCACTATTGCTAAGATTAAGGAAGAAGTGGGGGTTATTGATATCCTGGTAAACAATGCCGGTATCATCAAACGCATCCCGGCCATTGAAATGTCGGCCAAAGATTTCCGTCAGGTAATCGACATCGACCTGAACGGTCCGTTTATCGTATCGAAAGCCGTTGCACCGGGTATGATCGAAAAGGGAGGCGGTAAAATCATCAACATCTGCTCCATGATGAGTGAACTGGGACGTGAAACCGTATCGGCTTATGCATCAGCCAAAGGTGGTTTGAAAATGTTGACCAAGAACTTAGCCTGCGAATGGGCGGAGTATAACATTCAGGTGAATGGCATTGGTCCGGGTTATATTGCTACCCCACAGACAGCGCCTTTACGCGAACCGGGACATCCGTTCAATGATTTCATCATCGGCAGAACACCGGCAGCTCGCTGGGGAACCCCGGAAGATTTGCAAGGACCGGCAGTGTTTTTAGCTTCACCGGCATCTGACTTCGTAAACGGACATATTTTATATGTTGATGGGGGGATTTTGGCTTATATTGGCAAGCAACCAAAATAAGTATTTCAATTTGAACCAGATGTATCTGGAAGTTCATGATAGTTTTAAAAAAAACTAAAAAACAGTTTTTATAAAAAATGAGTTCGGTTCATTCCCTGTAAAATGTTATATTTGCAGGGAATGAGTTTTTTAGAGCCGCATAGTGGCTAATTTAACAAGGTAACAATAGTAAAAACAATATTCAAACATAGTATTTATTAAATTCTTATAGCATGAAAAAAAACAAATTCAGTATCCTTATTTTATTGTTAGCAACAGTAGTTTCCGGCTTTGCGCAGACAACCATCGAAATCGTCAATCAGTATCCATTCGACAGAACGGATGAAATCGTTGAAATTGCAGCATCCGAACTGGGCGGACTTTCAGGCACCAATTATGTGCTTACCGATGAAAATGGCCAGGAAATCCCCTATCAATTGATTTATAACGGTACTGAAAGTGTTCAGGCTCTGCTGTTCCCGGCAACAGTTAAAACGGGAACCAAAGTGGCTTACACATTAAACGATGGTACACCCAAAGCGGTAAAAGCCAAAACTTCAGCCCGCTTTGTTCCGGAAAGAAAAGATGACTTTGCATGGGAAAACGACATAGCTGCCTATCGCATGTATGGCCCGGCGCTTGCCGCTGAAAACCCATCTAATGGTATCGACCTGTGGTTGAAAAGAACAGAAGAATTAGTGGTTGACAGTTTCTACAGAGGGGAACTGAAATACGGCAAATCGTACCACGTAGATCACGGTCAGGGACTTGATTGCTACAAAGTAGGTAATACCCTGGGTGCCGGTGGTGTTGCTCCGTATGTAAACGGTCAGTTACTGGTCGGCAAACATTTCGACACGTACAAAGTATTGGATAACGGTCCACTTCGATCCAGCTTTACACTTACCTATAACGAGGTTGACATCAACGGAAAAAAATACAAACAGGAAGTAACCATCCACACCGATGCGGGAACCGTGATGAACAAAGCCGTGGTTAAACTGACCGGAGAGAAACAGCCTATGCAATTGGCAGCGGGCATTACCCTGCACGATGGCAAAGGTTCTCTACAAAAAGGTACCGGACTGATAGTGTATGGTGAAAACGCTATTGCCGACAAAGACCAAAAAAACGTGGGAAGAAATTATGTAGGCGTTGTGTTGCCGGACAAAGAAGACCTTTATAAAATTCAGAATTTGCACGCCTTGTTGATGAAAAACTACGTACCCGGAGAAGAATTTACTTACTATTTTGGCGGAGGCTGGAGTCAGTGGAAATTCCCCACCCAGAAAGAATGGCTTGCTGCCGTGCAACAGTTCTCCAAACAAGTGAAATACCCGTTGACAGTTAGGATAGTTAAATAAAAGCGGAAAGCTAACAGCGGAAAGCGGAAAATTAAGAAAAGGAGCAGCAAACTATTGTTTACTGCTCCTTTTTTTTATAACCATAAATGGTTTTCCGCTTTCCGCTGTTAGCTTTCCGCTTCCTCTTCCGCCGCTTCCAGTTCCAGCATCAACATATCCTTCGGAATTCTGTCTCCTACATTTACATTGATTCTTTTTATTTTAGCGGTAAAAGGCATCTGAATGCGGTTACGCATTTTCATTGCTTCCAGAATGAGCAGGGGTTCGCCTTCCTGTACCACATCACCTTCTTTCACCGAAATTTCGATGATGGTTCCCGGGATAAATGACTGAATCTCGTATGGATTAGGATCAACCCAGGCCTTACGGTTCTTGTATTTATTGGTCAGTAATGTTTTGTATTTTCTGGCAGTAACTGCAAATTCCACTAAATCCTGATTCTTTTTTGCCATGATGATTTGTTTTAAATTCTACATTTTAAAAATAAACACACCAAAACAAATCAGAACGGTGGAACCCCGTGTTTTTTATACGGACGGTGGTCGTCTTTGTTTTTGGAAACCTCTAAAGCATGTAAAATCAGTTCACGTGTTTCGAGGGGTTCAATCACTGCATCGATATATCCTTTGGCTGCAGCTACGAAAGGATTGGCAAATTTCTCGATGTACTCTTCTACTTTCTGCTGACGCATCGCATCCTGATCTTCAGCTTCCATGATTTCCTTGCGGAAAATGATGTTGGCAGCACCTTCAGGACCCATAACCGCAATTTCAGCGCTTGGCCATGCAAACATGAAGTCGGCCCCCAGGTGACGCGAGTTCATAGCAATATAACCTCCACCGTAAGCTTTGCGTAAGATCACCGTAATTTTAGGTACAGTAGCTTCTGAATAAGCATACAACATCTTGGCGCCGTGACGAATCACACCCGCGTGTTCCTGGTCAACACCCGGCAGATAACCCGGCATATCTTCCAGTGTAACAATAGGAATGTTGAAAGCATCGCAGAAACGGATGAAACGGGCGGCTTTATCAGAAGCGTCGCAATCAAGTACACCGGCCAGATACATCGGCTGGTTAGCTACAAAACCTACTGTTTCTCCATCCATGCGGCCAAAACCAATCACGATGTTAGGTGCCCACAATTCCTGTACTTCCAAAAACTTGGATTCATCGGAAAGCGCATAAATAATCTCACGAACATCATAAGGTTGTTTCGGATCAGCCGGGATAATGTTTTCTAAGTTTTTATTGAAAGTTGGCTTCTTAGGAGCAATTTTAGCCGCTTTCTCCTGATTGCTGTGAGGAATCAGACCAATCAGTTCTTTAATCTGATTTAAACATTGAATTTCAGTCTGTGCATAGAAATGCGCGTTACCGGTAATCTCGGCATGCACACGGGCGCCACCCAGATCTTCCTGTGAGATTTTTTCGCCCAAAACCGTTTCAATAACATTCGGACCGGTAATAAACATCTTCGAAATATTTTCTACCACGAACACAAAGTCGGTCAACGCCGGAGAATACACCGCGCCACCTGCACAGGGACCGAGGATTACAGATATCTGTGGAATTACTCCTGAAGCCATGGTGTTGCGGTAAAAAATTTCACCATAACCGGCCAACGCACCAATACCTTCCTGGATACGGGCACCACCCGAATCGTTGATACCGATACAAGGCATTTTCATTTTCAGGGCATGATCCATGATTTTGGTGATTTTACGGGCATGTTTCAAGCCCAGCGAACCACCCATCACGGTAAAGTCCTGCGCATAGATACAAACGGGAGCGCCATTGATGGTACCAGTACCGGTAATTACGCCATCACCAGCCAACTCTTTCGAGTCCATACCGAAATTACGTTCTTCATGTTCCACAAATAAGTCATATTCATGAAATGAATTCACATCCAACAAATAAAGGATACGTGCACGGGCAGTCATTTTACCCATTGCAGCCTGTTTCTCGATGGCTTTTTTCCCACCACCCATTTGAACCAGGGCTTTCTTTTGTCGCAATGCGATAATGTTTTTCTTTAAAGTCATAAACTTTGATTTTAGTTAAATATCAATTTTATCGTTTTTGATTTTTAAACGCGCACAAAGTTAATACATTTTTTTTAAAAAGTTTTTGCATTTCAAAACCCCTGAAAGGAGGCAAAATCAACTGTTAAAATTCAACAAAATAAAACAGGAGTAACCTGACTGGATTACCCCTGTTAAACATCTTATAAAAAGCATGATACATTCTTCAGTTATACAATAAAAGGAAAAAAGAATGCATATAATCAGACTATTTTTATTCCCTTATCAGAACAAAACTTTCTGTATTTTAGAACCAATTTTAACTAAATACACCCCGTTGTGGAAAGAATCAAGGGCAATTTTAGCTGTATGAGCCGGGTATTTTCGAACCATAACTCCTGATATATTATAAATCTCAATTTCGGCTGATGCGTTGTCTTCAATAATTAATTGTCCGTTTGCTACATAAACACCAGCTGTACGGGGATTATCAACCCCAGTCGGAGGTGTACCGGTAATCTTCACATTATCAATACGGAAACCAACCCCAGTTGGATTATTGGCAACGGTATAATGAAAACGCAGTTTAATGGTATTAGCCTGGGTTATGCTTATATCACCTGAGTTAACATATTTATTCTGGGCTGTTATTGCAACTGAAGGTACCGTGATTGAAACATCATTCACCTGAATATTCACTTTATTCAGATTCGAACCACCTGATGCCCCGGTTGCCACATCGAACGACAGTTTGAGATCACTGTAACCTGATGCCGGAATATTGCTGATAACAAGGTCGGTTTCTTTGTTAGCCGGGAACCAAACATGGGTATCCATTGTAGAAGTCGTTCTTAAATCTGGATAATCAGTTGTTGTGTTAGAAAATGTAACCGGTGCACCATTATCATAATCAGTATATTCACTTACTTTAGGGCGTGGATTGCTTGATGCGCCTTTATCGCCAAATGTTTCCATAAAAACCACATTTCCGGTTGGCGGATTGCTCCCTCCTCCTTCAGCATATATTTCAATATCATCAATGTAGAATTCCGATGCAGTGCCATAAATGTCAACATAAGCATCTGCATTTCCATAAGTAGCCTGAACGGTATATTCTGCCCACTGGTTGCTAATGGCAAGATCTTCAACACCATCATAATCAAAATCTTCCAGTGTTTCATCGTACCAGTTCCAGTAAACAGCCAGCACATCGCCGGTAGCTGATTTGGAGCGAGCCCTGAATTTAATGGTATAACCTGTTGACGCAGATGAAGCATCAAACAAGGGCGTTACTATATAGCCCGGACCATCAGTAGATTCCGGATCGTACTCACTATATTTAACCCAACCCAGATAAGCTGAACCACCTGCCTGATATACTCCCCAGCCGGCCCAACCTTCCTGTGTTGTGAATGTAGCCGCAATGGAACCGTCTTCCTCACTGGTTATATCGGTTGCATCAGGAGTGGCTTCAGTTCCTGCTGTAAATTTACTGAAATCTTCTGCTAACAATACTGCTGATGTAGCTGTTGAATTCAATGCTTTGACACGTTGTGCGTTTACAACATGAAAGCTTTCTTTCTGAATAACCCTTGAAGGTTGTTTTGCACCAAATGTACTTACTGAAATGATGCTGAGCAAAATGGTAATAATGTAGTTTTTCTTCATAATTGAAATAATTGTAAATATTTAAAAGGGTGACGAAGATACAAAATATTTCAATAATTATGCAACTTTCCAATATAAAATTTACAGCGCATTTTAAATACGCTAAATCAGAAATTTATCTGACTTGCTTTACCTCAGCGATGTTTCTTCAGGATATTTCTTTTGGAAGAAGTAAATGCCGCCGTATATTCACTTTCATCGGCCTGATCGATGGTAATGATGAATTCACGGAGGAGGTCTTCGTCGGTAAGGGCATATTTATACAACAATTTCATGGCCAGACTTTGTACACCGATAGAAAAAGCGGGAGAAAGCATCCAGTCATACAGCGCATTCAGCATATCTACATTGATTGGATCAGGTGCGGGGAATGAGTTCAGAATAGATATGCCAATCCGGTGCATCCCCTGGTGTTTGGTGGTCAACACCATTTTTGTAACCCGGTCTATTTTTTCCTGATCAAACCACTCAGGATTGCGCTGACTTATTTTCTCGACTGCCCAGAGCACCCGCCAGGCTTTCTTATTATCTGCTTCGAAAGCCATGTTAAACAAAGCATCAAAGTCCTGCGGATGATGGTAGATGTGCAACAGCAATTCTTCGAGGTGATAACGGGATTGCAGGTTTTCAAAAAAGGCGTGGTAATCCATAACAGCTTACATTTTTCCTTTGTATTTCTGATAGGTATCCAGCGTGTTCCGCACATAACGAATGGTCTCACCCGAGCGAAAACGGCCGTATTTCACTACCTCATCGTTGTAGTATTCGGGCTCATGCTTTTTTGACAGAAAATACTCTACGTGCTCGAACCAGATGTACGGACTTTTACCATGTTTCTCAGCCAGGGCCATGGCATCGAGGATATGGGCCGGGCCCGAATTATAGGAAGCGAGGATAAACTTTTTCCTTTCCTCCTGGTTCTCGATTTTCCTGAAAAGCAAATTCAAACTCTTGATATATTGCACACTGGCTTCAATGTTTTTCTCCGGATTCAGAATGTCATTCATGCTGAGTCCAAACTTGGCTGCGGTACGTGGCATCAATTGCATCAGTCCCGAGGCTCCCCTGCGCGATACCTGCGATGAGTCGAACCTGGATTCGTGAAATGCAAGAGCAGCCAGCAAACGCCAGTCCCAGTTGATTTCCGCGGCATATTTCCTGAAATAGGCATCGTAAGGGGAAATGGCTCCTTTGGGTATGGCAATCTTTTTCGTTACAAAATAGGGATTTTTGATGCGGTATTTACCATATAGCTGTGACCTGATCAACTCGGTTTCCGAACTATTATCCCAGTCGGTAATCATTTCTTTGATTCGGTCATTTTGCTTGTTTACCAGCCAGCCGTTGCGTTGCAGGAACCCAACAGGAATACGGCAGTCGAGCCGGCGATTGAAATCTTTATGCTGCGCCGCCGTCTTGTAATGGGCAATGGTGTAGGAAATCTTACGTTTGGTAACCATCTCTATGGCCTGATCCACAGAAACTGTATCATTCAGCAATTGAATATCGATACCGCCACCCAGTTCCCGGTTCAGGTGCTGCATGCGCTGATGGTAAACAGAGTTTTTGATAACATGCACCGTCTTGCCTTTCAGTTCACTGATATCGCTCAAGGTCTGCAAACCAATTTCCTGCACCAGCACCATATACGAATCTTCCTGAAAAGCTACAAAGTCAAACTCAGCCTTGAGCGCTTTTGTTTCGTACATGCTGTAGGCTATCAGATCAACCCGTTCGTTTCGAAGCATATTCAGCATTTCTTCCCGTGAACCGGCCAGATGTACCTTCACCGGAATGCCGCTAAATGCAGCAAAATGATTAACCAAATCATAATCATATCCCATAATTTCATCGCCCCTGAAGTTAAAATAAGAGGAGGATCCGTACAATGTGGCAACATGCATGGTGTCTTTTCCCTGTTCTTCGGCGGATGAACCGGTTAGTGGCAGCTCATCATTATGCACATCCTGTTGGGTACAGGATATCAGTAACAGCAGTAGAAACAGGACGGAGCGGATAAACATACTTTCATGGTTTGGATTTCAGCGGACTAAAATAACCATATTTTTTCAAACTCAGGCAAAACGAACTGATTTTTTATTACATCCGTTCCGGCACATCGATGCCCAGTAAGTCCATTCCTTTTCTGATAACATCTGCCACTGCGGCAGAAAGCACCAGACGGAAATATTTCAACTCGGGATTTTCTTCGCGCAAAATAGAAAAATCGTGGTAGAACTGATTGTATTCTTTTACGAGTTCGTACACATAATTAGCTATTACGGCCGGACTGAACTCCTGTCCCGCTTCTCTTACGATAGTGGGGAATGCCGACAGCAACTGCACCAGGTTACTTTCTTTGTCCGACAAAGGCAGATTTTCTGTCACAGGCACTTCGGTAATGATGCCTTGTTCGGCAGCCTTGCGCAACACCGACTTAATACGGGCGTGGGTGTACTGTATAAACGGGCCGGTATTGCCATTGAAATCAATGGATTCTTTGGGGTTGAAAGTCATGTTTTTCTTCGGATCAACTTTCAACATAAAGTATTTCAGGGCGCCCAATCCCACCATGCGGGCGATTTCTTCAATTTCTTCTTCAGATGATTGGTCGAGTTTACCCAGTTCACGGGCTGTTTCACGGGCTGTATCAATCATTTCTTCCATAAGGTCATCGGCATCCACCACCGTCCCTTCACGGCTTTTCATCTTGCCCTCGGGCAGTTCCACCATGCCGTAAGAGAAGTGCACCAGGTCTTTGCCCCATTCGAAACCTAATTTATCGAGTAACATCGCCAGCACCTGAAAATGATAATTCTGCTCATTGCCCACCACGTACACCATTTTTTTGATGTCGTATTCGCTGTAACGCAAAGCAGCTGTACCAATATCCTGTGTCATATAAACAGAAGTCCCATCGGCACGTAACAACAGTTTTTCATCCAGACCATCAGCGGTCAGGTCAGCCCACACTGAGCCATCTTCTCTTTTGTAGAAAACGCCCTTTTCAAGTCCTTCTTCTACCTTGGCTTTGCCATCGAGATAAGTCTGAGATTCATAGTAAATCTTATCGAAATCAACACCCAGCTGCTTGTAGGTTTCATCAAAACCGGCATACACCCATCCGTTCATCATCTCCCAGAGACCATACACTTCCGGATCGTGGTTTTCCCAGGCCACCAGCATTTGCTGAGCCTGCAGAATCAGCGGCGCCGATTTTTTGGCATCGTCCTCCGACATGCCTTTCTCCATCAATTCCTTTATTTCAGCCTTGTAAACCTTATCGAATTCCACGTAATACTTACCAACCAGATGATCACCTTTCATCCCCGAACTCTCCGGTGTTTCTCCATTACCAAAAAGCTTCCACGCCAGCATTGATTTGCAGATGTGGATACCACGGTCGTTGACAATATTCGTTTTCACGACTTTCCATCCGTTGGCTTTCTGAATTTTAGCAATGGAGTAACCTAGCAGGTTGTTGCGGATATGTCCAAGATGCAAGGGTTTATTGGTATTAGGTGAAGAATATTCCACCATCATGATTTCATCGTCGCCATCCATATTGGATCCGAAATCTCCGGCGCTCCTGATTTTATTCAACAACTGCAACCAGTAATTTTTGCTTATGGTGAGGTTCAGGAAACCTTTGATTACGTTGAAACCGGTAATCAGTCCGTTGTTTTCCTGCAAATACTCCCCTATCTCCCGTCCCGTTGCCTCCGGCGACTTTTTAGCTGCTTTCACGAAAGGGAAAGTCACCACGGTCAGGTCACCTTCAAATTCTTTTCTGGTTTTCTGTATTTGTATCTGCGCGGTCTCCAGCTCTAAGGCATACAACTCTGAAACGGCATCTTTTACGATCGACTGAATGGATGATTCTAAATTCATGATGATATCTTTTTAGGGAGTGCAAAGATAAGAAAAAATTTTGTAGCAAAAACCCCTGTTACAATCAAACAACAGGACTCAGATGTAAACCTGAATCCTGTTGTCTGAAGTTCCTTTAGCATGGGATAAGCCGCGACAATTATCTTTTCAGCAATTTTCCGTTAACGGTTTCATGCCCCCGGATAATCTGATAGAAATACACTCCGTTTGCAAGACCGGTAAGGTCAATCTTCGACTGATTGTTTATTGGAGATTCGTATATTTTTCTTCCCTGCAAATCGTACATCCTGATGTTTGCAGTTGTATTTCCTGCTAGGCGCACAGAGATAAAATCAGATGCCGGATTCGGATACACGGTCATATGAACTGCATCCACCTCATCCACCGAAGAAAATTCCGACTGACTGAAATGCACTTTTACTTTGGAATTTTCAACCCAGTCATTGGCTGTTACCGACCATTGATATAACAACAATTCAGTAGCCATATAACTGAAATACATTTTCACTTCCCTGGATTCTCCTTCATCGCCGAAAGGCAATATCATGTCATCACGTGTAACTTCGAAATTACTGGTCAGCACCCCTTTACTTTCTTTTTCCCAGGTCGAAGTTGCTCCATTCCAGGAGTATGTATATTCAGTTTCTACCGCTGCCGGATAGGTTGTATTGTAGGTGTATTCAAATTTATCATCTCCAACAAACTGACCGTTGGTGTAATAATACTCTGTAGTCGTTAATAACTGATTGCTTGCACTATAGGTATTTTCAGTTTTTTCACCATCAATTTGCATGTGATACTGGCTTCCATCCCAGAATAAATCCGTACTGATATAGGTATCTGACAACAAATTCCTTTGCTCATCATAAATTTTCTCTCTTTTGTAATTGATAATCTCCTGTTCGAGATACGTATTCCACTGGATATTTTGTTCCAAAACTGTTTCACCAAAATCATCAATCCGATTCTCTGTTTTATATGTGAGCTTCCAACTTTGTGTATCTTTGACCCAATCATAAAAAGCACTCATTGCTTCCGATCCATCCGGATTGAAATCCCATTCAATCTTGCGGTTTGCATTCCATTGTTGCGTTAAAGTATCATAATCTCCGTACCAAATATGGCTAATTTGATTTCCATTGACATCATAAGTAAATTCTTCTTTGGCTACATTCACCCATTCACCCTCATTACCATCCCAGTTTTGTTGCAACAGTACAATTAACTCTTTATTTGTATTATAAGTATTTGTGTATTTTTGCTTAATGTACATATCGTTCTGCATACCATTAAACTCCCAATTTGTAACGATATAATCTGTAATTAAACCATTTACATCGACATTTGATTCTATGGTAAGGTCAGGTATCCAGCCTAAAACATCATTTAAATTTCTCCACAAAGAATCACAACGCAAGGTAATATTTCCGAATGAATCAAAGGAGTTAATCGTTTTAGAATCAAGATCCCAATCAGAATTTACAACATTCCATAAGTAATATGTAATGTTTCTGAAGCTGTTATACAAGTCATGACTTGGTGTATATTGATTAGAAAACACAGACTTGGTGTCATAAACAAGGCTCCCCGTTTCATAATTTAAACCCCAGTTAGTTTCTGTTACAGTTACTCCATTGTCAGTTGAAACCTCATATTCTGTTTTACTGTTGATATACCAACTATCTGTTTCCGGATCCCAATTGTAATAAATTGAGCCCAACAAGTCAAAACCAGGAACTTTCTGATGTTCAAATTTCCAATGCCCAACCCACTTATTAGCTTCAATATCCCATTGATATGCTGCAAACATCAATTCATAATCATCCTCATATAAATACTCGTTTTTGCTGTCAAAAACCCAGTCACCTGTCTCGTCATTCCATATATAATAGATGTTTGCAATTTCATTGAAATTATTATCATATACATATTCTTCTTTATATTCACCACGTTTGATGAACTTTAAAGAATCCTGATCAAATTCTTCTCTGTATAGCTCGTGTTTCAATACATCACCATGTTCGTTATATTCAACAGTGTACATATTTTCTTCTATCCACCGTTGTAACTCATCATTCCACCACTTATAATAATAAATGGTTACATCACCCGCTTCATTGTATGAAATTGTTGTCCTTTCATCATCCTGCCATACATTCTGCGTTTTATCATAAATATACATGTCATTGGAAGTAAGCAGGGTATTGTAGTTGTAGGCGAATTCCTGCTTATCATCCGGAACCCATTCCGCCCCATCCTTTCCATAAAATATCAGGCTATCCAGCTTGTACTTCATTACACCGGCAGCAGGAACCTTCATTTTCTCATTATATGAAGATATCCTGTTTGATTTCAGACTGTTTTGTGAATTTTGATTATTAAAAATGAATTTTTGACTGCTTTTCTGACTGGTTGAATTTTTATTCGTTAATGTAAATTTCTTTACAGCAACAGATCTCTGGTCAAATAACAGTTCATCCATTTGTTCATTCATCTGTTTCAGCGCTTTCGCCTTAAACGCTGGATTGTCGCTACGCATAATCATTTCCCTTACTTTTTTTAGTTGGGATAAGGATTCTTTGTTTGCAGGATCATTCACATTCGAGGATTGTCCGGTTAAAGGTATTACTAAACTCAGTAACAGGAACAGGAGGAGGTAGTTGATTTTTTTCATAAAAACAGATTTTTTAGATTTTGGTAAATTATTTTAAAATTTAAACAATTTCAGGGATGTGTTTGTTTACGAAAAGTATTATCTTTGCATCCGAAACTATTTGTGGAAAGATTTGAACCGCTTGCAACCACAGTAAAAAATGCTAAATAGTATTTTCCTGCCTTTTTTTATTGATTCTCAGGTTCATTTCTGCCCCAATAGTTTTTGCATTGATTTCTGTTAAACAAACAGAGAACAAATGTAAAAATATTATTTTATTAAATCATTAAACATTTTAAAAATGGGATATTTATTTTCATCAGAATCAGTTTCTGAAGGACATCCGGACAAATTAGCCGATCAGATATCGGATGCCATCCTGGACAATATTTTGGCACAGGACATCAATTCTAAAGTAGCATGTGAAACGCTTGTTACGACAGGACAGGTGGTGATTGCCGGAGAAGTAAAGACGGAAGCCTACGTCGATTTTCAAAGCGTAGTGCGAGAAGTAATCAACGAAATTGGTTACACCAAAAGTGAGTATAAATTCGACGGGGATGCCTGCGGTATTCTTTCTGCCATCCACGAACAATCGGGAGATATCAACCGGGGTGTTGAACGCGAAAACCCAGAAGATCAGGGAGCGGGTGACCAGGGAATGATGTTTGGTTATGCGACCAACGAAACCAAAAACCTGATGCCTGTGGCGCTCGACTTATCGCACGCGTTGGTACAGGAACTGGCTGCCATCAGGAAAGAAGGCAAGGAAATGACTTACCTGCGCCCCGACTCCAAATCGCAGGTTACCATCGAGTACGACGACAACAACAAACCGGTTAAGGTACACACCATTGTTGTATCCACCCAGCACGACGACTTCATCAAAGCCAATGGCAATATCACGCAGGAACAGGCTGACATCACCATGCTTTCAAAAATACGGGAAGATGTAAAAAGCATTCTGATCCCCAGGGTAAAAGCGTTGGATCCGCAATTCAATTCTTTAATCCAGGATGATTTTATTCTGCACGTGAACCCGACGGGTAAGTTCGTGATTGGCGGTCCGCACGGCGACACCGGCCTGACCGGCAGAAAAATTATTGTAGACACATACGGTGGTAAAGGAGCCCACGGCGGAGGAGCCTTTTCTGGTAAAGACCCATCGAAAGTGGACCGTTCAGCGGCTTATGCTGCCCGTCACATTGCCAAGAATATGGTGGCTGCCGGTTTAGCTGAAGAAGTATTGGTTCAGGTGGCTTATGCCATCGGGGTTGCCAAACCGATGAACCTGTATGTGAACACTTACGGAACAGCTAAGGTTAATCTCTCTGATGGTCAAATCGCGGAGAAAATCAGTTCGCTTTTCGACATGCGCCCCAAAGCCATTGAAAACAGGCTAAAACTGCGTAACCCTATTTACAGGGAAACAGCGGCTTACGGTCACATGGGCAGAACGCCTCATACAGTAACCAAAACGTTCAAAGACAGCAACAGAAAGGAAATTAGTTGCGAAGTAGAATTGTTTACCTGGGAAAAAACCGATATGGTAAATGAGATTAAGGGGGTATTTGGACTGTAAAACTTTCTAATTATGAACCATATAAGTTATATAAGTAACATATAAGTTTTTTAATAATGCATATCAGTAGTTGAAAATTAGTTCCCTCGCTACGCTCGGGATGACAATGATTCAGTATGGTGAAATGCCGTCGCACCATCTTTTTCTGTATGATTCAGTTCTTTACAGCGACGGCTCGGGAACCTTAGTACCCGTCGCTGCAAAAATAAAATAGCTTTTGCAGACTTTGGTCGACGGGTAATATAATCCAGCATAAATTTGTCATCCCGAGCGTAGCGAGGGAACTAATTTTCAACTACTGATTCGCATAATTTATAAAAGTAAATTTTCATAAAGAAAATACAGCTTATATGTTATTTATATGACTTATATGGTTTAATATTATTTCTTTGACTGCAACAACTCTTCGAGCCTGAACATCTCGTCCCGCAACCTGGCAGCCTCCAGGAATTCCATGTTTTTAGCTGCTTCCTGCATGGCTTTTTTGGTTTTCTGGATGGCTTTTTCGAGTGCGGGCCTCGACATGTACTGGACTACCGGATCGGCAGCAATGTTCATCCCGGCTTCGGACTCGATGTAGGCATTTGGCTCAGCTTTACTCAGGGCAGAACCGACTCCTTTTATAATGGCTGTTGGCGTAATATTATGTTCAGCATTATAAGCCAACTGTTTTTCTCTCCGGCGGTTGGTCTCATTAATGGTTTTCGCCATGCTGTCCGTCATCTTATCAGCATACATGATTACTTTCCCGTTGAGATTACGGGCTGCACGTCCCGCTGTTTGTGTCAACGAACGGTGCGAACGCAAGAACCCTTCCTTATCCGCATCGAGAATGGCTACCAACGAAACTTCCGGCAAATCAAGTCCTTCGCGTAGCAAGTTTACGCCCACCAGCACATCATAGATACCGCGGCGCAAATCTTCCATGATTTGTACCCTGTCGAGCGTATCCACATCCGAATGGATATAATTACAACGAACCCCCATTTTGGATAAATAATCCGTCAGTTCTTCGGCCATGCGCTTGGTGAGGGTAGTAACCAGCACCCGTTCATCCCGTTCAGTACAAATGGTAATTTCTTCGAGCAAATCATCAATCTGGTTGAGACTAGGCCTGACTTCAATAACCGGGTCTAAGAGTCCGGTCGGACGAATCAACTGATCTACCACGATACCCTGCGAGTTTACAAGTTCGTAATCAGCGGGGGTGGCCGAAACATAGATGGTCTGCGGTGTCAGTTGTTCAAATTCATCGAAGGTAAGCGGACGGTTATCCCGTGCCGCCGGTAAGCGAAAACCATATTCTACCAGGTTTTGCTTGCGGGAAGCATCGCCTCCAAACATCGCCCGGATTTGCGGTATTGTCACGTGACTTTCATCGATTACCATCAAATAATCATCAGGGAAATAATCGAGCAGGCAATACGGACGACTACCCGGCGCCCGTCCATCGAAATAGCGGGAGTAGTTCTCAATCCCGGAACAATAACCCAACTCTTTGATCATTTCCAGGTCGTAGCTCACACGCTCATAAATGCGCTTGGCTTCATAGTCTTTTCCGACGGAACGAAAATACTCCGCCTGCAGATCACGATCCCTTTCAATCAGGTGCAATGCCTGGTTGATTCTCTCTTTGGTGGTAACAAAAATACTTGCCGGGAAAATACGGTAGGCGTCGAATCGCTCCTGTACATGCAGGTTAACGGGGTCTAATGTATGGATTTCATCTATTTCATCTCCCCAGAACACAATACGCAGGATATCGTCGGCATAAGCCAGAAAAATATCTACCGTATCTCCTTTTACACGAAAATTTCCGCGGTTGAGTTCAATATCATTCCGGGAATACAGACTCTCGACTAAGTTTCGCAGAAAAGCATTGCGCACAATTTTTTGTCCTTTGCTTACTTCAATCACGTTGGAAGTAAAATCTTCAGGATTACCGATACCATACAAACACGAAACCGACGAAACCACGATGACATCCCTCCTACCCGACAACAGTGCCGAAGTTGCCGATAACCGCAACTTTTCAATCTCCGCATTGATGGATAAATCTTTCTCGATGTAAGTATCTGTCACCGGCAAATACGCTTCCGGCTGATAATAGTCGTAATACGACACGAAATACTCCACAGCATTATCCGGAAAGAAAGCCTTGAATTCACTGTACAACTGGGCGGCTAAGGTTTTGTTGTGACTAAGCACCAAAGTCGGACGATTTACCTCATTCACCACGTTCGCAATAGTAAAAGTCTTTCCCGAACCCGTAACCCCCAGCAAAGTCTGAAAAGGAATACCACCTTGCAAACCCTCCACCAATTGACGAATCGCCTCCGGTTGGTCACCGGTGGGACGATAGTTTGATGTGAGGTTGAAAGACATGTTGATAGCGAATAGTGAAATAGCGAAGAACTAATAGCTTTTGGGCATTACGAGCCACAGGATGATGTACAATAAGGTTCCGGGGAAACCGGCAGAAAGGATGGAGAGCAGCACATATCCTACCCTGACTAAAGTCGCATCCAATCCCAGGTACTCCGCAATACCGGCACAGACTCCGGCTATCATCTGGTCTTTCGAACGGCGTAATTTTTTTTCCATACAATTTGATTAATATTGTTTTGCAAAGGAAGTAAAAAAAACTGAAAAATTTATTTTTTCACCATATAAGTCATATAAGTGCATTTAAGTATTTATTTACTTTATTTTATTCAAATCAATATAACTTAATTTAAAGCAATATATCATTAGTGTTCACTATTGGTAATCTAATCAATATATTGACTTATATGACTTATATGACTTATATGGTTAAATAATTATTTCCAGTTCCCCAAATTCAATCATAGCATTAAACACCCTTATTTTCTGATACAGATGTAACTCTTCTGCTGTGATGTCCTGCTCCACGATAATCCCTTTATCCAGCAAATACGCCCGGTTGGTTCCGTAAAGCACCGGCAAACGGGGTGTCACCCATTTAGAACCATCAAACAAAGCAATATTGGCATAACTTGTATCCGTGAGCAAGCCATTTCGAACCAACAACACCTCGTCACAATCGCCGCATTGGGCAACAAGTTGTTCATATACGCTCCGGTCGGCCGACTTATACGTCATGGGTGGCAGGTTTGTTTCCACAAGCTTCAGTGATTTCACTGTTTTCATTTGATAAGGCGTAAACGTGGGTTGACTAAAACCTTTTTCATCATACAACACCCGGCATTTATACAAGCCGGTTGCCGGCACTTCCTGCCCGTGCAGCCAGACAGCCAGATCAGGTGCTTCCTGCTCCGCAAAGAACTGTTGAAAACATTGATTCACTCTTTCCTGGTGATATTGCAGACGGAAAAAATCGCCCTCTTTCAGTTTAATTGATTCAAGAAACCGGCACATACACTTTCTGTATTAATTCTTCATATTCTTTATCCAACTCACTCTGAAAAGTAATGCCGCCACCGCTCTTGTAAACCAAACCTTCATCCGTTTGTTCCATGAAACGTATCATGACGGCCGAATCGAGGTTCTCGCCATCGAAATAACCACAAACGCCGGTATAGAATCCCCGATCGTAACCTTCCGTCAGACGGATAATCTCCAGTGTTTTGGTTTTGGGAGCTCCGCAGATTGAGCCGGCAGGCAACAGGGAAAACAAGATATCCCCCAACCGTTCGCGGTAATTGTCATACAACCGTCCGGTAATTTCAGAGCTCACCTGCAACAAGTCTTGCTGCATGGTGCTGATTCTTTCGACGTAGCGGTAACGGGTAACATGCACATCTGTAGCTACCATGCTCAGGTCATTGCGCAATAAATCCACGATAGTGGCATGCTCGGCCATTTCCTTTTCATCCTGCAGTATTTTCCTTTCCGCATCACGAAGCGTGGCATCGATAGTACCTTTCATGGGAAAGGTTTTGATTTCACCTGCTTTAATTTGAATGAAAGTCTCCGGCGACAACACTAAGAACCTGTTCTTCAACCACAATTTATAAGGCGCCGAGGCCATGTCATAAATACCTGATAAGGAAAGGCTGCTCGATATCCGGGTTGGCTGGGTCAGATTTGTCAGAAAGGAATTACCCCGCTGAATCTGTTCTTTAACAAAATTAAATTTTTCAGCATACACCTCTTTCGAAACCGGAAACGCTTGCCAGTGAAAATCCTTATCCTTAGCTATATTTTGTGGTTTAGCATGAAACTGCCACCTGATGTACCGGTCATCCAGTTCCTCTTCGCTGATTACATAACCCATATCTCCGGCATAATTTACAATAAACAAAAAGGGAACAGCTCCGGCACCCAGTTCATTCATCCGACATTTAATTTCATCAGGACTTAATATTGTATATGGAAAGGTATTCTCCAGCATCTTTACATAATTTCCTGCAAAAATACAGATAAATCAGGATTATTGTTCAAATATTTTTTTAACTTTGCACCGCAAAACCAAAATTGCATGCTTCATTGACTTCTTTTTACCGACTCCGTAGCTCAGCTGGTAGAGCAACAGACTCTTAATCTGTGGGTCCTGGGTTCGAACCCCAGCGGGGTCACCAACCTACGACCAAGATTCACTTTTACTTTCTTTCTCTTACAGTATTTTTATTCCCAAATAAAACAATACAGTTTTTACAATTCGTGCCTATCATTATAAGTGAAAATTTGTATAATAATTTCCTTCATTTATCATACTACTAACAATTAAGGGGCTAACTTGAATTTCATTCAACCTAATTCTCTTATTTCAGATTTGAGAAAGACTAACATCAAAATTTTGAAATTATATCAGGACTGAAGCATTTCTAAAACATTTTTGTATATTTGTGCGTTTTGTTTAGTATAAAATCAGAACACAACAGTACCATGAAGCGCCTTAAATTTGAACATAGAATCACCGCCTTGTACCTGATACTGGGTGCGTTATGGATACTGTTTTCGGATAAGTTGCTGGGATATCTGTTTTCGGATATTGCTTCGTTGAGCAGGTTTCAAACCTTTAAAGGTGTATTTTATGTGGTTACCACTGCGGTTTTTTTCTATTTTTTCATTACCAAACACCTCGTCAAACTCCGGAATACAGAGAAAGAACTGGAGAATCACAAGCAAAACCTGACGCAACTGGTGCATGAGAAAACCAAAAACTTAGACGATGCCATTGAAGCCCTGAGCAAAACCAACCAGAAGCTAAACGAGAAAAACAAGATCATCAACAAGCAGAATACTGAACTCAAAAGTACACTGAAGACCCTGAAAGAAATGCAGTTTCAGCTTATTCAGATTGAGAAAATGGCATCGCTGGGCATCCTGACCGCCGGGATATCACATGAAATCAACAATCCACTCAATTTTATCATGGGCGGACTGACCGGATTGCAAAATTACATCCGGGAGTCGAAGATTGAGGATGAAAAAGTGGAACTTTACCTGAAGAGTATAAAAACCGGCATCGAAAGAGCCACTTCGATTATGAACGGGCTCAACCAGTTGAGCCGCAACAACGATGATTTGAACGAAAAATGTGACCTGCATGCCATCATAGAAAATTCGCTCGCAATTTCCAAAGGTCAGTGGAAAAGCAACATCGAAGTCATCCGTCAGTTCGCTGCATATCCTATCCTGATACCGGGCAATGTGGGCAAGCTGCATCAGGTATTCATCAATTTAATTGTCAATGCCTTTCAATCCATCGGGGATAAAGGCACGGTAACTATCACGACGGAAACACAAAAAGACAAGGCCATCGTAACGATTGCCGATACCGGATGCGGCATCAGCAAGGATAAATTATCCAAGATTACTGATCCGTTTTACACCACCAAAGAGCCGGGACATGGTACCGGACTGGGTTTATCGATCACGTATAACATCATACAGGATCACAAAGGTACCCTCGAATTTAAATCTGCCGTTAAAAAAGGCACTACAGTTACAGTTGTTTTACCCGCTAAATTCAATTGATATGGGAAAAGTAAAAATATTATACGTTGACGACGAAGCCATCAATCTCATGCTTTTTCAGGCCAATCTTGAGAAAAAATACGATATACTCATCGCTGAAAATCCTTTCACCGGCCTGCAACACATTGCCGAGAACAAGGATATCAAGGTGGTAGTCAGCGACATGAAGATGCCGGTGATGAACGGGATCGAATTCATCCTCAAAGCCAGGCTGTTATCATCCGAAGTTGCTTACTATATTTTAACCGGGTTTGAAATCACCGAAGACATTCAGGAAGCCCTGAATCAGGGTATCATCCGCCGCTACTTCCGGAAACCGTTCAACATCCAGGAAATCTCGAGAGAGATTGAAAACACCATTGCCGATTATTATGAACAGCAGGAATAAAACACGTAACCGAATTGTCGTACAACTTACAGAAACATCCTTTCATCGAAAAAATACCCCCTTTTATCGAAATTTGTTTTAATCATTAAACTGCATCGGATAATTTTGTCGGTCGAAATACAGTTCGCATGACCACAATATTATCAACAAAGACTTATGATTACATCATCGCAGGTTCCGGCTGTGCCGGATTGAGCCTGCTTTACCGGATGCTGCTCGAGCCGGAACTCAGTAACAAAGAAATCCTGATTATCGACCGTGAAACAAAATCGAAAGACGACAGAACCTGGTGTTTCTGGGAAAAATCGCCGGATATCTTTGAGTCGGTCGTGTATCATCAATGGCAGGTACTCGATTTCAAATCGAAATATTTCAGCGACGAACTCGACATCAGACCTTATACCTATAAAATGATCCGGGGACTGGATTTCTACAACTTCGTATATCAATTTGCCGCCGCTTATCCTAACGTTCATTTTATGCAAAGTAAAATAACCGCTATGCTGGTAACAGGCAATCAGGTGGAAGTGAAAACACCCGGCGGAACATACAAAGCTGCCTATGCATTCAACTCCACACGCTTATTTCAACCCGATACCAGAGCCGGTGAACACTCGCTTTACATGCATTTCAAGGGACTCACCATCCGTACCGAAGCTCCGGTTTTCAATCCGGAAAAAGGTACGTTGATGGATTTCAACGTACACCAGCAGGGGGGCGCCGCGTTTATGTATATGCTGCCTGCCGATAAACACGAAGCCCTGATAGAATACACGGTTATCAACCGGGAAGTACTGAAACCTGAAGAATACGACGAAGCGTTGCAAATCTACCTCAACGAAACCCTGCAGCTGAATCAGGTAGAAATCATCCGCGAAGAATCTGGCATCATACCCATGACCAAAAAGAAGTTCCCGGTGCACCACAAGCAAAGAATTATCCACATCGGAACC
The DNA here is from genome assembly GCA_023459355.1 of Bacteroidota bacterium. Lineage (GTDB taxonomy): Bacteria > Bacteroidota > Bacteroidia > Bacteroidales > Paludibacteraceae > Paludibacter. The sequence goes on along the minus strand of JAEWUM010000033.1, from coordinate 37,520 downwards.
GCTGGGGGATGTGTAAAAGCCAGTAGCGGGTATGCCTTTCAGTTTATACAGCGACAAACAGACAATATCGTGATGAACCTGAAACACAACCGGAAACCAATCGTGAAATGCCGCTTCAGGGACAAGAAATTCAACCTGTACGACAACACCTTCCTGGAAGTGCTGATTTCAGGAAAAATGCAGGGCGATGCACTCATGTCGCGCATTTTCAAATACAACTCAGGCGGCAATGTGCTCGCGTTTTTAGGTAATGAAAGTAAGTTTTCAGATGAATTCAACCTGATGACAACCTTGCCTGCCAAAGTCTTTTTACCTGTCACGCTAAAAGAAATTTTCTGAAAACCCACGTAATTTCATTGTTTTAGTATATATTTGTGACTTTATTCTAATAATTATACATGAAAAGTCACGCGTATCATATTCATGACATCTTCCTCAGTCTGGAAGGAATGGATGTTGCTCAATATGATGAAACCTTCCTGCTTAACTCAGCCAACAGAAGGTTTTCAGAAACAAATTGCGCGTCCATTGAAGATTACCTGGAGTTATTGGAGAACAGCGAACTGGAACGCATGACCTATTTCGACAACCTGCAAATCGGCTACAGCACCTTTTTCCGCAATGCCCTCACCTTCGACACCTTAGAAAAAATCATACTGCCTGAACTGGTTTCCAATGTCAGGAAGAACAATACCAAGGATTTAAGAATCTGGTCGGCCGCCTGCGCTGCCGGACAGGAAGCATACAGCATTGCCATGTTGATAGAGGAAGAAATAGCATGCAGCGAGAAAGGGAAATGCAATTGTCTCATATTTGCAACCGACAGGGATGAAGAGCAAATTGAAACCGCCCGCAGGGGACAATATGCCCGTCATGCCCTCGAAAATGTAAAACTGAAACAACTCGACAAGTGGTTTATCAAATGTGGCAACAGCTATTTCATCAAACCCGAACTAAAAGTAAACATCAGCTTCTCGGTTTTTGATTTGTTCGATAAAAACTACAGTAGTCCGCCCACCAGTATATTCGGTTATTTTGACCTGGTTTTTTGCGCCAACCTGCTTTTTTATTACAAGGAAAATCACCGCAAAACAATCCTGGATAAAATTACCGGCGCGATGAACGATAACGGTTACCTGATAACGGGTGAAACCGAAAGAGATATATTAAAAAAATATCATTTCAGAGAAGTATATCCTCACTCAGCCATATTTCGAAAAGGCTGAAAAAAACAGCATTGAAAACATGAAAATCAGGGATCTTAAAATCGGCTCTCAATTATTATCAGGCTTTGCCATTATACTTTTTCTGGTTAGCAGCATTGGCATAATCAGTTACGTGCAAAACACGTGGATTCATGAACAAAGCCGCTTGTTATACAACCATCCTTTACAGGTACGCAGAGCTGTGGGGGCATTAACAACCGACATACACCTGATGCGGCTTGGAACAAGAGATTTGATGTTAGCAGCCAATATGAAGGAAGAAAGAGAAGCTTTACAATTAATCGAAGAAAACGCGGCAGATGCTTCGCGACAGTTTGAAATCATCAACCGGCTGTATTTAGGACCCAAAGAAGATGTAGAAGCTGCACAAAAAGCATTTATCGCCTGGAAAACTGCCCGGGATGTAAACACCACACTGGCTATCGACAAAGACATCAACACTGTGAAAGAAAGCATCACGAAAACCGGTGATGTCGGAAAACTGCGGGAAGAAATGCTTGAAAAAATACAGGTAATCGATAATTATGCGCAAAACAAAGCCACAACAATATTCACAGAATCAGAGAAACACAAAGATTTGGTTTTTACAGAACTGATTGGTTTAATAGTGATAATCATTATTGCGACGCTCATTGTGTATGTCACCTTATTGCGCAACATCAGGAAACCCTTAGTTATGCTAACCAAAATTACCCGTCGTTTCGATCATGGTGACATGTCGGCCAGGTGCCATTTTACATCAAAAAATGAAATAGGCGAACTGTCGAAATCATTCAACACCCTGGCCAAGAATCTCCAGATTACCAACGACCTGAATGTAAAAACAGCCCTGCTCGCCGATATGATGCTGATTGAAGACGATGTAAAGGAATTCTTCAGGGTCACCCTGCAAATCCTGATGGAAGACACAGAATCCGAAATGGCTGCCGTATATCTGCTTAGTGAAGATAAACAAGACTTCGTACATCTGATTTCAATCGGATTAGCCGAGAGAGCCCGGAAATCATTTTCAGCGGTATATCACGAAGGAGAATTCGGAAGCGTATTAACCACCAAACGCATCCAACACATCAAAAACATACCTGAAGACACCCGCTACATCTTTAAAACCACCGGGGGCAATGTGGTACCCAAGGAAATCATCACCATCCCGATTCTGTCGGGCAATGAAGTTATTGCCATTATCTCGCTGGCCAATATCCATCCCTATTCTGAACCGGCAATACAACTGATTAACAAAATACACCTCACCTATTGCGCCAGGGTCGATAAGATTCTTACTTACGAGAAAATCAAGTCATTCTCCGAATCTCTTTCGGCACAGAACCGGGAACTGGAAGAACAGAAACGGGAATTATCAAAACAATCGGCAGAACTGACGGAACAAAACCGGGAACTGGAAATACAGAAAAAGATGCTGCATGAAGCAAACAACCTCAAAACAAGCTTCCTTTCCAATATGAGTCACGAACTCAGAACACCACTCAACTCGGTAATTGCGCTGTCGGGCGTACTGAACCGGAAACTGGCCAGTAAAATTCCACAGGAAGAATACAGCTATTTGGAAGTAATTGAACGCAATGGCAGAAACCTGCTGACGCTGATTAACAACATCCTCGACATTGCCCGTATTGAATCGGGCAGGGAAGAAATTGAACTGACCGAATTCAATCTGTGTGACAGTGTAACGGAAATTATCACCTTGTTACACCCGCAGGCAGCTGAAAAAAACATCCAAATCAACAAAGCAGGCGGCGATCGCGAAACCCGCATCACCAGCGATGAGAATAAATTGAAGCATATCCTGCAAAACCTGCTGGGCAATGCCGTGAAATTTACCGAACAGGGAGAAATAAATATCAGCCTGAAGAAATCAATTGATGAAGTAGCTGTGACTATTTCCGATACAGGGATTGGTATTAAAGCAGAACAAATTTCCCACATCTTCGACGAGTTCAGGCAGGCCGACGAAAGCACCTCGCGCAGGTTTGGTGGTACCGGCCTGGGGCTTTCCATCGCAAAAAAATATGCTAACCTGCTCGGGGGAACCATTTCAGTGGAAAGTCAGCCCGGGGTAGGATCGACGTTCACGCTTACACTGCCCTTATATTATACCGGGGAGTATTTCGAAGACATACCCGAAGTTGACGTATATTACCATGCCAACCAAAACGGTAATGCTGACCGGGCTTTACGTTCCCCGAAAGATTCCAGAACCGTCCTTTTGATTGAAGACAACATTCCGGCAGTGATTCAAATGAAAGACATCCTGGAGGAAAGCGGTTATATGGTGATAGCAGCCCGCGACGGAAAGGAAGGTCTCGACGTCCTGAATCACATCTTACCTGACGCCATCATTTTAGATCTGATGATGCCGGGTATGGACGGGTTTCATGTACTCGAAACGATGCGAAATGATGAACGAAGTGTCGACATACCGGTATTGATACTCACAGCCAAACACATCACGAAAGAAGAACTCAGCTTTTTGAAACAAAATCACATTCACCAACTGATACAAAAAGGAGATGTCAAACGGGATGACTTATTAAAAACGGTCTCCGAAATGGTTAAACAAGACCCATCATCCTCATCACTCTAACGGTTTTTCGTATGCCTATTGAAAACATAAAAATACTTGCTGTTGACGATAACAGGGACAACCTGATCATCATCAGAGCGTTGATAAATGAAGCTTTCCCCGAAGCACAAACCCTAATGGCCACAGATGGATTCAGGGGACTGGATATGGCTTTTGAGAAAGAGCCGGACATCATCCTGCTCGACATTATCATGCCCGGCATGGATGGATATGAAGTTTGCAAAAAACTGAAAGCACACCCGGTAACGGCCGACATACCGGTGGTGTTTATCACCGCTATAAAAGATGACAAACAAAGCCGCATCAAAGCGCTGGAAGCCGGCGGTGAAGGGTTCCTTTCGAAACCGGTCGATATCAGCGAATTAACAGCACAAATCAGGGCTATGCTCAAAATCAGGGAAGCTACTATCCTGAAAAGAGGAGAAAAGGAGCGACTTGAAAATTTAATTGATGAACGTACCCGGGAGTTGCAGAAAACACACGCGGAAACACTCAACCTGCTGAAATACTTTCAGGCCGAAAATGAGAAACGGAAAAAAAGCGAGGCTGCACTCAAAGAAAGCGAGGAAAAGACAAGACTTTTCAAACGTGCTGTCGATTCAAGTTCTGTCGGCATCATCATCACAGATATTGATGGTAAAATAATTTATACCAATCCGTTTTACCTCAAAATATCCGGCTACACGGAGGATGAGGTAATCGGACAGCTTTCTACCTTTCTGGATGCAGACTTTCAACCGGAAACCTTCAACCGGAAACGCTGGAAAACCATTTTATCGGGCAAAGACTGGATTGGAGAAATAAAAAACATCAAAAAGAATGGTGAATTGTACTGGGTAAACGCGGTGATTTCTCCCATTGTCAGCACTTCCGGCGAAATAACCAACTTTATTGTAGTATCTGAAGACATCACGCAAAAGAAGCAACTACTTGAAGACCTGATTACCGCCAAAGAAAAAGCGGAGGAAAGCGACAAATTGAAAACTGCTTTCTTAGCGAACATGAGCCATGAAATACGTACCCCGATGAACGGCATTCTGGGTTTTGCCGAGTTATTGAAGGAACAGGATTTGTCAAGCGAAATTCAGCAAAAATACATCCACATCATTGAAAAAAGCGGAGCGCGCATGCTCAACATCATCAACAACATCGTGGACATCTCCAAAATTGAAGCCGGTTTAATGGAGGTAACTCTTATTGATTCGGATGTGAATGAACAACTCGATTACATCTACAATTTTTTCAAACCCGAAGTCGAAGCCAAAGGCATGCAGTTATTTTACCGGAAATACTATACCGACCATAAAGCCATGATCAAAACCGATCAGGAGAAACTGTACGCGATATTTACCAATTTAGTCAAGAATGCTATCAAATACTCTTATCGCGGACACATAGAGTTCGGTTATTACCCGGAGCAGGATGAGCAGGCCGGCTCGTTGATATTTTATGTAAAAGATACCGGTATCGGTATTCATAAGGATAAAACCGGCATCATCTTCGACCGCTTCAGGCAAGTGAGTGAAGGCAAAAACAGACATTATGAGGGTGCCGGACTGGGCTTATCGATTACAAAATCTTATGTGGAAATGCTCGGCGGGAAAATATGGGTGGAAAGTGAGGAAGGTGCAGGATCGTGTTTCTGTTTTTCCCTGCCTTATAATCACACGAACCCGCATCCACAGGCAGATAAGACGCAGTTATCCGGTAAAAACAACTAAATTTACAGTTTAATAAATCAGGCAAGCGATGAATAATACAATCTATCAGGACTCAACAGCGAATGTGCTGATCGTGGATGACATAGAGGAAAATCTGATCTACATGGAAAGTGTAATCAAGAACTTCAATATCAACATCATCAGCGCCATGTCGGGTTACGAGGCGTTGGAGAAAACCCGCGGAATTACATTAGCTATGGCCATCATCGATGTCTGGATGCCCGGCATGAACGGGTATGAACTGGCTGTAAACCTGAACAAAGAACGAACGGACAATAAAGTCCCTATTATTTTCATTACGGCCAATATCTTCAGTGAAATAGAAGAGTTGAAAGGATATGATGCCGGAGCAGTGGATTATATTTACAAACCCTTCTCAAGCCAGATTCTAAAGAGTAAAGTCAGCATTTTCCTGGATTTATACAATCAGAAACAGACGATTTTAAGAGACACTATTCTATTGAGAAACACCACTGAACAACTGAAGCAAGCAAATACCGAGCTGCATAAAAGTGAACAGAAATTCAGAACAATGGTGAACTCCCTGCCAGACGGAGTGTTGCTTATTAACCTGAAAGGCAGAATTATGGAGGTTTCGGACATAGGCACCGAGTTGTTGGGCGCTAATAACAAGACTGAATTAACCGGCAAACACATACTCCGTTTTGTGCCTCAGGAAATCTTCAGCCGCATCAAAGAAATTGCCGGTAACACCATCACGGATGGATTAACACAGGAAAACGAAGTCAGTATCGTAAAATTAAACGGCAGCACTTTCCTGGGGGAAATCAGCACAACCCTGATTCAGAACATCGACGGTTCTCCCCTCTCCTTCATCATCGTGGTGCGCGATATCTCGCAGCGAAAAAGGATACAGGCCATTCAAATTCACGCCGACCGCATGGCCAACCTGGGACAAATGGCTGCCGGTATGGCGCATGAAATCAATCAACCCCTGAACATCATCTCGATGGTAATGGATAAAATACTGTATGAAGCCGACAAAAGCATCTCACTCGATGTTGCATTCCTGAAAAATAAATCGAACAAGATTTTCGAAAACCTGACCCGAATCCGGAATATCATCGACCACATCAGGGTGTTTTCGCGCAATCAGTTCGAATATATCCCGATTGCTTTCAGCATCAACAAAAGTATTCAAAGCGCCATCTCCATGTTTTCGGAACAGTTCCGTCACCTGGGCATCAATGTACGCGTAAACCTGAAAGAGGACATACCGGACATTACCGGCAACACCCATCAGTTCGAACAGGTCATCATCAACCTGCTCACCAACGCGAAAGATGCAGTCATGGACAGAAAAGGTTTATCGGACTACACCTATATACCTGAAATCAACATCAGTTCATTTGCAGATAAAAAATCGCTGGTTGTGCTGGTTACCGATAACGGGACCGGGATTGATGAAGAACACATCAATAAAATCATGTTACCTTTTTATTCGACAAAAGAAGAAGGAAAAGGTACCGGACTCGGACTTTCCATATCCTACGAGATTATAAGAGATATGGGAGGAAAAATTGAGATTGAAAGTAAGAAAATGACAAAAACCGATATCAGGCTTATTTTTAATATAAATCAGACGCAAGATGGAAAATAAAGATAAAATTAAAATCCTGATTCTGGATGACGAAAAACAATTTACGGAAGAACTGAGTAGTTTTTTCGAAGATGATTACGAAGCTTATGAAGCCAACAACGTGGGCGATGGAAGAAGAATACTGAATGAGAAAGATATTGATTTACTGATTCTGGATGTCAGGTTGCCCGGCATTAGCGGGCTCGACATCCTCAAAGAAGTGAAAGAGCAAAAACCTGCCATAGAAGTAATCGTAATTTCAGCACATGGAGATATGGATACTGTCATCAAAGCCATGCGGTTGGGTGCATTCGATTATTTGCGCAAACCTTTCAGGTTTATCGACATTCAGATTGCCATTGAAAGAACGCAAAAATACCTGCAGATGCAACGCCGGCTGAAACAGATGGAGGAAAAAAATTCGCTTATCTCGAAAACGCTCGAAGAAAAAATCGAGCGTCAGTTTATCGGTGTCAGTCCGCAAATACTCAAGGTGTTTCAACAGGCCAAAACAGCTGCGCAGTATCCCGATGCCAATGTATTGATAACCGGCGAGAGCGGAACGGGAAAGGAAAACATCGCCCGCATCATCCATTATTCCAGTCAACGGAAAGACAATATGTTTTGTGCCGTGAACAGCAGCGCCATTACAGAAACCCTGCTCGAAAGCGAATTCTTCGGTCATAAGAAAGGATCCTTTACCGGCGCCATCACCGACAAAATGGGATTTTTTGAAGTCTGCAACAACGGCACCCTTTTCCTCGACGAAATAGCCGATATGCCTTTCAACCTGCAAGCAAAAATACTGCGCGCCACGGAAGAAAAAGTAATTACACGAGTAGGCGACACCGTTCCCATCAAAACCGATTTTCGCATCATATCGGCAACAAACCACGACATAGAGAAACAGGTAGAGGAAAAGAAATTCAGACTAGACCTGTTGCACAGGCTGAATACACTGCATATCCACATCCCGCCCCTGCGCGAAAGAACAGCCGACATCAGACCCTTGCTCGAATATTACGTAGGTTTATACGCCACCAGATTTAATAAACCGGGCATCAGCATATCGGAAGATATTTATGGTACCCTACAGACTTATGATTTTCCGGGTAACGTGCGGGAATTGAAAAATATGGCTGAAAGAGCTGTTATCCTTTGTCAGGGTAATACCTTAAACATCGGCGACTTCCCTATCAAACAAACTAAGAAAAAAGAACATGCCTCCTCTATTGATAAGGTGAATTTGAAATCCAATGAAATTAAAATGATTCTGGAGGCCTTACTCTCCTGCAACTACAATCAAACAGCTGCTTCCAATTTACTCGGTATTTCGAGAGATGCGCTAATCAGGAAAATGAAAAAGTACAATATATCTGCTTTTAAGGGAAATGAAAATGATTAGCATTTTTCCTGACTGTTCGGAGGGAAGCATACTAACTGTTCGGAAGGAAGCTTACTATCTGTTCGGAGGGAGGCATACTATCTGTTCGGAGGGAATCTATCTGTCATCATAGCGATTTTACTGTGCGCGTTTCCGCACAACTGTGCGATTTTTTAATACACTTTTAAATTACCAGACTTATTTTCGACCTCAAAGAAAGGGTGTTCCCAACCGGGAACACCCTTTCTATTTTATTGTACAACAACAACTTAAACACATCAACATCATTTCCTGGCACGGCATCCGGAATTTTCGGCACGCCGTATGCAAATGTACGGAGCATATGTGAAGATGACAATGCACGAGTGCATATTGATAAACATTAAAAGTAAGCGTCATGAATCTTAAATCAAGAGTATTAGAGTTCATCAATCAGAACGAGCAGGGAGTTAAGATTTCCGACATGGAAGCGCCCCTGGGTGAAAAAAGGATGAAATTGGGCTTTGTAACGAAAAGTTTACTGGATGAAGGTAAGATTCAAAAAATCAATGATTGCTATTTCCCATTATACGATTCAAAACACAACAATTTAAAATTGTTCAGAAATTTTATTTTTTAAGAAAAGGCTATTAATCAGTTTATGAAGTATTTATTCAACATATTGTTTTTATTCAATACCGTTTCATTACTTGTAGCACAAAACACCTACACAGTTAGTGGAACTGTCGTTGATAAAAATAATGGTGAAACCCTGGCCGGAGCTTCAGTTGCAGTAGAAGAATTACCCGGCACCGGAATTTCAACTAATAATTATGGCTATTTCGCGCTTACTTTACCCGAAGGAACCTATACGCTCAAAGTATTTTATCTGGGATATCAAACCAATGTTCTTAACATTCATTTAACAGCTGACTATCGTCATCAATTCAGAATGACTGAGATGACTACCGAATTAAAAGAGATTGAAGTTTTACCATTCAGAAGAAATGACAATATTATATTAAAAAACATAGGTTCTGAAAAGTTATTGGTTAGTGAGATTAATAAAGTCCCTGTTTTCTTTGGAGAACAGGATATCATGAAAACCATATCACTTACCCCGGGAGTCACAGCAGTCAGGGATGGAAATAATGGTGTTTATGTAAGAGGTGGAAATAACGGGCAGAATCTTATTTTACTGGATGAGGCCATTGTTTACCATCCTAATCACTTACTGGGATTCTTTTCCACTTTCAACAGCGATGCTATCAAGGAAATGACACTTTATAAAGGCACAGCACCTGCAGCATATGGGGGTAGAATTTCTTCAGTGATGGATATCAGGATGAAAGATGGTAACAATCAATCTTTCGAAGTAAACGGGGGGCTCGGACTAATCTCATCGAGACTTGCCATTGAAGGACCGCTTGCGAAAGATCGCGGATCATTCATTGTTGCTGGTAGAAGAACATACGTAGATATGTTGCTGAAACTTACAAATGACCCGGATTTAAGTAATAACACCCTGCATTTCTATGACTTGAATGTAAAAGCTAACTACAAAATCAACAATAAGGATCAGATTTTTCTGGCTGCATATACAGGACGTGATAATTTCGGAGTTCCGGGTCGCTTTGGACTGGAATGGGGAAACCGCACTACCTCATTCAGGTGGAACCGCATCTGGCGTGACAGGTTGTTCAGTAATACATCCATAATTTATAGCAATTTCGACTATAAAGTAGATTTGGCTTTCGAACCTTCAGTATTCAGCATGCTTTCAGGCATTACAACCTATAACTTTAAACATGAATTCAACTATTTCCTCACAGAGAACAGTAGATTTATTCTTGGTTATGATTTTCTTGCACATAACATCACACCCGGGCAGTTGATTGCCGACGAAGATGCTATTGTACATCCGATAAGAATTCAGGATAGAAACGGAAGGGAAAACAGCTTGTATTTCAGTCACGAGTTCCATCCTTCATCCAGTTGGATAATCAATTACGGAATCAGGCTTAACACTTTTAGACTCTATGGTCCGGGCGACTTCTACAGGTATGAAAGCGGAATTCCAACAGATACTGTTACCCATGGTAAAAACAAAGTGGTTAAATCATATTTTTCACCAGAAAGAAGATTAAGTATAACCCATATAATCAACCGGTCTCAATCAGTAAAAATGGCCTATTCGACTCACACACAACATATCAACATGATAACAGCAAGCGAGAATGTTTCGTTGCCAGTTGATATCTGGATTATGTCGAGCAATAACGTTAGACCACAGAAAAGCGATCAGGCCTCACTCGGATTCTTCCAAAACAGCAAGGATGACCACTATCAGTTTTCTGCAGAAGCTTATTTTAAATGGTTGCACGAACAGGTTGACCTCAAAAACGGAGCAGACATCATGCTAAATCAGCACTTAGAAAGCCAGCTTCTGCAAGGCAATGGCAGATCATATGGTTTGGAACTAATGCTAAAGAAAAAACAAGGGAAACTTCATGGTTGGGCAAGTTATACTTTTTCCAGAACAGAATTAAATATCCCGGGAATCAACAACGGGGATTGGTATCCGGCCCGCCAGGATATTACCAATGATGTTTCAGTTGTCGGGATGTACGATATATCGCCAAGACTTACCTTTTCAGCAACGTGGATTTACCAAACCGGAAATGCTGTTTCTTTTCCGACTGGCAGATACACCATCAATGGAGAAGTTAAGTATTACTATAATGAAAGAAACGGATACAGAATGCCGGATTATCACAGATTAGATCTGGGATTAACCTGGAATTTTAAAAGCAGGGGGAAATACAGCAGTAATCTGAATTTCTCAGTTTACAATGCTTATGCCCGCAAAAATGCATTTTCAATCAATTTTGAACAGGATTCAGTAGATCCAAACAAAACCAAGGCAGTTATGACCTATTTATTTTCAGCAATTCCATCATTGACATATAATTTCAACTTTTAAAAATATAAGGTTATGAAAACATCAACAAAAAACAGACAAATCAATGGATTATTAATTCCATTTCTGATGTTAGCAACCATCTTAACATCTTGTACCGAATCAATAGAGTTTGAATTTGATTCAGCCGCACCTCAATTGGTCGTAGAAGCAATGGTTCCTGAATCGCAGTTTGCAGAAGTGATTCTGTCAAAAACAATCGATTTTAATACCGAAAACAATAATAACACAGTCAGCCAGGCAACAGTTATGCTGGAAGATGAATCGGGCAATTCCGAAATTCTGCAGGAAGTATCACCGGGTCATTATCGCTCGACTAAAATAAAAGGAATTCCTGGTTCCAGTTACTCACTATCTGTTCAAACAAAAGAAAATTTAAGTCAGGTAAAATCTGTTGACAGGATGCCAAAGCCGGTATTTATTAAGAGATTAAGAGTAAGAGAGTCAATTATGCCGGAAGTAGAAGGTGTAAAAATGCCGGAATGGGAGGTGATAGTAGAATATAACGATCCCGCAGACGAAGTAAACTACTATCGGTTTATTGAGTACGTAAATGGAGAAGTGGTGGCATCATACGTTGAGAATGACAGGTTAAACAACGGGAAAGAAAACAAAAGTTTCTTAACGAATGTGGATCTGAAATTAAATAAGGGTGATACGTTAACAATAGAGATGCAATCCATTTCAAAAGCAGTATTTGAATACTTTTATGGATTCAGCACACTCAATAATATTACACAAGGTAGTAATACCACCAATCCGGTAAGCAATATTTCAGGAGCAAATCTCGGTTATTTCAGCGCCCATACGGTGCATCGCAGAAGCGTTGTAGTTGAATAAGGCGAAGAAAGTGTTGTTTAATTCAGCTCCCCACCCCTGTTTACCCTAACCTGTAAACAGGGGTTTCCTTATTATTACTGTCTGCTGATTTGCCTCATTCTAAAAATAAAGCTAACTTTGCATTAAACACAAAATAATTAATTTTCATATGTTACTGACTTATCTCCCACAAATCATAGGGACACTGATTACAATAGCAATTATCACGGCATTAAAATTTATTACAAAAAGGATTGTAATAAAATACAAACACATTAGCCTTAAATTTGAAGCGCGTATTAGTCAGGTTATAAGGATATTCAACATTTTTTTCAATCTGGCTGGTTTTATAACTTTGTTTGTCATTTGGGGAGTCGACACCAAAAACCTATTTGTAGCGCTATCATCTATTTTTGCTGTAATTGGAGTTGCACTCTTTGCCCAATGGTCTATTCTGAGTAACATCACCGCAGGTATCATTATTTATTTCTCAGCTCCTTTTAAGATTGGCGATTATATACGCATACTCGACAAAGATATGCCGATAGAAGCCAGGGTGGAAGATATTTTCACGTTCTACACACATCTTAAAACACGTGATGGTGGAATACATATTTTTCCGAACTCTCTGCTGTTACAAAAAGCCGTTTCTGTTATTGAAGAAGATGAATTTAAATCTAATGATGAGTTTCCAACATTCAATAACGCGTATTAAAGCAGTTCTTCCAACTTAGTTGTCCAGCAGTTCACTCATTTTACGATTGAGCTCATCTTCCATTTTTTTGCGTTTCGTAATATCGTTAACCAGTACATGACGGGCATTCCGGTTATCAAATAAAATGGGTGTTGAGGTTAATTCAACATAAATTATCTCTTCGTTTTTTGTCAAATGTCTCCTGCGGGTTTGATGGTCTTTCTTATCTTTAATATTGGCAATTGATTTTACAAATTCCGGAATATCATCGGGAGGACAAATATCGAAGAGTGTCATGGATAAAAACTCTTTTCTCGAGAATCCATAATGTTTAACTGCTGCATTATTCACTTCCAGAAAAGTAAGTGTATCAACATCATAGATCCACATCGACTGAGGATTATTTTCAAACAGGTAACGATATTTCTCTTCGCTTACCCGCATGGCTTTTTCGGTACCCAAACGGACAAGATATAATCCCACCTGACTTGAAAAGAGTTCGATAATTTCACTGTTCTTCATCTCTTTTCCTTTATTATAAATCAGAATAAAATCGCCCAGCACCTGATTATTGTTGCAGGTCGACACCACTACGATTTGACCTGTATTAAAAGTGTTTTCAATAATCTGTAGAACTGATTTTGGCAATACCCTGCCGGCAATATCCTGTATACTATCGAATATCTCAATTGATGTTCTGTCTTTGTAACTATTGACAAAAGGATCGGCCTTCCATTTCTTTTCGAAAAGATTGAAACCCAATATATTGATTGAATTACGTACAAAGTCATTGATCCCACTGATACTTTTGGTCATATACTCAGTACCATTATTTAAATACTCGTTAAAAGCAACAAAACGGGCACCGGATATCTCTATCATCATATCCGTTAATTTATTGAAATTGATATTCCCGGATTGAGTCTGAATAAAGTCTGTACTTTCAACCAATACTTTTTTCAAAATATCTCTTTTTTCCTGCAGTTTGTCCTGCGCTATATTCTTTTCAGTTACATCGTTCACGAGGATGTGAATGGCCTTTTTACCATTCCAGTTGATTTGTGAACTGGTTAGTTCAACCTGGATAATCTCACCATTCTTTTTCAGGTGTCGTGCCGATAGTTTTAGCTGGTTTATTTTCAACAATTTACCAATATTGTCTTTGAGCATATCCTTATCCTCGGCTGGTCTCATTTCCTTAATCGACATCTCGAGAAACTCTTCACGGGAATAACCGTAATGTGTAATTGCGGCATCATTTACCTCCAGAAATCTCAAGGAATCGTAATCGAAAATAGCCATCGGTTCAGGATTATGTTCGAATAACAAACGGTACTTTTCTCCGCTCTGATGTAGTTCTTCTACATATTGGCGACGTTTGTAGATATTAACAAGCAACTGTGTGAAAACTTTAAAGAGTTGTTGTTCACTATCCGAATACACATGATTCTGACGAATCGAATCAAAACTAACATATCCCATACATTTCCCATTGTCCATCATCGGGATAGCAATCACACTTTTAATCCCATATTTCAATACCGAATCGCGAACATTTGGCTGATCATATTGATTAAGATCATAAACATAAACAACTTCACCTTTTAAGTGTTTGGGTATCCAGTTGTCCATCTTTTCCATCGGGATAGTTTGATAAATCGCCTTACGGGGAGCAAAACCTTCATTACACCACTCATAATCGAGTGTAGCTATTTGATTTTTAAAATCATAATAGATTATGTAACTTTGATCTGCATTTACAAATTTTGAAATGTCTGCTAAGGATTCATGAACAGCATTTTCTACTTCTGATAATGGTAAATTGATAAACGAAGTTGATATATTCATCAACAGTTGTGTAAATTTCAACTGTTTTTGAATTAACTCATCAGCTTGTTTAAGTTTCATCTCATTTTCCACATCATTGGAGACCCTTTTAATTACCTCGGGTAACCGGGTCATCAACATGGAATCCTTAACCAGATAATCGCGTGCTCCCAGTTTCATCATTTCCACTGCGACACGCTCATCCCCCTGACCTGTTGACATGATGAATGCTGGCACCTGAAGTTTAGCATTAATTCTCCGTTGCAACCAGTCTCCGGCATTTTCTTCACCTGCCAATTTATAATCTATCAACATCAGTTTAACATCAACCTCCTCCAAAATACGCTCAGCATCGACAAAGGTATTTGCCCATACAGTTTCGTATCCGAGATCTTCCAGTTCAAACCGTACCAGTTCGGCTATTCCCGCATCATCCTCAATGATCAGAATTTTCATTTCACACCTTAATTATCTGTAAGAAAAAACCTAGTTTTTGTAATGTCTCTGCAAATTTAATAAATTCTACCGGTTTTGTAATATATACATTGCAACCAAGTTGATAACATTTTTCAATTTCGCGCGGATCATCGGTTGTTGTAAGCATGATAACCGGAATATTCTTCATATCATCACGATTTTTAATTCTTCTCAACACTTCCGTACCATCGACCAACGGCATATTAATGTCAAGCATCACCAGATACTCGGCGTTATTTTCAGTGCCACCTTCTTTATGAACGTCAACAAGATAATCCCATATATCACTCCCATTATCAAATCTGATGATTTGATTTTTCAAACCGGTTTCCCTGAGACCTTCCACAATCAATTCGGCATGCCCGTCATCATCTTCTGCGATTAAAATGATAATTTCTCTGTTGTAACTCATATCATTTGTTTTATATCATTAGTTTTCTGAAAAATTAAGAGCAGGAAGCTCAATAAAAAACGTGGTTCCATACCTTTCCGTAGATTCTACCCATATTTTTCCATGATGTTTCTCAACAATGCGTTTCACAACGCTTAATCCGATACCGTCACCCGGCACATGCCTGTTATCGACCCGGTAAAATACATACCATATTTTCTCCAAATGCTCTTTCGGTATACCTATCCCGTTGTCCATAATCCGGTACAACACTTTTTTATACCTGCTTACTCCACTGATGCTTATTTTCAACTGTCTTTGATTGTCCCTGTACTTGACGGCATTGGTTATGATGTTCGAGAACAACTGATTCAACATGGCTTCATCGCCATAACAATCAGGCAGATCTTCAATATCGACCCGGGCATTGATTTCCTGTAACTGGTATTCAACAGCATGTATCACCTTTGACATCAGACCATACATTTTTATCTGTTGAATATTCATAGCGATCCTTCCGGTTCTGGAAATCTGCAAAAGGCTGTTCAGCATTCTTTCCATTTTGCCCACACTGTTGAAAATATATTCAAGCGTATGCGGAATCTTCTGCTCTGTTAAATCGTTGAGTTCCTCTCTCGTTTTCTGATCAATTTCCAAAGTTGATATCACCTCTCCTATCTTATCCGTATGCTTCTTCAGTCTGGTACTGAAACCCTGTATATTAACCAATGGAGAACGTAAATCGTGGGAGGTTACATACACGTAATTCTCAAGCTCTTTATTTTTCTCAATCAACACATCATTATAATGCATCAATTCAGTAATATCAGCTGCAATAATTGCGAAAATATCTTGCTGTATTGCAATGGCTGAAACCTTAAACCGCTTATCTAACGGTTCAAAATCAGCAACAAAGCTAAGATTTCTTCCCTCACTAATTGCATGTACCACTTCATGATAGTTAGGAATGTTATCTAACCTCCACACATCATAAGGAGATTTACCAATAACATCCATAGGGTTTCTTACACCTAATGCCCTTATAAATGATTCGTTTAAATCTATGATGCTTGTATCAAGAACTTCTCCCTCTTCATTCCTGTTGATACGGCATAATACAGCCTGATCAGCCATTTCATTGAATAAAGCTCTGAATTTTTTCTCACTGATAACAAGGGCTTCCTGTGCATTTTTCCTCTCTGTAATGTCACGGATAAAGCCTTCTAAAAACATCAGTTTACCATCCTGATCATAAACACCAACGCCCTGTTCCCAAACCCATCTTTCATCACCAGAAGCTGTGATAATTTTGTATTCATGCTCAAATGGCTTTTTCTTATTGAGTACATCTTTCCAGTCATCATGCAAGACTCGCTGATAATCAGGATGAATAATATCATTAAATGTAATTCTTTTATTATTTATAAAATCGTCTGGCTTGTAACCTGTAACTGTTTCACACACATCACTGATGTAAAACATGGTCCAGTTTTCATCATTGGCACAGCGGTAAATAAAACCCGGAAGGTTAGAAATTAAACGTGAAAGTTGCTGATCAGTTTCAATAAATTGGTCAGTTGAAAAATCACGGGCTATATATTCACTCATAAGATATGTGTTAATTTTCCCAAAGAATTGTATCTGACAAAAGGATTAAATACTACAAAAGTATACATTTTAGCATAAAAATGTCCCATCCTGAATTCTCATTTTTTCTGTTATAAAACATAAAAAATCCATTTTTCAGTATTTATATCTGTAAAAAGTAAATATTCATACATTGAGAAATTCAGTTGAACTTTTATTAATGATTCTTTGTTAAAATATCATTAGCAAAAGAATCAGACTATTTTCAAGTTTATCTTTTTTATTATCTTTGGATAATTTCTTTAGAAATAATGTTTAAATATACATTTTTAAAAGTTGACACCGTTTAAAATTAAAATTATTACATAAAATATGGTTTTTGATGCAGAAATGATCAGGAATGTATATCAATCATTACCTGAAAGAGTAAACAAAGCGAGGGAAATATTAAGTCGTCCCATGACGTTGACAGAAAAAATTTTGTATGCACACCTCTATGCAGGGGAAGCAATCAACGCTTTTGAAAGAGGCATTGATTATGTTAACTTTTCACCTGACCGGGTTGCCATGCAGGATGCAACAGCGCAGATGGCCCTGTTGCAGTTGATGAACTCTGGCCGCGAACGGGTTGCTGTCCCTTCAACGGTACATTGTGATCACCTGATCCAGGCGCACATAGCCGCCGGACCTGACTTGCAGACTGCCAATCAAAACAACAAAGAGGTGTTCGAATTTCTGAGTAATGTATCCAATAAGTTCGGCATTGGTTTCTGGAAACCGGGAGCCGGCATTATTCATCAGGTTGTACTGGAAAATTATGCATTTCCGGGAGGCATGATGATTGGGACTGATTCTCATACCCCCAATGCCGGAGGGTTGAGCATGATTGCCATTGGCGTGGGCGGTGCTGATGCCGTGGATGTGATGGCCGGGATGCCATGGGAGCTGAAAATGCCTAAAATTATCGGTGTTAAACTGACAGGAAAAATGTCGGGTTGGACATCTCCGAAAGATGTAATTTTGAAACTCGCCGGCATACTGACAGTAAAAGGTGGAACCAACGCGGTAATTGAATATTTCGGGGAAGGAACAAAATCAATTTCAGCAACAGGAAAGGGAACTATTTGTAATATGGGGGCTGAAGTGGGGGCCACCACTTCGATATTTCCCTTTGATGAAAAATCGGCAGCCTATCTGAAAGCTACCGGCAGAGAAGAAATTGCGGCACTGGCCATGGAAAACATTGATTATCTGCAAGCCGATGCCGAAGTAATCGCCAATCCTGAACAGTATTACGACCGTCTGATTGAAATCAACCTGAGCGAACTGGAACCTTATGTGAACGGTCCGTTTACACCGGACGCTGCTTACCCGCTTTCTGATTTTGCTAAAATCGTAAAAGAGAAAGGATATCCTCAGCAAATGGAAGCCGGACTGATTGGTTCCTGTACCAATTCTTCCTACGAAGACCTTACACGTGCAGCTTCAATCGTAAAGAAAGCAAAAGAAGATGGACTTAAAGTCAAAGCACAGTTTATCATTAACCCGGGTTCGGAACAGGTTCGTTATACAGCTGAAAGAGATGGTATACTGGCTGAGTTCGAATCTGTTGGCGCAGTAATCATGGCCAATGCCTGCGGACCGTGTATCGGTCAGTGGAAAAGAGAAATGGATGTAGCCGACCGACCTAATTCAATTATCACATCTTTCAATCGCAACTTTGCCAAACGCAACGATGGGAATCCGAACACACATACCTTTATTGGTTCTCCTGAAGTGGTGGCTGCACTCACCATCGCGGGCGACTTGTGTTTCAATCCCCTGACTGATACCTTGGTTAACGATAAAGGTGAACAAATAAGATTGCAGGAACCCAAAGGATATGAACTCCCGATAAATGGTTTTGACGTGAAAGATGCAGGTTATGTAGCTCCTGTGGCTGATGGCAGCAAAATTGAAATTAACATCGACCCCGTATCCAATCGCCTGCAAAAGCTGGAAGCTTTCAAACCCTGGGATGGTGAAGACTTAACGGCACTGCCACTATTAATCAAAGCAAAAGGTAAATGTACCACCGACCACATATCCATGGCCGGACCGTGGTTGCGTTTCCGCGGACATCTCGACAACATTTCCGATAACATGCTTATAGGAGCCGTAAATGCTTTCAACGACAAGACCAATGCCGTACTCGAACCTGAAACTGGCGAATACAGTGCAGTACCTGCATTAGCCAGAAAATTCAAGGCACAGGGCTTAGGCTCTGTTGTGGTGGCTGAGGAAAATTATGGCGAAGGCTCATCACGCGAGCACGCAGCCATGGAACCACGCTTCCTGAATGTAAAGGCCATACTGGTAAAATCATTTGCCCGCATTCACGAGACCAACCTGAAAAAACAGGGTATGCTGGCACTGACTTTTGCCAATAAAGATGACTATGATAAGGTGCGTGAAAATGACAAAATAAGCATCTCCGGTCTAAAAGATTTTGCTCCAGGTAAAAATCTGGTGGTGATACTGACACACGCTGACGGAACTACAGATACATTCGAAGCAGTGCATACTTACAATGAACAGCAGATTGGCTGGTACAAAGCTGGCAGTGCATTGAACGCGATGAATAAATAATATTAGGAATTAATAAAACAATAATACAATGGGTAAAAAGAAGGATTTTCTGATTTATAAATTATCAGAGACAGTAAAAACAACCAGCCGCATTGACAAAGAACTATTCACCCAATTCAATGTGAAGCGTGGTTTGAGAAATGAAGACAATACAGGAGTATTGGTTGGCCTTACAAAAGTAGGTGATGTTGTGGGTTATGAAAGGCTTCCTGAAGGAGGCTTAAAACCCATACCCGGAAAACTTTTCTATCGCGGTGTTGACCTCGAAGATTTAGTGCATGGATTGGAAGCAGAAAACCGACTAGGATTTGAAGAAACTGCTTTTTTGCTTTTATCAGGTTACTTACCTGACAAAGAAGAACTGAAAACGTTTTCGAGCATATTGAATGAATCCATGGCGCTGGATACCAAGATGAAGATGAATATTCTGGAACTGGAAGGTCAGGACATTATGAATATCCTGGCACGTAGCGTACTGGAAATGTACACCTACGACCCACAGGCTGATGATATTACAAGAGATAATTTAGTACGTCAGTCAATCGACCTGATTGCTAAATTCCCGACTATCATCGCCTATGCTTATAATATCCTGCGTCACAGTCAGCAAGGTCGTTCTTTACACATTCGTCATCCGCTCGAAGGTGCTTCTTTAGCAGAAAACTTTCTATACATGATTAAAGGTCCGAATAACTACACCGACCTGGATGTGAAATTGCTTGACTTGTGTTTGATTTTACATGCCGAACACGGAGGAGGTAATAACTCTACCTTTACGGTTCGTGTAACCAGTTCAACACAAACTGATACTTATTCGTCGATTGCAGCCGGTATCGGTTCTTTGAAAGGTCCGTTACATGGTGGAGCCAACATCGAAGTAAAGGATATGTTCGACCACCTCAAGGAAGCTATCAAGGACTGGACAAACGTGAAAGAAATTGATACTTATCTAAACAAAATGCTTAATAAGGAAGCATACAACCGGAGTGGTCTGATTTATGGCATCGGTCATGCGGTTTATACTATTTCTGACCCACGTGCCATCCTTTTGAAGGAGCTTGCCCGTTCATTAGCAGAAGAAAAAGGAAGACAAAAAGAATTTGCTTTCATTGAACTGCTGGAGGAAAGAGCCATCAATGCATTTATGACTTTCAAGGGTTCTGACATCAACAAGCAGGTTTGTACCAACGTTGACTTTTACTCAGGATTTGTGTATGACGTGATGGGGTTACCGACAGAAGTATATACACCCTTGTTTGCCATGTCGCGTGTTACCGGCTGGACTGCACACCGCATTGAGGAACTGAATTTCGCCAGCAAACGCATCATCCGTCCGGCATACAAAAATGTTGGAGAAAAGATGCCATTTGTGCCACTGAATAAAAGATAAATGTTAGCGAATAACGAATAGCGAATAACGACTTACTGAAATATACACCTCATTTTCAGCTATTCGCTAATAGTTATTAGCTATTCGCTATATTAAATATTAATTATGCAAAAAATAACAGTACAAAATCCCGTTGTTGAGTTGGACGGGGATGAAATGACCAGAATTATCTGGTCATTTATCAAAGAACAGCTTATACTACCCTATCTGGATATTGACATTAAATATTACGACCTGGGTATCGAAAACAGGGATGCCACGAACGACCAGGTGACTGTGGATGCGGCTAATGCTATCCTTCAGTATAATGTAGGAATTAAATGTGCGACCATCACCCCCGATGAAGCGCGTGTTGAGGAATTCGGACTGAAAAAGATGTGGAAATCACCGAATGGTACGCTGAGGAATATCATTGGCGGCACCGTTTTCCGTGAACCCATTATTTGCAAAAACGTGCCCCGCTTAGTACCCGGATGGGATATGCCGATTGTAATAGGTCGTCATGCTTTCGGAGATCAGTATAAAGCTACCGATGTGGTAATCAAAGGTAAAGGCAAACTGAAGATGACTTTCACCAATGAAAACGGTGAAACACAGGAGTGGGAGGTCTTTGATTTCAAAGGCGATGGTGTAGCCTTGTCGATGTACAACACCGATGAATCTATTTACGGATTCGCCCGTTCTTCCTTTCAGGTTGCACTGGAAAAAAAATGGCCACTCTACATGTCGACCAAAAACACCATCCTGAAAGCTTATGACGGACGTTTCAAAGATATCTTCCAGGAAGTGTACGAAACTGAATTTAAAACAAAATTTGCTGAAGCCGGGATTACTTACGAACACCGACTGATTGATGACATGGTGGCTTCTGCCCTGAAATGGAACGGTGGTTTTGTATGGGCATGCAAAAATTACGATGGCGATGTACAATCGGATACCGTTGCTCAGGGTTTTGGCTCACTCGGGCTGATGTCGTCGGTATTGGTTACACCCGATGGTAAAACGGTGGAAGCTGAGGCTGCCCATGGTACGGTAACCCGTCACTACCGCCAGCACCAGCAAGGTAAAGAAACATCTACCAACCCGATAGCTTCCATTTTCGCCTGGACACGTGGATTGGCACACCGGGGCAAATTAGACGGAAATGAATCGTTGATTAACTTCAGTAAAAAACTCGAAGAAGTCTGTATTAAAACGGTAGAAGACGGTGAAATGACCAAAGATTTGGCTTTACTGGTATATGGTGATGGCGTAAAAAGGGAGAACTACCTGAACACGCAGGATTTTTTGGCTGCCATCAAGGTCAATCTGGACAAGGAGCTAACTTAAAGAGCCTCTCATGGGACTCGAACCCACGACCTAATCATTACGAATGATTTGCTCTACCAACTGAGCTAAAGAGGCAGCTTTCTTTTGCGTCGCAAATGTAAAAACAAAAATAATCATACGCAATAAGAAAAAGCAGGAAATTGAAAGTTTCCTGCTTTTTCATTTAAGTTGTGTGTTGAAATTAAGTTGAGAATTAAGTTTGGGACATATTATATGTCTTTCTATCACTGAAGTTATTCGTAAGAAATAAAGTTTACAATTAAGTCGTTGTCTTATATGTGTTTCAATATCTATCATCTAAGATTTATAATCACACCTGTTTTTCTTAACAAAGCAGAGGTTCTCATCTCTTTTATTATGTCACAAATCATAAAAAAACAATGATAATCTTATTGCAGAATACCCGATTTATGATTATATTGCAATCGTTTTTATTACCTATAAATAAAATTCTATGAGTTACCTGAATTTCGACAAAACCCTGTTAATTAACCTTGAGAAATCACTCACCAAAGAGATGATCCGCACCAACAGGGCGGGTGCATACAATAGCACCACCCTGATTGACTGCAACACGAGGAAGTATCACGGTCAGCTTGTAATTCCGTTACCCGAAATTGACAAATCCAATCATGTATTGTTATCATCTCTGGATGAAACAGTTATCCAACACGGTGCCGAATTTAACCTGGGTATCCATAAGTACGAAGGCAACAGTTTCAGTCCGAATGGTCATAAATATATCCGTCAGTTCGACTGTAACAGTATTTCACGTACGGTTTACAGGGTAGGTGGTGTTGTCCTTTCAAAAGAAAGAATGCTGGTCTCTTTTGAACCAAGGGTTCTCATCAAATACACCTTACTTGAGGCCCACTCTCCTACTACACTGCGTTTCAAACCGTTTTTGGCATTCCGAAGTGTAAATGAACTGACACATGAAAACAGCGGAGCTGATACTTCCTTCACTGAGGTTAACAATGGAATCAGCATGAGGTTATACGAAGGCTATCCATTTCTGCACATGCAATTCTCGAAAAAAAACCTGTACAACCATCAGCCAGTCTGGTATAAAAACATTGAATACTACAAAGAACAGGAACGCGGATATGATTATAAAGAAGATCTGTTGGTTCCGGGTTCTTTCGAAATGCCGGTAAAGAAAGGAGAGTCAGTCATATTTGCTGCGGGAATAACCGAAATATCCCCGGCAAAATTGAAAAAATTATGGGAAGATGAGTTGGCCAGAAGGCACGAGCGAACCGACATGTTTTCGACCCTCAAAAATTCGGCACAACAGTTTTATAAACGCATCGGGGATAAAACGTATTTACTGGCCGGATATCCCTGGTTTGGTTCACGTGCCAGAGACCAATTCTTTTCACTTCCCGGATGTACGCTGGCCATCAACCGCATGGACTACTTCGATGCCATTATGAAAACATCAATAGAAGAAATCAGGGAGTTTTTAAACGGAAAAAACGAAAACATTCAGTTTGAGGAAATTGATCAGCCTGATGTTTTGTTGTGGTTTATTGCTGCTGTTCAGCAGTATGCCGTTTATACATCCATCGTAGACGCAGCAAAAAGATTCGAAGATATTTGCTCTGACATAATCGCTTTCATCCGTAAACAGAACCATCCTAATCTGTTGTTACATAACAACGGACTTTTGTATATCAATGGAACAGAACGGGCATTGACCTGGATGAACGCGGTGGAAGACGGGGTTCCCATTACGCCGCGTACCGGTTACGTGGTTGAGATTAACGCCTTGTGGTACAATGCCCTGAAATTTGTTGCCGAGTTAAAAAGAGCTACCGGCAATGAGAATCTGGCTGATTTAACGGATTATCAGGCTGAAATATCCAGGGAAGCATTTTTAGGCACTTTCTGGAACGGCACTTATCTCCATGATTATGTAACTGATAATTATAAAGATATGGAGGTTCGACCGAATATGCTCTTTGCTGTCGGCTTACCTTATTCTCCTTTAGCAAAAGCTCAACAAAAATCAATTATTGACATTTGTACCCGGGAGTTACTCACTCCTAAAGGATTACGAAGTTTGAGTCCCAAAAGCGGTTTTTACCGGCCGAATTACGTAGGAGGTATGCTGGAGCGAAACAGAAATTACCATAATGGTCCGGTTTGGCCCTTGTTTTTCGGCGTATTCGCGACCGCCTATCTCCGGATATACAAACAAAGCGGCAAATCATTTATAGAAAGAATGCTGATTGGTTATGAAGCAGAATTAAGCGAGTTGTGCGTAGGTACCATTCCCGAATTATTTGATGGCAATCCCCCATACAAGGGGCATGGAGGCATGTCATTTGCCATGAGTGTTTCGGAAATACTGAGAGTGTTGAATATGATGAAGAAACCTGAAAATGAGTAAGCGATGAAAGTATTGATGTTTGGATGGGAATTCCCACCTCATATATTGGGCGGTCTCGGCACAGCCAGCTACGGTCTGACCAAAGGAATGGCAGAACAAAAAGATCTTGAACTGACTTTTGTGATTCCCAAACCACACGGAGATGAGGATCAGAGTTTTTTGAAAATCACAGGAGCCTGTCATGTTCCGGTTGTATGGCGTGAAAACAGTTGGGAACATGTAAATTACCGCATAGGTAAGTTCATGCATCCCGATGAATATTTCTGGTTGAGAAATGGTATTAAATATGACTATACCCGTATTTATACTGATGAACTGGGCTGTATCAATTTTTCCGGAAAATACCCGGATAACCTGATTGAAGAGATTTCAAATTATGAAGCTGTTGCGAGTGTGCTGGCCCATCAAATGCAATTTGACATCATACATTCTCACGATTGGTTAACCTATCCTGCCGGTGTTTTTGCCAAACACATCAGTGGAAAGCCACTTGTTATACACGTGCACGCAACCGATTTCGACCGCAGCAGGGGAAAAGTAAATCCAACCGTTTACTCCATTGAGAAAAGGGGAATGGATGTTGCCGACCATATCATCACGGTAAGTGATTTGACCAGGCGAACAGTAATCGAGAAATACCACCAGGATCCACGTAAAGTCACGACCGTACATAATGCGGTAGAACCGCTTCCCGATGCTGACTCTTTCACCAAAACAGAAAGAAAGGACAAAGTAGTTACCTTCCTCGGTCGAATTACGATGCAGAAAGGTCCTGAATACTTTGTAGAGGCAGCTCACAGGGTACTGCAAAAAACCGATGGAGTTCGCTTTGTAATGGCCGGAAGCGGAGACATGATGCATGCCATGATTGAACTGGTCGCCAAAAGAGGCATCGCCGACCGTTTTCATTTTACCGGATTTCTCAAAGGACATCAGGTACATGAGATGCTTGCAGAAAGTGATGTTTACATCATGCCTTCGGTATCCGAACCTTTCGGAATTTCACCACTCGAAGCCATGCAGGTCGGAACGCCGAGTATCATATCAAAACAATCCGGCTGTGCTGAAATTCTGACCCACGCGATTAAGACCGATTACTGGGATATCGACGCCATGGCGGATGCCATATATGGTATCGTAAAATATCCTGCCATGTACAACAGTTTGCGCAACCAGGGAAGAGAGGAAGTCAACAACATTAAATGGTATAATGCCGGTTTAAAAGTCAGATCAATATACGATAGCGTGTTGAAATACTGATTCCGAACCTTTAAAAGATTAGAATAAAATTCTGAGGATGATAAAGTTAGAAAATATTAAATATATTCGGTTATGAAAAACATTTGTTTTTATTTTCAGATACACCAACCCCTGAGGTTAAAAAAATACCGGTTTTTCCAGATCGGTCAGGATCATTATTATTATGATGATTTTCAGACAGAAGAAAAAATACGCATGGTGGCCGAACAATCCTATTTGCCTGCCAACAGAACCATTGCTGATATGATCCGGAGTTCGAACTGCAAATTTAAATGTGCATTTTCTATTTCAGGTGTAGCCCTGGAACAATTAGAGCAATATGCACCTGAAGTAATTGATAGTTTCCGGGAACTGGCTGCAACAGGAAGTATCGAGTTCCTGGCTGAACCTTATGCCCATTCCCTTTCATCGGTCTTCGATGCCGATGAGTTTGAATTGCAGGTAAAGATGCATGCAGATAAAGTTGAAAGTTTATTTGGCAAACGTCCGACTACCCTTCGAAATGCCGAGTTAATCTATTCTGATGAAATCGGAGAAAAAATTGTCGACATGGGTTTCAAAACCGTTTTAATTGAAGAAGCCAAGCATGTTATGGGATGGAAAAGTCCGAATTTTGTATATTCCCATGCCTATCTCAACAAATTGAAATTACTGGTGAGAAACAGCAAATTATCCGAAGATATTTTCATGCGTTTTTCAAGCCCTTCGTGGACAGATTATCCGCTTACAGCAGAAAAATTCATCGGTTGGATTTCATCGGCGCCTTCAGAAGAAAAAGTGTTTAACATCTGGATGGGATATGAATCTTTCGGGATGGTACAACGTCAGGAAACGGGTATCTTCGAATTTCTGAAGGCCATTCCTTATCATGCAATGGAGCACCAGATTGGTTTTGCTCTTCCATCCGAGATTGGTAAAAAAAATGAACCAACTGGTAGTTTGTTGGTTCCATTTCCGATTAGCTGGTGGGGACATGAAAAAGACCTGAGCCCGTGGAATGGTAATGATTTGCAGCATGAAGCGCTGGAGAAACTGTATAGCGTAGGTGTACGGGTACGCATGTGCAACGACAAGCCTTTGCTGCACGATTGGCTGATGTTGCAGACCAGCGATCACCTCCGATATATGAGTCACAAAGAAGCATATGGCAGTCAGTATGAATCGCCTTACGATGCTTTTGTAAACTACATGAATGTGCTGGCCGATTTTCTGGATCGGGTGAATGCTCAGTTCCCTTCGGGTATCGATAATGAAGAGTTAAATGAATTACTGAAAACAATTACCCACCAGGAGAAAGAGATAGCGACCCTCGAAGAAGAAGTAAAAAAACTGAAAGCAAGAAAAGCGAAGGTTTCCGCGAAATAAGTAAAATGTCGTATCTTTGCGGAAATTTAAAGAAGATTTACACGTTTCCCGACAGATGATACAACATTTAAACGATAAGATATTTCACCTCATCTCAGACATAGCCGACGAAAACGAAAAAGCATGCTACGTAATCGGCGGTTATGTCCGGGATATTTTTTTGAAAAGAGCTTCCAAGGATATTGATATTGTTGTCGTGGGAAGCGGAATTGAACTGGCAGAAAAAGTTACGGCAAAACTCGGCAAAAAAGCCAATCTGACTGTGTTCAAGAATTTTGGCACTGCCCAAATTAAATACAAAGATATTGAAATTGAATTTGTTGGCGCCAGAAAGGAATCGTACCGCAGTGAATCGCGTAAACCGATTGTTGAAGATGGCACGCTGGAAGACGATCAAAACCGGCGTGACTTCACCATCAACGCGTTGGCGCTTAGCTTGAATAAGGCGACCTACGGAGAACTTGTTGACCCGTTTAACGGATTGGAAGACCTTAAAAACTTCGTCATCAGGACGCCCTTAAACCCCGATATCACCTTTTCCGACGACCCGCTTCGCATGATGCGGGGCATTCGTTTTTCTGCACAACTGGGCTTCTTTCTTGAAACCAACACCTTCGATGCTATCATAAGAAATAAAGAACGTATAGCCATCATCTCCAAAGAACGTATCGCAGATGAATTGAATAAAATCATGCTGTCGCGAAAGCCTTCAGTAGGATTTATTTTACTGGAGAAAACAGGATTATTGGAATTGATTTTCCCTGAACTGTTGGCACTCAAAGGAGCTGAAACAAAAGAAGGTATTGGTCACAAAGACAATTTTTATCATACGCTGGCCGTGCTGGATGGTTTGTGTGAAAAAACCGATAATCTTTGGTTACGCTGGTCGGCTTTACTCCACGACATTGGAAAACCTCGTACCAAACGTTTCGATAACAGACTCGGATGGACATTTCACAACCACAATTACGTGGGAGAGAAAATGATTCCGGGGATTTTCCGCAAGATGAAATTGCCGCAGAACGAGAAAATGAAATACGTGCAGAAAATGGTTTCGCTGCACATGCGACCCATTGTACTCAGCGAAGATGAAGTGACAGATTCAGCCGTGAGACGCTTGTTGTTCGATGCAGGTGATGATATTGATGATCTGATGATGCTGTGTGAAGCCGACATCACTTCAAAGAATCCGGAGAAAGTGAAACGCTTCAGGGCTAACTTCCAACTTGTCAGACAGAAACTGAAAGAGATTGAAGAAAAAGACCGGGTACGTAATTTTCAGCCACCCATCGATGGAAAAGAAATTATGGAGACTTTCAATCTCCCGGCCTGTGCCATTGTGGGTGACATCAAGACAAAAATCAAGGATGCTATTCTCGATGGTATTATACCAAACGAGTATGAGGCCGCTAAGAAATACATGTTTGAAATTGCCCGCGAATTAATAAAAACTGAACAGGAAAATAATCTGGCATAGTTTGTCGGTAATCAGTTTCTCAGCTTTTCATACACTTTTGAATATACAGGTGTGGATATGCCGTACTTTTGACCGAGCCTGACCACAACGCCAATCAAAGTTTCAACTTCGGTGCGCCTGCCGGCTAAGTAATCACTGTTCATCGAGGAAGTGCTGCCGGCAGGAAGACTGCCCCCGTATTTCAGCATGTCATCAATTATGCCGTCATAAAGCCCCACTCCCTCAGCCTCAGAAATAGTGAATAATTCCTCCATAATCTCCAGATAGAGTGGTTTTTTATCCTCATCCCAAACCAGACTCCTGAAATCAGTATTCAGGTAAGTGGTGAGCGCGGCCGTTGTTGAAATATAAAAAAACTTACGCCAAATGGCTTTTACAGGTTCTTCTTTGCGGGCAACTTCAATACCTGATTTTAAAAACAAATCTTCAATAAAAAGCAGTTGTTCTGAGACTTTCTTTTCATGTCCGAAATGCATGAAATGCACATTTCCTGAATCTTCAATGATCCCGGGAGCAATCAGGCGGGTGATGATGTAAACGCAACCGTACCAAACCTCATTATCAGGAAAGTAAGCTCTCAGCCTGGCCGTATTATCAATGCCATTCAACAATGGCAGTATAATCGTTCCGGGCGACACCATAGGTTTGATTTGCAGCATGGTAGCATCTAAATCATAACTCTTTGTAGCCAACACGATGTAATCGGCTTTTCCAATCTCTTCGACTTTATCAGTTGCAATTGCCGGATGAGTCACAAAACGTCGGTGCTCATCGCTCACCTGCAGACCTTTCTCACGAATAGCCTCAAGATTGGCTCCCCTTGCAACAAAACAGACTGCGATATCAGGATTATTTTCAGCATGATGCGAAACTAATCCGCCATAATAACCTCCTACTCCACCAATTCCGACAAATACAATTTTTGTTTTAGCTTTTGATAATATTCCCATACCTGTGATATTCGTAACTTATACTTTGTTCCCGTAAATAATGTAATAATTCGACTCTTCCTTCGACTACCGGTTTTGCATTCGCAATGTATATTCCAGCTGAGGCAGCTGCACGATACAATGATTCCGGAAGATCCGGACCACATGTCCTGATTCGTTCATATCGAGACAAGTTCAGGATAAATGACTGGTCGTCCTCATATTTAAACCCGATATCAGGGTGAATTGTTTTCAGTTTCTCTGAAAATGAGAACAAAGAAGCACAGCTGATTATCAAGGGTACCTCTAAAACAGCTGCTGCTGACAATACAAGCATGATATCAATCGGTTTATCATCAGGATAGATTCTGAAAACCATCTTTTGAACAGGCAAATATCGCAAAATATTCCTTTCCCCGTGAATATTGTGAATATCTTTTTCCAACAAAAACTCAGTATCACAAGCATACCGGAAACTATGCATTGCCTTACTTAACCTTGTTGCATCCTCAAAATCAATGATTTTATCTGAAATCAGGATATTTAATTCACGCGCAATAACAGTAGATAATTGTTTTTCTTTTTCCTTAATATTAAGAAAAGACAAGGCATAATTGGGTCCACCTGCCTTAATTCCAGCCCCGAAAGCAGAGCGTTTCATTCCACCGAATGGTTGCCGGCTTACAATAGCACCCGTAATTCCTCTGTTTATGTATAGATTTCCCGCCTGAATCTTCTCAGTCCAGATTGCATGTTCTCTTTCATCCAAACTCTGCAATCCGGATGTAAGTCCGTATTCTGAACTGTTTACCAACTGTATCCCATGTTGCAGGTCCTCCATACAAACAACAGCCAGTAGAGGTGCAAATAACTCGGTTTTGAATGTATAACTTCCTGATTTTACTCCCCACTTGACCGCTGGCTTTAAGACATACTGTTTTGAGTCGGCAAAAACGGGTTCTACAAGCCATTCTTCTCCGGACTCCAGTTCAAATGCTTTCAACAGTTTATCATTTTTATTTGTCACCATAGGACCTACAATATTCGCCGGATCCCAGGCGCTACCGGCATGCAAACTCAATACAGCATCCTTTAACTTTTCTCTGAAAATTTCGTCGCTATATATATCCTTTTCTAAAATCAACAGAGAACAGGCGGAGCATTTTTGTCCGGCATTACTGAAAGCCGAAGTCAGTATATTCTGTATCGCGTGGTCACGGTCGCACGAAGAAGTTAAAATCATGGCATTTTTCCCTCCTGTTTCCGCCGAAATCGGACAACGGGGATTCATCTCCATGATTTTCAGTGCAGTGTCTGTACCCCCGGTAAAAATAACATGTTTAATTACCGGGTGACTCACCAGGTAGTTCAACGATTCACGGCTATCGGGACAAACAAGCTGCAACGCTTCTTTTGGCACCCCGGCATCCCAAAAACACTGCACAAACTCCCAGGCAATCGGGAAAGCAACTGTTGCCGGCTTCAGAATCACACGATTTCCACCTGCCAGAGCAGCAGCCACACCACCAACTGGTATCGCTGTTGGAAAGTTCCAGGGTGGTATCACCAGCACCACTCCTTTAGGAGTAAGCTCTACTGATTCAAGGCTGTAGAATGACTCCAGCGACAAAGGATAATAACGGCAAAAGTCGATTGCTTCCGAAACCTCCACATCGCCTTCATAAAAGGTCTTTCCGGTGATAGCCGACATACAACCAATCAAATCTCCACGTTTATCCGACAACCTATCTGCGGTACGGTGCAAAACGGCTTTGATTTCTGCAAAAGATAAATTACTCCATCCGGCCCTGTCATCATCAGCAATCTGAACAATTTCTTTTAGTTGATCCAAACCGGCCTGATGTACCACACATACTGTTACTTTGTCCTGTTGATTATGATCCGGATAGATCTGCAGCACATTCGTTTTTACGAATTGCGCACCTATTTGAACCGGTATTTCATATTTTTCATCTTCTGCTTTCTTTTTCCATTTTTTGTTGATTCCGGCAGCCCAGATTTTATTGGGTATCAAATCAAAGTTTGTATCCGGTTCATTTGCAAACACCCTCATTTCAGGTTGTATTTGAGGTTTGTTTAGCCGGTTCTGGATTCTTTTAGGATAAATACTCACCGTATCCTTTCTGTCATAGGCACATTCAAACTGATTTCTCAGCATGTTCCAGGCCTCACTTCCATACTGCAAATCAAAAGAATAGCTTAAAAAATTATCTTTTCCTGTATTCTCATCCAACCGCCTGACCAAATAAGCCACAGCATTCAGGAAATTCTTATCGCTGACAACAGGTGTGTATAAGATAATTTGTTTATTAATTGACTTAAGAACCCGTGGAAGATAATTTGCCATACCTTCCAGCATTTCGAAGCTCAGAAAAGCTTCCACCTCATAACGTTTCGACAACAAATGAGCATACGCAATCGTAAACAAATTATGTGATGCCACCCCGATATGCATCACAGAAGCATTATCAGGCAACAATGCGCGGTCAAGTATTTTCAGGTAGTTGGCATCTACATCAGTTTTATTATCGTATATCGGATTCTCCCATCCTTTTAAAGAAGATATCACAGTCTCCATAGCTAAATTAGCTCCTTTTACTAATCTCATTTTCAGATGAGCACCACCATTCATAACCCTTTTATGAGCAAAATCAAGTAGTTCTGACTGAAAACTCCAGGCATCAGGCAAATAGGTTTGCACGACAATACCTGCTGTATAATTTTTAAATTCAGAAAGACTCAATGTCTCCTTATACACATCAAGCGTAAGGCGGGTGTCTTTATATTCTTCCATGTCGAGATTGACAAACTTGGGTCTGAGAAAACCATCTTCATCTTTATATGGATATTCAATTGCCTTTTTGAAAATAGCTGATAAACGATTGATCAGTTCTGCTTTGTTGTGCTCGTAGTTAAGTGGCGTAATCTGAGCATAAATACCGGAAATTTTGATGGAAATATAATTAATCTGCGGATTTTCAAGCGCTTTAAGATAATGATAGTAACGATCATCCGCTTCTTTGTCACCCAACACAACTTCTCCTAAAATATTGACATTCTGGCCGATTTTTTCTGATTTTCGCATTTTAAGGTGGTGGAAGAAAACTGTTGGTTTTTCATTGATAATCACTTTCGAGGTATCATTACGCAATTTCTTCCTGAAAACAGGCATGGCTATAAAATCAAACATATAACCGAATTTAGTAAAAAGCCACATCAACATCGCATCAAAACGATTAAAGAAAGCCGGGATTCCATAAAGATCCAGCAAATACTTCATCCTCCGTGCGAGTTTCCTGTTATTCCTGATTTGTGAGGATTCGTCCAGCATCCTGGTGAGCAAAGCCTTATCATTTTCATTTTTCACCAGTGAAGCATACTTCAGCTGCTCCATTCTTTCCTCATCCGTAATTTCTTTTTCGGTATGTGTGAGTAAATCGATTACAAAATCAATTACTTCTTTTTTCGCAATTTTTTCCATCAGGTTATTTTTTGCGAAAGATAAAATAAATAAATGAAAATCGGAATATTTCGCGTAAAAATATTCCGATTCAGCAATAACTGCTTATAAGCTCTGTTGTAATTTCATTACAGTCTGTTCAACACCTGTCTGATTTTCTCATAGGTTTTAATGGTATTGGGAACCAAAGGCAAACGTAACTTATTATTGATCAAACCCATTACAGCCAGCATACTTTTCACTCCGGCAGGATTTCCTTCAACAAATAAGAGTTCAATTAACTCGGTAAAACGATGATGTATGTTTCTCGCATTCTCATAATCACCCTGCAGAGCCAGTCGTACCATGCGACTGAATTCCTTCGGGAAAGCATTTCCAATCACAGAAATAACCCCGACAGCACCAAGTGTGATCAAAGGGAAGGTGATACCATCGTCTCCTGAAATTACCATAAAATCAGCCGGTTTATTTTTAATGATATCATCAATCTGGCTGAAGCTGCCGGAAGCCTCCTTAACTGCACAAATAGCCGGGAACTCCTTTGCCAGGTGAAGTGTTGTTTCTGCAGTCATATTCACACCGGTTCTTCCCGGAACATTATACAAGATTAACGGAACCGGTGAAACAGCAGCAATTGCTGCATAATGCTGATATAATCCTTCCTGTGAGGGTTTATTATAATATGGCGTTACCGAAAGAATCGCATCGATTCCGGTCAGGTCGGTATGTTGTACTTTCTCAACTATTTGTTTTGTATTATTACCTCCGATACCATAAACGATGGGAATACGACTATTATTAATATCCACGACAAAACGCTTGATTTCTTCCTTTTCAGCTTCAGTCAGCGTCGGAGTTTCTGCAGTTGTTCCACAAACAACCAGATAATCAGTACCGTTTTTAATTTGATGCTCCACCAATCTTGCCAGTGAATCAAAATCAATCGTCTCATCTTCCTTAAACGGGGTTATCAGCGCAACACCCATTCCTTTCAATTTGCTATGTATCATTGGTAAATAGTTCTTTTCGGGTACAAAAATACGTTTTTAATCGTTAGTTTGTATGTTTTTCAGATAAAATAATATCTGTTTATATAAAAAAGAATATTCCAAATCGTCGGGCTGTATTTCATTTTCTTTTAAATGAGATTCTAGGTCAACTGCAAAGTCATATAAATTCACTTCCGTTTTTTTCATCCCTGACTTACATTTTGCATTGGAATGCAACACAATATAATCCAAAGCAACGAATCTTTTAATTGAAATATCTATCAATAAATCATATTCCTGACGGATTAACTCCTGAATCAGTTGTTCATGAGGTTTTTGAAATATTCCAAGATCTTTTTGGTTCAAGATTCTATATTCAGGGTAGGCTGGTGAAGTGATATTTTTCTTTTCAACATAACCCCATGCAGTTACTTTCTTTCCATCAGCAGTTAAAGACTGAATAATTCTTTTTGTTTCCGGATTCTTCTCTGAATAATTACTCTCGAATAACAACAATATTGTTTTTGCTTTATCGTAATTTACGAATTGCTTATTCCGTATTTCGTTCTTCAGGTGCTTTCTCACCCTTTTATTGAAAACATAATTAACTAACTGCCCTGCCATAATATTTGATTAAAAAAGCGATCCCATTTGTATATTACCCCCTTCTTTTTCTTTCTGAATAAGTTTCAGAAACTCATCCTCATTCAACAATTGAATGCCGAGACTTTCTGCTTTTTTAAGCTTTTCCGGTCCCATATTTTCACCGGCCAGGATGAACGAAGTTTTTGATGACACACTACCGGCATTCTTGCCTCCGTGTTGTTCAATCAATTTTTTATATTCATCTCTGGAGTAATAGCGGAAAGTTCCGCTGATAACAACCACTTTATCTGCCAGTTTATCTGATTTCTGCAATAGTTCGTCTTCTGAAAGTGAGATTTGCAGTCCGTACGACTTTAAGCGACTGATGATCTCTCTGTTATTTTCATCAGCAAAATAGCGAATTACACTTTGAGCTATTCTGTCGCCAATTTCATCAACCTGTATTAAAGCCTCATATTCAGCATGCTCCAGATTTTCGATATCCCGGAAAGCATGCGCAAGTTTCTTTGCAACTGTCTCCCCAACAAAACGAATTCCAAGTGCAAAGATAACCCTTTCAAAAGGAACTTCTTTTGATTTCTCACATGAAATTTTAATATTTTGAGCTGACTTGGGTCCCAGTCTTTCCAATCTGGCCAAATCAGGTACCTTCAGGGTATAAATATCCGCGATATTCTTCAACAGACCATTTTCATATAAGAGGTTAATGGTTTCACCGCCAAGTCCTTCAATATTCATGGCTTTTCTGCTGACAAAGTGCTCAATTCGTCCTTTAATCTGAGGAGGACAAGCATTCTCGTTCGGACAGTAATGAGCAGCTTCTCCTTCGTAACGAATCAGTTCTGAGCCACACTCAGGACATCTTTTAATAAACTGAACTTTATCTCCAATCATAAATCGTTGTTCAACAGCCACTGCTGTTATTTTGGGAATGATTTCGCCCCCTTTTTCGACATAAACCATATCGCCGATGTGCAAATCAAGAGATGCAATGATATCAGCATTATGCAAAGAAGCTCTTTTTACGGTCGTCCCTGACAACAAAACCGGATCAAGGTTAGCAACCGGAGTTACAGCCCCGGTGCGACCTACCTGATAAGAAACCGAATTAAGTCTGGTTACCGCTTTTTCAGCCTGGTATTTATAAGCTATTGCCCAACGCGGTGATTTAGCGGTATAACCGAGCATTTTCTGTTGCGAGAATTGATTCACCTTAATCACAATACCATCGGTAGCTACCGGTAGATTTTTCCGTTCTTCATCCCATTTACGTATAAATTCGAACACATCATCAAGCGATTTGCAGACGCTGACTGCATCGGAAATTTTAAAGCCCCATGAACTGGCTGCCAGCAAACTATCAAAATGTGTGGTAAAAGGTAAATTTTCACCCAACACACTATATAAGAATGAATCCAGTTTTCTGGAAGCAACAACCGCTGAGTTTTGTAATTTTAGCGTACCTGAGCCTGCATTTCTGGGATTGGCGAACAAAGATTCTTCCTGGGCTTCTCTTTCTTTGTTTATTTCATCAAACACGGCCCAGGGCATCAGAATTTCACCTCTGATTTCGAATTTGGAAGGAAAATCACCATGTAGTTGAAGAGGAATACTACGAATAGTCTTTACATTAGCCGTCACGTCATCACCTTTCACACCATCACCCCGTGTTACGGCTCTTTGCAACAAACCATTCTCATATATAAGGGAAATAGAAGTACCATCATATTTGAGTTCACACACCAACTCGAAGTCTTCATTCAACGCTTTCTGAACCCGTTGATAAAAATCAGATACTTCTCCTTCAGAGTAAGTATTTGCAAGCGAAAGCATCGGATATTGATGAGCAACCTGATTGAATGAGGTTGTGATATCACTCCCTACGCGTTGTGTGGGAGACAAAGGATCATAGAATTCCGGATATCTACTTTCAATATCCTGAAGCTGCCTCATTTTGGCATCAAATTCGAAATCAGATATGGTGGGGTTATTCAACACATAATAATTATGATTATGTTGATGAAGTTCACGGCGCAAAGAGTCGATTTCCTGACGTGTCATATAATTCCTTTGTTTTTGCAAAGATAATATATTTTCATCGCCCATACCACTGATTTGGCTTAATTAGTAGCTGAAGAAAGGTGACTTGACGACCAACATGCTTTCCTCAACTTGCTTTTCACCTCAGCCTTTGGTGCACAAAAAATCCCGATCACATATTTCAGTGACCGGGATTCTAAAAAACGGCGGCTATCTACTCTCCCACTTTTACGCAGTACCATCGACGTGACCGGGCTTAACTTCTCTGTTCGGAATGGGAAGAGGTGGAACCCCGGTGCTATAACCACCTGAAATCAGGTTGACTATTGTAAAGAAGAGAAATA
>JAEWUM010000032.1 GCA_023459355.1 Bacteroidota bacterium | reverse complement strand
AGCAAATGAAAAAAGATTTGCCGGAAGATGTGCATGCAGAGATTGTTTTTGACAACACCCGTTTTATCCGGGCATCGATAAAAGAAGTTCAGGACACCGTATTTGTGGCATTTCTGCTCGTGATCATTATCATTTTTATGTTCCTGCGTGACTGGCGTGTAACATTAATACCTATTGTAGTTATTCCCGTTTCACTAATCGGAACATTCTTCATCATGTATCTTGGGGGCTTTTCGATAAACGTATTATCAATGTTGGCAGTAGTGCTTGCGGTTGGACTGGTAGTGGATGATGCGATTGTTATGACAGAGAATATTTATCAGAAAATTGAAGTGGGGATGTCTCCCATTCGGGCAGGAATTGAAGGTTCAAAAGAAATTTTCTTTGCTATCATCTCGACAACTATTACGCTTGTATCTGTTTTCTTCCCTATCGTTTTTCTCGAAGGGATTACGGGACGATTATTTCTCGAATTTAGTATCGTAGTTTCAGGTGCGGTGATTATTTCAGCTTTTGTCGCGTTGACTTTTACCCCGATGCTTGCTTCCAAATTACTGAAACGAAGAGATCAACATAACTGGTTATACCGGAAAACAGAGCCGTTTTTTGTCTGGATGAACCGGATTTATGAAAGTTCTCTCGGGTATTTTCTGAAACATAAATGGATTGCCTTGATTGCTATTGTCATAACCATGGGATTGATCGGTCTTTTATGGATTTACATTCCGGAAGAAATGGCGCCATTGGAAGACCGGTCACAAATCACCATCAGAACTTCAGCTCCGGAAGGGGCAACTTATGAATTTGTGCGGGATTATACAGATAAGATTTCGCAAATAGTGGATAGTGTTGTACCAGAAAAAGAGTCAAACATCTCCATGTCCCGAAGTACCTTCGGAATGGTCAGGGTTATGTTACCGGATATAAAACAACGAAAAAGATCGCAAATGGAAATCGCGGATGAACTATCGTCGGAAGTCAGAAAAGAAACCGAAGCCCGGGCGTTTGTTCAACAACAATCAACTTTTGGTGGCAGACGGAGTTCCATGCCGGTGCAATATGTTCTTCAATCACCAACCATCCAAAAGCTGGAAGAAGTAATACCGGTATTCATGGAAAAAGTAAACGAAAATCCGAAGTTCCAGATGGCAGATGTGAACCTCAAATTTACCATGCCCGAAACGCGCATCAATATCGACCGGGATAAAGCTATTTTACTCGGAGTTAGTACCCGCGACATTGGTGAAACCCTGCAATACGCGTTGAGTGGTCAACGTATGGGTTATTTCTACATGAACGGGAAGCAATACCAGATTCTGGGTGAAATCAACCGTCAACAACGTAATACCCCACTCGATCTGAAAACAATCTATCTTAAAAACAATCAGGGTCAGATGATTCAGCTTGATAACCTGGTTGAACTGGAGGAAACAGTGGCTCCCCCACAGTTATATCGCTACAACCGGTTTAGTGCGGCAACAATCTCCGCAGGGATAGCACCGGGTGTAACCCTGGGCGAAGCGCTGGATGAAATGGATATAATCGCCAAAGAAACCCTGGATGATACATTCAGAACGGCATTGGCAGGAGATTCCAAAGATTTCAGGGAAAGCTCTTCCAGTCTGATGTTTGCTTTTATCCTGGCACTGGTGTTGATTTATCTTGTATTGGCAGCTCAATTTGAAAGTTTCAAAGATCCTTTTGTAATCATGCTTACTGTGCCGCTTGCACTAGCCGGAGCCTTAATTTTCATGTGGCTCGCGGACATCACCATGAATATTTTTAGCCAAATCGGTTTGATTATGCTAATTGGTCTGGTTGCTAAAAACGGGATTCTCATCGTTGAATTTGCTAATCAACGACAAGCCGGTGGAATGAATATCCTAAGTGCTGTGGCAGGTGCGTCTATTCAACGTTTACGACCAATCTTGATGACCAGTTTCTCCACCATACTTGGTTTGTTGCCTCTGGCGTTTGCAAGCGGTGAGGGTGCAAATGGACGAATTGCTATGGGTGTAGCCGTTGTAGGTGGCATCCTGATATCTACCTTTCTGACTTTATTCATCGTTCCTGCTATGTATTTGTATATTTCATCCGACAGATCGAAGAAAAAAGTACAGGAGTACTGATACAATTAAACCTGACAGGTTTTCAAAACCTGTCAGGTTTAATAAAAAAATCAATATAAAATGAAACAAATACTGTTCATATTGCTCATTTTCTCTAATGTTTCGCATGCTGAGGGTGTAATTAATCTAAAGCAGTTAATCGAAAAAGGGTTGGAACAAAACTTCCAGCTCAGGATGGTACGTAACGAACAAAAAATTACGGATAATAATGCCACTCCGGGAAATGCGGGCTACCTGCCGACTGTTGATCTAAATACGACGCTGGGGGGTACTGACGGAAATGCCGGTCAGTTTCCGCAGGATGAAAACTCAACGGAGATTCGTCAGTCGGGTGTTTCCAATCAAAATTTCTCTGCGGGAGTGAACCTCAACTGGACTATTTTCGATGGGTTTAATATTCAGGCAAAATATTCGGGATTGAAAGAACTGCAACAAATCGGCGAACTGAAAACACGCATGAACATTGAAGCTTTTGTTTCGAATCTCACGGCTGAATATTATAATTTCATTCAACAATGTATCCGGTTGGAAAATCTGCAATCAGCCGTAAAGCTATCAAAAGAACGCTTGCGCATTGTTGAAGCCCGCTATACCATCGGGAATCTTTCGCGTTTGGATTTACAGCAAGCCAGGGTTGACTTCAATACTGACAGTTCAAAACTGATTCGTCAGCACGAGGTCTTGTTCGCGAGTAAGGTCAGAATTAACCAGCTTGTCGGAGAGGAGTCCGTCGATCAGGAAATTAAAATTCCCGATCAGGAAATCAAATTCAACTCCCTGCTGAGCAAGGAAACGCTTTGGAGTAACGTCTTGGAAAAGAACATTTATCTTTTAACTGCCGCCCGTGAAAAGAATCTGAAAGTCCTGGACTTGCAGGCTGCAAGAAGCACCAATTATCCTTATTTACGACTGAATGCCGGATACGGTTACGATTCAAACATCTATGAATATGGCGCGTATAAAAAACAAAATAACCTTGGTTTTAATTATGGAGTAACGCTGGGATTCAACTTGTTCGACGGATTCAACCGTTCACGTAAACAGCGAAACGCACAAATTGAAATCAACAACCAGGAACTTGTCATAGCAGAACTCAAACTCTCGTTAAAAAGTGATTTTTCTAATTTTTGGATGGCTTACCTGAACAACATGGAGCTAACTAACCTTGAACAGGAAAACGTATCGCACGCCCGTGAAAATTACGAAATTGCTATCGAACGGTACAAACTGGGAGATTTATCAGGAATCGAACTCAGGGAAGCGCAGAACAGCCTGCTCGAAGCCGAAGAAAGATTGGTACAGGCGCAATACCTCACCAAACTTTGCGAGATATCGCTGTTGGAAATCAGCGGGGGGATTATGGAATATGTTTTATGATATTTTATCTTCCTGATTGGAAATGTGAAATGGAATTTGTAGTTTTGTGACGTTTTAAATCTCAATTTTTCCTGAAAGCAATCTGATACTATGCCCAACCAAAATCCTGAACAAATAGCACGAGACCAAATCGATAAGCAATTGTCTGATTGTGGCTGGCTCATTCAGGATAAGTCAAAGATTAATTTACATGCTGGCTTGGGAGTTGCTGTACGTGAATATCTTACCGATGTTGGTCCGGCTGATTATGTGTTGTTTGTTTCCGGAAAACCGGTTGGAATCATAGAAGCAAAAAGAGAAGAAGAAGGACATAAGCTAAATGAACATGAGGCTCAGGTGGAAGCTTATGCGAAAGCTAAGCTGAAACACCTGAACAATGAACCATTGCCTTTTGTGTATCTCAGCACCGGAGAAATAACAAAATTTACTGATTTTACCGATCCAAAACCCAGAGCAAATGTGGTTTTTTGTTTTCACCGTCCCGAAACGATTCTTGAATGGACAAAGAAAGAAAAATCCCTGCGTAAAAGATTGCATGATTTACCTCCATTACTTCCCGACGGACTCCGCGATTGTCAGATAAATGCCATCACCAATCTTGAAAAATCATTCAGGGAGAACCGTCCGCGTGCACTTATTCAAATGGCAACAGGTTCTGGAAAAACATTTACCGCTATTACTTTTATTTACAGGTTGCTCAAATTTGCTAAGGCAAAAAGAGTTTTGTTTTTAGTAGATACAAAAAACTTAGGTGAGCAGGCAGAGCAGGAGTTTATGTCGTACATACCCGTGGACGACAATCGGAAATTTACTGAATTGTATAGTGTTCAGCGGCTTAAATCAAGTTATATTGCTTCTGATAGTCAGGTTTGCATCAGCACCATCCAACGATTGTATGCTGTGTTGAAAGGCACTGAATTAGAGGAGTCGGCTGAAGAAGAAAACCCGAATGAACGTAAATATGAAGCCAAAGAGATACCTCCGATAACTTATGATGCCAAGTTGCCGATTGAGTTTTTCGATTTTATTGTAATTGATGAATGTCACAGAAGCATCTATAACCTTTGGAAGCAGGTGTTGGAGTATTTTGATGCTTTTGAAATTGGTCTGACAGCCACTCCTGACAAACGCACCTTCGGATATTTTAATCAAAACGTGGTGAGTGAGTATTCGCACGAAATGGCTGTTGCCGATAATGTCAATGTGGGTTACGAAGTGTTTATTATCGACACCAGAGTTACACAGAAAGGGGCAAAGCTTTGGAAAGGAGAATATGTTGAACTGCGTGACAGGCTAAGCCGTAAGAAACGCATGGAATTACAGGATGAGGATGAAGAATACAGTGCAAGGCAATTAGACAAAGATGTGGTTAATCCTAATCAAATCAGAACCATCATTCGAACATTCAGAGACCATTTGCCGGGAATTTTTACAGACAGGTTTGATCAGCACGGGGTTTTCGAAGTTCCAAAAACCCTGATTTTTGCTAAGACCGACAGTCATGCTGATGACATCATCCAGATTGTGCGTGAAGAATTTGCTGAGGAGAATAAGTTCTGTAAGAAAATAACCTATACCAGCGATGACCCCAAAAGTACGCTGGCGCAATTTCGCAATGATTATTATCCCCGCATTGCCGTTACGGTAGATATGATTGCAACAGGAACCGATGTAAAACCGCTGGAATGTTTGCTTTTCATGCGTGACGTGAAAAGCATCAACTATTTTGAGCAGATGAAAGGGCGGGGTACCC
This sequence comes from Bacteroidota bacterium, assembly GCA_023459355.1. Taxonomy (GTDB): domain Bacteria; phylum Bacteroidota; class Bacteroidia; order Bacteroidales; family Paludibacteraceae; genus Paludibacter. Next base: position 10,911 of record JAEWUM010000032.1, on the reverse strand, counting down.
GAACGATTGACCTGGACACTTTGCGAAAAGTAACTCCAACGGCTAAATTTACCAAAGATCATTTTGTGATTGTGGATGCAATTGGTGTGACAAAAAGTTTGAAAACTGACAGCAGACCACTAGAGAAAAAACCGGGTGTTCCGTTGAAAGATTTATTGCAGGCCATTGCAGTTGGAGCTCGTGATGAAGCATTGTTCACTTCCCTTGCCAGTCGCCTGACCCGTCTCGACAAACAAATAACCGATAAAGAGAGACAGGGATTCAAAGAGCTGGCACAGGGCAAAACTATTTCTCAGGTTGTGAAAGGATTACTTAACGCCTACAATCCTGATGTTATAGAAGAAATTGAAGAAAAAATTGGGATAGAAAAGATGGGTGCTGCCCCGGTGGAAATTCAAAGTGCTGTAAGAGATGCGCTTGAACAATTACAAAATGATGCAGCAAAAGTCTTTACCGGCGAATTGAACAACTATGTTGAGAATGTAAGGAAAGCCCACGAGCAACGCATCGACCTGTCGAATCCCGACGAGGTAATTCGCGTTGGCTGGGACACCGATATTATAGGCAAAGCAAATGAAATAGTCAAAGGATTTACCGAATGGATGTTGTTGCACAAAAACGAACTGACTGCTTTACAGATATTTTACAATCAACCTTACCGTCGTCGTGAACTGACTTATAAAATGATAAAAGAAGTCTTGGATCGACTGAAAGATGATAAACCCGTTTTAGCCCCCATGCACGTTTGGCGGGCATTTGCTTCTACAGGAATAGCCCCCAACGGCTCTCCGCTAAATGAACTTTCTGCCATTGTTTCTTTGATACGTAATGTTTGCGGAATTGATTCAGTCCTTACATCGTATGATAAAACAGTAGATAAAAACTTTCAGGATTGGGTATGGAAACGGCACTCAGGAGCCGGAAATAAATTTACCCCGGAACAAATGGAATGGCTGCGCATGATCAAAGAACATGTGGCGGGAAGTTTCCACATCGAAAAGGATGATTTTGATTACAATCCATTTAATTCGTTGGGAGGTTTGGCCAAAATGTGGCAGCTTTTTGGTACTGAAACGGATGAAATAATTAATGAGTTGAATGAGGTGTTGGCGGCATAATTTTTTGTATTTTTGCAAATGAAAATTTAACCCGTTTACACAATAACCACAATTAAAATAATTATGAGAAATTATCCTTTACACGATTTGAATAACGAAGAATTTGAAAATTTATCAATTCTAATTTGCAGGAAGATTTTAGGTGAAGGAGTCATTCCTTTTGCCAAAGGGAGCGATGGTGGACGAGATGGTCGCTTTCATGGAAAAGCGAATTCTTTTCCAAGTGAATCACAACCTTGGGAGGGACAAATTGTGATTCAGGCAAAACACACAACTAAAGTAAATGCCAGTTGCTCTGATCCGGAATTTAAAAGAACACTTCAAAATGAAGTTTTACCTGCAATTGAACGATTAAAATCCAAGGGGAAAATAACCCATTATCTGCTATTTACGAATAGGAAACTTACCGGAAAAAAGGATGAAAAAATTGAAGGTTTAATCGACTGCAATACAGAGATACCTAATGTTGTTATTGGTTTAGAAAAGATACAACAATGGCTGAAAATTTATCCTGATGTGGTACGTGCTGCAAGATTGAAAGACCTTTTACTCCCTTTACATTTTGATGAGACTGATCTGAAAGAAATTATTTCGATAATATACACTTCAGTTCCTAATAAAGATGAATTGGAGAGTATTACTCACGACATGACTTTTATTGACAAGGATAAAAAGAATTTGCTTAATAATTTAAGTCAGGAATATTTTGACCATGTTATCAAAAAGAATTATCTTCACTTCGGTTTTATAGAAGCATTTTTATCAAACCCGATTAATGCTAAAATCAAAGATTTATACGAGGACACAACAGCTGAATTGAATGCAAAAATCACCTTGTACAGAAATGAATATGCTGCCTTCGAGGCCATATTGGAGGAATTGTATGATCATGTTATTTCCTCTAATCCTGATTTGAAAGGAAAGAAGCGACTTGTGAGAGTGTTTTTAGATTACATGTATTGCAGTTGCGATATAGGCAAAAAGAATTATGATTAAACCTGATAAACATACAAACATAAAACTCTCAGTGCCTTATTTGTCAGCAGTTTCGTTGGGCGAAATTCAACGTAATAGAGTTATCCGCTACGATGATTTAAAAAATGTGCTGATTCAAAAAGTTGGAGCTGGTGCTTCTGAAAATTTTCAGTATGCATTGTCGTTTTTGTATTTGATGGGGAAGATTGAGTACGTGGAAAAATTAGACTCAATTAAAACAATTGAATTATGAGAATTGTAAAAATATATGCTAATAAACATTTCAGGAATATTGAGTTTAATGCTTTATTCAATGTTGTTTTAGCAACAATTTTTGATAAGGTAAGTAATAAAGATGTACATAACCTCGGAAAAACATCGCTCATTCACGTAATTAATTTTCTGTTACTTGGCTCGTTTGACAGAAAAATATTTGGAAATAAAAAGGTGTTCACCGGTGTAGTCTTCTATGGTGAAATAGAACTGAATAATGGCAAATTTCTTACTATCAGGCGTGAAATAGACAATCCGACTAAAATATCGTTCAAATTATCTGAGTTAAAATCGGTAGGTTTCAATCCGCCTCAGGAATGGGATGCAGAAAATGTAGCATTCGATAAGTCGAGGGAAACACTCAATACCTATCTCGGGTTTAATGTGTTCTCTGATTTTGAATACAGAAAATCAATTACCTATTTCCTGCGTACACAACAGGATTTTTTAGATGTATATCAGTTGAATAAATTCAACAAAGGCAAGCATATTACATGGAAACCATTTGTTTTTGAGCTACTTGGTTATGATGCCGGATTAATTTCAGAGAAACTGGAATTAGAAGAAACGATTGAAGCGAAGCGTAAAACAATAGAAATTCTAAAAACGGAAACAAATGTGGATATTGATGAACGTGACCGTTTAGTTGGTTTGCAGGAAATAAAAAAACAAGAAGCGCAGGAAGCGCAATCTACAATTGATAAATTTAATTTTTTCGAAAAAGATAAAGCAATCAACAAAGAACTAATAAATGATATTGACATCAAGATTCAGGAGTTAAACACGGAACGTTATCGCGTTTCCTACGAGATATCCAAGATTGAAGAATCACTCCAGTCAATTGTTGGCGATGTAAATGCTGAAAACCTTACCAAGTTATTCGAAGACGTCAATTTGTATTATTCAGCGGAGTTAAAAAAAGACTACGAGGAATTATTACGTTTCAACGAAGCCATTTCGAAAGAACGCAAAATGTATCTTTCAGAAAACCTGCAAACTCTCAGGGAGGAATATAAAGATGTCAATGCGTCGATTAAGCAACTTGAACAAGAAAAAAGTGATAAACTATCATACCTCACAGAACGCGATAGTTATGATAAATTCAAGAAATACCAGATTGAATTATCGAAAACCGAAGCTGAAATTGAAAGACTTAGCGACAAAATTGCCGCGATTGACCAATCAATCCGTATTAATGCTGAAATTGCCGAAGAACAGCAGAAAGTGGATGCTAAAGTTGCGGCAATCAGAACGGCAATTAATTCCCGGAAACATGCTGAAATTAATAGGATTTTCAACTCGATTATACACGATATCCTGGGAACAAATGCGGTTATCTCCATAAAACTCAACAAGCAGGGAAATGTGGAGTTTGATGCCAATTATTTAAATCCGAACGATTTAGCCTCGACTTCCGAAGCACAGGGAACAACCTATAAGAAGTTGCTCTGCATGGCTTTCGATCTTTCATTGCTTATTTATTATGCTAAAAATTCTTTCTTCCGATTCGTGTATCACGATGGTATTCTGGAAGGATTGGATGACAGGATTAAAATCAGGCTACTCGATAAAGTGAAAGAACTATGTACTGAATATAATATTCAGTACATCCTATCGTTAATCGATTCGGATATTCCAAACTATCCCGCTGGAAATAAATATCTGATTCGTGATGAGGAAATATGCCTTGAACTTAATGATAAGGATGAATCGGGGGCGTTGTTTCTGCATTCTTATTAAATTGCTTTTCTGCAATAATATAAATTGTCAAAATGTAATTAAATGATGTGATGGCAGGGTAAATGACTGTATTTCATTGAGGTAAATTGTTTTCGCATAAAACTAATGTATGGCTTTATACTTATAGGTAAAAGGCAATAGTATTATTTAACCTAATAGTACATATTTGTATGTTGTTTATGTCAAATAAAGTATTACTTTTGCAAATGAAATGAAATGGAAATCAGATTTGATAATAAAGATTTAGAGAAACTCTATACTGATGGTAAATCGAAGAAATACAGATTACCAAAAGATATAATTGATAAGTTCTTTGCTCGGATACAACAAATTGAGGCCGCAAATGATATATATGATTTGTGGAATGATAAAGGATTGAATTTTGAAAAACTTCAGGGCTACGAATCGAGATACTCCATACGGTTAAAGCTAAAGTATCGGCTGGAAATGATAGTTGAATGGCAAACAACCGACAATCTGGTGGGCGAATTTATTATTATAGAAATTTCAAATCATTATTCCTGAAAAACTACCACACATGGCAACAACTAAATTAAGACCTGCACGTAAATTTGGTCCCGGATATTTCATCCGCGAACAAATGGAATATCGCAGCTGGACTCAGGAAGATTTAAGTGAAGTAATGGGTGTCACCCTGAAACATCTCAACAAAATACTTCAGGATAAGCAAGCCCTTACTATTGATATGTCAAGAATCCTGGCAGAAGTTTTTGAAACATCGCCCCAGTATTGGTTAAATCTGGATGCAAATTATCGCTTATGGCTCGAAACAGAGAAATCGGAAAAGCAAATTCAGGCTGAGATTAAAGCCAAGATTTATGAGCGTATGCCTGTGCGCGATATGATTCATAAAGGATGGTTGCCCGACTTCTCCGATTTCAATACTTTGTACCAAAATGTACTCGCTTTTTGGGGGCTGGAAAAACTCGACTTTGCTGAGCTCGATATGAAAATTGCACCACTATTAGCACGTAAATCTGAAAGTTTTAATCAGTATAATGCAGCCTATGCTTACACCTGGTATCACAAAGCCATGCTAACCGCACCTAAATACAAAGTTGCAGCATACAACCGCGAAGCATTGATAACGTTATACAATCAGTTGAATGAATACACCATGTTAGATAATGGGTTCAATCTTTTTATACAAAAACTGAACGAGGCAGGTGTAATCTTTTTTGTGTTACCCCACCTCCAAAAAACCTATTTGGACGGTGCTGCATTCTTTTCGGGCAGTAATCCTGTTATTGTTTATACGGCACGTTACAAAAGGATTGATAATTTTTGGTTTACAGTAGCACACGAAATTGGACATATACTTCATCATCTGAATTCCCCGGAGACCTTCTTTGTGGATAATTTTAACAGTGAAGAAAGAAACGAGTTGGAAGAGGAAGCTAATGAACTCGCTTCGAGCAAACTGAAACATCAGGAAATATATACTTATCTGAAACCAAAACTTAACTACTTGTCGATTCAGGCTATTAAAGATTGTTCTATTAGGTTGCACATACATCCTGCTGTGATTATTGGCAAACTGGCACATGAAAAATCAATCTCGTATGCCAACCAAAACCTGTTTAATGAGAATGTGCTGGAACGGATTAATTCTGAATTTATTAATTAACCGAATGAGTGAACTAAATAACATACCAAAACACTGGCAAGTTAAGAAGTTGGGGGAGGTAGCTGACTACATAAATGGCCGTGCATTTAAACCAACTGAATGGGAGGGTGCGGGAATTCCAATAATTAGAATTCAAAATTTAAATAAATCTGATGCGGCTTATAATTATTCAACTAAAGAATTTGAAACTAAATATGAGCTGAAGAAAGGTGATTTGTTATACGCGTGGTCTGCATCCTTAGGTGTTTATATTTGGCAAGGGGAGAAGGCATGGTTGAATCAACACATTTTTAAAGTAGTCCCCAAAAGCATATGTAACAAAAAATTTTTATTTTACACTCTTGATAAAATTACAGCTGAATTATACTCAAAGGCACATGGGTCTGGAATGGTTCATGTGACAAAGGGAAAATTCGAAAACACACATATTTTCCTCCCCCCTCTCCCCGAACAACTCGCCATCGTTTCCAAAATTGAAGAACTCCTGAGCGACCTCGAAAATGGCAAACAACAACTCCTTACCGCGCAACAACAACTGAAAGTGTATCGGCAGAGTTTGTTGAAGGCGGCGTTTGACGGGCGATTGACGAATGAAGGAGTGAATGAAGGGGTGTTGCCGGAGGGATGGAAGTGGGTGAAGTTAAAGGAAGTCTCGAATGAAATATCTGATGGAGATCATCAAGCACCACCAAAATCTAATGAAGGAATTCCTTTTATTACAATTTCTAATGTAAATAAGAATACAAACAAAATAGATTTTACAGAGACATTTAAGGTCGATGTTATATATTATTCTAATCTTAAATACAATAGAAAGCCTCAAAAAGGTGATGTGCTTTATACTGTCACAGGCTCTTTTGGAATCCCTATATTAATTGATTTTGATAAAGAGTTTTGTTTTCAGCGACATATTGGATTAATAAGGCCAAAAGAAATAATCAATCAAAAATGGTTATTTTATTTACTTCAATCGCCCAATATTTATAGTCAGGCTAAGAATGCTGCAACTGGTACTGCCCAAAAAACAGTTTCCCTTAGTTCTTTACGAAACTTTGAAATACCATATTGTACTTTATCAGAACAGCACCAAATCGTCGAAATCCTCGAATCCAAACTTACCATTTGCGATAAAATAGCAGAAACCATCAGCCAAAGCTTACTGCAGGCTGATACATTGAAGCAGAGCATTTTGAAAAAGGCGTTTGAGGGGAAGTTAGTATAAATCGTAAATCTTAACAACATACAAAATGAGTAATTTAGAAGCAATAGAATACAAACCATTCGAAACAATAAAGCATTTTTCGGACGATAGATCATCGGAGTTCTGGAATGCCCGCGAATTAGCGGTAGTACTTAACTATAAGCAGTGGCGCAATTTCGAAAAAGTACTGCAGCGGGCAATACTCGCCTGCAAAAATAGTGGATATGAGGTAGTTGATCATTTTGCTGAGGTCAGCAAAATCGTAAAGGCAGGAGCTGCCTCCAAGCCAATTGTTGATTACAAACTTACCCGTTATGCCTGTAAAAGTATTTCTAACATCGAACGGGAACAACTGAAAAGGTTAAAAAACTACAACAAACTAATGTTAGACGAGTAATAATGAAGAACATCATTCAAATCTACGGCACCTGCTTTACAAATTACGATTACCGGATTGCTTTGTTGCTTGAAAAGCCGCGCTAATTATTTTGATTTTGTATCGGCATTGCCAGATAAGATTTAACTCAATAAATAAAATAGATTTAGGTATGGACAATAAAATTTTGCAAATTTCAGGTTATAAAATTACTGCTTCTAATGAAGTCGTCCACAAATTATACGATATAACCCCGGAAATTCAAGAAAAATTAGAAGAATTGGGGATTAAAGTGCAGAAAAAGAAAAACAGTGCGATTAAGGAATTAAACGATTTGATAAGAAAGTATCCATTTATTCCTCAATTCAAAAATTATTTATCAACGCTCTACGACATGCAGGGCAATCATTTTATGGCGGCAGAGATCAATCGCAGGATTGTAAGTCTGCATCCGGAGTATTTATATGGCAAATTAAACGAAGCCAATATCAGCATTAAAAATGGTGAGTACGATAAAGTGCCTGAAATATTGGGTGAAACAATGGAATTAAATGCTCTCTATCCTGAACGTGACGAATTTTTTATTGGCGAGGTGATTAATTTTATGCAAACTGCATTCAATTATTTTATTGAAATTGAAAATACTGAACAGGCACAAGTCCGGTTGGATATTATTGAAAAGCTGAATAAAGAGTTTGATTTAGGGCTGAACATCTTTGAATTAGACCGTCAAATTATGGCTGTGAACTTGCAACAAAGTCTTAAACGACAGAAAGAGGAGTGGGCAGACCTTCGTACCCCAGATTTTATTCCGAAAAAGCTTGTAGAACCATCGACCAAGAAGCCCGTTTTTAATCATGCGATAATCAATCAGTTGTATTGCAATAGCCTGAAGATTGACCAACAAGTTATAACTGAAATCCTCAATTTACCACGCGAAACCCTACTTGCTGATTTGCACAAAGTGATTTATGATAGTATGGCACGTGTTGAAGTTTTCAGGGATATGGACTGGGATGAGCAAACGCATGAACTGGTGATGCACGCGTTATTATTACTTGTTGAATTGAATGATGACAGTAGCGTTGACATAATTTTGGATGTTTTACGACAGGATCGTGATTACCTCGAAATTTGGTTTGGTGATTTTATAACCGATGGGTTTTGGGAGCTTCTGTATCCCGTCGCTCATGACAAATTGGATAAACTGTATGATTTTGTAGTTGAACCTAATGGTTACACGTATTCAAAATCATGTATTAGCCAAATGGTTGAACAGATTGTACTTCATCAGCCGGGAAGAAGGGCAGAAGTGGTTGATTGGTACAAACGTGTTTTTGATTTCTGGATAGCCAATAACGAGAATGATGATATTATTGACAACGAATTAATCGCGTTTTTCGTTGCAGATGCTGTAGGAATAAAGTTATCAGAACTTAAATCCGAAATAACAAAACTGTATGATCTCAATTTGGTCGCAAAAGGAGTGTGTGGCAGTCTCGAACGCTGCCTGCAAGATATTAACAGCCCTGAAACAATTAACCGCAAGCATGATATCTTCAATTCAATCACCGAAAGATATCAGTATTATATTGCAAACTGGTTCAATTACACGGGTGATGATGAAGATTACCATTATGAGGAGGAGGGCGACGAAAACGTGGAAGATATTTATGAAGACGTGAAAAAGATAGTGCCTCTCCCGGGAGAAAAGCCTAAAGTGGGACGAAACGAACCTTGTCCCTGTGGTAGTGGAAAGAAATATAAAAAATGCTGCGGTAAATAAATGATTCAATATGAGCAACAACACTTCCTCCATAGTTTCCAAAGTCTGGTCATTCTGTAATCCCCTCCGCGATGTGGGCGTGGGTTATGGCGATTACCTGGAGCAACTCACTTACCTGCTGTTTTTGAAGATGGCAGATGAATACAGCAAACCACCTTACAACCGTTCGTTAAACATCCCGAAGGAATACGAATGGGAAAGTCTGACGAGCATAAAAGGTGCTGAATTGGAACTGCATTATGCTACTTTGTTGCGTGAACTCAGTACTCAGAAAGGAATTTTAGGGCAGATATTTACCAAGAGTCAGAACAAGATACAAGACCCTGCCATGTTGGCAAAGATCATTGACATGATCAACAGCGAACAATGGCTCGTGATGGGAGCCGATGTGAAAGGTGATATCTACGAAAAACTGTTAGAGCAAAACGCTCAGGATGTGAAAAGTGGTGCAGGTCAGTATTTTACTCCCCGTCCGTTGATTCGTGCCATGGTGGAGTGTGTGCGACCGCAACCCAGAAAAACCATCGCCGACCCTGCCTGTGGTACCGGCGGGTTTTTCTTAGCTGCATATGATTTTCTGGTGCAGAATCACAAGTTAGACAAAGAACAGAATAAGTTTCTGAAATTAGAAACTTTTTATGGAAATGAAATTGTCGCCAGTACCCGCCGTTTGGCACTGATGAATATGTTTCTACACAATATCGGGGATATCGACAGCGATAATTTTATCTCACCAGCTGATGCGCTGATAGCTGCTTCACCGGTAACTTACGATTATGTGTTGGCAAATCCGCCTTTCGGCAAAAAGAGTTCGCAGACGTTTACCAACGAAGAAGGTGAGCAGGAAAAGGATGATCTTACCTACAACCGGCAGGACTTCTGGGCAACGACCAGTAATAAACAGTTGAATTTTGTGCAACATATTCGCTCCATGCTGAAAACAACAGGGCAAGCAGCGGTAGTGGTGCCGGATAATGTCCTTTTTGAAGGTGGTGCAGGTGAAACCGTGCGCAAGAAATTGCTCGAAACAACCGATTTGCATACCATTCTACGTTTACCCACAGGTATTTTCTATGCTAATGGAGTAAAAGCCAATGTGATATTTTTCGATAATAAACCTGCCAACAAAAACCCGTGGACAAAAGAAGTTTGGGTGTATGATTATCGTACCAATATACATCATACCCTCAAAAAGAATCCATTAAACATCGATGTGCTACAGGACTTCATCAACTGTTATAATCCTGCCAATCGTTTTGTCCGGAATGAAACCTATCATCCGGTAACCAATCCCGAAGGAAAGTGGCGAAGATTCAGCTATGACGAAATCATTTCCAGGGATAAAACAAGTTTAGACATCACCTGGATTAAAGATAAATCATTGGCTGATCTTGATAATTTACCTGACCCTGATGAAATTGCATCGGACATTGTTGAGAATCTGGAAGCAGCATTGGAAAGTTTCAGGGGAATAATGGCGAAATTAGACAAAACGGTGTAAGAGTTGATTCTTGCACCCAGGCATGTCTCGCGAAGTTAAATTAAAAAACCTGCCTCTCCCTCTTGCAATTCTCAACAATTGCAGTTAGTTTTGTAGTCCATTCAAAAACCAATTCCTATGAGACAAGATCCGAGTTCGCAAAAGGTGCTTTTCCCCGAAGAGTCATTGCTCCGGGAAATTGTTCGACAACCCCGGCTGTCGATAGGAATTCCGCGTGAAAACGCGCATGCTGAAACACGGCTGGGACTTACGCCCGAAGGAGTTTCCATCGTGGTGGAAGAAGGACACAAGGT
>JAEWUM010000031.1 GCA_023459355.1 Bacteroidota bacterium | reverse complement strand
CGTTGTTTTTGTTTATCAGTCATTTATGTGTTTTTCTATTCCATCAATTATTGATTTCCAATCATCAACGTGTAATTCGTGTCCTGTACCTTCAAGGGTGATTAGATTTGAACCTTTTATTTTTTCTAGTAAAAAACCTGCATTCTTATAATGCCAAATTTTGTCGTCTGTTCCGTGGATAATTAAGGTGGGTTGTTTGATTTCGTTTAATCTGTTCCAATATTCTTCACCACCTTGCAATGCAGCGTGATTGAACATACTTATATAATTGTTGGCTCTATTGAACTCAGCTCTTATCAGTTTTTCACTTCTTTGTTTGTCAAATTGTTTCTTGCCACTCATTAATTCTGCACCCTGAATTAAATAGTTTACCACACTGTCTTCATTTGTCCAATTGACTGTACCTGCTTTACTATGGAAATCTAAAATACTCGTGTCCATTTCAGGTATAGTTGGGTCTGAGTCTCCCCAAGGGCCTGATGACATAAGAGTTAAGGAGTTAACTCTGTCGGCAAACTTTATTGATGCTATTTGAGAAATTAGTCCGCCCAAAGAAATCCCCACAAAATGTGCTTTGTCAATCTTGTAGCCATCCAATATTGAAATAGCGTCATTAGTTAAGTCAACAATATCGTATGGAGTAGAACCTGGTTCATAATTAGTGGATTTTCCTACATCTCTGTTGTCGTAACGAATAACAAAAAATCCTTTTTCAGATAATTGTTGGCAAAATTCAGTGTCCCAATACAGCATTGATACGGTTGCACCTGCTACCAAAAGGATTGCTGGATTTTTCTTATTTCCAAAACTTTCCGTACAGAGTTCAATGCCGTTTGTTTTAATTATTTTCTCTTTCATTTCTGTTTTCCTTTGTTTGCAACTGATTATTATCAGTCCTAAAATTAATATCCAAAGTAGTTTTTTTTTCATTTATCAATGTTTAACTGTTATGCTGGTATCTTTCACAATGCCCGCTAACATAATTATACCCACCATAAAATTGCACTATACCTCCCAAAACGGGAGACTTGCTACAGTTTTTAGTGGTTCTTTTTATTTTTTAATAGCCACAAATATAAAATAATTAATTCACAAATTATCAAATGGACTCGCTATTTTTTGTAAACTTTTCTCGGTAACATGCGTGTATATTTCAGTTGTTTTGCTATTCTTATGTCCAAGCAGTTCTTGTATATAACGCAAATCTGTTCCTGCTTCTAATAAATGGGTGGCATAAGAGTGCCGTAACCAATGTAAAGTGACTGGTTTCTTAATTTTTGATTTTTCAAGTGCTTGTTTTAAAACATGTTGTAAACTCGTTTCGCTATATCGCTCTCCTTCTTCTTGTCCCTCAAACATCCAGACTTTTGGTCGGTACGTTTTATAATAATCCCGGAGCATTTCAATAATTTTATCGGAAATCGGTACTACTCTATCTTTCTTGCCTTTTGCATTGAGTATAATCAGCAAATGCCTTTTCGAATCAATATTCTCCGGGCGTAAATTGATGAGTTCGCTTCGTCGTAATCCACAAGCGTAAATTAAACTTAACATGGTGCGATGTTTGAGGTTGTGAGGCGCTCTTAATATGGCCGCAACTTCTTCTTTGCTAAGTACATTAGGCAGTTTATGTTCGCGACGAGGACGTTCAATTTGTTCGGTAATAACTTTTGAACCCTGAATGGTCTTAAAGAATAAACGAGCAGCATTTACTGCCTGATTTTGGTAAGATTGACTTAATTTTCGCGGTATCATGTATAAATGTACAAAACGTACCATATCTTCATTGTTAATCTCTGATATTTTCTTCGGTTTAACAAAACGCAAAAATATACGTATTGCTTTGTTATATGAGTCAATGGTTGATTCACTATATCGCTTGTGCTCCATCCATTTTTTGAAACTGACTACTTCTTGTTCTGTTGCTTCATCTAAATCTGGTAGCTCTGTCACTGTTTCAGAGGAGTCAAAAACAACTTTTTGCATAGGCGGTGGTATAACAACTGTATCTATAATGCCAATCCTATTATTGAAATAATTCTTCAACATATCCAAATTTCTTCCATAATTGGGTATAATCCATTTGTATTGATGTCTGTCCCATCTAACATATTTGAATGTGCGAATAAACTGGATGTCTGCTTCATTCTTGGGCATCTTAACAGATATTTGTTTTGCTGATACTGTTATCTCGATTGCTGAATGATCAAAATGCTGCTTTTTCTTTTCATTAGTCTTTTCTGATGGCAGTACTAATTTTAATGTTGGTGGATTTTGGGTAACCACCGATTGCTCTTCAGCCTGATGCTCTTCTTTATTTACTTCAATTTCAACATTCGGAAATAATTTCTTAAGCTGATTAAATGCTTCTTTCGTATAAGGAATATGCCAGGCCTTGAGACTTTTGCTCCATCGGGCTCCTGAAATGGTTTTGATTTGCTGAACTTTGAGGGGATCGTAAGTAAAATCGACCCGGATACGCGGCTCTTGCTGCAAGGTTATTTTGGTTGCTTTCATTGGTTTGAGGTGTAATTGTAAACATAAATTTTTCAGCAACAAACTTACAAAATATTAATCAAAGTTCAAATAAAGAAACCCTATTCCTATTCGAGTGTATCGAACCGCTCTATTCGAACGAATCGAATAACTCTGTTCGAGTGGGTCGAATAACTCTATTCGAATGGGTTGAATAATTCTGTTCGAGCATATCGAATAACTCAATGTTATCAGCAGGGTTACCGGTACGTAACATATAGGGTAGCCGGTACGTCAATACCACAAAAAAAGCTGCCAAATCTTTCGATCCGGCAGCTCTCACTTATAATCTAAAAATCTGTTTTGTTACAGCTTATTTTTTGTAGCCATACACAGCTAAGTCACCCAGTTCTTCTTCGATGCGGAGTAACTGGTTGTATTTAGCCATCCTGTCGGAACGGCTCAATGAACCTGTTTTAATCTGACCTGAGTTAGTGGCTACGGCGATATCGGCGATGGTTGCATCTTCGGTTTCACCTGAACGGTGAGAAGTTACTGAAGTATAACCTGCACGGTGTGCCATTTCAATAGCATCCAGTGTTTCAGTTAGTGAACCAATCTGGTTTACTTTGATCAGGATAGAGTTGGCGCAACCCATGTCGATACCTTTTTTCAGGTATTCTACGTTGGTTACAAACAAGTCGTCACCTACCAACTGACATTTGTCACCGATTTTTTCGGTCAACAGTTTCCATCCATCCCAGTCACTTTCACCCATACCGTCTTCGATAGAATCGATCGGATATTTTGAAATCAGTTCGGCCAAATAATCAGCTTGTTCTGCAGATGTACGTTTTTTACCGTTAGGACCTTCGAATTTTGAATAGTCATAGATACCATCTTTGTAGAATTCAGAAGAAGCGCAGTCTAAACCAATCATCACGTCAACACCCGGTTTGTATCCAGCCAGCTCGATGGCTTTCAGGATAGATTCCAATGCATCTTCAGTACCACCGGCCAGATTAGGAGCAAAACCTCCTTCGTCGCCTACAGCTGTACTGAGGTTGCGATCGTGCAATACTTTTTTCAGTGAGTGGAATACTTCAGCACCCATGCGGAGACCTTCGCGGAATGATGCAGCGCCCACCGGACGAATCATGAATTCCTGGAAAGCGATAGGAGCATCGGAGTGAGAACCACCGTTGATGATGTTCATCATCGGAACAGGCAAGGTGAAAGCGTTGGTACCACCGATGTAGCGATACAAAGGCATGCCAAGGTATTCAGCAGCAGCTTTCGCAACAGCCAAAGAAACACCTAAGATGGCGTTAGCGCCTAATTTCGATTTTGTTTTAGTTCCGTCCATCGCGATCATCATCTTGTCGATGGCGCGTTGTTGCAATGCATCTACACCTACCAAAGCAGGTCCGATTACTTTGTTTACGTTTTCAACGGCTTTCAAAACACCTTTACCCAGGTAGCGTTTTTTGTCACCATCGCGCAACTCAATGGCTTCGTTTTCACCTGTTGAAGCGCCTGATGGCACGGCTGCACGGCCGATAACACCCGATTCCAACAATACATCTACTTCTACAGTAGGGTTACCGCGTGAGTCAAGCACTTCACGGGCAACGATTTTTTCAATTTTACTCATGTCTGATGATTATGAAATTGTTAATGATTCCTTAGCAATAAAACGGTTTATTGTCTCCGTTTTTCCGGTCGCAAAGGTACGATTTTTTTTTGAGGAGTGAAAATAATTTTATTCGATTTCCACCACCGTAATACCTGCCCCGCCGAACTGTACATGTTCGTCGTGATAGCTACGGATTCCATGAACCGTACCAAGATACTGACGGATTAACTGGCGTAAGGCTCCGGTGCCTGTGCCATGCAGAATCCGCACAGAGGACACACCCACCATCAAAGCATCATCAATGAAATACATCACGGCTTGCAAAGCTTCGTCGCCACGCATGCCCCGCACATCTATCTCCGATTTAAAATGAAGTTTGCGCTGACGGACATTCTCGGTTACCGTGCCGGGTGCATGCTCGCTTCGCTGTTCTTTTTTCAGGCGGTTGTTGCTGACCGACTCCAACTGATTCAGCTTTACCGTGGATTTCAACTGACCGAATACTACGATAGCTGTTTTCTCCTGCATCTCCAGAATCTTCCCGACAGCCTGCTGACCTTTTAATCGCACCTGCATGCCCGTAGCCAATACCGGTTTATCCGTTTTTACAGGCTGAACTGTGGCCTTTTGCGGCAATTTAATCTTTGGCTTTGGTTCTACTCCCTGATTTTCCCTGATTTTCTCCCTGAAATCGCTCAGCTCTTTCCGGATTGTTTTCGTTTTTTCTTTCTCCGCTTGTGCTTCTTTGATTTGCCGGATAGTGTTTTCAATTTTCGCGTTGGCTTCTGTCAGCAGTTGTTGTGCTTCAGCTTTGGCTTGCTGGGTGATTTCTTTTTTCTGACGGTTGATGTCGGCCATCTCGGTCTCGTATTTTGCCAGCACTTCTTCTAATTTCTTCTCTTTCTGCCGGATCTGCTGTCTTTTCTTTTCCCAGTAACGCTTGTCCCTCACAATATCCTGCAAATGCTTATCATAATCTAAATGTTCTGAGCCTACTTTAGCTGCTGCATCAGCAATTAAATCTTCCGGCAAACCGATTTTCCGTGCAATCTCAACCGCGAAGGAGGAACCGGGATTGCCAATTTGCAGGATAAACAGGGGTTGCAGGTGCTGTCGGTCGTACAGCATGGCGCCATTCACGATACCTTCAGCATCTTCGGCATAATGTTTTAAATTGGTATAATGCGTCGTAATCACCCCGAAAGCCTTGTTTCGATTAAAGCGTTCGAGAGTTGCTTCTGCCAGTGCGCCGCCAATCATGGGCTCTGTTCCCGTCCCGAACTCATCAATCAGCAACAGCGTTTTTTCCTGGCTGTTACGGATGAAAAACTTCATGTTCAGCAAGTGAGAACTGTAGGTCGAAAGGTCGTTTTCGATTGATTGTTCATCACCGATGTCGATGAAAAGTCGTTCGAAGATGCCGCAACGACTGCTATCATGTACAGGTATCAGCAACCCACACTGCAACATGTATTGCAACAACACTACAGTTTTCAGGCACACAGATTTACCTCCTGCATTCGGACCTGAAATCAGCAATATACGCTGCTGTTCGTTTAGCGCAATATCCAGCGGAACGATTTGTTTTTGCTGTTTCAGCAAAGAAAGATACAGAATAGGATGCACCGCTTTTTGCCATTCCAACAAACAAGCATCATCAACCCGTGGTTTGATGGCATTGATTTGTCGGGCAAACAAGGCTTTGCTGCGCAGAAAATCAATTTCTCCTAAAAAATATTGTGACTGAAATATATCTTCCGTAAATGGTCTGACGAAATCGGTGAAAGCAATTAAAATACGGATTACTTCCCTGCGCTCCTCTCCTTCCAGTTCACGGATGCGGTTGTTGGCTTCCACCACCTGCGCCGGCTCTATAAACACGGTTTTACCGGTAGCCGACTCATCGTGTACAATACCCGATATTTTCCGTTTGAAAGCAGGTGAAACCGGGATAACCAATCGCCCCTCACGCATTGTCGGCGCTACATCTTTTTCGACATATCCATCGGCTTGAGCTTGTCGCAAAATGGCCTGCAGAGACTTGGAAACGGAACTTTGAACCTGCAGCATTTCCCTGCGGATGCGGTTCAGCTCGGGCGAGGCATTGTCTTTTATCTTGCCAAATTTATCGAGTATAGCATCAATCTGCCGAATGACATCAGGAAAAATCGCAACCCCTTCTAACAATTCGTGTAAATGAGGATATAGTCCGGCATCCTGAGCCGCAATATAAACAACGAGCCGTCTGACAGCCTCCAGTGCACGTCGCAACTCAAACACCTCACTTTCATCCAGATACAAGCCTTCTATCCTCACGCGGGATAATCCGTGACGAATGTCGAAAAAATCACCTACAGGGAGAGCTTCAGTGGCTTCCTGCATCAGGCGTAACATCTCGTCGGTCTGACAGATTTGCCGGATAACCTGTCCGTAATCAGTGGAAAAAGTGATTTCATCCACCTTTTCTTTACCCAAAGATGAAATACATTTCTCTTTCAGGATCAGACGTATGGTAGTAAAATCGGTTTTATGTTCGAAATCAGAAGGGTAAAGCATCTCATTTTAATTTGAGCACAAAAGTAAAAATTATTTTTGAATCCTTTTATAGCTGCTTATTTTATGACATATATATTATATTGATGATAAATTTCATCATCATTTTGCAACTCCTTGTATTTTTTCTTAATTTTGGTGCGCTTTGTTGATACCCAGTATTGAATGACATCAAAAAAAACATACCGGCTTTTTATTCCTCTGCTAATTGGTACCGTATTTCTGTTTCTGTTGGATTTGGTTATCGGCAGCATCCGGATTCCTTTCAGTGAGATTCTCAACATTTTTACCGGAAACAATGCTGACCCCATTCATACAGAGATTTTGCTGAATTTCAGGGTTCCAAAGGCAATTTCGGCCATACTCGCCGGTGCTTCTTTGTCGGTCGCGGGCTTACTGATGCAAACGCTTTTCCGCAATCCATTAGCCGACCCTTACATTCTGGGAGTAAGTTCGGGTGCCAGTCTGGGTGTAGCCATTACCATGATGAGCGCTTCGCTCCTGCCTGCTTTCTGGATAAACAGCGGTTGGGGTGTTATTGCATCTGCCATCATCGGGGCCGCTTTGGTTTTGTTATTGGTAATCGGAGTCTCTTATAAATTACACAATGCTGTTTCTCTGCTGATTGTGGGTATCATGTTCGGCACCATTGCCAGTTCTATCGTGAGTATTCTGCAAAACTTTTCTAATCCGGATGCCATCAAATTATATGTCTTGTGGACTTTCGGCAGTCTGAGTGCCGTCAGCCGGGAGAATCTGCAAATTCTTATTCCAATAATTGGTGCAGGGTTACTACTGGCCTTCTTATTACACAAAAAATCCGACGGACTGCTCCTGGGTGAAAACTATGCAAAAGGCTTGGGCATCAACATCCGGTCAACACGCATCCTGATGGTTCTGGCAACGGGAATTTTAGCGGGTAGTATTACGGCCTTTACCGGTCCGATTGCCTTTGTGGGCGTAGCCGTCCCACACATTGCCAGGGGCATATTCAAGACTTCGGTACATAAGATTTTAATCCCGGCTTCTGTATTAATCGGTGCTTCTTTGATTCTGATTTGTGACATCATCACCCAGATCCCGACTTATACACTACCCATCAACACGGTCAGCGCTTTATTCGGTGCACCGGTAATTATCTGGATAATTTTACGCAGAAGATGATAGTATCCGGGATAATTATATAAATTTGCAACGTCATGACAACCAAACAGCGATATCAGGAAATAATCCATTGGTTTCAGGAAAATATGCCTGTCGCCGAGACAGAACTGCATTACAACAATCCATTTCAGTTGCTGATCGCGGTTATTTTATCGGCTCAATGCACCGACAAGCGGGTCAATATGACCACGCCGAAATTGTTTGCCGACTTCCCTACTCCTGAAAGTCTGGCGGTTGCAAGTTCTGATTTAATCCTGAGCTACATCAAATCAATTTCATACCCAAACAACAAGGCGAAACATTTGGTCGGCATGGCGCAAAAACTCCTGACTGATTTCAATGGTGTTGTACCTGAGGATATTGATGACCTGCAAAAATTGCCGGGTGTAGGGCGCAAAACCGCCAATGTAATTGCTTCGGTGGTATATAATAAACCGGCTATGGCGGTGGACACGCATGTATTCCGGATTTCGGAACGATTGGGACTTACGACCAATTCGAAGAATCCGCTGCAAACAGAGAAAACGCTGGTGAAATACATCCCGGAAGCATTGATTCCCAAAGCACATCACTGGCTAATCCTGCACGGCCGTTATGTTTGCCAGGCCCGGAAACCAAAATGTGAGGTATGCGGGTTGAAACCGTGGTGCAGGTTCTTTCAAAGAAAGCTAATAGCGAATAACGAATAGTGAATAGTGAAAAAGCGGAAAGCGGAAAGCGGAAAACGGAAAGCTAATAACAATTAGTGGTCAGTAACTGTAGACTGTAGACTGTAGACTGTAGACAATTAAACTCTTAAAAATTTAAAACTATGTCAGAAGAACAAAACAACAATTGTTGCAAACCGAAGTATTCGGATCGTGGTGCAAGCAGTGGTGCTGTGTACGGATTAGGTTTTATCGGGGCTGCTATTTATTTTATTTCGCAGGCCACTACATTCTGGATTGGCGTGTTGGGTTTCCTGAAAGCCATTGTATGGCCGGCATTTTTGGTTTACGAAGCATTAAAAGCATTGGGAGCCTGATTGCGGAAACTCAAGAAAGAGATAATTAAAAAAGAGGATGCATCTGATGTTGCATCCTCTTTTTATTTCAGACCTTTCGGTCTGTGAGAGCGGAAGACGGGGCTCAAACCCGCGACCCTCAGCTTGGAAGGCTAATGCTCTATCAACTGAGCTACTTCCGCAAAAATTTACAACTGCACTTTCACTCAGTTGATAGAGCATCTTTTTGTCTATCTTTTGGCAACTGAGCTACTTCCGCAAAAAGTGGGCAGTGAAGGATTCGAACCTCCGAAGTCGAAAGACAGCTGAGTTACAGTCAGCCCCAGTTGGCCACTTTGGTAACTGCCCTAAAAGCGGTGCAAAGATACAATTTTACTTTGTTTCTACCAAACAATATTTGCCATTTTTATGGCTGTTATTGCGGCTTCCACACCTTTATTTCCGTGTATTCCGCCGGCTCTGTCCAGCGCTTGTTGCATCGTGTTGGTTGTCAGCACTCCAAAGATAACGGGACAAGCATTCTCAACTGTATTGAGTGCTGCCACGCCTTGTGTTACACCCTGACAAACATAGTCGAAATGGGGCGTGTCACCCTGAATAACACAACCCAGCACGATAACTGCATCGTATTTCTTAAATTTTGCATGCTCAATTACAAATTGCTTGGCAGCATAAGTGAGTTCAAAAGTACCCGGAACATGCACTACATTGATATTTCTTTTCAACACGCCATTGCCGGTCAAACCTTCGATAGCGCCATTCAGCAGTGCATGCGTTACCTGTGGATTCCAGTCGGCCACAGCAATCGCGTAACTTTGCTTTTCTAAAATTTCTTTTGACGGGAGTAAATCCGGATCGTACTCTGAAAGATTCTGATACTGAGTAGCCATTAGCAATTACTGAAGACGGGTAATGTATTTGTCGATATCCTGACCTTCCTGACTCAATGGATATTTATCTTTGATCGTCTGATAGTTCTGTAAAGCCTTGCTATTATCTCCGGTTGATTCATACACGATAGCTGCTTTTTTCAAAAATACGGGAGCCAGCACCTCATTGCCGGATTCAGCAGCTTTACCGAAGAAACGAACAGCTTTATCTGTTTCACCAAGTTCCACATAACAGTCTCCGATTAATCCGAGAACAGTGATTGAGAAGTATTGATCATCACCATCGTATCCTGATAGATATTTGATTGCATTATCATATTCACCCAGGTTATAATAACAAATACCTGCATAAGCTTTCGCGAGATTCCCGGATTCAGTCAGACTATAATCTGAACTAATCGCTTCAAAACCGATTGATTCAAAACCATCACCTTCAAGTGCCAACAGAAACGAATCTTTTGCAAAGTACAACTGAGATTTGTACATCTCATTCGCTGCTTCTGCACTTCTCGGTTTTACATAGAAATTGTTGACAGCCAGAAAACCCATCACCAATACCGCAACCACACCCAAACCATAGAGTATTTGCTTTTGGTACTTTTCAATAAATGCTTCTGAAGCGGTTAACGCATGTTCTACATTTTCAAATTCATCCTGTTTTTTTACGGCTTTCTTTGACATAACAATCTATGATGATAAGTTTTGTACGTATTATAATAAAAAATAAACGGCAACAAAAGTAGCTATATTTTTTGAATTTGCGAAATTATTAAGGCCTTTTTTCAATTTAAAGACGCAGCCTGTAAATAATTTGAAAAAATGGTGAAAAAACCAGGTGAACAGAACCTTTTTCAGCGGAATTATGTTATATTTGCATCATAAAAGAAATGGCCGCATTGTTTAGAGATTGGAAAACTCAACACTAAATTTTCAACGAGTAATGTCGGTTTTCAATGGCGGGCTGCGCCTTCGGGTAAGTCTTCGACTCAGCAGATTACAAAGAAAGCATACATCTCAAATCCTGTCATCAGGAGTTTTCTCAACAAAGACAATGCGGTTCTTTTCTTTTATATAAGATCAGTAAACTTTTAAAATCCGACATAAAACCAAAATCCCGGAAATGACATTTAATCATTCCGGGATTTTTATTTTGAGCCTCTTGTCGGATTCGAACCAACGACCCCGAGATTACAAATCACGTGCTCTGGCCAGCTGAGCTAAAGAGGCAGGTGGGTAAGCACCCCACATCGCACCGCTACAACCAAATACCCTTGCTGCGGTCAGGCCCTGGGGGAGTTCAATGGGAGCTGGTCGTATGGGACTTACCCGGCGCAAAAGTACTGCTTTTTTGCGAATCTGCAAATATTATCTTTCAATATATCCTGCATTTTAAGCTACCTCGCTCATTTTCAAAATTAAAAAAAATAAAAACCGGACTAATATTAAGTCCGGCCAAACTGTCTACCGGTGAAATTATGTCAGCGTTTACCAGCAAACCGCTTGTATTGTTGGTCTTTTGTTTAGTTTTTTAAGCAATCACATCCCTCTTCGACCTCAACCACCAGATCATCCAGACAGACATACTTTGGAGTGTTTACACCAAAAAAACCTTTATCACTTGAATCAAAGGTCAGCGTCAGTCTATCAACAGTACCAAGGGAACTTAACGATACTTTTGTCCAGTCACGTACAATCAGTGATTTGCCATCTCTGAAATCAGCCAGATAGAATTCTACCGTCCCGGTGAGTGTATTCCCTGAATAACCCCTGATGATTACTTTAAACCAATCGTTTTCTTCAAACTTTTTAGAGTAGTCACTGCCTTCCAGCATATCATAATAAGCATAGGTTGAGTTGGTAAGCATCATACTTTTTACCTTCTGATAGCTGTTGATATAAGGCAGCTGAATTTCAGCAGAATCGTAAGCCAGTACAAACTTGGCCGAACCTCCGGCACCCTGACCGGCTATAACACTGTACTGGTTTACGTAACCGGGGGTCACACTGTCAATAAGCGATGAAACTGCAAATCCATCCCAACTGTACCAGTCCGGCTTGTAGCGGTTTATCAAAGTGACTGAACTGGAATATATGGGGTTATAATATCGTCCATCGATTAATGTCCCGGTGGTATCCGATCCATTATAATAACCCGACTCGCCCAACACGACATCTTCAAAATCATTCACCAGCAAATGTCCTGTTTCCGGTTCACAAGCTACAAATAAAAACGCGGCAAAGAGTAATACAAAACTTTTTTTCATTTTCTTATTCATTTAAATTGTTAATAGTCAAAACACGTGCATACGACTCTTCTTCTAACCGAAAAATGAATAAAGAAAATAGATGAAAAATGCTTGATTTTCCTCTGTTTGCTGTAACTCCCGAAAGCAAAAAAGTCGTATTGAATCAGGCAGGTCTTCTGACTTGCTCCTGTTTTGAACGCCTTCCCGGCTACCCTGTTTCAAATGATTAAGAAATAATCAGGGTGGTTTCCCAGTGGCAAAGAGTTGTTCAAAACCTGAATTCGGAGCTTACAGCAGCGGGTACTGTTACGGATTCTCACCGTATTCCCTTTTATCAGTATAACGACATTATACCGATACCAGATTCGCTTGCAAAGATACATATTTTTTTAAATTCCGACTTAATTTTTGTACTTTTGCACCAGTTTTTTGAACATGGGAAGAATATTAGCTATCGATTACGGACAGAAACGGGTAGGCTTAGCGGTAACAGATCCGCTGAAAATCACCGCGAATGCATTGGACACAGTGCTGGTACATGAGCTTTTTGATTATCTGAAAAAATATCTTGAAAAAGAAGATGTTGAAAAGTTCGTGGTGGGTCTGCCCCGGCAAATGAATGGCGAATTCTCGGCATCCATGCAATATATCGAACCTTTTGTCAAAGGGCTGCAACGCGCTTTTCCCGACAAGGAGATTATTTATGTAGACGAACGCTTCACTTCTTCTATTGCTCAGAAAACCATTTTAGAGGCCGGTCTGAAAAAGAAAGACAGGCAGAATAAAGCCTTAGTCGACAAGGTGGCCGCGACCATTATTTTACAAACTTATTTAGCATCAGCGCAATGATTTTACCTATTTATACATACGGAAACGCCGTTTTAAGAAAACAAGCTGAAGAAATCGGGCCCGATTATCCGGAACTGAAAAAACTGATTGACGACATGTTCGAGACCATGTACCATGCCGATGGGGTTGGACTCGCCGCTCCGCAAATCGGGTTGCCCATCCGGTTGCTGGTTATCGACTTAGCCCCGCTGAAAGATGAAGATCCGGAACTGGGTAGTTTTAAAACAGTCATGATTAACCCGGTTATGCTCGAAATGAGCGAAGAAGAAGTGGAAGGCAGCGAAGGTTGTCTAAGTATTCCCGGCATCAGCGAAAAAGTTTTTCGCGCCGAATGGATTAAAATTCAATATCTCGATGCTGATTTCAAACAACATACCGAAGAATTCGAAGATTATATTGCCCGGGTAATTCAACATGAATACGACCACTTGGAAGGCAGTTTATTCACCGACCACGTTAACCCCCTGCGCCGCCAAATGATTAAGTCGAAACTGAATAACATCGCCAAAGGGAAAGCGCAGTGTGATTATAAGATTAGATAGCGGTGAATAAGTGGTTAGTGGTTAGTGGTTAGTGGTTAGTTTAAAGGGTTAAAGGGTTAAAGGGTTCAGTTTCGCTATTCACTATTTACTATTCATCTGACTGGAGACTGGAGACTGGAGACTGGAGACTGGAGACTTTAAAAAAACCTCTCCACAAACGGAATCAGCAAAGCCGTCATCACCCCCATAATTCCGATGGCCAATCCACTGATAGCACCTTCCAGTGCACCCATTTCCATGGCTTTAACCGTCCCGAGGGCATGAGAAGCTGAACCCAGCGCCAATCCTTTGGCTATACTGCTTTTAACACCGATACGACGTAGGATCAGCGGCCCGACGAGTCCGCCGAAAAGTCCGCAAATCACCACAAAAACCGCTGCCAGCGATGGTACTCCGCCTGTATTCTCTGCCAGATTCATCGCAATGGGCGTAGTAACGGATTTGGGTGCAAGTGAAGCGGTTAACAATCTGTCGGCTCCAAATAACTTGGCAATCAACACCACACTGAGGATACCAACCAGACTTCCTACAAAAACCGATGTCAGAATCGAAATCACATTGCCACGGATGTGTTCAATTTGTTCGTACAACACATATCCCAGGGCAACCACAGAAGGACCGAGCATAAAACTCAGCAAACGGGTTTTTTCATAAAACACCTGATATTCAATGCCTGTTATCTTCAAAAAGGGAATGATAATAATCATGCTGACAAGCAGGGGTTGTAATAACGGTATCCTGGTTCGCTTATACAACAAAACGCCCAGCAGAAAACTACCTAAGGTAAGCAACAGGAAAAACACTTCGCCGCTCAGCAACGTTCTGATATGTTCGACGATGCTGGTCATTTTTTCTTCGCTCCTATTTTATTTTCAAGCGCCTGCTGAACAAGTCCGACTGCGATGATGGTAAGAATGGTACTGATGATAATCGCCGAAAGTATCGTAACTAAGGAATTGGACAACAACTCAATATAAGCTACCAATCCAACGGCTGCCGGGACAAAAAAGATGGCCATATTACGGGTAATTACAGTCGCTGTTTTTTTCAACCATTCGGGTTTTACAATCTTAAACAACAAACAGAGAAAAAGTAATACCATACCGATTACGCTGCCCGGTATAAATCCGTTAAGTAACAAACTGATTATCTCACCCAGTAAATAAAAGAGTAGAATAAAAAAAGTACCTTTAATCAACTTTTAGAAATGTTTAGTTGGAATGACTTTAAAAACCGATGCAAAGTTAACACTTCCCGCCCACCCTTACAAATTCAGTTTTAAAATTCTGCCTGTAAAGGACGGGGTTGATATTTCAATCAAACTTTGAGCATTAAAATTGAAATTGCCAACATAGGCTTCGTCTAATAAATCTGCATACTGATACGAAACATTTTTATCCATTTGCAGGTAATCCAGTGCTTCTACAGGGACATTCAATAAAATATCTACCGGTTTCTCTTCAAAATTTACCACAATCAACACCAATTCATCTTCGTACTTTTTGAAATAAGCAAATTGCTTATTAGGATTGTATGCCTGATTATGCAGGTTGGCATACTGTAAATCATACATCACTCCCTCAGAAATTGCCTTTTCGTTTAAACTCAGATTAAGTAATCGCTGATAAAATTCACGTAAAAGCTTCTGGTCACCCGACAACAATTTACCGTCAAATTTCCCTTTATTGCTCCATTGTTGCAACGTCCCTACTCCCCAATAATCAAAAATAGTTGTTCTGCCATCCAGTCCACTGAAACCTTCCGCATCCATCCCGCGCTCCCCGAGTTCCTGTCCGGCATAAAGCATGAACGGCGCTTTTGTTAACGTGGCTGAAACAATGAAAGCCGGAAGTATTTTCCACGGATTTCCGGCAAAATAATCAGAAGCAACGCGTTGTTCATCATGATTCTCGAGAAAATGAAGCATCTTCTCTTCGATCCCCGATAGTGATTGCCAGGCCTGTGTTATCTGTGTCGCGGGATGTTGATGACAGGTGATATTACGGAGCAAATCGTACATGCCCACTTTGTCGTACAGGTAATCAAATCCCCCGTGAAAAATGTAATTCCGGTATTCCTGCGGATTATAAACTTCTGCAATAAAAATTAGTTCAGGATAGTTGGATTTTACTTGTGCTATCGCCCAATGCCAGAATTCCACCGGCACCATTTCAGCCATATCGCAACGGAAGCCATCAACTTTCTTATCTGCCCAGTATAGTAAAATATGCAGCATCTTATGCCAGGTATCAGGAACCGGTTCAAAATACGGTCGCCGGCCGTCCATATAGTCCACCCCATAATTCAGCTTGACCGTCTCATACCAGTCGTTGATGCCCGGATGGGCAGTAAACTGGTCATTGCCGGTCGCCCTGGCAGGGAACTCCAAATACCCATTAACATCAAACTGTGGCTGAAATAGCTGACCGGGCAAATAGTAAAAATTGT
Source organism: Bacteroidota bacterium (assembly GCA_023459355.1). Lineage (GTDB taxonomy): Bacteria > Bacteroidota > Bacteroidia > Bacteroidales > Paludibacteraceae > Paludibacter. The sequence goes on along the minus strand of JAEWUM010000031.1, from coordinate 16,950 downwards.
TATTTGGACGAAATGCGTGGTCTGTCAAATCCCTTTCACCCAGGTCAACTACTCCATCCGGTTTAGCATCAGAAGCATATTGCCTCGCTACATGATTGGGTACAAAATCAATGATAACTTTCAGTCCGGCTTTGTGAGTGCGTTCCACCAACCGCTCAAACTCTCCCATCCTGTCCGTCACGTTTTCTGCCAAATCAGGGTCTACGTCATAATAATCTTTGATAGCATACGCTGAACCGGCTTTTCCTTTTACAATCGCAGGATGATCTTTTTGTATTCCAAATGCGGTATAATCAGTTTGGGTGGCATGTTCAATTATGCCTGTATACCAGACATGTGTTACACCGAGTGATTTTATCACTTTTAATGCTTTGGATGTAAAGTTATTGAATTTACCGCACCCGTTCTCTTCCAGACTGCCATTGGGCTTGTTGGTAGTATTATGATTCCCGAACAAGCGGGGCAGAACCTGATATATGATGAATTTGGACATTTTTCTTTAGTGGTTAGTGGTTAGTGGATAATTAACACTATCCACTGACCACTATTATATTTTTTTCTGCAAAAATAAACAAAATCCCCTCAATTGCGTTATTAAAGCAGAACATAAAAAAACAAGTAATAAATTTACGATATGGCAAAAATAACTTTCAAAGGAAATGCAGTCAACACCAACGGTCAATTACCGGCTGTAGGAAGTAAAGCACCCGACTTCAAATTAGTGGGTGCAGGTTTAAACGAAATATCGTTGGCAGACTATAAAGGAAAACGTATAGTATTAAACATCTTCCCAAGTTTAGACACAGGTGTTTGTGCTACGTCTGTACGTCAGTTTAACAAATGGGTATCCGATAAAGAAAATACCGTTGTAATTTGTGTATCCAAAGATTTACCTTTTGCACAAAGTCGTTTCTGCGGAGCAGAAGGTCTGAACAACGTAATTACAGCATCCGATTTCAGATACAATAATTTTGCAACTGATTATGGCGTGTTGATGACTGACGGTCCCCTTGCCGGTTTAATGGCCCGCTCAGTTGTGGCAATTGACGAAAATGGTAAAGTTACCTATACCGAACTGGTACCTGAAATTGTGCAGGAACCTGTTTATGAAGTGAAATTCTGAAATTAAAAATAATGTCCGATGTGAATCGGTTCATTTTCTAATGTGTGAAGCGGCAGAGACGTAGTTAGTTACGTCTCTGCTTTTTTATTGTTTTCTCCCCCGGAGCAAATTAACATCTCCCTTCAGGTTGTAGTCAATCCCATCCGAGCCTTTTGCCTTAATCACGTAAAAATAAGCTCCTTCCGGGACAGCTTTGCCTTTGTAGGTACCATCCCATCCTTTTTGCGGATCGGACCAGTGGTAAATTTTAGAACCCCAGCGATTAAAAACCCAGCAATCAAACTCAATGATGGATTTGTAGGCTACCCTGAATTCATCATTGAATCCGTCACCGTTTGGAGTAAACACGTTGGGGGCGTACAGCGCCGACTCAGATACCTTGATAACCACAGAATCGGTATGACTGCAATAGGCGTTCTCAGTCACCAGCTTAACCGTAAAGGTTCCCGCTTCATTAAAAATATAGCGGTGAATCTCTCCTGTTCTGACGATAAAAGGAGCTGAGTTGCCGGTTGAAATCTCCCATCTGAAATAATTGGCAACCGGAGCATTGGAGATTGCCGTGAAATTAATTTCCAGCGGAGCTGAACCTGAAACGGTGGTAATGCTTTCCGGACGATCGGCTTCCTGCTTTTCCACGCGAACAGTAGCTTCAGTTTTGATTTTTGAAACAACCCTGATTGCCTGATACAGTGAACTCTGAATCGTTGACAAAGCGATATTTAAATCAGCAGCAAACTGATCTCCTGTCACCTTGAAATAGGTATCTTTATAAGGCGGTTCATCAATTTCAATAGTATTATCATCAACTACAAGCTGTTTTTCAACTTGTTTTGAAGTCCATTCATCATTCCATTCCAGGGTTTCATATTGTAACGTAAAATTACGATCCAGCACGTGTTTTAAACCATTTTGGGTCAGATAATACATTTCCGGAATTACTCCATCAAGCGTTAAAGTCAGCTTGTCACAAACAGAAGTCTGAGGATCCGGCGTTGTCAAAACATTTAGCGTGGGCTGATATAACTTGTAATCAATTACCCAAACACTTATTTCCTCATTGTAGGGCTGTCCGTTTACTGTTCCGGTAATGCTGGCCAGATAACCGGTGTGGTCATCGGGACTGATACTCTGCTGGTTGCTAACAAACTGAAGATCCGGATAGCGATACCAGTTCACCGTCAAACCCGGGTCAGGCAAAGAAACTGAAATTTCCGAGGTGGCAGTAATTTCATACATCATGACCAAGTAATCAATGCGGTTCTCAAATTGAGCATAAACCTTCCCTTTGCCGGAGGTCACGTTTATTTGCTGCGCAAACAATCCGGTCGAGAATACAACCGACAGCATTAAACCCCAAATTTTAAGTCCGGATAGCTTTGATTCTTTGAATTTGACAGATATCATATTAAACCTGATATTGCGCTTGATAAATTAAATTGCAAAAGTACGTTTTTCAATTTAATAACAAAAAAAAATGCTATTTATTACTGCTTCTCCCCTAAGGAAGTATTTTTTTTGTACATTTGCATACTATTCTTCAATCAAACTTTGAAACACATTCATTATGCAGACATATATTACAAAATATATTCACCCTTTGCGACATCAAAGTTTCCTGATTGTACTGGTTGCTGCATTCATGTTCCAGTCATGTTTGCTTTTTGCTCAAACTCCTTCCTATCCTGTAAAAAATGTAAACGGGGTTGAGTGTATCGTATACAAAGTACAACCAGCAGAGGGTTTTTACAGAATAAGTAAAAATTTCAACACAACGGAGGCTGAAATCAGGGCAATTAACCCGCAAATTACAGACGGGTTAAAAGTTGGGATGGAGATATACATCCCTGTGAAAAAAGAACACAAAACAGATAAAAATTACATTGAACATATAGTTGAGAAAAAACAAACTATATTCCGGATACGCAAAATGTATAATATTACCGAGGAAGAACTAATAGCCATGAATCCTCATCTGAAACAAAATTCGCTGCGTACCGGTGAGATATTGAAAATCCCGCTTCCTGAAAAACAAACAACTTCTGTAGATGCGAAAAAGGAAGAAAGCAAATCAGCAGCCACTCAAAACAACAATCAGGTTGTAAAGAAAGAAACCACTGAACATAAGCAGGACAAGAAGGTAACAACAGATAATATCAGATTAAAAAAGCCTGATAATCTGAAGATTGCTTTTTTACTGCCATTTATGCTGGATCAAAAACAGGATGCATCTGACAAACGTTTTATCGAATTTTACACCGGTGCGCTCATTGCTATAAAACAAGCTAAAGAAGAAGGAACAAACTTCCAGATACATACATTCGATGCTGAAAAATCCGATTTGAAAATCATGGAAATACTGCAGGATTCTAATCTGACAACAATGGATTTAATCGTCGGACCGGCATTCTCCAACCAAATTTCCGTTATTGGTGATTTTGCACGCATGCACAAAGTAAAAACCCTGATTCCTTTTTCATCCAAAATCATCGACATCGAAACGAATCCTTACCTCTATCAGTTTAATCCCGGACAAGACACTGAATTAAAAAAGCTACAAGAAATCATTCAATATGAAGGGAATAAAACCAACTTTATTTTTGCAGAACTTAATAATACAAGTCCGAATGATGATAACTTTGCACTTCTACGTTCATTGAAGCAACTCATGCAATCGGAAAACCTGTCATTTAAAACGGTTTACCTGCATCCCGACTCATTGCATCACATCAGACAAGCTTTAAATCCCCTGAGGGAAAATATTGTTTTTTTCAATACAGGCAGGATTAATAATCTGAGTGTGTACCTGAGTGAACTGAAACGGTTATCAGCTTCTGTAAACCTGAAAATATACGAACCATTTTCCTGGCGAAATTCAAAACTGGAAAAGCCCAGATCTTTCTATTTATCGGTTTTCAAGAACGAATACCCGGAAACCGCATACGAGCAATATACCAATGAGTTTTCATCACTATTCGACTGGACACCTTCCAGTGAACTCCCCAGGTATGATTTATTAGGCTATGATCTGATGCAGTATTTCATCCGGGAGGTATTAACGACAAAAAACTCACCGGCAGAAAGCTATCCGATGCGAGAAGGTATTCAATCTAATCTGAAGTTTGAAAAAGCAGCTGCAACCGGAGGGTATATCAACAGACTTATCAATCACTACGAATGATGCAACAGCGTACTCAATATAGAATTGCCGGGATTATCAGCATTTTGCTTGTCTTTTTATCTTTTGCTGATGCGCAAAACAACAAATTTAAAAGTGAAACCTATATAGGTATCACGGGAGGACCTAATGCCTCAATGGTTTATTTCAGACCTCAGGTTGATCAGGATTTTCTGTTTGCTTATCAGGGCGGTCTGACTGTCAGATACATCAACGAGAAAAGTCTTGGCTTACAGGCTGAGATCAATTATGTACAAAGAGGTTGGAGTGAGTCTGAAAAAAAATTTGTGAAAAGACTGGATTATATAGAAGTTCCTTTCCTAACGCACATATATTTTGGAGATAAAGCACGGTTCTTCTTTAATATCGGACCAAAAATCGGATATCTGCTGCATGAAACCGTAATTAAAAATATAAATCCGGCATCTACAAATGAACAACACGTACAAGCCATTCAAAACAAGTTCGATTATGGACTGGCATTGGGACTGGGTTGTATGTTTAAAATAAAAAACCAACTGATACAACTTGAAGGCAGGGGAAATTTCAGCGCCAGCGACCTTTTTTCAAACGACAGAAGGGACTATTTCGATAATTCCAACCTGATACACGGCTCGGTCACTTTAGGTTGGTTAATACAAGTTAATAAATAAAGCAAAAAATCACATGGATCAGAAAATTTTAGAAACCAGGGTTAATATTTTCCGTTTTACTGAGTTGGAACCAGAAATTCAGGTATTAATCAACAAAGCAAAAGAACAGGTTGATAATGCTTATGCCCCTTATTCAAACTTTCGTGTCGGAGCGGCAGTTTTACTTCAAAACGGGGCATTGTTTGTTGGTAACAACCAGGAAAATGCCGCATATCCTTCAGGCTTATGCGCAGAAAGAGTTGCTCTATTTTATGCCAATGCGCAGTTCCCCCAAGTGCCTGTTAGAGCAATTGCCATAGCAGCACATACAGGAGACCATTATCTGGCTTATCCGGTAACTCCATGCGGTTCTTGCAGACAAGTGATGCTGGAAGCAGAGACTCGCTTTGAAAAGCCGATAGATATCTACCTGTACGGTACTGAATGTATCTATCACATCGAAAATGCAGCCCAGCTTTTACCCCTGAGATTCGAAAAAAAAAGCTTAGAACAGAATCATTAATATGCTGATCTGCCATTCGCTATTAGTTATTCGCTATTTTTAATTATCTTTGCACCACTTTTTTCGAACAACAAAAAATCATGTTTTCAACCTGTAAAACATGTATGCAGATGAATTTCAGATTATAAAAAATGGCTAAAGAACTCAAGGAACTGACTTCAAGAAGTGAGAATTACTCACAATGGTATAATGATTTGGTATTAAAAGCTGATTTGGCAGAGAATTCTGCCGTCAGGGGATGTATGGTTATCAAACCTTATGGCTATGCTATATGGGAAAAGATGCAGGCTGAACTGGATCGTATGTTCAAGGAAACCGGACACGTGAACGCGTATTTCCCGCTTTTTATACCTAAATCATTTTTAAGTAAAGAAGCCGACCATGTGGAAGGTTTTGCCAAAGAATGTGCTGTAGTAACACACTACCGACTAAAAAACAGTCCGGAAGGTAAAGGTCTTATTGTAGATCCTGAAGCTAAACTGGAAGAAGAGCTGATTGTTCGTCCGACTTCTGAAACAATCATCTGGAACACCTATAAAAACTGGATTCAGTCGTACCGCGACCTGCCTATTCTGGTCAATCAATGGGCCAATGTGGTTCGCTGGGAAATGCGTACCCGCCTGTTCCTGCGTACTGCTGAATTCCTCTGGCAGGAAGGTCACACTGCTCACGCTACGGAGACGGAAGCCATGGAAGAAGCCATCAAGATGATGCACGTGTATGCTGATTTTGCTGAAAATTTCATGGGGGTACCGGTTATCAAAGGAACCAAATCGGCCAATGAACGCTTTGCGGGAGCACTGGAAACATTTTGCATTGAAGCATTAATGCAGGATGGCAAAGCCCTGCAGGCCGGAACTTCACACTTCCTTGGCCAGAACTTTGCCAAAGCATTCGATGTAACTTTCGTGGACAAATCAAACAAACAGGATTATGTCTGGGCAAGCTCTTGGGGTGTTTCTACCCGCCTGATGGGTGCATTGATCATGACCCATTCCGATGACAACGGTTTGATATTACCTCCCAAATTAGCGCCTTTTCAGGTTGTTATTGTTCCGATATACAAAAACGAAGAGCAACTGTCGGCCATCACCGAAAAAGTAGATACAATCATTTCTGCGCTCAAAGCCAAAGGTATCAGTGTTAAATTTGATAATAACGATACTAAAAAACCAGGCTGGAAATTTGCTGAATATGAATTAAAAGGTGTACCGGTGCGCTTGGCTATTGGTGCACGCGACATTGAGAACGGAACCATTGAAGTCGCACGCAGGGACACCCTGAGCAAAGAAACCGTTTCCATTGAGAATATCGAGAACTACATTGCTGACTTATTAAATGACATTCAGCAGAACATCTTCAAAAAAGCGCTTGACTACCGGGCATCCGTTACGCGTGAAGTGAACTCCTACGATGAATTTAAAATTGAAATTGAAAAAGGAGGTTTTTTACTTTGTCATTGGGACGGCACACCGGAAACTGAAGAAAAAATCAAGGAAGACACCAAAGCAACTATCCGTTGTATCCCGATTGAAGGAGATAAAACACCCGGAGTTTGCGTGGTAACCGGAAAACCATCGGCACAAAGGGTAATTTTTGCAAGGGCTTATTAAAAACCCTGCAAATTATCAAAAAATTAGAGTAATGCCTTGGGTGAACCTTTCCAGGAACATCCGAGGCAATATAATACTGTTAAGTCAAAACCTTCCAGCGACTCTTCCGGATGAATGGGAATCACTTCATGCCGTTCATTTACAACCACAACCACTGAATCACCTCTCTCATTTTTCACGCGGAAACGGTGAATCTTACATTGCGGACAAAGCTTTTTCTTCATACAATTACCTGTTATTCTTCATCCGAAAATTCTGTGCCGATATATCCGGGTTGCGTAGCATCAATTAAATGCTCATTTTCAACCTGAATGACACGTCCCGGATACATACTAACCCAACTGTGATTATGCGTGGCCATGATCACGGTGGTACCCGACAAGCGGATTCCATATAACAACTCAATCAAATCGCGTCCCGTTTCCGGGTCTAAGTGCCCGGTCGGTTCATCAGCCAAAATAATTTCCGGAGAATTCAGTAAAGCCCTGGCAATAGCCACACGTTGCTGTTCACCACCAGACAACTGATGGGGGCGTTTATAACCCTTGTTTTTCAGGCCTACCTGAGCAAGTACAATCTGAATTTGCTCCTCAATGGTATCTTTTTCTTTCCATCCCGTTGCCCGCAATACAAACTCCAAATTGGCATTCACGGTACGATCGGTAAGTAACTGAAAATCCTGGAAAACTATCCCTATTTTTCTTCTGAGAAAAGGTATCTGCTTGTTTTTTATTTCATTCAAATCGAATGAAAGCACTTCAGCCGTACCACCACTAACAGGAACCTCTTTATAAAGCGATTTCAGAAAAGTACTTTTACCACTACCTACTTTACCAAGCAGATAGATGAATTCACCTGCATAAATTTCCAGGTTCACATCCCTCAGTACGGTTAACTCTTGTTGGCAAATGTCAACATGTTCGTATTTAATCAGCATTTTCTTTTCCATGATTTACAAAATAAATGCGATTATTTATGTCTCTTTTTCAATTCCCTACCCAGATCATCTAAAGAATAGCCTTTGGAAGTGAGTAACACAATGAGGTGGTATAATAAATCTGAAGCTTCATACAGAAACATTTCATCGGTCCCGTTGGTCGCTTCAATAACTGTTTCGACAGCTTCTTCTCCAACTTTTTGCGCCATGCGGTTCACGCCTTTACTGAACAAAGAGGTGGTATAAGAACCTTCGGGCATTTCAACGAAGCGTTGTTGAATAAATTTTTGCAGAAAATTCAGAAAGAAAAAGTCACCCTGATTCGATTCACTCCAGCAAGTATCAGCGCCGGTGTGACAAACCGGGCCAACCGGCTTCACCTTGATTAAAAGCGTATCATTATCACAATCAGTGAGAACAGAAACTACATGCATAAAATTTCCACTCTCCTCCCCTTTTGTCCAAAGGCGTTTTTTGGTTCTGCTGTAGAAAGTTACTTTACCGGTTTCTTTGGTTTTATTAAACGCTTCTTCATTCATAAAACCGAGCATCAGCACTTTGGAGGTAAGCTCATCCTGTATAATGGCAGGAACTAACCCATCCATTTTATTAAAATCTATATTCATTCGACAATAATTTTTGCGAATTTACGATAATTCCGTGAGAACAGCAAAAATAGTGGTTAATGGATAGTGGTTAGTGGTTAGTGGTTAGTGAATAGGTAATTAACCACTAACCACTAACCACTAAATTAAAAAGATTCCCGCTTCATCACAGGCCTTACGCATATCATCGGGCCAGATACTTGCCTGAATTTCGCCTATGTGGGCTTTTCTCAGAAAAAACATACAAAGTCGTGACTGCCCGATACCTCCCCCGATAGAAAGTGGTAAAGAGTCCTCAATCAATCGTTTATGGAAGTAAAGCTCCAGTCTGTCGGTTTTATTTTCGAGTTCAAGTTGTCGTAACAAAGCTTCTTTATCCACCCGGATTCCCATGGAAGAAATTTCTAATGGCATTTCAAGTATCGGATTCCAAAGAAGGATATCACCGTTCAGACCGGGCAATCCTTTTTCGCCCGGAGTTGTCCAGTCATCATAATCAGGAGCACGGCCATCGTGTTTTTCACCGTCACCCAGTTTAGCTCCTATACCAATTATAAACACAGCACCATATTGTTGGGTAATTTTAAATTCTCTTTCTTTAGGAGATAAATCAGGATACAGTTGGCGCAACTCTTCAGCATGAATAAACTGAATTTCATCCGGAAGAATCGGTCTGATTTGCGGAAAACTTTCAGAAACCAGATACTCCGTACGCAGCAGCGTTGCATAAATACGTTTCACAATTATTTTCAGGAAATCAATATTGCGTTCCTCTGCAGTCATGATACGTTCCCAATCCCACTGATCCACATATAGCGAATGGATATTACCCAGCTCCTCATCAGCCCGGATAGCATTCATGTCGGTATAAATACCATAACCATTCTCGATATCGTAATCCGCCAGCGTCACCCGTTTCCATTTGGCGAGCGAATGAACCACCTCTGCACGGACATCCTGCATATCTTTTATCGGAAAATTAACCGCCCTTTCAACGCCATTCAAATCATCATTCAAACCTGTTCCCCGCAACACGAACAAAGGAGCGGTTACCCTTCTGAGTCGTAATTCGGCAGACAAATTAGCCTGAAAAAAATCTTTAATCTTTGCAATCCCCACTTCTGTCTGCTGAAGATTCAGTAATGGTTTATAACTGGCCGGTTTTATCAAGTAGCTCATAGAAAATTATTTAACGTAATGTTTGAAATAAAGAGCAAAGATAATCAAATTGTAAGAATTATAAGCATTTCACCACACAAAATATACAACATTTACTTTATTGCGACTTAAATGAAACAACAAAGCCTCTCTCTTTGCAGAAAAAGGCTTTAGTATTTACTTAAAATCAGAACCTTAAATGCGTTCGTACACAGAAAAACTGTATGGGTACTCATTCTTTTCATCAGCAGGATGGTCTTCTCTCGAAACTTCTTTCCATTTACTGAAGTCTATTTCCGGGAAATAAGTATCGGCTTTAAAATCACCATGCACCCAGGTAAGGTACATTGAATCAACAGAATCCATACATTGTTTATATACAGCTGCACCCCCAATCACAAAAACCTGATCTGCATTGGAACACAATTCAAGGGCATCTTCGAGTGAGTCCGCTTCAAAATAACCTTCAACAACGCCCTCGGAAAGCATGGTTGTCAGCACAATATTCGTGCGGTTTGGAAGTGGACCGTTAGGAAGACTTTCGAAAGTCCGCTTACCCATTACGACCGTATGTCCTGTTGTGAGATTCTTAAAATGCTTCATATCAGCCGGTAAATTCCAGGGAAGCTTTTTCTTATAGCCGATCGCGTAATCATCTGCGAGGGCGGCAACAATAGAAATTTTTGGCATGTCTCTGATGTGTGAGGTAAATAATAATTGACAAGAAATGACTCAATGACAATTTAGTTTTATTGCTTTTTTGCAGTCGCAAATGTAATCATTTTTTGCACAAATAAAAATAAATTGTGCTATTATTTACATTTTACACAGCTACTTCACCTTTGATATGCGGATGCGGGTCGTAATTCACCAATTCAAAATCTTCAAATTTAAAGCTAAAAATATCCTTTACATCCGGATTAATCTTCATGTTGGGTAAAGCACGCGGCTCCCGGCTCAATTGTAATTTTACCTGCTCGAGGTGATTGGTATAGATATGTGCATCGCCCAGCGTGTGAACAAAGTCACCCGGCTTCAATCCTGTCACCTGAGCCATCATCAGCAACAGCAATGCGTATGAAGCAATATTAAAAGGCACACCCAGAAAGATATCGGCACTGCGTTGATACAACTGAAGGCTTAATCTACCATCTGCCACATAAAACTGAAAAAAAGCGTGACAAGGAGGCAGATTCATGTTGGGTAAATCAGCCACATTCCACGAACTCACAATGATTCTTCTGGAATCCGGATTGTTTTTGATCGTATTTACAACCTCCGTAATCTGATCGATGTGTCCACCTTTGTAATCCGGCCATGAACGCCACTGATAACCGTAAACGTGTCCCAGATCCCCGTTTTCGTCGGCCCATTCATTCCAGATTCTCACCCCGTTTTCCTGTAAATACTTCACATTGGTATCACCGTTCAGAAACCAGAGCAACTCATGAATAATGGATTTCAGATGTAATTTTTTGGTGGTCAGACACGGGAATCCTTCAGACAAATCAAAACGCATCTGATGTCCAAAAACCGATAAAGTGCCCGTACCTGTACGGTCTTCTTTTCTCACTCCTTCCGCTAACACACGGGTTAAAAGATCTAAATATTGTTTCATTTATTTACGATTTAACTATTTACAAATCATCTCAGACTCATTCTGACAACCTTAAACTCGGTTCTCCGGTTAATCTGATTGGCAATTTCCTGTTCCTGAGGTTTTAATGTTAATATAAAGTCTTCCGTCAAGGCCTGCTCCAACGGCAGGAACGCATGTTCAGCATGTAAAGACTCATCCACTACATAGGGTTTTTCTTCTCCGTGTCCTACTGAAATCAGGCGCTCCGGCACAATACCGGCACGAATCAGGTAATCCACAACCGATTGAGCACGTTTCTGAGACAAATTCAGGTTAAATTCATTATTTCCGAAATAATCTGTATGTGCACTGATTTCAATAATGATATTCGGATTATCATTCAGCATGGCAAGTAACTCCTGCAAACCACCTTCAGATGAAGGAGTCAGGTCCCATTTTGCAAACTCGAAGAAAATATTCGGAAGTTGCACCGGTCTGAATGCGGCAGGCAGAACCAGATCAACGGTGAAAGTCTTACTGGCTTTTACACCACGCGATGACACTGTCGCCTTTTTATTCAGAAATCCGCGGGCAGTCCCCAACATCACGCAATCCACCTCTTTATCTATTTTGATCCGGTAAGTACCATCTTTTTTGGTCATCACCCGGGTATTTTGCCCGGTATTACTAATCAACCTGACCATCGCATCGGGGATTGGGTTCAGCTTATCATCCAACACCTTACCCTCAACAATCACTTCAGTCACCGGCAATTCAAACGACCAGACCGCATCGAAACCCCTGATCTGACCTCTGTTGGAAGAGAAAAAACCTTTCTCTTTATTTCCTTCGAAAGCAATCCCGAAATCATCGAAATTAGAATTTACGGGAACTCCTATATTTACTACCGACCACTCCTCTTCATTTATTTTGGTTGCTTTGAAAATATCCAAACCGCCCAAACCCGGCAGACCATCAGAAGCAAAATACAAAGTACCATCGTGCCTGACATAAGGGAACATTTCATCGCCGGGTGTATTGATTTGGGGACCGAGATTTTCGATGAATTTACATTCTGAACCCGACAATGTGCCTTTCCAGATATCTTTTCCACCTTGTCCGTTAGGAGCATCCGACACAAAATAAATCGTAACCCCGTCAGGTGCGATTGCCGGATGAGCCACGGTAATTGTACTATCCTTGAAAAAGGTAACCACCTGAGGAGCCGTCCATTCCCCTCCTGCCCGCGATGAAGAATAAATTTCAGCATTGGCATTGGTGTCATCCTTTTGCGATGCTTTGGTAAAATACATGGTTCTGCCATCCGGAGAAAAAGCGCAACTACCCAATTCAGCTGCAGCTGTAAGTTCCTCAGAAAAAACAGTTTCCGGCTTACTCCATTTACCGGCTGCATCTTTTTTCACATAATAAATATTGCTATTCGGCAGGTTGGTTACAAAGTTATTTGCAACTCCTTTCTTTACAGGCGTTCTGTTGGACGTAAAATACAGCACATCGGCATCAGCACCCTGAAAAGCAGGACTATAGGTATGCCGGTTACGTGTATAAAATTCATTATTTCTTTTTACAACATAACCGGATGGTTCCGCCTTCCATTGCGCAATCATTTGCGCCCCTTTCAGTCCGTTCAGCGCAAGTACTCCGGCACTGTCATATTGCAAATAAGTATTATAATTTTTAATCGCCTCTCCATATTTGGCATTCCGGTGCTGAGCCTGTGCCAGACGGAGATACACAATGCTGTCCTGATATTTTGACCGGACAGCACGTGAATACATCATTTCGGCACGGGTATAATTCAACCTGCGTAAACATTCAGCCTGATTAAAAGCAACCCGGGCTCTGATATCTGCTTCTTTATATGAAATTCGGGAATAAACCCTGGAATAAAGTTCGGCAGCCGAAGCATATTCTCCGGCTTCGAACTTTTTATCGGCAGTAGTCAAACGAGATTTAGTTCCGCAACTGATCAAAACCAGTTGTGATATCAGTATTACCCAATAAACATATTTAAATCTCATTTTAAAATATAGAAATTACACTAACTCGTGAATAACCAGTCCGGAACGCAATTTAGGTTCGAACCAGGTAGTTTTCGGAGGCATGATGTTACCGGTATCGGCAATATCAATCAACTGTTTCATTGAAACAGGATACAACGCCAATGCCACACGCATTTCGCCACTGTCAACCCTACGTTTCAATTCATCCAAGCCCCTAATACCACCCACGAAATCAATTCTTTTATCCGTTCTCAGGTCTTTAATTCCCAAAACCTCATCCAGAATCAAATTGGAAGAAATGGTAACATCCAACACACCAATCGGATCGTTATCATTGTAGGTTCCCGACTTAGCCGTCAGGTCATACCAGTTTCCGGACAGATATAACGAGAAATTATGTAATTTATTGGGCTTGTAAATTTCAGCACCTACTTTTCTGATTTCAAAGTTATTTGACAACGCATTCAAGAACTCATCGTCTGTCAATCCGTTTAAATCTTTCACAACTCTGTTATAATCGATGATTGTCAACTGATTATCCGGAAAGCAAACCGCCATGAAGTAGTTATATTCTTCATTTCCTGTATGGTTCGGATTCTGCTGACGTTTTTCATTGCCTACCAATGCGGCTGCGGCGCTACGGTGGTGACCATCGGCAATATACAAAGCCGGAATAGCAGCAAAAAGCTCCGTAATGCGCTGAATTGTAGTTACATTATCAATTACCCAGAAATGGTGACCAAACCCATCACCGGGAGCTACAAAGTCATATACAGGTTGACTTTTAATTGTTTCCTTCACAATTTCATCCAGTTCCTGCTGATGTGGATATGCGAAAAACACCGGCTCGATATTCGCATTGTTCACCCGCACGTGTTTCATACGGTCTTCTTCTTTGTCCTTTCTGGTCAGTTCGTGTTTTTTGATGCGACCTTCCATGTAATCATCCACGTTAGCGCAAACAACAAGACCATATTGCGTTTTACCGTTCATGGTTTGAGCGTAGACATAGTACTTTTCCGTTTCGTCCTGCACCAACCAGCCTTCTTGTTTGAATTTATTGAAATTCTCTACTGCTTTCGCATAAACTTTCTCATCGTGTTCATCCGTTCCCGGTTCAAAATCGATTTCTGGTTTGATGATGTGGTAAAGCGACATCGGGTTTCCGGCAGCTTCAGCACGGGCTTCTTCTGAGTTCAGCACATCATAGGGACGTGAAGCTACTTTTTCCACAAGGTTTTTGGGAGGGCGAATACCCTTAAACGGTTTAATTACAGCCATATAAATTAGTTTTTTAGCATTGATTGAATCAGGCACAAATTTAATTAAAAAAACCGATACCCACCAAAAAAATCTGGGGCATCGGTTTTCTGTCGATTTTGAATTGACCGAAATATGTTGTATTGTATAACTACCTGTTATTCAGCAACTACATCAAAAGCAACCTCTACTGTTACCTCTTTGTGAAGTTTGAGGGTAGCTTTGTAAGAACCGATTTCTTTCACAGGTTCTTTCAACACAATTACCTTACGATCAACTGTAAATCCGGCTTTTTCAAATGCATCAGCAATCTGAATCGGGCCAACGGCTCCGAAAATTTTACCGGTCGAGCTTGTCTTAGCTCCAACAGTCAGGGTAATATCTTTTACTTTGTCAGCCAGTTCCTGAGCTTCGTTTTTGATTCTTTCGAGCTTGTGAGCACGTTGTTTCAAATCTTCAGCCAGCATTTTCTTTGCTGATTCAGTTGCCAAAACGGCTTTTTTCTGTGGGATCAGGTAGTTACGACCGTAACCATCTTTCACTTTCACTATATCGCCTTTGTAACCCAAGTTGATTACATCTTCTTTCAAAATAATTTCCATACAATTTCCTCCTGCTTTTGATTATTTCAACATATCAGTTACATAAGGAAGTAAAGCCAGATGACGGGCTCTCTTCACAGCCTGAGCTACCTGACGCTGGAACTTCAGTGAAGTACCGGTCAAACGACGGGGTAAAATTTTACCCTGCTCATTTAAAAATTTCTTCAAAAACTCAGGATCTTTGTAGTCGATGTACTTGATACCGCTTTTTTTGAAACGGCAATACTTTTTTCTTTTCAGATCTACTGTCGGGGGGGTTAAATACCTGATATCTCCTTGATTTGCTGCCATGTCTTAGTTCTCCTTTTCTTTAGATTTTAAACCTTTTCTTTTTTCCGCATACTCATAAGCATACTTGTCCAAACGGAAAGTCAAGAATCTTAACACACGCTCATCACGACGATAAATGGTTTCCAATGCTGCAACGATTGTCGGTTCTGCATCGAACTGCAACAGCGAATAAAAACCTGTCGATTTCTTTTGGATAGGATACGCTAACTTACGCAACCCCCAATTCTCTTCATTTGTAATAGTCGCACCGTTTTCTGTTAAAACGGCTTTGAACTTTTCTACCGCTTCCTTCATCTGAGCATCAGACAAAACGGGAGTTAAAATGAAAACGGTTTCATAATGATTTAACATACTGTTTACTAACTTTTTAAAATTAATTATGTTGTTTTTCGCTTTAAAAGCGGGTGCAAATATAGGAATAATTATTTGATAAACAATATAATCTGATAAAAAATATCCTATCAATGACCAACTTACAGGTAATCATATCCTGAAAAACAATTTATCAGAAGTATTTCATCTCTACTTCAATTTTCAGGATCTGATTTTCTTCTATCCTGAAAATAAAGTCATTAAACTGCGGTCTACGAATACCTTTATGTTGATAATTTGAAAAGCCGAATCCTTCCTGAGGTAATCCTATCATGTTATATTTCATTTTTCCATCTCCGTTTTCATCATCTAATACCGACAAGCCATAAGTTCCGGGAGACATACAAATCGTCAGCATAACCTTGCCATGTTCTACTTGCGACTTGGAATAGTGTCTTTTCCAACAAGGCTGTTCTTTTTTGAATCCTTCTTCACTGTCGAACAAAGCCACACAAAGCTGCCCCTTGTTTGTGCGTATATTGCTTATGGTAACTTCAAGGGTTTGTGCAAAACCAGTTGAAAACCACACAAACAAACAAAACAAAACCAATTTACATCTAAAACAACACATTATAATTATAAATTTTCATTCACCATATAAGACATATAAGCACATATAAGAATTATTAATTTGTACGTAAACAAGCTTATATGATTTTACATGACTTATATGGTAAAATATTGTCATTTATCAAGCACAGCAGGCGAGAAAGTATGCTCCGAGAGTTTTGACCCTGATTGGAATTTATCCACAATCATCTCCGATTTTCTATTGTTTTGTACGTTTTGCATGGTCATCCGGTAAGCAAAGTATTTGCCGTTTGCTTGTTTTTTGTAATCTGTGATATACTGGATACGATGCAATTTATCCGACATGTCGAAATATTCAATCTTATAACACAGGAATGTTTGCTGATCAATGTAGCTGATATTGCTGCTGAAACCGTTTTGCAGTTTAAGGGCATCTGTTTTTCCTGTTGCTTTGATTTTCCAGCACTTCCTGCCTTCCAGCGTAATTTCTCCACTCAACTGATAATCAAAATCCTGTTGATT
>JAEWUM010000030.1 GCA_023459355.1 Bacteroidota bacterium | reverse complement strand
GTCCCAACAACATATCCCGTGCGTCCCAACAACATATCCCGTGAGACCCTACAAAATATCCCGTGCGTCACTACAACCAATTAAACATAAAAAATCATGAAAACGATCATCAAATTAACAATTTTATTATTGATCATGCACAGTTGCACGAACAGAACGAACATAGTATATCCTGAAACAAGGAAAGATACCATAGTAGATAATTACTGGGGAACATTGGTTCCGGATCCTTATCGCTGGCTCGAGGATGATCGCTCGGCTGAAACAGAGGCCTGGGTAATTGCTCAGAATAAGATTACATATAACTATCTGGAGCAAATTCCTTTCAGAAACAAATTGAAAGAAAGATTCACCGAGCTGATGAATTACCCGAAATACGGGTCTCCGAAAAAAGTAAACAACAAGTATTATTTCTATAAAAACGATGGCTTGCAGAACCAGAGTGTGTTGTACGAACTCGACTCTTTAACCGCCGATCCAAAAGTGTTACTTGACCCAAATAAGCTGTCGGCAGACGGTACCGTCGCGTTATCGCAGGCCGCTTTCTCGAAAGACGGTAAATATTTGGCCTACAGCATTTCCAAAAGCGGATCTGACTGGAACGAGATATTCGTGATGGATGTAGCTACCCGCCAATTACTTCCGGACCACATCGAATGGGTGAAGTTTTCAGGCATTTCCTGGCAAGCCGATGGATTCTATTATTCAGCTTACAGCAAACCTGAAGCAGGAAAAGAGTATTCCAACAAAAACGAGTACCACAAGGTGTTTTACCATCAACTCGGTCAAACACAGGACAAAGATCAAATTATCTTCGAAAACAAACAATTTGCGCTCAGGAATTGTGGTGCTGGTGTAACTGAAGACGAGAAATACCTTTTTATAATAGAAAACGAATCCACTTCAGGCAATTCCTTGCTGATGAAAGACCTGACAAAAACCAATACCAAACCCGTATTGATAGCTCCGGGCTTTGAGTCTGACTTCAGCATCATCGACCATTATCAGGGTAAAGTTTATGTTCTCACCAATTACAAAGCACCGAATCAGCAACTCATGGTTTTCGACCCGGCCAAACCGCAACTCGAAAACTGGCAAACCCTGATACCGGAAACAGAAAACGTGCTGGAATCGGCCTCCATCATCGGCGGAAAATTATTCCTGAATTATTTGCAGGATGCATCACATCATTTATATGCTTATGATACGGAAGGAAAGAAATTATTTGAAGTCGAACTGCCCACCATCGGAACGGTAGGTATTTCAGGTAACATGGACGAAAACGAAGCGTTCTACACCTTTACTTCCTACACCTTCCCTCCTACCATTTACCGGTACGATGTGGCTGAAAACAAAGCAGCACTCTTCCGCAAATCTGAAGTTTCATTCAACTCGGATGATTACGTGAGCGAACAGGTGTTCTACACTTCCAAAGATGGAACGAAAGTCCCCATGAGCATTACCTATAAAAAAGGCATGAAACGTAACGGCAAAAACCCGGTGATGTTGTATGGTTACGGAGGTTTCAACATCAGTCTGTTGCCTTCTTTCAGCATTACCCGCATCCCGTTCCTCGAAAAAGGTGGCATCTATGCCATTGCCAATTTGCGGGGCGGTGGCGAATACGGGGAGACATGGCACAAAGCAGGCACCAAAATGCAGAAACAAAACGTATTCGATGATTTCATTGCAGCAGCCGAATACCTGATCGCAGAGAAATACACCAATCCGAGAAAATTAGCTATCAATGGCGGTTCAAACGGTGGTTTATTAGTCGGTGCAGCCCTGACACAACGCCCCGACTTATTCGCGGTGGCCATCCCGGAGGTGGGCGTACTCGACATGCTGCGTTACCAGAAGTTCACCATCGGCTGGGCCTGGGCAACCGATTATGGCACCTCCGAAGAAAGCAAGGAGATGTTCGAATACCTGCTGGGCTATTCACCCCTGCACAACCTGACAAAAGGAACGGATTATCCTGCCACCTTAGTTACCACCGGCGATCACGACGACCGGGTGGTGCCTGCCCATTCATTCAAGTTTGCAGCGACCTTGCAGGCAGCCAATTCGGGCAAAAACCCGACACTCATCCGCATCGACGTAAAAGCCGGACACGGAGCCGGAAAACCCATCGGCAAAATCATCGATGCGCAAACGGATGTGTGGGCGTTTGTGATGGATAATCTTGACATGAGATACTGAATAGCGAATAGCGAATAGTGAATAGCGAATAGCGGAAAGCAGAAAGCGGAAAACGGAAGGTTAAATGGCCATATGCAGACATATATGAGGTTGTCACATCGTGAACTCCTCGCAATGACAGACCGGAGACCGGAGACTAAAAAAAACGGCACAATATCCGGGTTACTTATTGGCGCATTAAAAAATTTAGTTATCTTTGCACTCGCAAAATTTCAGGGCGGGATAGCTCAGATGGTTAGAGCGTCGGATTCATAACCCGGAGGTCACGAGTTCAACTCTCGTTCCCGCTACTGTCGAGGACTTTTCACTTTTTTTGAGTGGAAAGTCCTCTTTTTATACATTTTATATTTATGTTTAAGTCTAACTCTTAATGGATATAATGCTTTTAAATAGATATTAATTTCAAATCGTCATTAATCTTTTCAATTTTTATTGTTTTATTTCATATATTACCTTAACTTTGTAGACCAAACTTTCTCAAAACACACACTTTGGTCTAAATAATCACAACAATGAAGCCAATTGATCGAAAAAATCATTTAAAGAGTTTTTATTGACACAAGATGATATTTCCCGAACTGATTTATTGTTTGCACGATATATTGACTCAGGAGGTATGCCCGGAATCTTTGAACTACCTGATAGTGCTGTTAAAGGTTATATTGAAAATGTGATACAAAACATAATTAAGAAAGATGTTTTGGGACGTAACAACTGGCGGAACGAAGAGCATTTTTATAAAACAACTGCGTTCCTTTTCGATTCAATCGGGTCCGTCATTTCACCAAAGAAAATAACAAACACATTAAAAACAATCAACAAACTCTCAATTTCTCACAATACTGTTGACAATTACATTAACGCTTTAGTAGAGGCACACCTGTTTTACAAAGTCAAACGATACGACTTGCGTGGCAAAGGGCTTTTAATGACACAAGAAAAGTATTATTCAGTAGATTTAGGTCTGAAGAAGCATTTTCTTGGAGATACTATCAATCCGGATTTAGGACATAATTTAGAAAATATCGTATATCTGGAATTATTGAGACGTGGTTATCAAATCAATATTGGTAAGGCAAACAATACTGAGATTGATTTTGTTGTGCGCAAAACCAATGGTGAACAAGAATATATTCAAGTAGCGTGGAGCACAAAAGAACAAAGCACCTTTGAACGCGAAATAAGACCATTTGAATTGATACGGGATTTTAACCGTCGGATTTTACTGACAACTGATGTTGAACCGGAAATAACCTATAAAGGGATACAAAAAATAAATGTTATTGATTGGTTATTGAAAGAATAGTCTTCCTTTTTGTCTCGTTTTTTTATTGAAACTTTGAAATATAGATTTTGATTATTAGAAGGTTACTACCTTATCTGACCATACAACTACGTTTACACAATCGATCATGGTTGATATTGGACAGGCTTCTGAACTGTCGAGTTTTCGTGATTTCAAGCAAGTTCCACATGCCAGAATCTCGCCACCTACATCTACAAATTTTCTCAATTGCTCGTCCACATTGTATTTTTCGTGAGTTAAGCCTTCGCATTCAACGGCTTCACCCATTAAAAATAATTATACTTCGTGTCCTTGTTTTTTTGCGGTAACTGAAAAACGAAAAGCATTCCATGCTTTTTCGTACTTTTTAGTTTCGAGAATAATTCCGATTTTCATACTGTTTAATTTATTTGTTAGCTAGTGATTGCATCATGTTTTTTAATGTTCCAAAAAGTGTTGTGGCATCTTTATATAGATTTGGAGTAGAAGTTACAGCGTTTAGCATTATTTCCAAGTTCATGGTTGAGATTACTTGGATATGTTGAATAATCAAAGAAACAGGAAGAACAACAAAAAGAGGCAAACCGGATAAAACTCCAATTTGCCTCTTTTTTATTGTCGGTTTCCCTGAAATCAAAAGTATCCTTGCCTGATTTCAACAATTACTTGAGGACTGCACAATATACACAGCACTAAAAGCTGTATTTAAGTTTCATATACAGCATATCATTATCATTGTATTGTCCAAACCTGCCTTTATCACCCGTAAAAAGATTAGCTCCGGTTTGAATATCAAATCCATCGGCAAATGCATAACTGACTTTAGGTCTGATAAGTGCATCGCTATTATTCAGGCCTACGTATGCAAACAGTTCAACCCACAACCTCTCACGCAAGAAATCTTTTTTAGCCAGGAAAGTCATGGTCGACTCTATTTCGTTGTTATAAATACCAGTTTCATAATTCAGGATGTTTTCCTGAATAAACTGAGCACTCAGCTTTACACCTCCAAGTGTATAATCAATACCAGCCATATAATGCAGGTAATCTTTTTCGATAGTAGCATCAGGAGCTGTCGACGAAGTAGTTTGAAAATTCCTGCCTGTGTAATAAGCACCTTCAGCCCGAATAACCAAATCGCCGAGAGGGATACTGAAACTACCTCCTCCCATAGAAACGCGATGATAATCAGGCCTTACCGTCAGATTCTGCAATTGCATTGTCGCAGGATTCATTTGTCGGGTAAGGTGCATAGCCGGATCATCATAAAAGAATGTTCCACCGACCAATTCCAGGTCAAATGCTGAGGACATCATAGAGTACCGTAGAAAAGCCTCACTATTTTGAAGAGTCAAATCCTTAACTGAAGTTGAATAGTCCCATGTCGGTTCAATAGGAAAAATCATGTCAGGTTGCCAGATTGACCCGGCTTCCGGCATCAGGGTAGGCGTAAAAACCGGAACCCAAACACCTTCAATTGTATGCACACCCTTGTAGTAATTTACTTTGAACGATGTAACGCCAGTTCTTATCTCTTCAAAATCGGGCAGTAAAAACTCACGTAAATCTTTGGGTGAAATAATATCGGTAATAAAAACTCCTTCAGCTTTTCCCCAAATAATTTGCTGTTTACCGACTCGTATATCCAGGTTATCGAAATAAAGATCGAGAAATGCTTCACGTAATCCAATCTCTAACTCCCTGTCAGCATAATGATAAACGTATGGATTTACCTTGAATCCAATCCGGTCAGTCTTTTTCTCAATATTCAGATTCAAGGTGTTCTGAACGATAGAAAACTGATTAAAATCGGCCATCAACACGCCGGTATAATTGCGTACATACCCGTTAAATCTGACCTCATCCTGTGCTTGAACATTAAAAACCGTGACTAACAGGACTGTAGCAAAAAATAATTTTTTTTTCATCTTTTCATTTGATTACATATTACCTACCCATTGTCATACTGCGTTCAGTGAATTTACTGCCGGCAATACCCTGATTTACTTTTACATTGGCCAATGATATTACTGTAGCATGATTTCTCTGAACATTTTTCATTTCTGTTTCCAGAACTGTTAAATAACCATTGATATTTTCATACTTCTTCATTTCCAGGGTTTTGAGTAATTTACCATTCGCATCATAAAAATCACGTTTTAGTCCAATTGATTTATCTTTTAAAACCCAGGTAATTGTTTTAGCATACATGTGACCGGATGCTTTCGGAGTACTTTCAACCACGTAACATGCCTTTCCCTTTAGGATTTCTTCACGCAGCAGTTTGTGATTGTCTTCGTTTGGATGCCTGTCGCCCAAATCGTCATACGTAAAATCAGAACCCATAAAATAATCCCCTTTACTCCCGCTGGATATTCTTTTTGTGCGTTTTAAAGCCGGTAAATAAATCCACTGATCATCGTCCTTCTCCGTATTATAACTCCAGTTCATAAACGAAGTTCCTTTCACATCAGCTGGAGAGATAAAAAACATGATTTTTTTCTCCATATTTCCGTCATTGCTGATAAACTGACTGAGTTTGCGTACTCTTTTTTCACCCTGTTTGTTGGTCAGGGTCATGGTAAGCTCGGCCTGCATATCCTTAGGTGTAGGCAAATCGTACACTTTTTGCATTATCTGCAATCCTGTTTGTTGCGACTTAACCTGTTGAATTGAATACAGTGAGAAAAATACAGTGAGCAACAATAGCATCTTTTTTGTTTTCATAATTTCTAATTTTAAAATATTGATTCTTAATTGTTTTTACGTTTAAATTTCTTTTGTTTTTCGTTAACCACTCCTTTTCTGAGAAAAACTTTGGTAGTATACACCAAAATCATCATAATCGATAATGTTCCTACAAAGCTGGTAAACATATTCATGGAGACCAGCAGGCCCAGCATTCTGTTGGGGGGAAACACAGAAAACAACATAACCAAAAAACCGGCAATCACAACCAGTGCATTACTGAATATTGCACTCCCTGTATGTTTCATGGTTTCATGAATGGCATCGTGACGCGAATCTGTTTTTCTGACATACACTTTGTAATTCTGCAGAAAATGTATGGCATAATCGACTCCTATACCTATGGCAATGCTCGACAAGAGTGCAGTAGTGGTACTAAGTGCAATATCTGATAGTCCCATAACTCCAAAGCTAATCAAGGCTGTTACAACAATAGGTATTGACCCTATTAATCCTGCTTTTAGGTTACGGAACATAACCACGAGAAGCAAAAAGACCAGCACCATCGACATAATGATACTTTTAATCTGACCTTCCAGAATTAAATCTGAGAATATCAACGCCTTATATCCTGAACCGGCATACTTCACCTGAATCCCGTTCTCATCAAATTTTGTTTTGAAACTGTCAATTACGGCCAATGCTTCGTTAATTGTTTTGGAATCGTCGCCCTTTAACTGAAAAGTAACATTCAGTTTGTTATAATCGTAGTTGACAACCTTTACCAGATTTTCAGGATCACCAGACATTTCATAAAGCAAAAGATATTGTGCAATCATTTCACTGCTTTCTGGTATAGAATAAAAACTCTCATCGTCAGCATTCATCACTTTGTTCATGCGTTTGATATAATCTGCAAGTGAAAAGGAATTTCCAACTTTCATAAGCTGTTCTGTTTCCGTTTGAAGCGCATCTACCAACACAAGGTTTTCCGGTTGTTTAAAAGCGTCGTAATCATCCGATTCGAGTATAACATTCAGGGTAGAAGTCCCACCAAACTTTTGATTAACAAAACCATCAGTAATGGCAATTTCACTTGTAGGCTCAAATTTTTCCAGAAAACTTGAATTTATCCAAACCTTCTGAATACCAACAACTGAAACAACCAGTATTACTGCCAAACTCAAATACACAATTTTTTTATTCGCGAGCAACTTATCAGTAATCCTATTCATCAGGGTGTAGGTCTCCACATCGTCGTTGATTTTAATTTTACGTTTCTTGTTTCCGATAATTAAAATCGTTGCAGGCAAAAAGACCAGTGCCAGTACATAAGCCATAAAAATGCCAAAAGCCGTGAATAAGCCAAAAAACTTAATAGGATATACCTCGGATGTCAGTAAAGAGAAAAATCCAATCATGGTTGTAAAAGCAGCCATAGTCAGGGGTTTCCAAAGGACTTTGACAGTGTGAAGTACAGCCTCGATATTGCTTGAAAACGGATTTGAAACAAAAAACTTATTCAGGTGATTATAAAAATAAATTCCATAAGCTACTCCGATAGCAATCAACATAACAGGCATCATGGTGGAAACAGAATATATGGGCACACCTACCGCTGCCATCAATCCAAAAGCCCATATTGTACTTATCAACACACTGCTCAGGGTTATAAAGGTAGCCCTGAAACTACGCAACAGTACTAAAAGCACCAAACTGATAACCAACATGACAATAGGAACCATGCGTTTCATGTCTTCCGGACCAAGTTGACCCAGTGTCCCTTCAATGATCGGCCGCCCTGCAACATATATTTTATCCTGACCATCTTCGTACGATTTAGCAAAAGTCATTATTTCGTTGTAAAAATCATCTGTAAACGCATCATCTTCCATGCTGGCGACTATTAAAGCAACGGTTTCGTCGGTCGATACCATGCGCCCAAAAACCATATCATTTGATTTCACATTGTTTCTCAGACTATCCAACATACCTCCAACCAAAGGCGAATCGCCAAAAAACGGTTGAACATCCATTCCATCTTCAGATCCTACAATGTTATCGGCAGTATACAGCGACATCACGTCATTTTCGTCAAATTGACTCATCTCCTGCAACTTAATTGATATATCTTTTATTTTTGAAAGACTTTCAGTATTGTAAATTCCCTGCGGATTTTCAATTGCAATTAAAATTCCATCATTAATATTAAACCATTCCTCCGCCTGATCACTGTAAACAAATGCCGGATGTGTTTTTGGCATGTATTCATCCAGGTCTGTTTCCATGTATGCGTTGTTTTTCATTTCCCGTACAAAATATATTGTACCTAAAATCAGCATAACCATCGTAATCCACGAAGCAATAGCAAGTTTCTTTTCAATTTGTTTCATTTCTGTTATTTTAATGTTTGTGAGTGTTTACTAACTTATTTTGGTAAAAAAAATATATAAAAGAATTTATACCAGTTTAATCCTGAGTTTTTCAACGATTTTTAATGATTGTCAACAACGAGCTAATCATTTTTTCTCCTACTTCGCTAATGTCATAATCAAAGTTTGACAATCTCCATTTGAACATTTGTAGTTTAAAAGTCCCCATTACGATATAAGCTAAATCTTCGGTTGCAATAGAAGTGCAAAAAACCTTCTTCTGTTGACCATCCTGAATAATCTTCATTAAATATTTAATCTTCGTGGCCATTAATTTTTTGATTTCCAAATTTATCAATCTACTTTCTTCCATTAAACCATCGGAAAAGACAGTCACAATAAAATGAGTATTATTTTTGAAAAACCTAAACTGTTCGCGGAACATTTCTTTGAAGTTATCTTCCGGCTGATCATAATAAGGCAGGTTAGCCAGGCGTTCTTCCGTATTTCCTGCTAAATATTGAAGCATGGCAATCACAATTTCCTCTTTACTTGCAAAATGGCGATAGATGGCACTTTCAGAAAAATTCATTTCTTTAGCCAAATTTTTAATTGTAAGTCCGGTCACACCTGATCTGGTCAGAAGTTTGCAGGCTGCTTCAATTAACTCCAACTGTCTTGTTGTAATATTCATACTATGCTGTTTTTTATAAGATTAATTACACATACACCTGAATGAATGTTTACATACATTGGATGTATAATAAACGAATACAATTCTACGTTAGTGAATAATCGCTCACAAAGATAGACGTTTTTTTTAAAAGATTAATAATAAACGAACAAAATAATATTTATATTCCGGAAGAAATGTTAAATACGCCTTTCGTTAAAATTTCACCCCATTCATTTTCTACATTTACCTCCGTGAATTCATTGTGTTGTCTTCCAACCTGAATTTCCACTTTTTCAAATTGATATGCTTTATTGGTTTTGTTTTTTAATACAATAATATAATAATGATCACCATTCTTCACAATGGCATCCGAAGGCAACGCCTTTACCGTATCACTACCAATTACAATTTCAGATTCAACAAACTGGTTAGCCACCGGGTTGAATGCTTTCTTATCCACTATTGAAGCATAACAGAGAATTGACTTTGACAAATTATCTACCGATAAACCTATTGATGTCAGCACCGCCTGGTGTACATTGTCATCATTTACTGATTTAAATCTGACAGATTGGCCTTTAGCAAGCTTGTTGATGTCTTTTGGATATACTGATAATTCTAATTGAAATGACGTTGGATCTGTAACTTCGACAATTGTGGTTTGATGATCCACAAAACCACCCAAATAGGCATTCAGTTTTGAGATATTCCCTGCAATCGGTGATTTGATGAAGTAAGAGGTGTAAAAAGAACCGTTTTCTATCTTCGTGACTGACAAACCCAATGTTTCAAGTCTCAATTTCAGACTATTATAACTTGCCTGTGCAGACAAGAAATCACTTTCAGCGAGGATAAATTCTTTTTCTGTTGCAACATTCTCTGCATGTAATATTTTAATCCGATCGTAATTATTCTTTAGCTGTTTGTATTGTGCCGCAGCTTCTGCACAATTTCTTTGAATTTCAATGATTTCATTGCCATAAATTTCAAATAAGGTTTGATTTTTAACAACATACTGCCCTGGTTGTACGTAAATTGTTTTTAGCTGGCCTGAAACCGGCGCATTTACTTTTGCCATCCCAGCCGGTAATGGAACAACCGCCGCGTTGCATTGCACGATCTGCTCAAAAACATGAGCTTGTATTTTCCCGAGTTGCATACTTTCACCATCAAACTGCTCTTTGGTGATTGTAATCAGATCCGAAGACTCTTCTGCTGATTCTGACTCTTTCACGCAAGCTAACAACAACAGGATTGTCAGGAGCATATACATTAACTTTTTAATTAAATTCATAATATACTTATTTTGAAAGGTAATTAAGTTCTAGTGTGACCTGATTGTAGGCAATCAGGTTGTTGAGATAATCAATTTTTATTTGTAACGCATTTTCTGTACTGGCTGCAAATTCAAAAAAATCTATCGCTCCATTTTTGTAATTGAGAGACGCTGTCCTGATAATTTCATCATACAATTTACTTCCGCTTTCCAGGTAATAGTTGATGAGTTCCTTGTATTTCAACTGTTTGTTCAGCAACTCTTTCTGTTTTACTTTGAGCATATCTGTTTCGTATGCTGTAAAATGATTGGCTGCATCCCTGGCTAATTTTGAAGCTTTAATTTTTGATTTACCGGCATTGAAGAATAATGGAATTGAAACCCCTACTTCAAAACCCTGATAATACTTAGCCTGCTCAAAAAAGTTAGTTCCAATAAAATAATTCAGTGAAATATCCGGGAACATCTTATTTTTTTCTATCCGTATGGCAGCTTCATTTAAATCTTTCTGCGCGTTTAACCATAAAACTGAAGGTCTGACATTTAAATCCTGAATTTCGTATTCAAGTATGATTATCGTTTCTGAAACCCTGTATGAACTATCACAACCCAAACTCATTCTAAAAGCCGATTGTGCATTGTCGATTTCGTATTTAACGGCATTGAGCTGGTGTTTTATCTTTTGATGTCCCACCTGCATGTTTAGTAAATTCAGGTTACTGAGATCTCCGTTTGCATTTCGGATAGATGCATTTTTAATTAATTGCAGGTACATACTATCCAAACTTTCCAGTATTTTCAGTTTTTCGTTCAGCACCTGCTGTTCGATATAGCCCATGGAGACTTGCTTTATTTTATTTTCAGTTTGGAGCTGTAAATTTATATCTGCAAGCTTATGTTCTATTTTCTTAGCCTGCCATTCAGCACGATACAAAGTCGGGAAACTGAAATCTTGTTGAATACCCCAAACCTGCAATGGATAATTATTTTCAGCAATATTATTTTCATCTAATCCATAGGTGACAACCGTTTTATCAAAATCAAAAGCAGTAGAGACCAATGCTTTTTGCTCTTCAGATTTTAGCGTGTATGCCTTTATCTCTTTGTTATTTTCCAGTGCAATCCGAATGGCTTCAGGGAGAGAAATTTCCCTGTTCTGTGACTTCACCTGCATCAAAGGCAACAGCAGCAACAGGCAAATTGTAAAGACACTTTTTTTCCTGATGAACCTGAAAGGGAAGAACTTCACGCCAACTACATTATAAAACACCTCAAACAATAAAGGTAAAGCAATCATCGTGAGCATGGTTGAAGTAAACAACCCTCCTATTACAACTGTTGCAAGTGGTCGTTGCACTTCGGCTCCGGCTCCGGTTGAGAGTGCCATAGGCAAAAATCCCATAGCTGCAGCACCAGCCGTGAGCATGACTGGCCGTAACCTGTTTTTTGTGCCCCGGATGATTAATTCGCGTAAACTCAACGTACCATCCTGATGTAACTCTTTCAAGTGTTCTATCAACACAATGCCATTTAGTACTGCAATCCCGAACAGAGCAATAAAACCTACACCGGCGGAGACACTGAAAGGCATGCCCCTTATCCAAAGAAGTAATACCCCACCAACTGTTGCCAATGGTATCGCAGAAAAAATCATAACGGCATCTTTTAAAGATTTAAAAGCGAAATGCAAAAATATAAAAATGAGTAACAACGCAACCGGGACGGCAATCAACAAGCGATTGGTCGCATTTTGTAAATTTTCAAATTGTCCGCCGTACGTGATGTAGGTACCGGGAGTCAATGATACATTCTCATTAACAACATGTTGAATATCTTTTACAACGGATTGTAAATCCCTGTTGCGAACATTCACACTAACAACCACCCTGCGTTGTGTATTTTCCCTGGATATTTTGGCCGGACCTTCAGCATATTGAATTTCGGCCAATTCGGAAAGTGGAACCTGACTGCCACCTGCAACAGGCACATATAATTGTTTGATGTTGTTTAAATCAGTTCTGTTTTGTTCATCAAAACGTACAACCATGTCAAAACGTCGTTCTCCTTCAAAAACAACACCGGTAGCTTCCCCTCCGAAAGCCGTTGCCAGATACGAATTAAGTGTTTGAATGTCGACACCGTAATATGCAATTTTCTGACGATTGTATTCAATTTTTATTTGAGGTAATCCGGCTGTTTTCTCCAGAATAATATCACTTGCCCCGGGAACACCAGCAATCAATTCTTTTATTTCATTGGCTTTCTGGTCGATATAAACCAAATCATCTCCAAAAATCTTGATGGCTATATCAGATCTCACCCCTGTAATGAGTTCATTGAAACGCATTTCAATGGGTTGTGTAAATTCATATTCTATGCCGGGAATAACCGATAAGGCTTCTTTAAACTTTTCAGCCAGTTCTTCTTTGTTTTTTGCATTGGTCCACGCTTTACGGGGTTTCAATTTGATAATCATGTCGATTTCCTCCATCGACATAGGGTCAGTTGGTACTTCTGCCGCACCAATTCTACTCACTACCTTTTCAACTTCCTGAAAGTTCTCCATCAGGATTTGCTCCATCCGGGTTGTTGTTTCGATGGTCTTTGACAGTGAAGTTCCGGTTTTTAATACCGGTTGAATGACAAAATCGCCTTCATCTAAAGTAGGCACAAATTCACCTCCAATTCTGATAAATAGAAAACCAGTCAGAATAAGGGACAATAATGCAGCACCCAATACGATTCGTTTATGACAACAAGCCCATTGAATCACAGGCGTATAGGTTTTATGCGCCAAATTCATGAACCAATCTGACACATTTTTTTTGTTTGTTTTAGGCGGTTTTAAAAATAGAGAGGAAGCGACCGGCACCCAGGTTAATCCCATAATCATGGCACCTATGATGGCAAAACTGAATGACAATGCCATGGGTTTAAACATCTTACCTTCTACCCCGGTCAGTGAAAGAATCGGTATAAAAACAATTAAAATGATAATTTGTCCAAAAATGGCAGACTTCATCATCTTAGAGGCTCCTGCTAACGAAATTTTATCCATCAGCGCAAGACGGTCGTTCCCTTCTGCATGATCAAGATTCTTTTTGTTAACCACAATTTTAAGTGCAATGAACTCTACAATGATAACTGCCCCATCGATGATTATACCAAAATCCAACGCACCCAGACTCATCAGATTGGCATCGATACCAAATATATACATCATCGAAATGGTAAACAACAATGCCAATGGTATGACCGAGGTTATAACCAGTGCAGAACGAAAATTACCAAGCAGCAACATAACGGTCAGCATCACGATGATTGCCCCCAATATAAGATTTTCGACCACAGTAAAAGAGGTTTTAGCAACCAGTTCGCTTCTGTCAACAATAGGATTGATAAAAACACCCTCCGGTAAATTTTGCTGAATTTCTTCAACCCTTTTCTTTACTTCGTTGATAACCTCTTTTGAATCGGCATCTTTAAGCATCATCACTTGTCCCAATATGGTTTCACCCTTTCCATTAGCAGTTATGGCACCATATCTGTTTGCGTGACCAAAACGAACTTCAGCAATATTTTTAATCAACAAAGGGGATCCATCGCGATTCCTGACAACAATGTTTTGAATATCTTCTACCGATTTTACCTGACCATCACCCCGGATAAAATAACTTTGATTCGTTTTTTCGATGTAAGCTCCTCCGGAAATACTGTTGTTGACTTCCAATGCGTTAAACACTTCCATCAACGTAACATCCATGGCTAATAATTGAGAAGGATCGATTGCAACCTCATATTGCTTGAGATAACCTCCCCAACTATTAATTTCCACTACACCATTAATTCCCGACAAACGTCGTTTTATGACCCAATCCTGAATGGTACGAAGGTCAGTCGCAGTATACCTGTGTTCATATCCTTTCTCAATATCAAGCGTGTATTGGTAAATCTCTCCCAATCCTGTTGTGATGGGTCCCATTTCCGGCTCTCCAAACTCAGCAGGAATTTGAGCAGCAGCACTTTTAATTTTTTCAGCAATAAGCTGACGTGGCAAATAAGTCCCCAGCTTTTCATCAAACACAATGGTTACCAGTGATATACCAAATTTAGATATAGACCTGATTTCTGTAACACCCGGCAAATTTGCCATTTCCATTTCAACCGGAGCTGTAATATATTGTTCAATTTCCTGGGTGGAAAGATTGCCTGAGGTTGTGATTACCTGTACCTGATTGTTTGTGATATCCGGTACAGCTCCAACCGGGATGTTAAATACGGCATACAAGCCAAATCCAAAAATTGTCAGTGTAAATAAAATGACAATAAGCTTATTCTTAATACTAAAATCGATAATCTTTTCAAGCATGATAGTAGTAGAATTTAGATGTGGTCAACAAAAATAAGAAAAGGATTTGATTTACAGGCAATATATTTACAGAAAAATAAATTTCCCGGGTAATAAAAACATTTTCTGCTTTATCTTGTTAATGCCTTTGATAACATACATTAATACTTATGCGGAACACCTGTCTTATATTCACATTTATACTGATATCTTCTGTTCTTTTTCCCACTCAGTCACAAACATTTAAAAAAGTCCCCAAGCAATACAGTCTTGAAATCGGCCCACGCAACCTCTTCTCACACCGAAACATTACCCTCAACAACACCAATGGTTTCGGGGCTTTGTTCGATTATGCCTGGCAGCTGAGTGGTTTCGACGGAACCAAAAACGCCTCTTTTATTTCCGTTCCGATGGGCTACACCATCCTGCCCGGAAATGATGCGGCAACAGAGCGTATCTCCATGCTTAATTACGGGTGGACCGTGCGTCATGAACTGGCACGCAACAAGAAAATAACTCCTTTTGTTGGCTACGGACTCTTTCTGAATGATTTGAAGATTAAAGGTACCGAAGGTTCTGTGTTTGGACATCAGACCGAATTTGACTTCGGATTAAACTTCAACACCCGCACACGCTTGAAATACTTTGTCAAACTGCAATACAGCTATACCTCCTACCCCCGTTTCAACGAACCTGAACGGATTAAACTACATTATGCAGATTTAAGATTAGGAGTAAGGTTTTAAAGCCTCTGTTAATATATTCGTAAAAGATTTTTATTAACTTTGTTGCAATTTTACGGATATGCGCCTAACCCAACAAGAAATATACGCTATTGTTACGCTGGCGAAAAAACATTTTTCCAACGAAGTAAAGGTATATCTTTTCGGTTCACGTGTTTACGATGAGCTGAAAGGAGGCGATATTGATCTGCTGATACAGTCCCATGCTGATTATTATACGTTCAGGAATAAAATCCAATATGATGCAGACCTGCAACGTGCTATCGGGGAACGAAAAATCGACATTTTGTTCGATGACCAACAACTTCAGCAAAAAACCTCATTTTACAATTCGATACAAAACACTAAAATACACTTAACTGAAAAACTATGATCTTAAAAGAAGAAAACGACAGGATGTATGAATCCTATCTTGTATGCCAAAAACACCTCCAACGGATGGAATTTGCCTATTCCAAAATAAGCAACTTATTCCCGCTGAATCTCGTGCAATATGAGTCCATTTCACAGGAAGAACTGAGTTATTTCGATCAGTTTATATTCCGTTTTACAAAGTTACAGGATTGTATGGGCAATAAACTTTTCAAATACATTCTGGAAAGTTTGGCCGAAAACACACGGGAACTTTCACTGATTGACATGGTAGCAAAAGCCGAACAGCTAAACATCATCGATAGCGCTGAAACCTGGTTTATTTTGCGATCAATCAGGAATAAACTTGCACACGAATATCCATTCAATACAGAAGAAATTGTAGCCGGGCTAAATGAATTGTATCATAATTTTCACATGCTGATGGAAACTTGGAATCATACGGAAGCATTTATGAAAAAAAAGTTCGGGTATTTGATGTAATAAAACACTTTTCATGTTGACAAGTCTGGCGTACATTTTCCTTTTAGCACTGTTGTTAGGTTATATCTTCAACAAATTAAGGCTACCGGCTTTACTCGGCATGCTCATTACTGGCATTGTATTAGGACCTTATGCTTTAAACCTCATAGATATTTCATTGCTTTCCATTTCAACAGAGTTAAGGCAAACAGCATTGGTAATCATTTTACTGCGGGCGGGACTGGCACTTGACATCAACGACCTGAAGAAAGTCGGACGACCGGCTATTCTCATGAGTTTCGTGCCGGCCTTGTTTGAAATCGGGGGTATGATGCTGATAGCGCCTCCTTTGCTTGGAGTAAGTTTGCTCGAGGCAGCAATCATGGGCTCGGTGGTTGCAGCTGTTTCGCCGGCCGTAATCGTCCCCAAGATGCTTTACCTGATGGAAAATAAAATCGGCACCAAAAAAGGTATTCCTCAAATGATTATGGCAGCCGGATCGGTGGATGATGTTTTTGTCATCGTACTTTTCACCGCCTTTACGACCCTTGCGCTTGGTGGCGATGTATCGACTTCGAGCTTTTTACAAATACCGGTTTCAATTGTAACCGGACTGGCACTCGGTATCCTCGTGGGTTGGACACTAACGACCTATTTCAAAAAGTATCACATGCGGGACTCTGTTAAACTGCTTATCATCATGAGTTTCGCCTTCCTGTTTTTAACGCTTGAATCCTGGCTGAAAAACACGCTTCCTGTTTCCGGTTTATTAGCAGTCATGGCCATGGGAGCAACGATTCTGCAAACCTACCCGGTATTGGCACACCGTATCTCGCCAAAGTTCTCCAAACTTTGGGTGGCTGCCGAAATCATTCTGTTCGTGTTGGTAGGTGCAACAGTCGACATTCAGTTTGCACTGAAAGCTGGTCCGCTTATGATTGTACTGTTGCTGTTGGTTTTACTTTTCAGAATGGCGGGTGTTTATTTCTCAACTGCCAGGACAAAACTGAATCAGAAAGAACGCCTGTTCAGCATGATAGCCTATATTCCCAAAGCAACTGTGCAGGCAGCCATTGGTTCGCTGCCGCTTGCCATGGGGCTTTCGTGCGGCAATATCGTGCTTACCGCGGCCGTATTGGCTATTCTGATTACAGCACCCATGGGAGCTTTTACTATTGATATGAGTTACAAGAAATTGTTAATAAACAAAAAAGACAGCATTATAAAACAGCATATTCCTGTTGACTCTGTTGCTGAATTTGGTGAACCGGGAAAATAATACTATTTCTCGTTTTTCGCTCTCAGTTCTCAGTTTTCAGTTTTCCGCTTGCACTTTTCAACTTACATCAAATTCCCGATAAAAAAACGTATCTTTGCGCTATAAAAATACTTTTCATGAAATTTGAGGAACTACCGCTTTGCCAGTCTGTACAGGATGGACTGGAAGCGATGAATTTTAAAGAAACCACCCCTGTACAAGAACAAACCATACCGGTTATTTTAGGTAAAAAAGATGTGATTGCCTGCGCCCAGACTGGTACGGGAAAAACAGCCGCCTTTATATTGCCCCTATTGCACAACCTGCAATCAGAAAAACACGCCGAAGATAAAATCAATGCCATTATCATGGCGCCCACACGCGAGCTGGCACAGCAAATCGACCAGCAAATGGAAGGATTCTCCTACTTCACTCCATTCTCATCCGTGGCGGTTTACGGAGGCAACGACGCACAAGCATGGGAAGTACAAAAAAGAGGATTACAAAAAGGCGCTGATGTAGTCATTGCCACGCCCGGCCGGCTCATCTCCCACATTAATTTATACGACATTGATTTTTCAGGTGTAAAATACTTCATCTTAGATGAAGCCGACCGTATGCTCGACATGGGTTTTTACGACGATATCATGCTGATTGTAAAACGATTGCCCAAAGACAGGCAAACAATCATGTTTTCGGCTACCATGCCACCCAAAATACGAACCCTGGCCAAAACCATCCTGCACAATCCGGCCGAAGTAAAGATTGCGGTCTCCCGTCCGCCCGAAAGCATCGAGCAAAACGTATATATTTGTCACGAAGCCCAGAAACAAGGCATCATCCGCCATTTATTTTCGGGAAAAGACATCAGCAAGGTCATTATTTTCTCCGGCTCCAAGCTGAAAGTTAAGGAGCTTTTCAAAACCTTCCGCAAAATGGGATTATCAGTCGGAGAAATGCATTCCGATCTGGATCAGGCACAACGTGACCACGTGATGCACGAATTCAAGAACAACCGGGTCAGCATCCTGGTTGCCACCGACATCGTCTCCAGGGGCATCGACATCGACGACATCACCATGGTCATCAATTACGACGTCCCGCATGATGCCGAAGATTATGTGCATCGTATTGGTCGTACCGCCCGTGCCAGCGCAAAAGGTAAATCCATCACCTTCGTTTCCGAAGAGGAACAATATAAATTCAAACGCATTGAAGATTTTCTCGAAAAAGAAATCACCAGGCTGACTGTTCCCGCAGAACTCGGCGAAGCTCCGGCTTACAACCCAACCATGCACCGACACGGAAAGAAACAGTTCGGCAGCAAAAAGGGAACCTTCCACAGAAACAGAAAACCGGCACAGAAAACAAAAAAGAATATTAAACCACATAAGTCACAACAATAACGTGACTCACCGGTAAAATTTATTAGATTCTTCGCTACGATCAGAATGACAGCGATTTTATATTAACTTACTGATTGTCATCCCGAACGTAAGTGAAGTATCTAAATATTAAACGTAATATGAATGGTTACTGAATATCACTGAAAAACATTCGAAATTGTTTCATTTTTCTTTGTTTTTTCTTTGGGCGTCAGATATATTTTAAGTAAATTTGCAGCAAATTTGAAAATACGGAAATTTTTCTTTAATCTCCCCTCCTTTCAAATCATTTTTGCTTACTGAATTCATCAAAACATATAATAATATTATCATTAAAGGTATGAAAATAACACACATTGAACATTTGGGGATAGCCGTAAAAAGTCTGGAAACAGCCATCCCATTCTACGAAGAAGTTTTGGGTTTGAAATGTTATGCCATTGAAGAAGTAGCAGAGCAAAAAGTAAAAACAGCTTTCTTTCAGGTAGGACAAACTAAAATTGAGTTACTTGAATCAACAGATCCGGAAGGACCGGTTGGAAAATTCATCGAGAAAAAAGGCGAAGGTATTCACCACCTGGCCTTTGCAGCGGAAGGACTGCAATCCAGCCTTGATTTCCTGGCAGAAAAAGGGGTTACCCTCATCGATAAAGCACCCAGAAAAGGCGCGGAAGGATTGAATATTGCTTTCCTGCATCCTAAATCAACATTTGGCGTATTGACTGAACTCTGCGAAAAACCGGGTTGCTGTTAACTGAACAAAGAATTAAATTATAATAACGATATGGAAAACAAGGAAAAGGTGAAAAACCTCATTGATTTGCGCTTGCAGGCCAAATTAGGAGGAGGAGAAAAACGCATCGCTTCTCAGCATGCAAAAGGTAAATTAACAGCGCGGGAACGAATCGACATGTTGCTTGATGAAGGTAGTTTTGAGGAATTAGACATGTTTGTAACCCACCGTTGCTACAATTTCGGATTGGAGAAAGAAAAATACCTGGGTGACGGGGTAGTAACCGGTCACGGAACCATAGACGGACGCACCGTGTATGTATTTGCACAGGATTTTACTGTATTCGGAGGTTCATTATCAGAAACCATGGCTTTGAAAATCTGCAAGGTAATGGATATGGCCATGAAAATGGGTTGTCCGGTAATCGGAATCAATGACTCCGGCGGCGCCCGTATTCAGGAAGGAGTTACTTCGCTGGCCGGTTATGCCGAAATCTTCGAGCGCAACATCCTGGCTTCAGGAGTTGTACCACAAATCTCTGCTATTTTCGGACCTTGTGCCGGTGGCGCTGTTTACTCTCCTGCCCTTACCGACTTTGTGATGATGACCGAAGAAAACTCTTATATGTTCGTTACCGGACCTAAAGTAGTAAAATCAGTTACCGGAGAAGATATTTCTACGGAAGATCTGGGTGGAGCTGATGTACACGCAGGAAAATCTGGCGTTTCTCATTTTAAAGTGGAAAATGAAGAAGAAGGTTTAATGTTGATCCGTAAATTGTTGTCGTACCTTCCGCAAAACAACCTTGAAGAAGCTCCTATTTTTGACACAAGCGATCCGATCGACAGGTTGGAAGACAGTCTGAACGAAATCATACCGGACAACCCCAACACGCCATACGATATGAAAACCGTTATTCACACCATCGTTGATGAGGGTGAGTTTCTGGAAGTGCACCGCAACTACGCGCGCAACATCATCGTGGGCTTTGCCCGTTTCAATGGTGTTTCAACCGGAATTGTGGCTAACCAGCCTAACTTCCTGGCAGGAGTGCTCGACTGCGATGCTTCACGTAAAGCAGCCCGCTTTGTTCGCTTCTGTGATGCTTTCAACATTCCGATTCTAACTTTGGTTGACGTTCCGGGATTCTTACCGGGTTCGGGACAGGAATATGCGGGAATCATCACCCATGGCGCCAAACTGATGTTTGCATACGGTGAAGCAACGGTTCCCAAAGTAACGATCACCCTCAGAAAATCGTACGGAGGAGCACACGATGTGATGAGCTGTAAACAATTGCGAGGTGATTTCAACTACGCATGGCCTACAGCTGAAATTGCCGTAATGGGAGCATCGGGAGCAATTGAGGTACTTGAAGGCCGTACCATTTCTTCTATGAACGATCCGGAAGAAAAAGCCAAATTCATTGCAGAAAAAGTTGCCGATTACAATGAGAAATTTGCCAACCCTTATATGGCTGCTTCTTATGGTTACATCGATGATGTGATTGAGCCGAGAAATACCCGCTTCCGGGTGATCCGCGCCTTCCAGGCTCTGCAAACCAAGAAAGTGGTGAATCCGTTGAAAAAACATTGTAACATACCACTCTAAATTTATATCGATATGACTTTATTGGCAATCAGCGAGTTTGAACAGATTGTATTGTATTCCGTTATCGGAGTATCTGTAGTGTTCAGTGCACTAATCATTTTGGTTTTGGCATTTAAGGCTATGGGCAATTTAAGCAAGAAATCACTCAAATCAAAGAAAAAACAAAACCAGGAATCAACAATAGAAATTGTTGATGAAAAAGAATTAACAGGACAGGAAATCGCAGCTATTTCCATGGCGTTGCATCTGTTTCTAAATGATATTCATGATGAAGAAAGTAATGTAATCACGATTAAACGGATAGAAAGACGTTATTCCCCCTGGAGTTCAAAAATATATGGTTTAACAAATTTAATTCGATAAAATAAATGAAAAAATTTAATTTCACTATAAATGGAGATGACTTTGCGGTTAGAGTCAAAAAAATTGAAGGGGATATCGCCGATATTGAAGTGAATGGAACTCCCTATTCAGTGAAAATCCATCAGGAAATAAAAACAACAAAAACTCCGGTCGTACTGGTTCGCAAAGATGTACAAACCAAACAGGGTGACGACAGGGCAAAAGAAAACCTGAAACCGGTTTCCGAAAGCAAACGACCCAGTGCTAAAACAATCAAATCACCACTGCCCGGTAAGATTGTAAAAGTAAATGTTGCTGTAGGAGAAACTTTCATGGAGGGTGATATATTATTGATCATGGAATCAATGAAAATGGAAAATAACATTTTAGCAGAACGTTCCGGTAAAGTAGTAAAAATATGTGCCCCTGTGGGTCACACTGTTTTACAGGATGAAGTGCTATTTGAAATTGAATAAGATATGAGAAATAATATAAAGAATATCACTATTTTATTTGTTTTGATAGCTCTTTTCGTTCCCTTCAATGTATTCGGACAAGACGCTGCAGGACAAAATGCACTTTTTGAAGGCTTAGAGAAGTTTTGGTACAGTACAGGTTTTGCCAACTTTCAGTTTAAGTACCTGGCCATGATTCTGGTCGGCATAGTTTTCATCATCCTGGCTGTTAAGAAGGGCTGGGAACCTTTGTTGCTTATTCCCATCGGCTTTGGAATGATCATCGGAAATATTCCTTTACCCATCGGAAGTGATGAAGGGATTGGAATTTATGACGAAGGTTCGGTATTGAATATATTGTACAGTGGTGTAATTGACGGATGGTATCCACCGTTGGTGTTTTTAGGCATTGGAGCCATGACTGACTTTTCATCCCTGATTTCAAACCCGAAATTAATGTTGTTAGGGGCTGCCGCTCAAACAGGTATTTTTATTACCTTTTTCGGGGCATACGCACTGGGATTCACTCCTGAACAAGCAGGAGCAATCGGTATCATTGGTGGAGCCGATGGTCCGACCGCCATTTTTCTTACCTCAAAACTTGCACCTGAACTGATCGGAACCATTGCGGTTGCTGCGTATTCCTACATGGCGCTGGTACCGCTTATTCAACCTCCGGTAATGAATCTACTGACAACAAAAAAAGAAAAGTTAATCAGGATGAAGCCACCCAGACCGGTTTCGAAAACAGAGAAAATTGCTTTCCCTATCATCGGAATGGTGCTGACCACTTTCATTGCCCCAAGTGCATTACCCTTGTTAGGTATGTTGTTTTTAGGAAACCTCCTGAAAGAATCCACTGTAACAGAGCGACTGGCTGAAACAGCCAGATTTGCATTGATCAACTCGATAACAATTCTGCTGGGATTGACTGTCGGAGCTTCGACACAAGCCGACAGATTCATCACCATGGATTCACTGAAAATATTCGGATTAGGGGCGCTTTCCTTTGTTGTTGCAACTGCTTCGGGTGTATTGTTTGCAAAGTTGTTAAATGTATTTCTGAAAGAGGGTAACAAAATTAACCCGTTGATTGGTTCTGCAGGTGTATCTGCCGTTCCGGCCGCTGCCCGTGTTTCTCAGGAACAAGGTCTTAAAGCAGATAAAACCAACCACTTACTCATGCATGCCATGGCACCCAATGTGGCCGGTGTAATCGGTTCTGCGGTAGCTGCCGGTATTTTGCTTAATATGTTAACATAAGCGCTGGTTATCGCTCATCACATAAGAAAGTCTGCAACATCACTTGCAGACTTTTTTTGTTTTTTTAAACTTAATGTGGTTGCTTTTATGACCGATTTTACGGATATTTGCAGACACGGATTCACTCCTCAAAAATAAAAAATGCAACAGAAAAATTCGCTATTCATTATTGATTATTCATTAAGAGACACACGGATTATTCATAATTAAAAAGAGACGCACGGATTATTCATAATTAAAAAGAGACGCACGGATTATTCATAATTAAAAACGAGACGCACGGATTATTCATAATTAAAAACGAGACGCACGGATTATTCATAATTAAAAAGAGACGCACGGATTATTCATAATTAAAAAGAGACGCACGGCAGTGCGTCTCTACAAACCACTATTAACTATGTCTTCCACTCCCATTTATGATCTGGCGCAGGGATTTGCTCTGCAGACTAACAAACACATCTTTCTGACCGGAAAAGCGGGCACAGGTAAAACAACATTCCTGCACAACCTGAAAAAACAAACGGCCAAACAAACGGCTATTGTAGCTCCAACCGGTGTGGCAGCCATCAATGCAGGCGGAGTTACCATGCACTCGTTCTTTCAGCTTCCGTTTACGCCTTTTATTCCAACTGCTGAGGGCAAGAAAGACCTGATAGAAAAAAGCAAGATGCGCTCTTTCAAACGGAAAATCCTGCAGGAACTGGAGTTGCTCATCATCGATGAAATCAGTATGGTAAGAGCTGACACCTTAGATGCCATCGACACCATCCTCAGGCAGGTCAGATTCAGGCACAAAGAACCTTTCGGCGGAGTGCAGGTTATTTTTATCGGCGACATGTTTCAGCTTTCTCCTGTGGTAAGTGAGGAAGAATGGAGGTTTTTGTCACAATTTTACGAATCGCCCTATTTTTTTCACAGTCACGCCATCCTGCAAAAACCGCCGGTTTACATCGAACTGGACAAAATATACCGTCAGTCGGACGAACACTTTATCCGCATCCTGAACGAAGTAAGGAATAACTGCCTGAGTGCATCGGGACTGAAGGTCTTACAAAGCAAATACAATGCTTTATTTGTTCCACCCGCAGATGACTCGTTCATCACCCTGACTACGCACAATTACAAAGCCGACCGCATCAATGCGGAGGAACTCAGCAAACTTCCGGGTGAGACACAATGTTTCACAGCCAGAATCGAAGGAGAATTCAATGAGAAAAACTACCCGACCGACCCGCAATTACACCTGAAAATTGGAGCCAAAGTAATGTTGATCAAGAACGATACCGAGACACCCAGAAGATTCTACAACGGGAAAATCGGTATCATCAGGGCATTCGGGAAGGATGTCATCACCATCGAATGTCCGGGAGATAACAGTATGATTGATGTCACCCCCATGGAATGGGAAAACATACGTTACACAGCCAATCCGGTCACAAAAAAAATCGACGAAGAATACATCGGTAAATTCACCCAGTTCCCGCTCCGCTTAGCCTGGGCTATTACCATCCACAAAAGCCAGGGACTGACGTTCGACAAGGCTGTTATTGATGCCGGAGAAGCCTTTGCACCGGGACAGGTTTACGTGGCCCTGAGTCGGTGCAGCAACCTGGAGGGGTTAGTTTTACTGAGTCGAATTAACCCATACAGTATTGAAAACGACCAACAGATACTGGCTTATGAGACGCAAAAATTACCTTTGGAAGTTTTAGAGAAAGAGCTGGATCGCTCCCGCCATGATTTCAGATCGTACATATT
The DNA here is from genome assembly GCA_023459355.1 of Bacteroidota bacterium. Classification (GTDB taxonomy): domain Bacteria; phylum Bacteroidota; class Bacteroidia; order Bacteroidales; family Paludibacteraceae; genus Paludibacter. The sequence continues at coordinate 66,796 of JAEWUM010000030.1, read as the reverse complement.
GAAAAATCTGTTTGATTTCGGCAGTCTGAGAAATCAGTTCGGGCGATTCATGAAGTCAATAGAAGAAATTGCCGCTTCCTTCAATGAAGAAACGCCGGAATATTTGAAGAACATAGCCGGTCAGCTGACAGAACTCGAAGAAGTCGGTTCCCGGTTCAGTATACAGATTGAACGTATTTTCACGCAGTACAATGTTGATGAAGATTTTCTGTCGGAACGTATCGAAGCAGGCACCACTTTCTTCATGGACAAAATCAGAAAACTAAACGAAACACTGAAGCAATCGCCGGCAACGACCGACAACAGGGAGAATGCACAAACATTCAATGAGGGTATCAAAAGCTTGTTTGGTTCTTTAGCGCAGCATTATTATATCATGAAGAACCTGCAACATCCTTTTTCAGCAGAAAACTATTTCGCATTAAAAAACAAGTTCACAGTGCCTGATTTCAGTATCAATGCTTATTCTAAAACGGGGACGGCCAAAAACTTCCAGACCCGTCACCCGCAACTCTATTTCAAACTGCTGGAACTACGCAATAAAATTTGCGAACCCGATGACACGCCCATCTACTTAGTTGCCGGTAGCAAAACCATCAAGGAAATGGCCGATTATCTGCCCTTATCCGAAAAAGAACTTCTTCTGATTCATGGTTTTGGTAAAACCAAAGTACAAAAATACGGCAAAAGATTTTTGGATGTAATTACCGAATACTGCCTTGATAACAACCTGACGTCGAGGATGTATGAGAAATCGGCGGAGGAGAAGAGCAATAAACGGAAAGCGAATAGCGAATAATGCGAATCAGGAGTAGGATACAACATAGAGATGCAGGTCGTGCTTTTTTATTACGCTCCTCCCTTAGATCCCTCACTTCCGCTCGGGATGACAAGGATTCCGTAAGGTCAAATACCGTCGCACTATCTTTCACTGTATGATTAGATTCTTTACGACGACGGTTCGAGAAACTTTGCACCCATCGTGGCAAAAACAGGATGGTTTTTGCATACTCTTGGCGATGGGTAATATTAATAATGCATAATTTGTCATCCCGAACGGAAGTGAGGGAGCTAATTTTCAACTCCTGATTCGCATTATTCACTATTAGTTATTCACTATTCGCTTTATACGTTTTCCTCCCCAACAAATAATAATTCAAAATAACGCTTTTTCTTGCTATTTCGGGAATGTGTGTTTGGGTAGTTTTCCGCAGGTTTTCTTCGCGTTTGCTTTTGAAAGATGGCAACATCTTACGGTAATCCAACCGGGCCTTAAAAACAGCTTTGGCATTTTGCGGTTTACCGGTAACAAATAGCTGAAAAGCAGCCAGGTAATCCATAAAGAATCGTAGAAGAAGTACAGGGAAAAGTTGCTTAGCAGGCAGATTCTTATACAACAAAAACAAGTTATTCCTGAAATTCAGATAGGTTTTCCGTGGATGTTCAACATGAAGAGTGCCCCCCCCGACATGATACACCTTGCTTTGAGGGACGCAAACAATCCGGTATCCGCGGCTTTTCAGTCGCCAGCACAAATCAATCTCTTCCATGTGGGCAAAAAAGTCATCGTCAAAACCACCCTCTTTCTCAAACACATCGGCCCGGATTACCAGACAAGCGCCGGTTGCCCAAAACACATCGCACACTTCGTCATATTGTCCGCGATCTTCTTCTGTCACCGCCAAAACACGCCCACGACAGAAAGGATAACCCAGCATGTCGATGAAACCACCAGCGGCGCCGGCATGTTCAAAATGAGTCCGGTTGTGATACGACAATATTTTCGGCTGACAGGCAGCTACCTCCGGATGTTGTTGCAGGTAACCCAGCAAAGGTTCCAGCCATCCCGGCGTAACCTCAACATCGGAATTCAGCAAAACATAGTAATCGGCCTCAATCTGAGCCAGGGCGCGATTATACCCTTCAGCAAAGCCGTAATTGCGATTGAGCAATAAAATTTTGACTTCCTTAAAATACTTGCCCAATATCAACAGAGAATTGTCTGTCGATCCGTTATCCGCCACGTAAATATCCACATCAGGCGAAGTGGTATATTCCCTTAATGCAGGAAGAAACTGCTGAAGATAATGCGCTCCGTTCCAGTTCAATATGACAATCGCGGTTTTCAAACTGCTGCTTTTTTACTGTGTTTCCAACGATTATGCGACCAAAGCCAGAACTCAGGCCGTTCCTGAATACTCTGTTCCAGCATTTGCATGAATTTGGTTGTAATTTCATATTCCGATGTATGAACAGGATCTGTAGTAATCGGCTTTACTTTTGCAAGATAATAACCTCTTTTAACTCTTTCAATATCAAGATAAAAAACCGGATAATCATATTTCTTAGCCAGCTGTTCAGTTCCTAAAAAAACCGGCGTATCCTGATGTAAAAAAGGCATGCTATAGCGTATGCTTTTCGCTCCCGGGCTTTGGTCGGAAATCATCCCGAAAATTCCTTTTTCACCGGCCTTTCTCATTTCAAACATTTTCCTGATGATGTTGTTCTTTTCAATACCAATGGCTCCATAACGGTTTCGTAAGCGGAGCATCAGACCATCAAAATGTTTATCCCTCAATTCTTTGTAAACAGGGCAAGCAGGCAAATCAGCCGGCAGGTGTAAACAAATCACGGAAGTCCATTCCCAGTTACAATAATGACCGGTCATAATCATCGAACTCTTACCCAGTCGGGCCTGCTCAATTAACAAATCCAGGTTCTCAAAAGCCATGCGCTTTTTCATCTCTTTTTTGGGAGCATGAAGTTGCCGGATGATTTCCACCATCAAATCACAAAAGAAATGATAGAATTTTTTCTCTGTTTCTGCAATTTGCTTTGGTGTATAATCTGGAAAAGCATTCACCAGATTGCGTCGTACCACCTTTCTCCGGTAACGGGCAACATGATAAACAAGCGGGAACATCAGGTCGGACAGTACATACAGCATCCGCATCGGGAGCCAGGAGATGGTCCAGATCAAAGCATAAAAAATATAATACATCTGATTAAGAATAAATACTAATTGTAAATTCCAATGGACTTACCATATTCATATTCACCTTCCAGTATCAGGCTGATTTCGTCATCGGTAATTTCCATTTTATCTTTCTTAGCACATTTCTTCAAATACAAGAACATATCTTCTTCATCGATGTTAGCTTCTTCGGCAGTATCTTCCTGTATCAAACCTTTTTCGTCATAATACTCGTAGATTACATCCAATACATATTCCACCTTGGTGTCGGAAATGGTAGCCCTCGAAGCAGCGGGGATATGATTCAGGATAAACTTAACGGCTTCATCTTCATCATAAACCAGCAAATCGTCTTCTTCTGTTTTCATGTTGTATGGGTTTAAAATTTACAATTCAAAGATACGGGTTTTTCTGATGTATCAATACAATTCGACAATAAAAAATAAACTAAAGTTTGTATATTAATTCCATATATTTAAAAAAAAATCTTATTTTTGAACGGTAAAAACATTCTTGTGATAAGAATAAGTATCAATCTTTGTAATAAAAGAACAACCATGAAAGTAGGATTAATTGGCTTTGGCAAGACGGGCAAAGCTGTTGCTTCGGCAATATTGAAGAACGAGAATTTTGAATTGGAATGGGTGCTAAGGAAATCACCCAGACAGGAAGACCGGTTAATTGCCGACATCCTCGAAATCGACAGCGACAATCAGGGGCGCGTATATTCCCTGCACAACAACAAAATCGAACCTTTTCTCGACACACATCCGGTAGATATTATCATTGATTTTTCGTCTGAAAACGGCATCTTCACATACGGTAAAGCCGCTGCGGAAAGAAAAATTAAAATTATTTCTGCTGTTTCTCATTACAACGAAGAACAAGAGGCATACCTGAAACGTTTGGGTGAATATACCACGGTGTTTTGGTCACCCAACATTACCCTGGGAGTCAACTACCTGATTTTTGCCGCGAAGGTATTAAAGAGTATTGCTCCTTTTGTTGACATTGAAATTGTGGAAGAACATTTCAAACATAAAGACGGTGTTTCGGGTACTGCCATTAAAATTGCAGAAGCGCTCGGGCTAAAAAAATCGAAAATTAATTCGGTTCGTGCCGGTGGTATCGTTGGAAAACATCAGGTTATTTTTGGTTTCAAATACCAAACCATCAGGCTGATTCACGAATCTATCTCAAGAGAGGCCTTCGGAAACGGGGTAATTTTTGTGGCCGAAAACATTCATGACAGGGAAAAAGGATTCTATCAGTACGAAGATATTTTCAAACCATTTCTTACAGATAAAATATGATGACAATTAAAACATTTACGTTCAACCCGATACAGGAAAACACTTACGTAGTACATGATGAAACAGGAGAGGCGGTCGTTATCGATGCCGGTTGCTATTTTGAAAATGAAAAGAAAGCGTTGCAGGCTTACATCGACGACAATAAACTGAAACTGGTTAAGGTTCTCAACACCCACCTGCATTTCGACCACCAATTCGGCAATAAATTTTTATTCGACACCTACGGTATAACTCCCGAAGCGCATATTGGCGACGAATTTCTACTGAAAAGAGTGGTTGCTGGTACGGTAATTTACGGTTTTCCGGTACAGGAAGATGCTCAGCCCATCGGAACTTACCTGCAGGAGAATCAGGAAATCAGTTTTGGAAATACAGCTCTGAAAACTATTCATGTACCGGGACACAGTCCGGGACATCTTGTTTTCCACAACGAAAAAGAACATGTATTGTTTGCCGGCGATGTATTGTTCAACGGCTCTATCGGGCGCACCGACCTCGAACAGGGCGATTACGGCATGCTGATTCGCAACATCACCGAAAAATTATTGATTTTACCTGATGAAACGGTTGTGTATCCCGGACACGGACCATCGACCACCATCGGCAAAGAAAGGGTTTCAAATCCATATCTTTAGTCACCGGCCTCAACCAGGACAGAGCTACATACTCCACTTCATCAACCACCTGATTTTACAATATCCCGATTCTGCAGGCATATTACCCTGAACCGGGATATTAGTATTTCAGACCGTTTGTCGCAGGAAAATATTAATTATCTTTGCAAAAATTCTAAGACTATGACCACAACCGTAATTTACTTCTTCTCTGCGATTAACCTGATACTGGCGCTGATGATGGTATTTTATAACTGGAGAATAAACAAAAACGTTATTTTTCTGGCAGCGTTTTTCGTATTGCTGGCGCTCGAATCAAGCATGGTCAGCTCATTCAATTTTGGCGGAAACGTGACTTTCTATACTGTCTTATTCATCATTGCTCCGGTTTACTTTCTCAAAGCTCCTATGCTGTACTTCTTCGTACGCGGCATTGTAAACGACCGGTTTTACATGAAGAAAAGCGATATCCTGCATTTTATCCCGTTTTTTCTTCACCTGCTGGCCAATATGCCTTTTCTGTTGATGTCGTACGACGAGCAATATCAAATTACGAACAACATCATGCAGAATTTTGATTATTTTCGCCAACTCAGATTCTCTTTATATCCCATAACCTGGAACAACGCAGCACGGGCAATTCAACTGTTCATTTATATTATTGCCTGCTTAATAATGATGCGGCGGGTGCGTTTCAGATATCTCCGGCTGAAAGGGCAGATTAAATATCAATACCGGTATACGACACAACGAATCTTCGTAATACTCATCCTGGTCTTCCTGATTGCTACCACTTCGGTAATCCTGAACTACATGTTCGCGCTTCATCTCGACACGACAGATTTAATTGACACCATGCATGCCTTTTTGTACGCGATGGTCTATTTATACTTCTTTATCCCTGTATTTGTCATCCTGAGTCCGAAGCTACTTTATGGCCTACCATACCTTGAAACCAGTCACGTGTCGGCAACACAATTTGAGGAAGAAACAGATGACACCTCAGAAAGAGTTGATACCAGGGCTAATAAGCAACAACTTCCAATCGGATACTACAATGAATTAGCAACCAGGATACTGGAATACGTTGAGTCGGAAAAACCTTACCTGGACCCTGACTTTCAGATAAAAGATATTTGTACTCATTTTGTTATTCCGCAACACCACGTACACTATTTTCTCAATGAAATTTTACATACGGATTTCCACGAACTGAAAACCGAGAAAAGAATCACGCATGCCAAAACAATCATGAAAAAAATCAAAAATCCGGTTAAACCGGAAGATGCAGGTATCGCATCCGGATTTTCAACAAATAAAAGCTTTAATATTGCTTTTAGAAAATACACCGGCATGTCTCCCGAACAATGGCTGAACAATCAGACAGGCATCACAGACTGATGTGTTCGGCGATTATTTTTGTATGTAAGAATATGGAGGCCGAATGGGTAAACTTTTCGGTCGATTCGGTAGTAAAGTAGCGCGTTACACCATTCTTCGTACATTTGGCATCCATCCCGGGGTGTCGTTTAAGATATAATTGCAAACTGCGGGCAACAATTTCTCCCTGCGAAATGATTTTAATACGTGTTGGCAAATAACGGCGAATGGTCGGTACAATCAGCGGATAATGGGTACACCCCAAAATGACACTGTCGATTTGAGCATCTTTTTTCAATAAATTCCTGATGTTTTGCTGCACAAAATAAGCAGCTCCTTCTGAAAGGTGTTCATTGTTTTCTATCAACGGTACCCACATCGGACAAGCTTCCGTGGTTATCCTGATATCAGGAAAGATCTTATGTGCTTCGATAGGATACGAATCCGACTGCACGGTTCCCGGAGTAGCAAAAATACCCACATGTCCGGTTTGAGTCACCTGATCAAGCACTTCCACAGTCGGACGAATCACACCCAACACCCTTCTACCCGGATCGATACGAGGCAAATCGACCTGCTGAATACTGCGCAGGGCTTTTGCTGAAGCGGTGTTACAGGCCAGAATCACCAGGTGGCAACCCATGTCAAATAACTTGTTGACACATTCAAGGGTATATTGATACACCACATCAAAAGAACGCGTTCCATAGGGGGTACGGGCATTGTCACCCAGGTAAATATAATCGTATCCCGGCATCACTTTCCGTATTTCCTCCAGAATGGTGAGTCCGCCGTAACCGGAATCAAATATGCCTATGGGTCCGGGTTTTAACACTTCGTTAGAAATTTTCATTTAGTTACGTTTGTCAAGTCCCCACATCAGTTTACTTTTCAACGAATCAAAGAAAGTATGATTCAGTTGTTTGGCGACCCTGATTTTATAGTCGGCCTTCGAAATGCGTATTTTCACCTCCTGTTCCAATACCATCGTTCGTCCGTCCATCGTCACCAGATAACAACCATTCCGGCTGAAAACTTCCAGATCGATAATCCAGTCATCGGGAACCACCAACGGACGAACCGTCAGACTATGTGAAGCAATCGGCGAAAGAATGATGTTTTGCGCCTGCGGCACCATCAGGGGCCCTCCCACACTCATCGAATAAGCTGTAGAACCGGTAGGCGTGGCAACAATCAGTCCATCAGCATGATAAGAATGAATGGCCTCACCGTTCAGGTAAGTATTGATGCTAATCATCGAGGAACTGTCCTGTTTCAGAACAGAAACCTCATTCAGGACATAAGGATAATCGACTGGACGACCATCCGAAAAATCAACTTTCAACAAGGTTCTTTCTTCCACCGTAACCTGATCTTGCATGATAGCATCAAGTGCTTTTTCCACGGCATCGACCGGAACATCAGCCAAAAAACCCAATCTCCCGGTGTTAATTCCCATAATTGGTATGTTTTTTGAACCGATACGTGCCGCGGTACTCAGGAAGGTCCCGTCACCACCGATACTCAACGCGATATCTGCATGAAAATCATCATCAGTAATCAGCAGTTGTTGGTCGGGCTGAACAACGGAATGCTCCGTACAATAGGTATACAGTTCTTTGTCAAGCAACAGAGCAACTTTCCGGGTATTGAAATAACCGAATATTATTTCCATGATATTCAGTACGGTCGGACGAAAAGTGTTTCCAAAAATGGCTATGGTCATATTTTTTTTGTTCGCTTTTTTCGCTTATTTTTGTGCATCATAAACGCGATACAGCAATGCAAAGGAAATACAATAATATCGAATTTGCAAATTTTTAAACCGAATGACAAAACTTAGTGTAAACATCAATAAAGTTGCCACCATCCGCAATGCAAGAGGTGGTAATATCCCTGATATCTGCCAGGTTGCTTTAGACTGCGAACGGTTTGGCGCTCATGGCATTACAGTCCACCCACGACCGGACGAAAGACATATCCGCTATCAGGATGTAAGAGACCTGAAACCCATTCTTACTACTGAATTCAACATCGAAGGCTATCCTTCAGCAGGCTTTCTGGAACTGGTAAAATCGGTAAAACCACATCAGGTAACCCTGGTTCCTGACCCTCCCGGGGCGCTGACTTCGAACGCCGGATGGGACACCCTGCGACATCAGGATTTTCTGAAAGAAATAATTACTGATTTAAAACAAGCCGGCATCCGGGTATCCATTTTTATCGATACGGATATCAGAAACATTGAATCTGCCGCAAAAACAGGTGCCGACAGGGTTGAGTTATACACCGAACCTTATGCTTCGGAGTACCTGATAAACAGGGAAAAAGCAATCGCCCCTTTCATCAGGGCTGCCGAATGTGCCAGGGCCTGCGGACTCGGACTGAACGCCGGACACGATTTAAGCCTGGTAAATCTGAAATACCTGATTGAACACATTCCGTGGATTGACGAAGTTTCCATCGGACATGCACTCATATCCGACGCGCTGTATTTCGGACTGGAAGAAACCATCAAAAGATATAAAGATCAACTTAAATAACAACAACATCTATTAAAAATGAATAATTTAATGCTTATTTTGCTTCAGACCAACCTGGTGGAAGAACCCATGGTTGCAGCGACGACAACAAGTAAAATGAATTTGTGGACCATGGCAACATACGGCGGTCCGATTATGATTGTCCTTGCAATCATGCTTATCGTTGCCATTTACATGTTCATCGAACGTTTAATCACACTTAAACAGGCGTTGGAAGAAGACAAATCGTTCATGAACCGCATCCGTGATTACATCTACGACGGGAAAATCGATGCCGCACAAAAGCTTTGCCGGGAAACCAACAACCCCATTGCCAGGATGGTTGAGAAAGGTATCAGCCGGTTGGGTCGCCCCATGAATGACGTGTTGGTTGCCATTGAGAACGTGGGTAATCTCGAAATTGCCAACCTCGAAAAAGGACTGGTAATCATGGCCTCTATTTCGGGGGGCGCACCGATGCTGGGTTTCCTCGGAACGGTAACGGGTATGGTGACGACTTTCTACAACATGTCGCTCAACAACACGGGAACCATTCAGCTGGCCGACTTATCGCAGGGCATGTACCAGGCCATGGTAACGACCATCGCTGGTCTCATTGTAGGTATCATCGCCTATTTCGGGTATAATTATCTTGTTTCCAGGGTCGACTCGGTGGTTCGCAAGTTAGAAGCCAGAACCATGGAGTTTCTCGACTTCCTGAATGAACCGGCGTAAAATAGTGGTTAGTGGTTAATTGTAAAATCGTAAATAAAAATCATGGCTTTAAAGAAAAGAATTAAGGTTGAAGCTGGTTTCTCGATGTCGTCGATGACTGACATTATCTTCCTGCTGTTGCTGTTTTTCATCATGGCATCGACTATGTCGTCGCCCAATGACATCAAACTCAACTTGCCGGAAAGCAGGGCTAGTTCATCGACCCGTTCGGTGGTCGCCAAGGTTTCAATCGATGGTAACGGCCGGTATTTTGTAGCCAAAGGCACAGCCCGTCCGACCCAGATTGCACCCGAAATGCTCGAATCCTACATCATGGAACTGGTGGCACAGGATTCCACCACCTACATTGCCCTGCACGCTGATCAGCAAATTGCTTACAAAGAAGTTGTCAGGGTATTGGACATTGCCAATCAGCATAAACTTAAATTGGTTGTAGCTACCAAAGCATCAGGCAAATAAGATGAACGCGCTCAGAAACGATAAAAAAATGAAGAAGTCCGAATTATATGCTTACATCGGAACAGCCATCAGTGGGATTATCATCCTGCTCATCCTGTTCTTTGTCATGTTACCCGGATTGAAGAACACCGAGGATGGCGGAATCATGATTAGTTTCGGAGACGCCTTTGATGGCGGTGGCGCCGTGGAAACTCCCTCCCAGAGTGCCCAACAGTCATCCCCACCCAAAGCGGAAGTAAAGGAGGAACTGCTCACGCAAAAAGATAAGTCGGTGGCCATTCCCGAAACCAAAAAGAAACCGGATACCCGTCCTTCCCAGACCGATGAACGACTGAAGAAAGAACAACAGGCAAGTCAACAGGCCGAAGACTTAATCGGCGGCACTTTTGGTTCAGGCACAGGCACTGGGAGCGGGCAAACCACTGGTTCCGAAACCGCCGGCAATCCGGTTGGAAGCGGAACTTCAGGAGGTAATTCCTGGTCACTGAGTGGCAGAAACTTATTGGGAACGATGCCGACACCGGCCTACAATCAAAACATCGAAGGTTCTCTCACGGTAGCCATCAGGGTAGATGCAGCAGGTAATGTAATCGACGCTTCCATCAGCAGGGGGAATATTTCAGATGCATCCTTACGCCAGGAAGCCATCAAGGCAGCCAGAAGAACCAGATTTTCATCCGGCAGTGGTATCTCAACCGGAACAATCACATACAACTTTAAATTAAGATAGTTATGCGAATCCTATTATTTTTAGCTGAAGGTTTCGAGGAAATTGAAGCTGTTGCCCCGATTGATGTTTTTCGCAGGGCGGGTATTGATGTTACAACTGTATCTGTATCGGATAAACTGACTGTAACAGGTGCTCATGGTATTGGTGTAAATGCGAATGTAATCTTCGAAAAGGCCGACTTATCTGGTGATTTTCTGATTTACCTGCCCGGCGGAATGCCCGGCACTACCAACTTAGACAACCACACCGGATTGAAGAAACTGATTGAAAAACAAGCTGCCAAAGGCGCTACCATTGCTGCCATTTGTGCTGCTCCTTCTATCCTGGGTAAAATGGGCTTACTCAAAGAAAAGGAAGCCATTTGTTATCCCGGCTTCGAATCATTTCTGACCGACGCAAAAATATCATCATCCACCATCGTAAAATCAGGAAACATACTTACCGCCAAAGGACCGGGCGTGGCCATTCCTTTCGCATTGAAAATTGTGGAAGAATTAAAAGGGAAAGACACCGCGCAGCAGGTTGCTAACGGAATGATATTGTAGCATATTTATCCAATAACAATTTTGCGCCGGTAAAAGAACTGATTTCATTGGAAAGCACCCGTTTTTCTGTTTCGTCAATCAGTTGCTGAATTACGGGATGCTGATAAAACCCGTTTCTCAACTGTTCATTGATGGTCTCATACATCCAGTATTTCGATTGCTGATTTCTTTTGGCGTCGAAGTACTGGTTTGTTTTTGTAAGCTCTGCATATCGCAACACCATTTCCCAGATTTCAGCAATGCCTGTCTTTTCGACAGCCGAACAGGGAATCACTTCCGGACTCCATCCCGAACCGGTTTCAGGGAACAAACGCAAGGCATTCTGATATTGCGTTTTAGCCACCATGGCCTTGTCCACATTGGTACCATCGCATTTATTAATCGCTATTCCATCCGCCATTTCCATGATCCCTCTTTTGATGCCTTGTAACTCATCACCCGCCCCTGCCAACTGGAGCAACAGAAAGAAGTCAACCATGGAATGTACCGCCGTTTCCGACTGGCCCACCCCTACCGTTTCAACAAAAATGGTATCAAAACCGGCTGCCTCGCACAAGATGATGCTTTCGCGGGTTTTGCGGGCTACGCCACCCAGGGAGCCTGCCGACGGCGAAGGACGGATAAAGGCATTGGGTGCCACCGACAACTCCTCCATCCTGGTTTTATCTCCCAAAATACTGCCCTTGGTACGCTCACTACTGGGGTCAATGGCTAATACAGCAAGCTTGTGCGAGTTACGCACCAGATACATGCCCAGGGCTTCAATAAACGTACTTTTTCCGGCGCCGGGCACTCCTGTTATACCCAAACGAATGGAATTTCCAGTGTAAGGCAAACATTTTTCAATCACCTGTTGTGCAACCTGCTGGTGTTCTGGCAACGAACTTTCCACTAAGGTAACCGCCTGACTCAACACGGAAATGTCGCCTTTCAGAATACCCTCAACATATTCATCGACCGTAAACTGACGACGCTTAGCTTTGGCTTTCCGGTAAGGATTTACCGTTGGCGCCCCGTTAACCCCTTCGTTAACAGTCAATCCCTTGTATGCAGGGTCATTTTCAGGATGCTTGTGATGCTTGTCCATGCAGGAATTTATCTTTCTACAGCCGGTTTGGGAATCACATCACCTTTGATGGTAAGTAGCACGGGCTGGCTGCCTGCATTGCTGAAAACAGAAATAGATTTGATAAAAGTTCCCGGACGGTTGGCCGGATTATAGGCAGCCGTCACGTTTCCGGTTTTTCCCGGCAAAATCGGTTCTTTCGTCCAGGATGGTGTAGTACAACCACAGGATGCCTGAACCCTGTTGATTACAAGCGGTGCATCACCGGTATTCTTAAAAGTAAATACAACGGTAGCGATACCATCCTTTTCCTTGATTTTACCAAAATCGTGCGTTGATTTTTCAAAAGAAATATTGGCTGTTTGAGCAAACAAAGCACTTGTGAGGATAAATCCGAAAAGGATAAGACTTAACTTTTTCATATATTTTATATCTTTAAACATTTCAATTCTTTAATAATTAACCATATAAGTCATATAAGAAACATATAAGCTTTTTTACAATAAATCTTTTAAGTTTAAAAACAAGGTTAAGATCATATCATAATTCCTGTTCTCTAATGTGACTAACGTGGTTTAGTTGCGCAAAGTTAGAAAAATATTCACGGATAAAATGAAAACAATCATTAATTGATTTAAAAAACATGCAATTATCGTACAAAAACCAGTTTATCTGTGGATGACAATTGTTCGTTAAACCAGTAGCCCCCCTCATGAAAGCCTTTGAGGTCTTCCTCCTGATCAATCTGGTTCTGAATCACATAACGGGCCATCATTCCACGGGCCTTTTTCGTATAAATCACGATTTGCTTCAGCTTATCATGCTGGTATTCAAGAAACTCAACATTCACCATACGCATGTTACTGTTTTTCAGACCGATCACCTTTGTATATTCCGAAGAGGCCAGGTTCAGCAACAAGGATGGTTTTCCGGAAACCTTCAGGTCATCCGCAATACTTTCCGTCACCTTCGTTCTCCAAAAAGGATACAAATCATTTCCTGCATGATTATGCAATTTTGTACTCACATCTAAACGATATGGCTGAATCAGGTCCAGGGGTTTCAATAAGCCATACAAGCCAGAGAAAAGTCTCAGGTGCTGCTGCATATAATCGATTTCCTCAGGCGATAAGGCCGGCGCATCCAATCCGCGATACACTTCTCCGTCGAAGACAAAAACAGCCTGTTTAGCATTGTCGGGCGTAAATGGCAGTTGCCAGCTGATGTAGCGGTCTAAATTCAGACGGGTGAGTTCAACATTAATATCCAGCAAACGGGTAATTTCCTGTTGTGAGAGTTGCCGCATCAGTTCAACAAGTTCACTTGCTTCTTTCAGGAATTGCGGGATGCTGTACTTAGATGTTACTACCTGTTTGTTGAAGTTTTGGATTTTTGCCGGGGATAATAAAATAATCATGTGATTTATTTTGATTTTTCATATTACTAATATGTTAAACAACCTTATTTTCAACCTTATTTTCTGACTAAACAACCTTAGTAGCTGATGTTCAACCCTCACAATCAAAACCTTATTTACACCTTATTTTCTGACTAAACAACCTTAGTAGTAAAGATTATATTCACATGCCTCCTCTGACCTTATTACCTTATTTCAGAAAATTATCAAAATAAGGTAATAAGGTTAGGTTCGCTGAGGTATTCATTTGCTACTAAGGTTGTTTAGTCAGAAAATAAGGTGTAAATAAGGTTATCTCTATCTGGTTTTTACTTTCATTTTGAGCATAGCAAAGTATAAAATCAACTTAGCTTTAAAAAAGGAATACTTACAGAATTTAAACGCAAAAAAAGGAATATGAAATCTCATATTCCTTTAGTAAGATAAACCTAAAGCGTAATTAGTTAACAGCTGCAGCAAGCTCAGCACCGGCTTTAAATTTAGCAACTTTTTTAGCAGCGATTTTAATAGGTTTTTTAGTTTTAGGATTGATACCCTGACGAGCACTGCGTGCAGCAACAGAGAAAGTTCCGAAACCGATTAAACTTACCTTATCACCTGCAACTAATGCGTTAGATACGGCTTTAACTGTAGCATCAAGTGCTTTTTTAGCGTCAACTTTGCTTAAACCTGCTTCGGCAGCAATAGCATTGATTAATTCTGCTTTGTTCATAATTTGGATTAATTTTTAATAGATTAGACACAAGTAAATTGTTTATCAGACAGCAAATGTAATAGATTGATTCGTAAAAACAAACATTTTCTGCAAAAATTAATGCATTTTTTTTCATTAATTCAAAAAAGATGTTAGAAAACATCTTTTTGGTGATATTTTGATTATTTTTGTACACAATTTATCCAAACAATGGTCACAAAATGAACAATTACCGTCCATCCTTTTTAAGCTCTATACCGCCTGTAGTAAAGAATCTGATTGCCATCAACGCGATTCTTTGGTTAGCAACATTACTTTCTCCTGGCATTTTTCGCCGCTGGGGTATCGCACTTGATCTGACCGATGTCCTCGGCATGCATTATTGGGCTTCTGACAAGTTCAACCTGGTGCAGCTGATTACTTACATGTTTATGCATGGTGGCTTTGGTCACCTGTTCTTTAATATGTTCGCCCTGTATATGTTTGGCGGTGTGCTCGAAAACTTCTGGGGACCTAAGCGTTTTCTGATCTATTACCTGATAACAGGCATAGGCGCCGGAATTGTCCAACAAATTTTCTGGACCGTAGAATACCATCAGGTCATAGCAGCCATGAACGAAGCCATTGCCGCGAACTCGGGAGAACATTTGCTAAACTATCAGCATGTGCTGGAAAGGTATTTCAGATTAAGCAGCCTGACCCATTTTAATGCTGCCGACCTGATTGAACTCAAACGCATGTTCCTGAACCTGCCGGTTACGGTTGGTGCTTCCGGATCTGTTTTCGGCCTGTTACTGGCCTTCGGCTGGCTGTTCCCGGATGTTAAACTGATGATGCTGTTCTTCCCGGTTCCTATCAAAGCCCGTATTTTTGTGCTGATTTACGGGGTTGCTGAATTGTTTCTGGGGGTTGCCAATTTCTCGGGCGACAGCGTAGCACATTTTGCCCACCTCGGGGGAATGTTGTTTGGTATCATCCTGATATTAATCTGGAAGAAAAGACCTTATCGTTTTTAATTAAAAAAATACGATTATGAACCTGATAGAAAATCTGAAACAAACTTACCGGCAGGGAAATGCCGTTACCAGGCTGATCTTTCTGAATGTAGCCCTGTACCTGACGCTGCAAATCTTCCTGATTGTCATGCGGCTTTTCACCCTGCAGGGAGACTTTATTTTTCCTTTTCTGGCATTACCGTCCAATTTCGGCGCCCTGCTGCTCAAACCGTGGACACTGGTAACCTACATGTTTCTGCACAAGGATTTCTTTCACATCCTGTTTAACCTATTTGCCCTCTTTTGGTTTGGGAAATTGTTTATGATGTTTTTTACAGGGAAACAGTTATTCGGATTGTATTTTTTCGGCGGTTTGGTTGCCGGACTTACCTATATCGTCGCCTATAATATCTTTCCGCTCTTCTCACAAATGGCGGATATCAGCATCCTGATGGGCGCATCCGGTTCTATCATGGCCATTATCGTTGCTACCGCGTTGCAGGCTCCCAATATGGAAATGCGGTTTCTACTGATTGGAACCGTGAAACTGAAGTACATCGCTATTGCAGCGGTACTGATTAGCTTTTTCGGCATCACCTCAAGTAACGCGGGTGGCGAATTGGCACATCTGGGAGGCGCTTTGTACGGTTATTTTTTTATTGTATCTTTGCGACGCGGAAAAGATCATACCAAATCTTTCAACAAGCTCATGGACAGGCTGTCTAATCTCTTTAAACCCCGCAAGTTAAAGGTGAAACACACAGCGGCATACGGCAAAAAAATGTCGGACGCGGACTACAACATGACCAAAGCTAAAAACATTGAAGAGATCGATCGCATTCTGGACAAAATAAAAACATCCGGATACGGGAGTCTGACATCAGAAGAAAAGAGAAAATTATTCGAACAAGGCAAAGGGTGAATTTCACCATATTCAACAGTTAGCATTTATGAACCTGGGCAAAGGACTGATAAAATTATTGTTCATTACAACAAACCTGGCTGTAGCCGCGCTCATGGTCATGGCATTTATTGCCTCCCGGGTTAGCCCGGAAAAGTTACTGATACCGGCCTACACAACACTCCTGCTGCCTGCGCTCATTCCTTTGAACATCTTTTTTATATTTTTCTGGATTGCTTTTAAAAAATGGCACTTTCTGATTTCTTTGTCTGTTATCCTGTTGTGTTGGCACATCGTAAGGAATACTTTCCCTGTTAACTTCAGAAATACCGAAAATTATGAAGGGGAATATACGTTTTCGCTGATGACCTATAATACCTATGCAAATGCCATGATGGCTAAACATACGGAAGCAAAGCCCAATCCTGTCATACAATATATGCTGGAGAAAGATCCGGATATACTCTGCATACAGGAATATTCAGCGAGCACAAGCAATGAACACCTTACTGAGGACGATTTACGCCGGGTTTTCAAAAAATACCCCTATCATCATATTCATTTTAAGGTTAATACGGGTTGGTCATATTTTGGCAATGCAACATTTTCAAAATTTCCCATTGTTGAAAAATCGGTTTTAGCATACGATTCGAAATTTAACACGACCATCGTTTCCGATATTGAAATCAAAGGAGAAACCATCCGTATTTTTAACTGTCACCTCGAATCCAACAAGATTACGGAAAACGACAAGGTAATGGCGGTCAGACTGAAAGATAATTTCGACACCGAAAACATCAAAGGAACGACCATGCATTTCTCGAGAAAACTGGGTGGGGCTTATCGTATCAGAGCTAAACAGGCTGATATGGTAGCAGCAGAAATTGCCAAATCGCCCAATAAGGTTATGGTTGTAGGGGATTTCAACGATGTCCCCGGTTCCTACACCTACTCAACCATCAGGGGAAAAATGCAGGACGCTTTCGTTGCCAATGGATTCGGATTGGGATGGACATTCAGCGATTCTATTCTAAAATTTCGCATTGATCACATTTTATATAATGCATCCATTGAAATTAAATCCTTTAAAATAGACAACAAAATACGTAATTCTGATCATTTTCCCTTGTATTGTAAGGTATCAATTTAATAACATCATAAAAACAATTATCATGAATATTCCGGCTGAATTAAAGTACACCAAAGAACACGAATGGATTCGTGTGGAAGGTGAGGTTGCGTATGTGGGCATTACCGATTATGCTCAGAACGAACTGGGTGAAATCGTTTATATTGAAATTGAAACAATTGGCGAAACACTGGCTGAAGGTGAAGTTTTCGGAACTGTAGAAGCTGTAAAAACCGTATCGGAGTTGTTTATGCCGGTTTCCGGCGAGGTACTGGAACTAAACAGCGCGTTGGAAAACGAACCGGAATTGGTGAACAACGATCCTTACGGCGCAGGCTGGATGGTTAAACTGTCCATTGCTGACGCAGCACAACTTGACAACCTGCTTTCTGCTGAAGCGTACGCGGCGTTAGTTGGGTAAGTTTTTTAGCGAATAGCGAATAACTGAAAGCGGAAAGCGGAAAGCGGAAAGCGGAAAGCGGAAAACGACAGGCTGAGAAACTAATTGCAGGTTCGAGGGGGTTGCCACGTCGTTCACTTTGTGAACTCCTCGCAATGACTGCAAATAGCAAAGTAACTATTGAACTTTTAAACATTTAAACATCATATTTTATATGACCCCAAAAGTAAGTATTATTATGGGTAGCACATCTGACCTGCCGGTGATGGAAAAGGCTGCCGCATTGTTGAATGAATTCGGGATTCCGTTTGAAATCAATGCTTTGTCGGCACACAGAACACCCAAAGAAGTGGAAGCTTTTGCGACCAAAGCCCGTGAAAACGGCATTCAGGTGATTATTGCTGCAGCTGGTATGGCAGCACACTTACCGGGAGTTATCGCATCGATGACCACCCTTCCGGTTATCGGTGTACCCATCAATGCCAGCCTGGATGGTATGGATGCACTCCTTGCCATTGTGCAGATGCCTCCGGGCATTCCGGTAGCAACAGTTGGCATCAACGGTGCTCAAAACGCGGCTATCCTTGCCGTGCAAATGATGGCCACAGGCGATGTGGCGTTGCAGGAAAAACTGATTGCCTACAAAGAAAACCTGAAAAAGAAAATCGTGGAGGCCAATCAGGAATTGAAAAAGGTAAAATACGAATTTAAAACTAATTAATATGGTCACCAGACTCCAGACTCCAGACACCGGTCTCCGGTCTGGCGACTGGTGTCCGGCGACTGGCGACAAAATAAATAAAAATTATGCAAACTATCGACAAATTTAATTTCGCAGGCAAAAAGGCCTTCGTTCGTGTGGACTTCAACGTTCCTGTCGACGAGAACTTCCAGATTACAGACGACAACCGTATCCGGGCAGCCTTGCCTACCCTGAAGAAGATTTTAGCGGATGGCGGCGCGCTGATTATTGCATCGCACATGGGTCGTCCAAAGAAAAATCCGGATACCAAATACTCACTGAAAGTAATCGTACCGCACGTATCCAAACTATTAGGTGTGGATTTGAAATTTGCACCCGACTGCATGGGCGAAGAAGCAGCGGCACTGGCTGCCGGCCTGAAAGGCGGCGAGGCTTTGTTGCTCGAAAACCTGCGTTTCTATGCTGAAGAAGAAGGAAAACCACGTGGCGAATTTGCTACTGAAGAAGAAAAAGCAGAAGCTAAGAAAGCTGTAAAGGAAAGCCAGAAGAAATTTACTGCCACCCTGGCATCTTATGCCGATTGCTATGTTAACGACGCTTTCGGAACTGCTCACCGCGCCCACGCTTCGACCGCACTCATCGCTAAACATTTCGACGAAAACAACAAAATGTTTGGTTATCTGATGGAAAAGGAAGTGAATGCTGTTGAGAAAATCATGAAAGATACGGCTCGTCCGTTCACCGCCATCATGGGAGGTTCAAAAGTTTCATCCAAAATTGAAATCATCGAGAACCTGCTGACCAAGGTTGACAACCTGATTATCGCCGGTGGTATGACATACACATTCACCAAAGCCCTCGGCGGTAAAGTGGGTAACTCGATTTGCGAAGACGACAAGCTCGATTTAGCACTCGAATTGCTCGAAAAAGCAAAGAAAAACAACGTGAAGATGGTATTAGCCGTTGACGCCAAAATTGCCGACAGCTTCAGCAATGATGCAAATACCGACTTCGTGAATGTAGGTGAAATTCCTGCAGGATGGGAAGGGCTGGATATCGGTCCTGAAACGGAGAAAATCTTCGCCGATGTAATCAAAGCATCCAAAACCATCCTGTGGAACGGTCCGACCGGCGTTTTCGAATTCGACAACTTCACATCGGGTTCACGCGCAGTAGGTAATGCCATCGTGGAAGCAACCCAAAACGGCGCCTTCTCATTAGTAGGTGGTGGCGATTCAGTTGCCTGTGTAAACAAATTCGGTTTATACGACGGTGTATCTTATGTTTCAACCGGTGGTGGCGCTTTATTAGAAGCCATCGAAGGACGTGTATTGCCTGGCATCGAAGCCATCAGGGGATACTAATCCGTTATATTAATAAGTTTTATTTAAGCAGACTTTTTCCGCGAAGGAGAAAGTCTGCTTTTTTTTTACGGACAACAGTAAACATGATAACAATTAAAACGATAAAGAAATAATATATAACCATATAAGGCATATAAGTCCACATAAGTTGTTTTTGTGAATGAAAAACGGTATTGTTTAAAAATTAAACAAATTATGTGAATCAGCAATAAAAAATTAGATCCCTCACTTCCGTTCGGGATGACAACTTTCACTTTATTAATATTACCCGTCGGCAAAAGCCTGCAAAAACTATTCTATTTTTGCAGCGACGGGTGCTAAGAACTCTCGAACCGTCGTCATGAAGAATCTAATCATATAGTGAAAAATAGTGCGACGGTATTTGACCTTACTGAATCGTTGTCATCCCGAACGGAAGTGAGGGATCTAAGTGAACGCAGAGAAGAAACCACTTCACAAGTCCTGATTCACCTAAATTATAAAAATTGTTTATTCCAGAACAAATCAAGCCTGTTTTAAGTTGAATGTATAATTGTAATCAATACAGAATTACAACAACAATTTAACAATAAGATACATGCACAGATTAATCATAACATTACTGACATCAGGTTTACTATTTGCAGTACACGCACAGGATAAACCAGCAGACAGCTTTAAGGGGGTCATAAAATACGAGGCTTTAGAAAAAATTACGGACAAACAAGATGATGTGTTGTACGTCGTCAATTTCTGGGCAACCTGGTGCGGACCCTGCGTAAGGGAAATTCCGGATTTCATGGAAGTCAACAACAAACTCTCCTCCAGAAAGGATTTCAAGATGATTTTGGTTTCAGTGGATGACAAAGACAACCTGAAATCGGAAGTTTTACCATTTCTGAAAGATAATCAGATAACTGCCGATGTATATCTGCTCGACGACACCAAACGCATGAATTACTGGATGCCAAAGGTGGACAAAAGCTGGTCCGGTTCCATACCCGCTACCGTTTTCTACAAAAACGGCGAGAAACTGAAATTCGTGGAAAAGCAACTCCACAAAGCAGAATTAATAACCATTATTGATCAATATTTAAAATAACGGATGTATGAAAACAAGATCAAAATTGACCTTACTGACCTTATTGTCGTTCATTACGCTTTCGCTCTACGCACAAGGTTACAAACCCGGAGATACAGCCACCGATTTCAGGTTGAAAAATGTGGATGAACGCATGGTATCGCTTGCCGATTACAAAGATGCCAGGGGATTCATTGTCGTTTTCACCTGCAATGAGTGTCCTTATGCCAAAGCCTACGAAAGCCGGCTGATTGCATTAGATCAGAAATACAAAGCCAAAGGATATCCTGTCATTGCCATCAATCCGAATGACCCGGCAGTATCAACGAGCGATAGTTTTGAAGCCATGCAAAAAAAGCATGCCGAAAAGAAGTTCACATTCCCCTATTTAGTTGATGCCGGACAACAAATTTTCCCGCAATATGGCGCCACCAAAACGCCCCATGTCTTTATCCTGCAAAAAGAAAAAAAGCAGTTGGTGGTAAAATATACCGGCGCCATCGACAATAATTACAAAGATGCCAACGATGTATCAGAAAAATACGTGGAAGACGCTGTTGAAGCCCTGTTGAACAAAAAGCCTGTAAAAAAAGCGGTTACAGTGGCGGTAGGTTGTGGAATCAAAGTAAAAAAATAATTCCGGATTCTTTTGTATAAAAATTTGAAAAATATTTTCTGAAAAGCATTGTACAAACAAAAAAATCACCTATCTTTGCAGCGCATTTGAGAACAATGCCCCATAAAAACGGTGTGGTAGTTCAGCTGGTTAGAATACCTGCCTGTCACGCAGGGGGTCGCGGGTTCGAGTCCCGTCCATACCGCAAAGCAACAAGCCAATCTTTTGATAAACAAAAGGTTGGCTTGTTTGATTTTGCGATTTGCACCATATTTGCACTACGTCCTTTAGGGAATATTTTGCATATTCACCACCGTAATCTCAAACTCCTTACATAACCTCTTTTCCTGATAAAACTCGGCAATATCATATCTTCCGTTTGTTTTTTGCCAGATATCCAATCCACGACCAAGTATGACCTTCCAGCCGTTGTTCATTTCAATACTCCTATCGTGGATAGATTCGTTTAGTTCGTAAGTAAATACAATTCCAATGTCAGCCAGTGAATCGGCTAACTCGGTAAAGTTTTGATGGGCGCTTTCGACGAACTCGGGATCGTTGTTGGTAATCAGGTGTAGCGTGATTTCATCGTCTTCTACTTTCAGCTCAGCAATCAACCGACAAAGCTCAACAAAGTTTCGCATTTGATGCGATAGCCTGATGTAGGGATCTTTGATGACGTATTCAGTAGCACCCACCAAGTAATCTCCGAAGAGACCCTTATAACTGATATTGGTTTGGTTGTCCCTGATGGTCTGGTTGAAGTCTTTCAGGGATTTTTTATCAGGTTTATCCACATCTGTTTTAGTCTCTTGTACAGGTATCCGCTTAGCCACAGGTAGAATATTGAGTTTTGCATCGCCGTATTCCATTACTTCCAGGGTTTCAATCTGGTGCAGTTTTCCGTCCCTGGTACGGTATTCAAAATCAACCACCTCATCATTGAAAGTCTCATCCATTTTGCGGAGTTGATCTTTCACCCGCTTACGACATTCAATGGCAAAGTCCATCAGTTCTTTGGCTTCCTCTTGTGTGTATTCACTATTTGGATAGATAATCTTCACCAATCCCGAAAAAGTTTTCTCGATGGCCGACTTATCACGGGTGGTGATGGTGGTCGATAACTCAAAATATTGCTGATAGGCTTTGGTGAAATCTTCTTTACGCATGTTTTTCAGTATTTCAGCCAAATAATCAACTATAAAACCGAAATCGTTGGAGAACATTTCGTTGCGCAGTTTTTTAGTCTCCCAGCCGGGCAGATAGGCATGCACACGATCCAGGAATGCGGTGTCGTAGTAATCCTTGGGCAGTGCATCAAACAGGTCGGTATGTTTGAGCATGTGGGGCACCGAATGATCGGTATTACCCACCATCACGATGGATGCTTCAGCCTGCATCACATGGGTACCACGAGAGAAAGATTTGTTGGCCATATAGTTCTTCATAATGTCCACCAAGCCTAAATCAGACTTCTTGGCTTTGCCTGCAAATTCATCCAACGCAACCACATCCCAGTAACCTACCAACCCAATTTCACCATTGCTGTTGTTGACAAATAACTTAGCTTTCGACACTTCGCCACCCGAAATAAGAATGCCATGTGGAGAAAGTTCGGAGAACACATGCGACTTTCCGGTACCCTTTGGACCTAACTCGATAAGATTGTAATTGTTTTCAGCAAAAGGGATCAGACGTGCAAGCTGCAATAATTTCGACCGGTTTGTAAACTCATCCGGATTCAGTCCAAGTGTTTGCATCAACAAATCCATCCACTCTTCTTTATTGAAATGTTTCCGGAGTTGCTTGTATTCTTCCATGTCCACCGATGAAATCTGGATGGGTTTCAGGCTGTCAACATTCCACGGAGAAGTATCTTTCCCATCAACAGGCGCGTAGCTCAGGGTTACAATAGCCCAGACACCTTCCGAAAGCAACTTGGGAAATCTTTTAATGTAATCGGTTACAAGCATGATTTTGTTAAGTCCCAAATTAGCGAAAGATGCCTCATATCGATCCAGTTTATCATTGAGCTTCACGGATACTTTATCAATTATCCGGTGTGAGCCCTTTTCACGTATGGTCGATTTGATAACCTGTGCCTCATCGCGGTGTACGAAATGCTTGGCAATAATATCTTTCACCGTTTGCACACCTTGTTCAATTGTTTCACTATCATCTGTGGCACAATATTGTCCCAGCAGGTACTCAAGCACATAAGCGGGTACACTTGCATTGCCTTTTATCCGGTTGGTGAGGTCTTTACGGACTACCTTACCTGCAAATACCTGATTTATTTTTTGATTCGATACATTCATGCCTGTTCAATTAAAATTGATCAAAATCATTTGAAAAAGAGATATTGAGGGTGTACATGAATCGCTTGTACTCCTTCCATTTACTGGTACCTTCTACAGGCTCTTCCAGTATCAGTTTAACCCGTTGATTCTTGTATTTCCCGCTGGCTTTACCCAACAACTGAAATTTATGTTTCACTTCCCGCTGTCTCTCACTTCCTTCTTCAATATCAAAGGTAAACCTAAACTGGTCGCTGAGCAACTCATCATCCTCAGCATAAATACCAGCTTTGATGACACGTGGCAACGTTGTTGCATCTACCAAATCCTGCTGAATAAAGGACACGGGCAGTATATTGGTTGTAATCCGGTCGTTGGATTTGATGATGTCTATTTCAACCTGTTTTGTTGTATCCTGACGCAGTTTGCTGATTGTCAGCAACGGCACTACAATTTCCTGCAAACTGGCTCCGCCATGAATGAAGCGTGAACCGGCACCTTTTACCCTCAGTCGATTGATTGAGCGCGGAATAAGCACGTCAACTTCTCCGGTCAAGCCTAATTCTACAGCACTGTATTTTAAAGTAGCCGCATCGTTCACAAGCATTTTCCCGATGACAAACCGGCGGTTTTCTTTCCAGACTTCTCCCCTGTGTTGTGATTCACTAAAATCACTTTCATCCAGGGTTTGATGTTGGTAGATAAATCCGTGATCAGAGGTAATCATCATGTTATTGCCGTTCATGTTGGCTATCTTCTTCAGTAGGTTTATCAAGAAATCAAATTCTTCTTCCACAGCTTCAAACACCTTCTCTTCGGATGCCTTGTCATCGCCCACCTTATCGATTCGATTGTGATAAATGTAAATCAAATCGTGTTGTTTCACGAATTCACGCCCTTCTGTGTTCGCATTCATCTTCATAAAATCTTCTGCCAACACCGCCGTAGCTCTTACACCGGATTGCTGTGAAAGTATTTTGGCACGATTTGCTGTTCCGGCACTCGATTGTCCATCTACCAAAACCGTGTCACTACCTTCCTGAAAACCAAGCTCTTTGTGTGGCAACAGAGAAGCCATACCCAGTTGCGTGTAGGAAGGCAGACTGGCAATGAGTGGAGTTATAGCTGCCTCGAATCGGTTTTCAGCCTGAATGCGTTTAAGTAACTCCACACCACATTCATACCGGAATGCATCTGAGATAATAA
This sequence comes from Bacteroidota bacterium, assembly GCA_023459355.1. Lineage (GTDB taxonomy): Bacteria > Bacteroidota > Bacteroidia > Bacteroidales > Paludibacteraceae > Paludibacter. The sequence continues at coordinate 41,676 of JAEWUM010000030.1, read as the reverse complement.
CAAATAAACGGTTGTTTTTCGTGGTGTAATTTGTAACGTGCTGGCTAAAAAACTGTCGCTGACTTTCTTTTTCCTTTACCGGCCAAGGCTTGGTGTCATTAATGACTTGTTGCCATTGATTATTGAATGTCAGCAGCCAATCATTGGCATACACCTTTTCCACTTTCTCGGCCAATTGCGACAAAATACGGTTTTGATTGCTTTGTCTGAAATAGAAAATAAACTTACGGTAACTAGAATCTATTTGGTACAAGCTTTCTGTATAATCCTTTACACCCGCTTGCAGATTAGCGTGCTTATGTGATGCGAATTGACGTACCATTGTAATCATTTCGGCAGCACATTCTAACGCTTTATACAACGAGGCCATTTCGGGATACCAGAACTTATTTTCACGTTGCTTCGTATAAATAAAAACCTTTTCAGCTGAAATACTTTCGTTGGTAATCAGGCTTACCAAATCAAAAATAATTTTCTGATCCGTCAAACGGAACAAATCATCCTGAACGATAGCATCGATTGAAGCTTTATTTAGTTTTGATTCAACATCAATATCTTTCGCGATACGTTCAGATAGCTGTCCGAAACTATCCCGATGCCGGATGGTATCTTTCCACTGCGAAAGCAACAACCGTGATTCCTTGTTTACTTTTCCGGTTTTGGATAGCGCGAAGTTGGCACTTAAAACTTCCAGTAAGAAGTCATATAAAGCAGGTTTTTCTGATTGATAACCAAACTGCAAGGCAATTTTCTCCCAATAAAACGCGTGCAAATTGAACTTGACCAACTCCCGGTCTGTTCGTTCTTCGTTTCTCACAAGCGCCCCGGCATGTGCATGGATAAAGGAAATAAGATTCACGTATTCCGTGTTGAAAACAACAGCCAACATCTTCGCCCGAATCTCCTCATTTTCGTCCCCATCACCCAATAAATCAACCAATCGTGCACGTCGTTCTTTCGATTTAAAAAACTCGATATGCTCACTTACCAATTCTTTTAAATGATAATCAAGTCCCATTTCCTGCAACATCAAAGCCTCCTGATTCGTGTAAAACACATGGTGAGCCAGTTCCGCATCGAGCAACCAATTATCTTCATGAGCCGGTTTGGCGTGCGGAATATAGATAAGCAATTTGCTGTCGGGCTTTTGCTTGTTGATGATATGCTTTACCTCAAACTCATTGTTGTTCACTTCAATTTTTTCGACACCATCAAGTGCAACTTCCTGATACAACTCAGTTAATTCCTGTTTTTCGTCGTACCAGAAAATCACGCGGTGGTTTTCGAAGCGTTTGAGAAGGGTTTCTTCAATTTTGTTCATGAATATTTTTGTAAGTTTCATCCATTATTCTAATCCATCTTTCAGTCTTAGCTTTGTCATAACATGCTACTTTTGATGCAAAAATAATCAAATAATGAGTAGTTTTGCAATATTTTCAGGTGAATAATAATAATGATGTGTATTTATTAAACTCCTAACTTCAAATTTTAGTTGCGCTAAAAAACTTTTTTCAAATCTCCAAATTGAATTATCCAATTTGTTAATTTGGAATATAAAATAACCTTATAAAATTAAAACATTACCATTATCATCAATCAATCTGAGCATTACTCCATCTGTCTTGCTATATATTTCAGGATAAACATTATATACATTTCTATCATCATCGGACTCATACATTGTTGAATATTTATTAGATTCAGTTATTAATCTAAGGGTATTTGCTTTTTTAACGCTTTGAGAAGCAAAGTCGATATTATTTATTACATCAGCTAAATCAGTATCACGTGTATTTCTCCAATGTCTTGGCCAATCCAAAACGTACTCATTAGTTTTGGTCTCTTTTTCAGTTTTTCTACCGTGTTTATAATCTGGTATATAATTATTAAATTTTATGCGAAATCGATTAGGAATTTTTTGTTCTTCAAAAGTTAAATGAAATGAAGCTCCTACGAGTTCCTGAATCCCTTCTAACTTCACAGCGTCAACTATAGGTTTACCTAAGAATATATGTTTTGAAAAATCAAAATATCCTTCGCCCATTGACATGGCACCTCTTAACATAAAACCCAATTCCAAGGCTTTACAAATTAACTCATTACAAATGTCTAAAAAAGGATCACATATCCTTGGTTTACCAAAATATGGTGTCGCATGGAATATTTTTGAAACATCATTGTTCACCATTTTTAATTCTTCCCAAGTTCTGTCAGACCAAACAAATATTGAATCACTACCATATAGAATGTTAACCTCATACAACGTGTATGCACCATCCGAAGTACCATATACACCAGTTGGCATAATTGTTTTTAATTTATGATATGTCTCATTATGCTCATTAATGATTTCAGTAAGTTTAATATACACATCTTTAATCAATTCAAGTCCTCCTGGTTTAGAAATCTTATCTCCGAAACCTAATATATCAAAAAAAGCAAAATTAAAGCCGTATTTACTAGGTACATTACTCATAAATTATTTGTTAAATTAAAATCATAAAGAAAACTGAATGTTATCTATTTCCATTTTTGAATTCCTGTCAAATTTAAGTTATCGGGGTAGTTGCATATTATACCAACACTATATCTCGCTCTTGTTAAAGCTACATAAAACTTAGATCGGCTTGTTGGTGCTAATTCAGAATTGTTGTCTGAAAGCCATTTTAAGATTGGGTTGGTAGGATATATCAATACTCTATCAAAGGAAAGTCCCTTTGATTCTCCGAAATTCATAACCATAAAGTCTTCATTAACTTTTGTTTTTACATTTTCTCGTAACTGAACTGGTGAATATGTTTTTAAATATTCATTTATATCATTTTGCCTTATAAGAAACACTCCGTCATGCCCTGTATTATCTGTGTTACCTGAAACTGTTGGAGAAAAATCAGTAAAGAGTTTATTTGATAGATTACAAATTGCTTTGTTACAACGATAATTAGTGGTTAAGGTAGATTTGTCTTTTTCAATCTTTAAGGAATCATCTTCAAAAAAATTTATAATTGCTGCCTTTTTATATTGCTTATTCTTCGCAGAACTATTTGTTGAGTAGGTTCCTTGTCTTGGATCACCAACTAAAAGTGTATTTGATTTTGAATCGAAAAGTAATTTAAGCAATTCCAAGTCATAGCCTGCCAGGTCTTGAACTTCGTCAATGAATATGTGAGCGAAAATATTTGACAATCGTTTAATGACAGCCCCATCTGAACATGTGTTGCATCTAAAAACAAACTTTGAAATTTTATCAGAGTAAATTTTAGTTTCTCTAGAAAAGTAGTGACTTTCAAATTCGTTTTCTTCACTAAAATAGATTGGCTTTCCTTTAAAGTAATATTTTAAACCTGATTGACTGTTGACTAAAATTAAGCCGGCAACGTCCTTTTCAAAAAGTCCACCCTGAAAAGGCCTTACACCGTGCTGTAGTAAAAATGAGAACCAAGTTTGGACGATTACATTTGAAGGTATGCAACGATTAATTTCAATAATTTTCTTTTTTATTTCTGCTTCATTCGCCTGTGTGTATGTAGTAATCAAAACCCTTTCATTTTTGATTTTCAGGGCTTCATTTATCAGGAAAGTTGTTTTCCCTGCTCCCGCAGCAGCTACTATGAGTTTGTTCTGATTCATCGTGCAAATGCATCCAAAATGTATTGCGGAAATTTGATTTCTTCTGTAGTCTCAAAAAATTTTAAAGCACATTCAGTCTTGTTGGCATGCATGTATTTATGCAAATCATCATCAATTGGAAATGATGTTCCTAAAACTGCATTAACTTTCTCCCTGCCATTTTCTTTTAAGAGTTTAGGCTCGAGAGTGTTATAATTGAATGGTTTACTTTTTGTGCCAATTGAAAGACTTCCTGAGTCAATGGTTGAGTCAAAGCAAATCGAAATGTTTAATTTAGCATTTGCTCCTAAATAGCCTGCATATTTTTTTTGAACTGCTTCTACATCTCCGTCATTATCCGTTACTACGGCAACTGTTTTATTTAACTTTTCTGCGATTTGTAAAAACCTAAGGAACGCTGTTCCGACTGATATTACATCTATACCATTTTCAATTGGAAGCTTTCTGTCATATTCTTTCATATATGCCTTCTGAATTACTAATTCGTCTGAATCTCCTTCTACTAAAATGGCTTTCTTACAAAGGATTAATCGTAACGTGTCATAACCTGAAAGGTGGCTGAAAAAGCTTTTAGTATCAGGACTTAAGTCTTTCAATTTAATTATCTTATTATCATTCAAAAGGATTAGGCTGTCAAGTCCCAGTTTATTAGCAACAAAGCTACTATGAGTGGAAATTAGTATTTGTTTATCACCCATGTTAGCTTTAATGTTATGAATTAATTCATTCAGCTTTGTGTGCGATAAATGGTTCTCGGGTTCTTCGAGGAGAAGAATATTTGCTTCTTTAGATTTTTTATGTCCTAAAGCAAGTTTTGTTTTTACTATACACTGTTCCCCTTTTCCAATGTTTTGAAAAGGAATATCATCTAAATATGTCATTAAACTTGTTTCCCAAGCATTTTTCGAAGAAAGGTCAACAGAAAGTTTAACATTTTTCTCTGAAATTTTAGCGGCAGATTGTATTTTTTCGTTTATTGTCTTAATTGCATCTTCATCCATGAATACTTCTTGCATTTTTCTGTATGCCTGAGTTATGTCTACTATTTCCTTATGTTCTAGATTCTCACGAATAATTCTTGAAATGTAAATATCAGAACCGTTTTGATAACGATTACTCGAAGAGTCAATCAATGCAGATTTCAAAGGAATTCTCTTAGCTGTTATTCCTTGCCTCGCAAAGGATGTCCACACTATATCATAATACTCAATAGGAACAGTTTTTATATTCCCAGTTTTTATAAGCTCTTCATATTCCGCCTGGTATTTTTCACTATCAAACTCAATTTTAAAGGAGATTCCGTTAGCAGAATTACTCTTTTCACTATTTCCATTTCCGTTGAATAATGCAATGTCTTCACCATCAAAATATATTTCTATAAGTATATGTGGTAGGATTGCAGGTTTGCCTTCTTCTAAATTTTTTAGATACGAGTTTACAGAATCAATATTGAAAAGGTATTGAGTAAGTTCGTTTTTAAGATACCTGCCATTAAGGATTCCTGTCAATGCTAAATGTATTGCTTCTAATATTGTAGATTTACCTGCTTCATTATCACCTACAAGAATATTTAGTCCTATGTTTGGCTCAAAAGTAAATCTTCCGTAAAAGCATTTATAATTTTCAATAATAACTTTAGTAATGTTCATGTTGTTGTTACATTTTTAGTGGTGACTGTTATCACTTTCAATATTACTCTTAAAAAGGTAATGGGTTTGACTTAGATGTTTCTTCAATTAACTCACAGTTATATAGGCGCTTATATTGATCAATAAAATTACTATCAATTAAATTTAATTTACTTCCGATTAATTTATCGATGTATTCTTTGATATCAACATCATTTCTAATCCAAAAGATTTGATTATTCGTGATAGCTGAATAAACTATATCATTTATCTGTTTTGATGTAAAATCATCATAGTCTTTCAGTTCCCTTAAAATATTTCTTGTTTCAGAAAACGATGAACTCTTTGATAACTTTGTAATAAGTTGCTCTTTATGTATTTCAGTTGCAATATTTATTTCAGGAAACTGCTCTTTGAAAAAACTGGAAAGCGATTTGTAATATTTGAATTGTGTGAGAGGCATCCTTTTATTCCATTCCATGAGCAAATAAGAATTAAACATATTGATGTCATATTCAGAATAATAATCCTTATCATCTGAAATAAAATAGAAATTATCAAAGTCTTCAATAACTGAAAGTAATGATTCCCAGTTTATTGCATCTCCATAAGATTTATTTTTACCAGGTGGATTGCCCAAATCATATCTTATCTTTGCATTTTCTAATAATGAAGGGGAAAATGGGATTACTTTAGCATTTTTAAATAGTTCTTCAATTACTAAATCTGCTTTTAGCTTTTTATCAACTATATCACCCTTAATTTTTTCAAGAATAATCTGTTTGTTTTTTTCATGCTCTTTGACTGCCTGTTTCATTAGCTTATACTCTTGATCATAGTCTTTGACAATTTGCGGAAACACATTGTCAAATTTATTATCTTTGAATCTTTTTATTGCGTCTGCAATTTTAGTATCCCGATTTCTATAAAATTCGTTTTTTGTCTGTTCTGGGAGATATAAAGATAAAGAACCTGATTTTGTTAATACAGATAGCTTGTCTAACTCTTCTAAATCATCATTTGAAAGGTGATAAAATGATAAATAGACGTTGGTGTCCAGGTAAAGACTATTGGCCATAGTTGTATTTGTTAAAATATTAAAATGTCACATTGAATAATTTGCACTTGCTTACTCAGTTAATTATCAGAGGATCACCTCCTCCCCATCAATCCAATCAAACCCCTTCACTTTTTCTTTCGTCTTTTTATCATTCAGTCCGGCGACTTCCTTAATCGCCTTGCCAAATTTGTTGTAATTCACCAGCACACCGTCGTCGAGGTCGATGGCGATGCGTTGGGTGGCAAGGGGGTAAAGGATGTCGCGTTCGTAGTCCTTTAGCTCGAGGAGCACGATGCGGTATTTGTCCCGTTGCTTGGTGGCACGGGTGGCTTCGACGGATGTGCCGGTTTCGACGATATGGTCGAGGTGCTCCATGTGGGCACTGATTTTTTCTTTGTACTCGCGCAGGTAGCCGTTGAGTACCTGGTTGAGGGTGTCGCGGGTGTAGCGATGCATGTAAATGAGCACGTTGAACGAGCCGCGAGGCGAGGAAAACATCCAGTAGATGGGGCGTTTTTTGTACCGTTTGATGTGATCGGCATAGAAGCTCTTCGTGAAGTACTTACGCAACTCCATACCCAGCGATTCTTCTATAAACGCCAGGTTTTTATCGAAGTTGTCTTTGCCGAAGCTGGCTTTTAGGAATGCATAAAAGCGAGCCACGATATCATCTTCAAACCATTCCTCATCCAAAACTGGAATAATATTATCGGCATCTGGTAAGAATTTTGACCCGCTTTCTCCCCCTTCAGGGGGTTGGGGGGCAACTTTCTGCAAATAATCTGCAAATGTCTCGCCTTGATTTGCCAATATCAATCCTGGCTTGTCTAAACTGTACCGACCGAACATACAGCCCACGGCATAGCTTACAAACTGCGCCATGACTTCATCGGCATGAAAAACCAACTCGCCATTTTCAATAGAAGTTTCTTCTTTCAATATAGTGATGTCTTCGAGTGGTACATCGGGGGTGAGCTCATCCTGTAATCCGTAGATTTCAATAAACTGACGGTTGAGTTCTTCTTCGTTTTGGTGAAGCTGGAAGAACTTACGTTTCCATTCACTCGTGTAGGCTTGATAGCATTCCTCCAACAAATTACTGTTGGTTGGGACATTTGCCATCGCAAAAATTTCATCCCGATCTTCTTCACTAAGCATATCGAGGTCTGCACAGTTCTGACCGCAATTGGATTTGCAACGGATTAGTTCGTTTTGTTGGAAGTCCCAGGAGGTTTCGCGGGAGTCCCAGTCAGCTAAAGATATTTTTATACAATTCTCTGTTGTTTGGTCTATTTGTTGTAAAAATACAAATGAAAATGGCAAAGATAGTATTTCTTTAATATTAGTATTTAATGTCGGATTTAGTATTTTTAAAATCTCAGATGTGATTTTTGAATTTAGAAAAGCCAATAATGTTTTAATATATAATTCATCATCAGTTTCAAATAATAGGGTTGGTGCTGCTTTGTTAAATAGTTGATTGTTAAACAAATATCTAAAACCAGTTCCTGAGCTTGCTACAAGATTCCAAGTAATACCATAGCGAAACCATAATTTTTCATTTTGAATTCTTGCTATAGGATTTTTCTTATATTCACTTAAAGCTTTATTATCCCATCTTATTACAAAATCTACATTTCCAGCCCATCTTCTAAAATCTCCACCTTTCGCTATTAATGGCCATTTCCCTTCTTTAGAAATCTCAGAATTAGAAATTTCCCAGAATTGTCTCAAATATCTGTTATTATCACCTGTTATATTCTGACCATCCGAAATTGCTTTTTGATTAATTTGGTTTTTTGTAAAGATCTTAATCCATTTTTCACTCAACCAATACCCAATCGGACTTCCAGGAATCTTTTCAAAGTTTTTTTGATTGGCGGTGTAAAACCACCCGCATTGAGGGTTTTGAATGGCTTCGAGGGTTTTAGGAGCCTGGTTTTCTGAACCCTTGAAATCACTGAGTCTAATATAACTGCCTTTTGCATCAGGTATAGGTTTGTTGCGCAAGGTAAAAGTACAGATAGGTACGGTAGCACCATCAAATCCAGAATATTCTAATTGTATGAGGTTGTTTATGAAATGTTTATCTATGATGATTTCCCGTAACTTCTGATAACTTGATATGAACATCCATACAAAAGGTGTCATAAAACCAGTTAATCCATCCTCAGTACAAAGTTCCAAACAGCGCAATACAAATGTGGCAAACAAATCTGATTTTGTTTCAGGATAATTCGCTTCCACATATTGTTTCAGACTACTCTCCATGCGTGAGGAGTTGATATAAGGCGGATTTGTAACTACTAAATCGTATCGTTGTCCTAACAACTGATAAAGAAATTTTAATTCGGTTTGTTGGTGTGTAAACAATGAGCCATCTTCAACCTTAAAGCTTTCAAATTCAACAGCTTCCACTTTAATCAATGACCCTAATGCCGTAGCATTTTTAAACTTATCGTCTTCGTCAAAATCCTGATAATAAGATATGTTTGGGATTATTTTGTTAGACTCAACACGTTTTAAAAATCTTCTGTATTTCTGACGACCTTTCATCAACAACACAAATGAGGCTAATTGTGCAGCCCTTTGGTCGATGTCAACTCCCCAAAGATTCTTGGTTATGATAAGTTCTGGTATTGTATTGGCGTCGTAACCGAGTTCTTCGTATATTCGATAAAACACATCAAAAGCATAAGAGAGAATATGACCAGAACCCGTACAGGGGTCAATGAATTTTATTTCTTCAATGCTTTTTGACTTACGTTTCTCTAATCTGTCTTTATAATCAGGTTTGATGTACAACTGTAGTTCGGATAATACTTTTGTCTGTGGATAGTACTCGCTCCAAAGTTGCCCTAATGTATTGTCAACCATATATTGAACAATCCATTTGGGAGTAAACAATTGAGAAGCGGGAGCTAATTCTTCTTTTTTGTACGACTTTTTTGAGCTGATTAATTCATCGTTAAGCTCCGAAATATAAAACTGATACAACCACCCGATAATCTCCACTTCACGGCAATCCGCTGCTTCCATGCCTTCGCGCAGCTCATACAGGATGGAATACTGTGAAATCAGGTCATCGGGCATCAGCAGCTCGGTGTAATCATTGATGCGTTCGAACAGGAAAGGAAAAATGCTGTTCAGGTGATTGCATGCGGCGGTAAGCAGGAGTTTATACGCTTCGTTTTGCGGATTGGCACTGGGTTTCAGTCCGTCGAGCAACTCCATCACCTCGGTGCGCTGCACGGGCAACTCATCGGCAATCAATCCGTGTTTGGCTTCTTCGAGCAATTCAGGCAAGGTATAACCTTCCTTGGGTGTTACCACCCGGATACCCAGCGGTTGGTAGTCGTTCACATCCATGAACCGCAGCGCCACGAAACGGTTGAACCAGGTATAGGCCACCCGCTCCACCACTTGTTCGCGACCATCGGCATTGAGGACTTCCTGCAAACGACGGAGCGATTCGGTTTTTTCGCGCAATTCGGCAGAATCGGTATGCAACACGAAGTCGAGCCGTGCTGCCACCTGCGACATGAGTTTGACACGAGCCGACTGGGCAAAGCGTTTGAGTTGATTGGTGTTCATAAATTATAATTCTGCTATTATTTCGTAATATCCTCCAAGATTTGGTCCATTTCTTTTTATTATTCTTTCAGTTTTAAGTTTAGCAATAACCTTTTCTACAGTACTGGTCGATATTGATAATTTTTCTGAAATAGTGGTATTTGTAATATAAGGATTCAGTGTTATTAATTGAAAAACACCTGCGGTATTCTTTCCGTATTCTTTCCGTAATCTTTCCGTAATCTTTCCGTAATCTTTCCGTAAAGTTTCTACCGAATTTTCACTTGATTGAGTTTCTGCTTTGTTTAAATCAAAGCGAACCACTACCGAGTCAAAGTCAACATTGAAATGTGGGGTAGTTTGATTATACTGGTACCAATTAGCTTCCATATTGTCTAAACCATAACCTGCATTTTCAGCTAATTTTACCATTCGGAAGAGTTTGGTTATAACGGGGTTTCTGGGAAGTGAGATGTCTTTCCCTTTTAATTCTTCAAAGGGTTTAGGCATTCCGCCAGGGTTGTAAAATTCAATGTGGTCTGTGAAAATTCTTATTCTGGGACAAGCAGGTGAAAAATGATCCGCATGCATCAACATATTTACCAAAGCTTCTCTCAATGCTTCAAGTCCTGGTGAAACATCCATGGCGAAACCTTCATTTCCCATTTTAAATTCAACACTTACCTTTGATTTCAAACGAGCTAGGCACTCGAAATAATAATCCCATAAATTTTCGAATTCATCCAAACGAAAGGTATAACGCACTCTGGCATCTGTATAAGAAGTACCTGGAATTTCCAACAAATCTATTCTGAAATCTGGAAATATCTTTTCGATTGCATCCCGTTTACCAATGAAAAGCAAGCCACCCAAGGTGCAATGCTCCCCTTCCATAATGCGCAGTTTCTGTAAAAAATCAAATTCATTCAATTTGTTATAACTAACTATTGGATTGAATCTTGACATATAGTTTTGATACTCACTCAAGGACTTATCATTAAGATCATTACGAGAAGTATTAGGTGCAATTTCTGAAGTTTTGGTGCCAAAAGTTTGATCTCTAAACATCGAATTAACTTCTTCGTTTGTAGCGCGCTGATCGCTACTACCACGTCGGATAAATGTGTTATCAAGACTATGGTAATATACAGGTTTTAATTTGGAAACAGGAATGTAAAAGGCCAAAACAGTTTTACCGTCGAAATTATATCTGGCTTGTGTGGTTGGAATAAGAACATTCATTTTCCCACCACGAATGGTATTCAGGAAATCCTGTTCAATTTTTTCGGCATTTGCAACCCCCTGAATTTCAAAATTTTTTCCCGCTTGTTTAATACCAAATAACAGCCAACCCCCATTGGTATTGGAAAATGCACTCACAGTTTCCCAACTCGATTTGGGGACTTCCGAACGTGCTTCTTTGGCTTCAAAATCTTCCCACTCAAGGTCGACAAGTTTTTGGATAAGCTCTTCTTTTGTCATTTTTTATAGTTGTATTCTTCGGTTGTTTTTTATCTGTTCTTTCAGCGCTTTGCGATATGCTTCAACATATTCATCGACATCTGCTTCGGTTTTCAGTTCTGTTTTGGCAAATACCGGTTTAACCTGGTTCTTGTTGATATAATGCGTTACCGGCGCAGAAACACTCGGTTTTGTGGTTGTTGTATCTGCGTAATTGCCGGTTGGGACAGGCGACGCGAGCGTCATCATCTCGTTTAACTGGCGGGTAAAAATACCATCCCGCACCAAACTGCGCATATCCCTGATTACGGCGATGTATCGATGTCCGTTGAGCTTGTAACTTTCCGCTTCGAAAGGAGCTAAAATCTTCTCCTGTTGTTCGGGCGTCAGTTTCTTAAATTCTTCTTTTCCGGTAATATCCGCAATCGCCTTGTCAATAGCCTGACGAGTCAGGTCGCGTTCCTCTTGCAGCTTCGCTTCCACTTTGGTCATCAGGGTATCTTTGGCAGCTTTCGCTTCGCGGATGGCATCTCCAACATAGGGTTTCGGGAGTGCAATCAGTTCACGGAGCACCTGTGCTTCATTCCCTTCTACATACGAGAGGTTCGAAGTATCCCCATCGAGTAACTTTCGGATGGTATCGTAAATAAACAATTGGTCACCTTTCATGAAACGCCGTACCGGATCGAGCAAGCCTTCTTTGAAATCCAGCAAATCATCTTCAAATTCGGCTATGTGCGTCAGGTAATAACTGTATTCCCTGTCCTGCAGTTTCCCCAACTTCTCGTTGAAAGCAGCCAAGCTACCTAAGAATGCATATTGTTTTTGTTGCACCAGCAGTTTGTTGACATCCACGTACATGTCTTTCAACTTATCGCGGAAAGCATGTGCCACATCTTTGGCTTCGGTAAGGTTGCAGGATTCATCGAAAGCATCCTTGTACAATTCCTTCAGCTTTTTGACGAGTTTCGTGTCAATTTCCTTGGGGACTTCGAGTAAGGTATTCGGGTAGGCAGCACTGTTCAGCAACGCCATCAGCACCTGATCATCTTCAAGCAGATTGGCATCTTTCTTCAGTTCAATACGCCCCCGTTTGAATAATTTCGCCACTAAAGTCCAGATGGCATTGGGGTACCAACCATAAGGCTTGCGCATGAAGTACGTACGCAAATCGAGCAAGCTGGTTCGGTCCGACTGTGCCTTGCGGCGATTGATGAACACGACGATTTCATTTTCAGCTTCCGAAATCAACTGCTCTTCGATGCCGAACAATTCATGTTGCGATTTGCGGATGGTAGATTTGATGGTATCCTCGGTGTAAAGCGTATTGCCAATCATCCGCAGGTTGGGATAAGTCATCCGTATTAAATCCTGAAAAACATTAATTACCTTTGTTTTGCCATCGGTCGTGTAAGTCGTTTCGAGCGTTGTTCCATTCAGGAAAACAGTCGATTCAGCAAGCAGTCTGTTCGCCAACAGGTTTAAATTTCGTCCCCGTAGCGCATTCTGTTGCCCTTTCTCCGCCAGGATGCGTTTGTATTCTGGTCGGTTGGTCGTAGATTGATTCAGCCGGACATACTTGTTGGTTCTCAAAAACAAATAAAGGTCTTTTCTAAACATAGCATCAGGAGCCAACACAAACTTCACACCCGCACTCCCCATGGTTTGGGCTTTCAGCAGGGTTTCATTCGGATAATCGTAGTTAAATTCCGTGACGATGTCTATTTCCAGTTCCTTTTCTCTGCCGATGGTTGAGCCATCAATTTTCGAAGTAAACTCATAATCCTGTTTGTTATCGGTAAACCGGATTTTATTGTCCTTGATGATTTCGTCGTAGAAAATTGTTTTCAAGTGCTGTGGAATGGCCTGATCATCGATATCCGTATTTTTAATATCCTCTTCGATGTCCTTTTCATCATTCGTCATAAACTCGTACAACTCCCCATTGCGTTGAATATAGGTTTGGTTTTCGAGTGTATTCAGGGCTTCTTCCACCTCCTGTTCATGTTTTCTCAAATCCACCTTCACAGTATCAATCAGCAATACCGAAATATTACGTCTGGTCGTTTTAAAACTGGTGAAGTATTTAACCATGAAGAGCGTTTTCAGGATGCGCAAGGCCATTTTATTATCGAGGTTGTTTTCAGCCAGGATAATGGCACTTTGGATTTCCCCTTTCAGCTCGTTGCGAATCCCTTCGAACATCAGGTCAAAACTCACGAGGGTGTTGGCCTCTTTGTTTTCGATGTGTTTAACCACTTGTTGAAACACGCTGAGCATGGAGCGCTCACCAATGGCGGCATGCTTTCCCTGAAAAGCATTGTGAACAGACAAAGCCCGCCGGCAATTCTGGAACAAATCGAACTGATACGGGATAAAGGGGTATTTGTTGGCGTAATCAGTGTCATCATCGTAACCTTTGAATTGCACACCCGCTTCGGAGAAAGTAAGCAAGGTATCCAACTGGGATCCAATTCGTTTATAGTCAGCCTTCAAAGCCTGTTGGGCTTGTTGTTGTTTTTTCAGCAACCGTTTTTCAATCACCTCATCCACATTGGCCGAGGTCAAGGGAATTTTGATTTTAAAGCGCGCCTGGATACGCGAAAAGTCATTTTGTTGCTGCTTGTTCATGTCGCCCACCACCTTTTCCATGTCTTCCTGCGAAGTCACGAGAATCCAGCTCGCACCTTTGGTACGGGTAGCCAGACTTTCGGCAATGGTTTGCAGGTTCAGCATCAGCTTGGTATTGTCGCTGATATACTGTCCCACCTCGTCCACGAAGAAATTCAGCCTGAACCCTTTTTGTTTGCTTTGAATGTACTCCTGCACACGTTCGCAAAAATCCTCGATTGACTGCTTGTGCTTATCTTCAATATCGTCGATGATGGTCAGGTATTTTGACGCATCGCTGTTAAACAGCCCACCCAGTACCTCCGCTACCGTGTCGGTCACCATCGGGTCAAAATAATCAATGCGTGCCGTTTCCCAACTTTTACCCGATTGTGTGGCAAACAGCTCCTTAAAGGCTGCGTATTTCCCTTGCTTGTCGAGCCAGGATTCAAACTCAGCCACATGCGGCTGAAAACCATAATAGCCTGAATGATCATAAAAAACCTTGTAGAAAACCGAAAGAATCGCTTTTGCATCGGTCTTGCTGGTAATTTGCGATTGCTGGTCGATGTTAAATAAAATCGATTCCGACGGCGTGCGGGTAGCACGTAAGATGTCGGCTTTCAGCATTTCATCCCCTTCAATTTTTTCAGCAAACAGTTCACCGCATTTATAATCGTCGTGTTGCAAGTTCGCCAGCACATACGACAGAATCTTGAGTAAATGCGACTTGCCACTTCCGAAGAAACCCGAAATCCAGACACCATTGGCACCTGTGTAGTTGTTGTATGCCTGAAAGAAATCTCCAATTTTACGGGCTATTTCAGTGGTAATCACATATTCGGTTACTTCATTGGAGATGTTGCTGGTATCATCAGCCTTGATGACCGTTTCAATGTAACGATTGATTGGTTTTTCAAAAAAGGAATGAATCATTTTACTTCGATTTTATCTATGTTAAATGCACGGTAGTAGTTGTCATCTTTCAGCAAGCCGAATAAATTCAGCGTATGACCGTCGTATTCACCCGGGAAGAAACACACGGTAGGCGCATCTTTCGCCACACTTTGCAGGTTATTCAATACATTGTGCGAACGAATATAGGGAAATACCAATCCGATACCGGTTAGGAAATACACCTTTGCATTGGCATTGTTAATCAAAGAAGCAATCCTGGGAAATAAAACCTCGTGGATATTCAGGGAAGATTGCAACGCACGCAGGAACTTGTCTTTCGACCTTGCTTGCTCCACCTTGAACATGCGCTCCATGCCCCCTTTTTCTTCCAGGATATCACAAACCAAGTCGTAAAGATTTATCTCTAACACCTTTACGCCGTTAGTCTCTAATTTATTCATCAACATTTTGATGGATTGACGTACCTCGGTTTCCTGTTTAGCGTCATAAGTCGCGATAAAAAAAGGAATTTCACCACCCAGGGCTTCCATGCTGAGGAATCCGGGAGAAGATATTTTGTGAAACAAGGTGTTGAATTTCAAGGTTAAATCTTCCATACGCTATGTAATGTTTTGAATGTCATAATCACTCACCAACAGCACCTTCAACCATTCCTTGTTGTCGTTGGCAATCACCTTCATCACTTCCGGTTCAATAAGTTGAGCTTGTATTATCTTATCGCGGATATCGTGGATGATATCAGCCTGTTCAAGTATTTTAAATGTAACCTGTTTAATCTTATAGGTAGTTTTATCCGTGATTTTTTCCAGTTCCGGATGGATGTCTGTCTTCCGTCTCAGGAAAGAAATAAACTCCCCTTCCGTAAGAGCATAATCGAATAGTAGCATTTTTTCTCGCACCACTTCAACTGTAAAATCACGAATGAAAGGGTAGCATTTGCATATCGATAGAAACGCGATTTGTTTTTGAGCACTTAAACTACCATCGATGAGCAAGTCGAGCTGTTCCTCAGTCAGGACAGCAATTCGCTTGTTATATTCAAACAACATCCGGCTCCCCGTGGTAGTCTTCCCCCCCCCGAATTCCTGCACGAAATCATAGTCCTTATTTTCACGTTTCAGGGCCGCCACCCGCACAAAATCCGGCAATCGCAACGAAGCCGCAGTAAAACTAAAACTGTATTTGGTATGTTCAAACATGGTGTCTCCCGGAAATAGTTTTCATGTTGCTTATAATCAACACTATAAATCAACGATTGCACATGGTGTGATTGTGTTAAAAAAGGTTTTTTAACAGCAAGCACAAATGTAGAAAAAAATTGTGGGAAAACTGTAAATAATTTTATAGAATCAATGAATCTGTTTTAAGAAACAACAAGTATAAACAAACCATCTCACTTCTTATTCCTAAAATCAAAATGGATAATATACTTCTTCATCGCATGGGATATTACTCATAGAATAGCTCTTTTGATAAAGTATGTTTTTATAAACACGATAATAGTTGTTTTTGCGGTGCAGTGATATGGTAAGGTTTTCATTATACTGAATTGCATTTTCACAAATGCTGGTTAATTTCTCTGGAATATTTATTTTCTTTAATCGAGGGCATAAATCAAATGCAAATTCACCCAAAAAAGTAATGGATGGAGGTAAAGTAATATACTCTAACATTGTGCATCCATAAAAAGCTCCAATATCAATATGCCTGATTCCACGAGGAAGATAAATTTGTTTTAGTACTTTACAATGTGAAAATGCAAGTTTTGGTATTTGTCGCAAAGTATTGGGTAACGTGATGTTTTCGAGATACAAACAACCTTCAAATGCAACCGGGTTAATTAAAACAGTAGATTGTGGTATAGAATATTTCTTTGCTTTTGATGCTGCCGGATAGTTTAGCAATATCGTTTTATTTTTTGTAAAGAGTACACCATCAACCGATACAAAATATTCATTACCTGTGCGAACATCGATTTTCTCAAGCTTACAGCATCCTGAGAAGGCTGCTTCGCCAATTTCTTCAACGGTATCGGGTATTGTAATTTCATTTAATGATGAATGATAAAAACAGCTCTCACCGATGGAAATTAATCCTTCCGGAAGTACCAATTTTTCTAAACTTGTACATTCTTCAAAAACTAATTCACCAATTGATTTCAAAGTGTTAGGTAATATTACTTGTTTTACAGCAGTGTTTCCGATAAATGCACCTGCAAGTATTTCAATTACACCATCCGGAACAGTAACAATATCAGGTGTAAGACCAGGGATTGAATAGATTAATTTCGTACCATCTTTTGACAGAAGAAATTCACTCTCAATTTTGAAACTATTGTTGTTTTCATCAATACTAATTTCTTTTATTTTATTACAACTGTTAAATGGAATTTTACCCATCAATTTTAATGAAGCTGGCAGTTGTATACTTTCTAGAGATTTACAATTATGGAAGGCACAGTCTTCAATACTTTCAACACTATCAGGCAATACTATGGATTCTAAATCATTTAGTGAGCGAAAGGCTTTTACACTTATTATCTTAGTTCCATCTTTGACAACATAATGCTTTATCCCAGAAATGCTTAATTTATAGGCTGATAATAATCGTTGATTGTTTACATCATATTCTACACCAAATTCATCTTTTTCAATTTTAAATTCAGGAATAAACTTAATGTCTGTTTTTGTTTTCATAGCTTTTTTTGCGTAAAAGTATATGCAAATTTTTTAGCCCGAAAATCCAAAAGAAAAATTAACATCTCATAGAATCTTATTCTTCATAATGTAATGATTACATGTTTACCTTTGCATAGTCTTAAAAAGCATAATCGCACAAAAACCAATAAATCAGATCCCTCACTTCCGTTCGGGATGACAATTTTCACTTCTTTAATATTGCCCGTCGGCAAAAGTCTGCAAAAACTATTCTATTTTTGCAGCGACGGGTGCTATGGTTCCCGAACCGTCGCCGTAAAAAATTTAATTATAAATGGAAGGATAGTGCGACGGTATTTGACCTTACTGAATCGTTGTCATCCCGAACGGAAGTGAGGGATCTAATTTTCAACTCCTGATTCGCATTATATGTTAATTGATATCATATTTTGTTTTAATCTCGACTATTTCGTTAATTAACTTTTCCATTTCTGAATTGCTAAAAAAACGATTTGGTTGCTTTGAAAAAACAACCGGAATTCCATTTAGAGTGTAATTTTTTCCATCTTGTTCAAATTGACAATTCATCCATTCGCCGAAAACTTCACCGTTTTTTTCAATTTTATTTTTTCCAGTAAACTCCACTGCTAATTTATTTGAAATGACAATTAGTTCCGGGTCTACATTTTCCAATAATTTTTTTGATATTTGTAATTGCTCCCAAATAAAAACATGTCCTTGGTTATCAATGTCTTTTAGTGTTTTTTCGACAAATTTTTGATCGCCACGTAAAAATAGCAAATCAAAATGCGACCAATTATCTATGAATCCTGTTTTTTCAGCGATTTCCCAAAACTTTCCGAAATATTTATCCGTCTTCGGTGGAAATCCATAATTTTCAAGTTTTTTATTGAATTCCACAGGTTCAGCATCTTTTCGGATTGATGGATTTAAGCCGATAAACAATAATCCACCTCTTCTTATTTTCTCCGGAGCAAGTGGATTGTATTTACAGAACTCTTTATCACTATATTTCGTCCAAAGTTCTACGATTTCCTTTTCTATTAATTTATTTGTATCCATATCATTTTGGGTTAAAGTATTTATTTCAAATTCATTTCCTAGTAAAATTTTCCAAAGCATATAATATAGCGGTTTGACCCCCTATTACTCAGTCACATTTGTTTGATAATTAAGTACGTATGCATTTTACAAATATATATAAAAACCTACATATATTTTTAGGTTTTTCAATTTATTGAAATACACACGTGTACTTAGTTCTGATTTGCTTTTTCGGTAGGAATTGCCAAGTTGAAACTCCTCTTCACACCATGCAATTTGTCAATTTAGGACGCAATTCATAAAAAAATTCACGCAATTCGTATAAACCTTCATCTCACACTTGCATATATAATACACAGTGCATAATTTTGCAGACAACTAATCAATATATCTGTTTAACATTATGGCAAAGAGCACAATACCCTTACAGTTATCTATGAGCCTTTACAACTATTCATCGGAGAAAACAGCTGAAATTTATGTTCTACACACACTCAATGCCACGTGCATAAGCAGCTTTCCTACCGAGTTCAGGGATAAACGCTTACAAAAGGCACTGACTTACATCCGGGAGCATTGCCGGGAAAACATCACCCTGCAAACATTAGCTGATTTGGTAAATATGTCGGTGGAAGGAATAAAGAAATTAATTATCCGGGGTTGCAACAAGTCCTTTAAAACCATCCAGTTCGAATACCGCATTGCCATTGCCATGGAAATGCTCGCGAACACCGACGAACTCATCAGTAATATAGCTTATGATTGTGGATATAGTTGCACCACGTCGTTTGGAAGAAACTTCAGGGAATACTGCGGAATGACAGCCGGCGAATTCAGGAAAATGGTCGACCGGTACAACCGGGAGCACTATTGGTCGAGAAATGTGAGCTGGGAGAAGTACGACTTCGACATGGACGTAGTACAACCTCGTGTCAGTCGATGTACAACTGCAACTCAGTCGATGTATTAACCAAAGTCAGCCGATACACAACTACAATTCAGTCGATACACAATTGCATTTCAGTCGAAGCGCAACCAAAAATCAGTCGACACACGACCACGATTCAGTCGATGCTCAACCGGAATTCAGTCGAAGCGCAAACATAAATAGGGCGAGATAAGATTGAAAGTAGGGTGGGATAAAAAAAAGTTTGCCTTTATGGGGCAAACTTTTTTATTGAGAGGCGTTGTAGTTAACGCTTTCGGAAGTATATATACAGGAGTAATCCGGAAAATAACAGTACCAACATAACCAGGCAACTGGACTTATCGTCCCGAGGTTTCGCATGTTGGCCACTGGTAACCGATGTATTTTGAACAGTCGTTTGTCTCGTTGCCTGGTCCTTGCTGGTTACATGTCTGGATTGTTCGATCTGGTTTTGCTGATGGTTCGTGTTGCTTATGAATGCGGATTGCTGCACCCGTCTGACCTGTGCAACTCCCGAAAGCTGCATTGGCTTAATTGAACCCATCGTATCCAGATTGCCCGTCAAGCTAAACACAAGATCTAATGTTTCCACAAGCTGGTCATATTTTGATTCGCAGTGAATTAAACTGTCTGTTTGAACCTTGCTGAACATATCATCTGTCTGTATCCGTGTCATTGCTGCACTCGCCACCGAATCAACTACTGTTGTTTGCAATACATTTTTATGACTTCGACAACCACTCGTCAGCATCCCCAACACCAGACACAACAATACGCATGGCACGAACATAAAATCGGCAATACGATATTTCCACCCACGCTTGAACTTATTCAACACCGGTCGTCGCGCACAAATACCATCGATGTAATAGACACGGGCTGTTTTGATTTGCTCATGCAGTGCTTCCGGATCGGGATGATTGTTAATCGCAGCTAAAGTCTGCCTGCCAACAACTCCGTCTTTCTTCACATCCAGCAGCTGTTGCACAATCGAGATTGTTCTTGTACCACTGTTAATAAGCCAGTCGACAAGTAAATCAGCTATCGATTGATTTTCGATGCGGTCGGCTTGCCACACATCCCAGTAGTAGGGTTTGAAAACCTTATAAATCCGCTCTTCATGTGTGAGCAACAGCAAGTCATTTACATCAATAATGCCATCATTATTCTTGTCAAATCCAACTTTCAGCCAGGTTTTAAGGGTAATACCCATATAGGTAAGACCTCCCGGATCGTCGGGATCATGTACATATCCGTCTTCCCATTTATCAAGATAGGGAACATATAATGCTATATCTGCCATGGTTTACGCGATTTGTTTGATTCTTACTTGAACATCTTCCAACAGGTGAATTTGTTTTTGTTCCATCTCGAGGATTTCCTCGAGTACCTGTTGTTGCTTGTTGATGATATTGTTGATGATGCGAACAAACCATTTAATAAAGAAAACAAACAAGGTAAACGAAAACACCAGATAACAGGTTCCTGCCATTATCAGGAAACCGAAGTCGGCAATTCCCTTGCCGACTTCCTGAGGATTTAGGATGGTTTCCATGTATTAAGAAACCGTTAATTCCACTTTCAGCACACCACTGCATTGCATGCCATCATCATCGCTTCCCGTCTTCACTTTCAGGATATAATTTCCTGCTTCCAGTTGAGGTATCATGAATGATACATCCTTGGCGTTAACTCTCAGGAAAGACAATGCCCTGATTTCAGTATTTGGATCACCAACCGGGATGAAGAACACACCCTGTTTCGGGTCTTCGGGGTTAAACAACAAGCTATCCCCTTTGATTTCCGCATTATTACCCGGTGTTGCGATGGTACTGGTTTGACGACTGAAACCATCGAAGAAGGTATCGACAAACGGAAGTTTCGATTTGAGCTTGGACAGTTCAATATTTTTCAGATTGGGTTCCACCCGACTTCCGGCTCGCATCGTGAAACTCAGCTTATGTTTAGCCGGGTCAAAGATGTCACTGTAATTTGGAAAAATACCCTTGATTGTAGGTCTTACAATGAAAAGGGGCGTGTTCACCGAGCAGCCATCTTCCAGAAAGGAGAGGACAATTTGTGTCATTTTCTCGAAATAAGCAAGCGCCTGCGGACGGGTTAAACCGGTACCCTCTTCAACCATTTTTTTTACCACATCGTCGAGCGTTTTTGCGCCTGAAGATTTTACACGTGCAATGTAATGCGATTCATCTGGAACCAACAGATTCCTTTTTAATTGATAAGTAATCATAAAGATAAATTTTAAAAATGAATAATTTAATTTGTTTTGTCGTCATGTACTGATCAGTGTAATGATTTTGACAAGACAAAATTAATACAGGGAAAGGAGGTAAAAGCAGGTGTTTAGGCCGGGTTTACAGCAGAATGGGACATATGGGACAAATTGATGATTGGGTTAGAACTCATCAACTTTGTTTTCTCCTGCATCAATGTGCCATATTCGTACTTAACATATTAATCACCCACAGTTCACCAATTTTACACATGGACTTTTTGATGAGCTTCCCATAAATAGAAGTCCGATCTGCTGATATTCAATTTATAGACAATAAATAAATAAAAATCAAATTGAGGTTTAAATCCAATTTAATTACGTACCTTTGTCGCCGAAACAACCAAGTTTATATTGAAATCTTTCTCAACTGTGCTTTTTCCTTCCTCTATCCGGCAGGTCTACTCATCGTAAAATCGACATCAACATCAGCTTTCTTGTTTGCATCAACCAGTTGCGAAAGGTGAATTACACTATTGTCGTAACACACTTTTATCAATTAAGATGTAATTCATTTATGACATTTCAGGAATTAAACATATCTGAGCCCATATTGAAGGCTTTATTAAATAAACAATATAAAACGCCCACACCGATCCAGGAACAAGCCATTTCTGTTGTACTCAACGGAAAGGACTTGCTGGGAATTGCACAGACAGGCACCGGTAAAACAGCTGCATTTGCCATTCCCATCATCCAACAGCTCGACAAGCCCATGCTGACAAACAGGAAAAGGGAAATCAGGGCATTGATACTTACTCCTACCAGGGAGCTCGCGATACAAATCGACGAATGTTTCACCGACTACGCCAAATTCACCGGATTACGGAATACGGTTATTTTCGGAGGAGTAAACCAACGCCCGCAGGTTGACGAACTGAAAAAAGGTGCCGACATCCTGATTGCAACACCGGGTCGCTTACTCGACCTCATCAGTCAGCAATACATCAAACTTGATCACATAAAGCATTTTGTACTCGACGAGGCAGACCGTATGTTAGACATGGGATTTATACACGACATCAAACGTCTGTTACCCATGTTACCCAAACAAAGACAAACACTTTGTTTTTCGGCTACCATGCCGGTTGCCATTGCCACACTTTCCAAATCAATTTTGAATCAGCCCGTCAGGGTTGAAGTCGCACCAGCTTCTTCGGTTGTCGATACCATCGATCAGCGATTGTATCTGGTCGAGAAAATAAACAAAGGCGATTTGCTCTTCTCTGTTTTAAAACAAGATGAAAAGAAATCGGTACTGGTATTCTCACGGACCAAACATGGAGCAGACAAAATCGTCAGGATTTTGAATAAAAAAGGTATTCATTGCGAAGCAATCCACGGCAATAAAACCCAGGGCGCACGTCAACGGGCGCTCAGTAATTTCAAAGCAGGGAAAACCAGGGTGATCATTGCAACCGACATTGCAGCCAGGGGAATCGACATCTCCAACCTGGAAATGGTAATCAATTATGACTTGCCCGATGTTGCTGAGACCTATGTTCACCGGATTGGCAGAACCGGGAGGGCAGGCAACAATGGTACTGCCCTTACATTTTGCTCACCCGAGGAATCGATGATGATTCGGGACATACAAAAACTAACAGGAAAAAAACTACAGCCGGTATCCATATCGGCATAAAGAACTCATAAATTATTAATTGAATGGCAATTTCGTACAACAAAAAAGAATTAGAAAAGAAAAAACAGGGTAAAAAACTCGAAAAACAGAAACGTAAAGAGGAGCGCAAAGCCAGTGGCGGGAGTTCATCCTTTGACGACATGATCGCTTATGTAGATGAAAACGGAAACATCACAACCACCCCACCCGATCCGGGAAAGAAACAAAAAATTGATGTGGCTAACATCTCTGTTTCAACGCCTAAAAAAGAAGACCAGGAGGAAGTGCTGATGAAAGGAAGAGTTGAACATTTCAATTCGGAAAAAGGATATGGTTTTATTAAAGACATTAACAGCACAGAGAAATACTTCTTTCACATCAGTGTTGCACCGGCTGATATTGCAGAAGGTAATATCGTAACATTTCAGACAGAACGCGGTCAGAAAGGCATGAACGCGGTCAACATCACACAGATAAAAGACTAACAATCAATATTTCACAATTTAAAAAACAAACAAATGAACATTTATGTATCTAATTTAAGCTACGGAACCAGTGCTGATAGCTTACAGAATTTATTCGCAGGTTATGGAGAAGTTACATCTGCAAACGTAATCACCGACAGAGAAACCGGTAGGTCAAGAGGTTTCGGTTTCGTAGAAATGCCAAATGACGCTGAAGGTCAGAAAGCCATTGACGAATTGAACAACACAGACTTTGAAGGCAAAACTATTACAGTTAATGTTGCCCGTCCGAAAACCGAAAGAAGCGACTACAACAACCGTGGTGGTAACGGTGGCGGCGGTTACAACAGAAGAAGATATTAATCAGCCCTGAACAATAAGATGGATAGTTATGTAGGGTCGCAATGCTTGCGCCCTGCATAATTATTTATCCCATTTTCGATTTATACGCCAGCGCGTACAGCTTTATCTGCTTGATCATGGCCAGCAAGCCATTGGATCGGGTAGGTGAAAGGTGTTCGCGCAGGCCTATTTTCTCAACAAAGTACAAATCAGCATTCAGGATTTCATCCGGAGTCCGACCAGAGAACACGCGCAACAACAAAGCAACGATACCTTTTACCAGAATGGCATCGCTTTCTGCTTTATACGTTATTATTCCCTCTCCATCCAGCTCTGCTGTAAGCCAAACCCGGCTCTGACAGCCTTCAATAATATTCTGAGGAACTTTGTATTGATCATCAATTGGTTCCAAACCATTACCCAAATCGATTAAGAGGGCGTATTTGTCCATCCAATCATCGAACTGTGCAAAATCTTCTATAATTTCATCCTGTACCTGGTTGATTGATAACATATTCTATTTTTAAATTTTTAATAATTTATTGATCCGCCAATAAATTGGCGGGCAATTGATTAATTTTATATCCTCACCTTCAATATACCCGCCAGTAAACTGGCGGGCTATTGAAAAATGCTTCCTACGGAAGCCATACAATAGCTATCCTTTCCGCTATTAGCTATTAGCTATTAGTTATTAGCTATTCGCTTTCCGTTCTCCGCTTTCCGCTAACTTAGCATCCCCACCACCCTCTTCAACGCTGCGACAAAAACATCAATTTCTTCTTTGGTGTTATAAAACGAAAAAGAAGCCCGAACCGTTCCCGGGATATCCAATGAATCCATCAAAGGCTGGGCGCAATGATGACCGGTACGCACCGCGATGCCTAATTTATCGAGCAACATCCCAATATCATAAGGGTGAATATTACCAACCAAAAACGAAATCACAGCACTTTTTTCAGCAGCAGTTCCAATAAAACGAATTCCCTCGATTGCGGATAACCGTTCCATTGCATAAGCCGTTAATTCATGCTCGTAAGCTGCAATATGCTCCAATCCTATATCACTGATATAGCGCAATGCTTCTGCCAATGCTGTAGATCCGATATAATCAGGCGTCCCGGCTTCAAATTTAAATGGCAACACATTGTAGGTTGTTTTTTCAAAACTCACCTTTTCAATCATCTCACCCCCGCCCTGATAGGGAGGCAATGCATTCAGCCACTTTTCTTTTCCATACAACACCCCGATGCCAGTCGGACCGTAAATCTTATGTCCCGAGAAGACATAAAAATCAGCATCCATCTCCTGCACATTAACCGGAATATGCGGTACCGCCTGAGCCCCGTCAATTAAAACCGGCACATTCATTTCATGTGATATCCGGATCATTTCATCAACCGGATTGACAGTCCCCAACACATTCGAAACATGGGTTACCGACACCAACTTAGTCTTTTCATTCAGCAATCTACGGAAAGCATCAATTTGCAACTCCCCGTTTTCATGCATAGGAACGACACGCAATTGCATTTTATTGCGCTCGCACAACATTTGCCAGGGAACAATATTCGAATGATGCTCCATC
This sequence comes from Bacteroidota bacterium, assembly GCA_023459355.1. GTDB lineage: Bacteria > Bacteroidota > Bacteroidia > Bacteroidales > Paludibacteraceae > Paludibacter. The sequence continues at coordinate 15,838 of JAEWUM010000030.1, read as the reverse complement.
ACGGAAACGATTATTTCATCGCCTTCCTGACAAAATGCTTCGCCGAAGGAAAAGGCAATCAGGTTAATCGCTTCGGTAGTGCCCCGCGTAAAAATAATTTCTTCGCGCTTCGTCGCACCCAGAAAACCCGCGATTGTGCTTCTCGCTTCTTCATGCGCCTCCGTGGCTTTCTGACTCAGGTAGTGAACCCCCCGGTGTATATTGGCATTCAGATGCTTATAAGCATATTCTATTTTCTCAAGCACACAAAGCGGTTTCTGCGTGGTGGCTCCGTTATCGAAATAAATCAAAGGTTTGCCGTAAATTTTCTCTTCCAGAATAGGAAAATCGGCTCGTATGTTTTGTATAATCTGACTGTTTAACATTATTTTAAATCCTTAAACTTTTAAACTATATAAGTCATATAAGTTACATTAGTTCCCTCGCTACGCTCGGGATGACAACCATTCCGAGAGGTCTAATACTGTCGCACTATCTTTCTCTGTATGAAGAGGTTCTTTACGGCGACGGTTCGGGAGAACCCTAACCACTTTTCACTTTTCACTATTCACTATTCGCTATTCGCTTACCAGGCAATAATGATATCTTTTAATGAGAATCACGAATTGCAAAAGTAAGTATTTTTTTGCAGAAATTAATCCGGACATGCAAGCCCTGATCCTGGATAACCCAATGCAATGTTTTTTTGATATTTAACCTTTAAACTGACGAAAACTGAGAAAAAATAATGTATTTTTGTACGATTTTTCCCGAAATCTGCTTTTAAAATAAAATATTGACGTATGCAAAAAACACTGCTTCAAAAAATAACGCCCCACCTTGTTGCTGTTAGTTTATTCATAATCATCTCATTCATATACATGAAGCCGGTGCTCGAAGGCAAGCAGTTGCTCGGTCACGATTCCGAAAGCTGGATGTGCATGGCTAAGGAAACACTCGATTACAATGAAAAACACGACGATGTAACGCTTTGGACCAACTCAATGTTCGGCGGTATGCCGGCTTATATGATTACCATGCAGCAGCCCAACAACCTCATCAAGTATGTGGAAGATGTGCTGAAGGTATTTCCAATCACCGTTTTCTTCCTGATCCTGTATTTCATCGGGTTCTACATCCTGATGCTGAATTTCAAAGTGAACCCGTGGCTCGCCATTGTCGGTTCGATTGCCTTCACTTTTGCTTCCTATAACCTGATTATCATTGCAGCGGGGCACAATACCAAGGCAATTGCAATCGCCTACATGGCCCCGATACTGGGCAGCATTTACCTTACTTTCAGACAAAACAAAGTAGCGGGAAGCATACTTACCGCCTTTTTCCTGAGTCTGGGCATCCGGGCCAATCACATCCAGATTCTTTATTATGCCCTGATCATCGTTTTATTCTTTGGTGTTGTGGAATTGATTTACAGCATCCGGGAAAAGCAAGTGAAATCATTTCTTCAGTCGGCCGGACTGGCCATTGCAGCTGCCTTACTGGCTGTCGGCATGAACGCGACTTCGCTCCTGACAACCAACGAATACACCAAATATACCATGCGGGGTGAATCGAACGGACTCACCATCGACACCCAAAGCTCGCAGGAAGGATTAAACCGCGACTACATCACCCAATGGAGTTATGGCGTTGACGAAACAATGACTTTGCTGATACCTAACTACATGGGTGGTGCCAGCAGCAGCAAACTGGGCGAAGACAGTCACACCGCCGAACGGATTGCCGAAACATTCGGACGTGGCAACATCGAAAAAATAATGGACGGACTGCGTTTCAGCACCTATTGGGGGACACAGCCCGGCACATCGGGACCGGTTTATCTGGGTGCAATCGTCATGCTCTTGTTTGTATTCGGGTTATTCGTCTTAGATAAAAGACTGCTCTGGTGGTTAGTTCCGATGATTATACTTACCGTCATGCTTTCCTGGGGAAAAAACTTCCAGTGGCTGACAGACATCTTCATCGATTATGTGCCGCTTTACAATAAATTCCGTACGGTATCCATGACCTTAGTGGCAGCCGGATTTGGTATTACCCTGATTGCCATGCTGGCACTCAAAGAAGTGCTGAACCCGCAAGCTGACAAAAAGAAGTTTGTCAAACCGCTGTTAATCAGCACAGCCATCACCGGAGGCATTGCATTGTTATTTGCTTTGATTCCTTCATTGGCAGGTAATTTTACTTCTGAGATGGATGCTCACATCGCGAGTCAGTTCTCCAATGCTTATCAGGCTGATTTCTCTTTCCTGACGGAAACGCTTCCGGCCGACCGGAAAGCCATGTTGCAGGGTGACGCATTTCGCTCGCTCTTATTCATCGTAGCCGCCGCCGCGCTAATCTGGTTCTTCCTGAAAGATAAGTTGAAACAGAACTTAGTCATTGGAGCCATGGGAATACTCATGCTCGTTGACTTAGTGCCGGTAGCCAAGCGTTACCTGAACGACGAAAACTTCGGTCGCAAACGCAACATCAGTAATTTGATTAAACCAACGGAAGCTGATAAGTTTATTTTGCAGGACAAAAGCGAGTTCCGCGTACTGAATCTGACTGTCAACATCTTCAACGATGCGTCTCCATCCTACTTCCACAAAAACATCGGAGGATACAATGCGGCTAAATTACGTCGCTATCAGGAGCTTATCAATCTGCATCTTACCAATGAAATTCAGCAATTTTACACCGTCCGTTCCTATGAACAATTCGACTCGCTCGCGCAGCAACTGGGCGTACTGAACATGCTGAATATGAAATACATCATCATGGACCCGAACAGTCAGCCGCTACTGAATCCCTATGCCAACGGCAATGCCTGGTTCGTGAATAAGATTGTGGAAGCTAAAAATGCAGATGAAGAAATGCTGTTGCTGGGCAAAATAAACACCAAAACTGAACTGGTAATCGATAAGGCTGTGGCACCCGCGCAGTTACAGGCCGGCATACCGGCTGAAACCGATTATATCCGGCTGAAATCATACAAACCCAATCATTTGGTGTATGACTTCAACGCTCAAACCGATCAGGTTGCCGTATTCTCAGAAATTTTCTATGACAAAGGATGGCATGCTTATATCAATGGAGAAGAAGCGCCCTATTTCAGGGTAAATTATCTGCTTCGGGCTATGCAGTTGAAAGCCGGTAATTACCAGATTGAGTTCAGATTCGAACCCAAATCGTACAATATGGGTAATACAATCGCATTGATATCTTCCCTGCTGCTGATTGCATGTATCGCATTATTTTTCATCCGGAAATACAAAACCGGAGAAAGTCAGAAACTATAAATAATTTGTATTTATGAACGACGAAAGTAAAAAAGGTAAATATCGTGTCGGTAACGTACACTTTACGTCCACCATCAGCATGTCGCTGGTTCTCTTTTTAATCGGACTGGTTTCACTACTGCTTTTTGTGGCACGTGATCTGGGAACTCAAATCAGAGAAAACATCAGTTTATCAGTAATTCTGAATGAAAACATAACCACATCGGGCACAACAAGGATCCACCAATACCTGGAAAAATCCAAATTTGTAAAATCCGTCGATTTCATATCGAAAGAAGACGCGCTGAAAGAACATATTAAGACAATGGGCGATGATCCTGAGAAATACTTAGGATATAACCCGCTGATGGCCTCTTTCGAAATCAAACTCAAAGCAGATTATGCTAACAAAGACAGCGTGGATGTGATAGAGTCCAAACTGAAAGTTTTCGAAGGAATTAACCGGATAGCTTATCAGAAGGATATTGTAAACATGGTGAATGACAACATCGCCCGCATCAGTTTTATCCTGCTGGCTGTTGCCACTTTGTTGATGCTGATTTCAATCACGCTGATGAACAATACGATACGGGTGTCAATCTATGCCAACCGGTTCCTGATTAACACCATGAAATTAGTGGGTGCTACGCCCTGGTTCATCCGTAAACCCTACATCATCAGGGGGATGACCAACGGCTTCCTGGCTTCACTCATTTCGCTGGGTATGCTCGGGATTATGTTGCTGTATATCAGAAACAACATCGGACTTAACTTATTTACCCTGCATACCACCACATTAATCGAGGTATCAGGTATTGTCATCACACTGGGTATCGTATTAACTGCCTTGTCGTCCTATTCGGCAGTTGGCAGGTACCTGCGTATGCAGACGAATGATATGTACTTTGTTTAGTGGTTAGTGGTTAGTGGTTAGTGAGGATACATCAAGGGGTTGCTTCGCTGCGCTCGAAATGACGGTGCTTAGTTTAAGAGTTTAATAACTTAATAGTTTAACAGTTTAAAACATATTAATGTCCGAAGTCTGGAGTCTGAAGACTGGAGACCGGAGACTTATAAAAACAACATGGAAAATAAAGAAAAATTTACGCTTGGGAAAACCAATCTGGTTCTCATCGCTATCGGGTTTATTATCATCGTGGTCGGTTTTTTACTGATGACAGGTTCGCCAACCGAACTGGAGTTCAATCCGGACATTTTCAGCAACAGACGCATCACCGTGGGACCGATGATTTCATTCTTCGGATTTATATTTATCATTTTTGCCATCCTGTTTAAACCCAAATCGAAATGAGTTTATTCGAAACCATTATCATTGCCATTGTTGAAGGTCTGACTGAGTTTCTGCCTGTATCATCCACCGGGCACATGATCATAACCCAAAATCTGTTGGGCATGGAAAGTTCGGATTTTGTTAAGGCATTTACCGTTAACATCCAATTTGGCGCCATTCTTTCAGTAATTGTTTTGTATTGGAAAAGATTCTTTCAGTCCATGGATTTTTACTGGAAATTACTGATTGCCTTTTTACCAGCAGCTGTTATCGGTTTCTTAGCGGGAGATTTTATCGACTCTTTGCTTGAGAACATCTGGGTAGTAGCTATTATGCTCATATTGGGTGGCGTATTCATGCTTTTCGTGGATAAATGGTTTAACAAAACCGATGAAAATCAGGATATGAACTGGAAAAGGGCGCTGAAAATTGGATTTTTTCAATGTATCGCCATGATTCCGGGAGTTTCCCGCTCGATGGCTACTATAGTAGGAGGCATGAGCACCAAATTAAGCAGAAAGAACGCGGCCGAATTTTCATTTTTTTTGGCAGTACCAACGATGGCAGCCGCTGCGGGTTATAAATTACTGCAATTAATCAAAGACCCCGCATCTTCAAACATGCTGACGGAGAATCTGACTACTTTATTAATTGGAAATGTAGTGGCATTTATCGTGGCCATGGCTGCCATTAAATTTTTCATCAGCTTTCTTACGAAATACGGCTTTAAAGCTTTTGGATATTACCGGATTATAGTGGGTGGAGTCATCCTGTTGTTGTTGTTAACAGGACAAAATTTAAGTATGGTTTAAATTGAACAAAATATTGCTGTTTTTTGTTATTTAGAAAATTATATTTACCTTTGCCTGAATTATTTAAGGGACATTTTTGGAATGATTACAAACAAAAACAGCAATTAACGACCTTTGAACGCAAAATTTGTATATGAAATACTTATCGGCAGCTAATTTTTTTTCTGTTTTTCGTCGTTTAATAGTAGTGTTAACACTGCTGTGCTTTGTATTTCCTGCGGCTCTCACTGCACAGGTTGCAACACTCGCAGACTGGTCGCTTTTATTCAACGGAACATCTAACCCTGGAGATATTACCTATTCGGTTGCATCCGGGAGTGATACACACCGATTACTTGTTGTAGGTGTTGTAACATCGGGAACGAATAACGGAAGCAGAAGTGTAGCCATCACTTATGGTGGTCAAACCCTGACTCCTGTTGACGGTGATTTGTCAGACAATGTCCGCCAACACTCACAATTGTATTTTCTTGATGAAGCCGGAATTGATGCAGCAACCAGCAACACCCTGTCAATCACCATTAGTGGGGGAACTACTGCCTGGAACATGGTTTATGTTTCCGTTTACGATGAGGTAGATCAGGCAAATCCTGTGCTCGATACTGAAAATTACAATAGTGGAACATCAACTACTTCAACTTTTTCTTTCAACACCGCGATTAACATAAAGGCAGGCGATCAAGCCATCAAAATACTGGGTACAATTCGCACGAGAAGTACATCGGCATGGACCATCAATAATTTTGGCAACAACTGGACAGCAAAAATCCAACAAACAGCCTCATATGACGCAGGTGGTACCAACAAAGACCAGGGTATTCGAAACGCTGCAGGTTACAGAAGCATTCCTACTACTGATATTACTGATATTTCAACCACTGCCCTTTCAGGTTCTGGCCTGATAACGATGACCGGTATGACTGTCAGTGCGAAGAAATACTTCCGTAGTGTTCAAACCGGGAACTGGAACAGTACTGCTACCTGGCAACAATCATTTGATAATGTTACGTGGACAGCTGCCAATGCTGTTCCAACTTGGGGACATGATTTAACAACCATCCAAAGTGGGCATACCGTTACGCTGACCGACAATGCCACAGTGAGCAGTCTCACCATACATGGGACATTAAATACCGGGACGTATGCTTTAGCAGGAACATCTGCTTTAACTGCTTCTTCTACCGGAATAATCAACGTTAATGGTTCCAGTAATTTCCCTTCCGGATTTTCGACTTATAATCTGAATGAGGGAAGTACTGTGAATTACAATTTAAACGGAGATCAAAACATTTTTGCTACCACCTATTCAAATCTGACATTATCAACTGGTGGAACCAAATACCTCGCTGAAGCTACAACCGTAAATGGAACCCTGACAATTGGACGACCACTCACAACCAATAGTTACCCCTTATCGCTGGGAGGTAATATTATCCAGAACAGCACCTTTACCCCGGGAACCGGCACCGTATTGATCATTGGGAATACTACCCAAACGATATCGGGAACTGCTGCGACAACGTTTTATGACCTGACTATCAACAAAAGTAGTGGTGATTTTACCCTGTCAACGGCTATAGCTGTATCGAATACCCTGTCGTTACAAAGTGGCCTTGTCAACACGACAACAACAAACTTATTGTCGGTAACAAACACGGCCGCTTCAGCCATTTCCGGTGGTTCGGCAACAGCCTACATAAACGGGCCGTTACTCCGTAACCTACCTGCCAGTTTCTCATCTACGGCATCGTATAACTTTCCGGTTGGAAAAAGCGGGAACTATTATCCATTCACATTAGAAAACCCAACTACCGGAACGGGCACCATCACGGCACGTGCCGAAGCTTTTGCAGCCAATCCGGGCGGCAGTACCGATGCTTCTTTATCGGCCAAAAGCACTACTGAATACTGGTCGTTGGTAACAGCCGGAAACTTCACCAATGCCGGTATCTCTGTTGCAAGACCAACCGACATCAATCCGTCTAATTCCGTTTCAGGAAGTGCAACGCAGGCGGGGACATACACTTCATTATTCGGAACAATCGGACAGAAAGGCATTACGAATTCAAATGCAATCGGGTCAAGCAGATTCTTTGGATTTGCAACTGCCAATCCGGTTGTTAACACATCTGTATCATCTGTTTCAGGCTTTACTTATCCTGAAGGTCACGGACCATCCAATATATTGTCATTTAACGTTAGTGGGAATTATTTAATATCCAACGTAACCCTGCAACCGACAACTAATTACGAGATTTCAACAGTTGGAGGAATATCCTTTACACCGGTATCATTGATTACTTTACCGGTAATCAGCAATACCCTGAATCCGACCCCTGTTTACATCAGATTAAAAGCAGGATTATCATTAAACAGTTACACTGACACCATAAAAGTTAATTCAACCGCTGCTACAACGAAAGAAGTTATTTTAAACGGTACGGTAACAACTCCTCCTGTTGTGAATGTTTCCCCAGCTTCCTTAACCGGATTTAATTATGACTACGGACAAGGGCCCTCAGTATCTCAGTCATTTACAGTTAGCGGAAGTAATCTCGCCGGGAATGTAATATTAACAGCCCCATCCGGATTTGACATCAGCTTATCATCGGGTTCTGGCTATACATCAAGTTTATCACTTACCCCATCGGGTTCAACACTTAACAACACAACCATTTACGTAAGGATGAAACCCGGGTTTGGCGTGGGAACTCATGTGCAGGATGTACAGGTATCGTCACTTTACGCGGTTACGAAAACAGTTACCTGTACCGGAACCGTTAACCCGGCACCGACTATCTATAATTCTAGGTCTTTACTTCCTGCATTTATTTACACATCAGGATCGGGGCCTTCAGGAGCACAAACATTTGAAGTAAGCGGAACAAACCTGACAGCTAATATTACAGCTACAGCGCCGACAAACTTCCAGGTATCTCTTAACGGAAACACCTGGTCATCGTCTGTAACACTGACCCAATCCGGTGGAACTGTAAACCCCACCACGGTTTATGTCAGAATGTCGATTGGATTAAGCACTGCGGTATACGGTCCATCAGCTTTAACTTTAACTTCTTCTGGCGCAACCACGAAAAGTGTGGCATGTAGCGGTCGGGTAGTCAGTTCCGCTCAGTTAATGTCTTCCACCACTGCCATGAATGGCTTTGGTTACCAGGCAGCAGCCGGTGGTCCATCTACACAACAATTCATTGTTGTAAGCGGATCATCACTTACTAACGACATTACCATCACGCCTCCAACCAATTATGAAATATCGACTACATCCGGCAGTGGTTTTCAGTCGACACCCATTAGCCTGACCCGCACAAGTGGCAGGGTAAATCCGACCCTGATTTACATCCGGTTAAAAAGTAGTTTGAGTGCTAATAATTATAACGAAACACTGCAAATAACATCCAGCGGTGCAACAGCCATCAATGTATTACTGGTTGGTAAAGTCTATGTTTCACCTCTTGTTTCGGCAGGTGGAGGTGGCACCTATTGTATCGGTTCAACCGTTAACCTCACCAGCACCGGTGACGACATCCTGAACCGTTTCTGGGAAGGCCCGAACAATTATTATTCAATATTACAGAACCCGACACTTACAAACGCAACTGAAGCCATGTCGGGGACCTATTCTGTAACAGGTAACGTGGTTATCGGTGGGAATCTCATATACAATGGTGACTTTGAAGCCGGAGATGTTGGATTCGGGAGTGGATACACCTACGCGGGAACCGGATCAAATGCATTGTGGCCTGAAGCAACCTATACGGTGGTAGCAAGTCCAAGCTCAGTACATAGTAATTTTTCCAGTTGTGCTGATCACTCAGCCCCAGGCACGTTGCAAATGGTAATCAACGGTTCCCCCACGGCCGGTGTAGTTGTGTGGTCACAAAGTGTTGCCGTTATTCCTAATGCTGATTATGAGTTCTCCTATTGGATTCAAAGCGTTGTAGCGTCAAACCCATCACAATTACAGCTTTATGTCAACGGAGTTGCCGCTGGTCCTATCTACACGGCTAATCTGGCAAATTGCGACATCAAACAATTTATTTACAACACGAATGCCGGCAGTAATTCTGTAATTAATCTCGAGTTAATCAACCAAAACACAGTAGCATCGGGTAATGACTTCGCGATTGATGATATTGAATTGCGGCAGGTTTTGTTTGCAACCGACAGTGTTGAAATTAATGTGACACCTAACGTTACAATCGCATTAACCATCAGTGAATCTGCAAATCCCATACTGGAAAATACACCTGTCACTTTTACGGCAACTCCGGTAAATCCGGGAACCAGTCCGCTTTATGAATGGTTTGTGAACGGAAACCCGGTGGGTACGAACAGTCCTACATTCACCAGTTCAACCTTAAGCGACAATGACGTAGTTTCCTGCAAGTTAACGTCCAGCATCACTTGTGCCACCAACAATCCTGTAACAAGCAATTCAATAGAAATGACAGTATTACCCACCACGAATTTCTGGATTGGCACGAATAGTTCCGACTGGGGTACAGCATCGAACTGGACAGGTGGATATATTCCGGCAGCCGGGGATAATATTGAATATGCCACCGTCGCCAATTATGGTTCAGTCGCTGTAAACGACCTTTATCTTGATATCGATAGAACCATAGGAAGTTTAATCAACCTGACAGATAAAAAGTTGGTTATCCCGGTTGAAAAATCATTAATTGTGAACGGTAGTGTAAACACAAACAATCAAAACCGTATTTTAATCAAATCCGCAGAAGGATCTGCCAACGGCTCATTTATATTTATCAACGAAACGAATCCGGTGTACGGAACGGTTGAAATGTGGTCGAAAGCTTATATTGACGAGGAATGTGATTGCGGAAACGACAAATACAAATGGCAGTTCTTCGGTCCACCGGTACATACTTACATGCTGGATCCGTATAATTCTACCTTCTATGGTTCCGCGGTACGTATTTATGATGAGGCGAAACAAACTACCGAAGAAGGTAAGCAGTGGACTAACATGAACAACTTTGATGAATTGGAAAAATTCAAAGGATATGAAATCACACAGCCTGACCCGAAGAAAATCATTTTCGAAGGACAATTAGTAAACAACAACCTGAACACGGGCGAATTACCTGTTACCGCGGGCTCATACTATAGGGGATGGCATTTGCTGTCAAATCCATATACAGCTGCCATCAGTGTAAAAGACATGGTTTTCGGCAGTGGTATGGAAGCAACTGTTTACCTCTTTACAACGGGAAGTTTCAACGACTGGCGGAATAATTCAAGCTATGGTACAGTCTCGGTATGGAATGACGATGACGCAGTGGCTCCGGGACAATACTTAGCCATTCCGAAAAACATAGCCGGATTTTCGGCTGCTACGGCAGTTATCCCTTCCATGCAGGGATTCATGGTTGGTGTTCTTGACAGAGAAGATCCTCCGGTCAGTGGTAAAACCGTAAGTTTCAATTATGGCAACCTATCGAAGAACACCCAGCAACAACGTGCCCGAAGAGCAGTAACAGAGAATCCTGAATATGTATATTCTGTCGTTACTTTAAATGGCGGAGGACAATTCGATCGCTTATGGTTGTTTACAGATGAGGCTTGTACACCAGCTTACGACAATGGTTGGGACGGACGAAAGTTCATCGCTTCAGATAAACTGCAACTTTACGCAAGTCAGGATGCCGGTAATTTCCAGATTCATGCTACAAACAATGTAAATGAGACCTATTTGGCCATCAAAACCCTGAATAATGAGGAGCTTTATAGCCTGCATTTCAGACACAACAACATAGAAAGTAAATACACGCAATTGTTGCTCTACGATGCACAAACAAAGAATGTAACTGATATCACGGCAGATGGTTCAACCTACAGTTTCACGCCAGGTAATATAGATTTACAAAAGCGTTTTAAGATTATTACAACACCTGCCGAATCAGAAAAAAGTGAAGAAAATGATGTTGCTGTCCGGGTGGAATCTCAACGAATTATTGTAACAAATTACAAAGAAGAAAGTGGCGTTGCCCGTCTCTATAATCTATCGGGTAACCTGCTGTATTCATTCACACTGGATGCTTCCATTGTAACTGCATTTCCGGAAGTACAAAAAGGTCTTTATCTGATAGAGATTGTAACAGAGAGCAAAAAAGTGAACAAAAAAGCACTGGTTAGGTAAATTACCACAATTTAATTTCAGCAAGTTATAAAATGAATCATAAAACACTCATATCATTTCTCCTGTTCATGATTGTGCTGGTGATTGCCTATTTTGCCATAATCACAGTCAACCAATCATCGACTCAGGAAAGCTATGGCGTAACTGTTTTGACACCTTCTGTTTCTTATGAGAACTTCAAGCCTTTCCGTTCTAAAAGCGCAAACCGGAATCGTGAATATCCGCAGGTACAAAACAACATACAGCCTTCACTTTCGCAGGGTAGTATGCTCTCTTCGACCTCCGGGAGTGTCAAAAATGGCAGTATCCCAACTGTTGGTGAAAAAAATTACGCTTACGGACAATCCTCTTACAATCGACATGCAACCCATGCAGCGTCATCATCAGCAAGAAGTGGTGGAGGAAGCACGCTTTCCGGCGGAACTACAGGCATGACATCTTTCAGAGCAACAACAAGAAATTCAGCATCAGGCATTACATCATCAAAAGATTCAAGACCTTATGCAGCGTCTCTGGAAGAACCTTTTTCAGGAAGTATCTCTCCCGGCCTCCCCGACCCCGGAGGTAATATTGATGACTCCTGTGAGGATGATATTGTCTTCCTCCCGGTGCCGGATGGTTTATGGTATATGATTTTCCTTTCATGTATATATGCATTGATTAAAATATTCAGGGGAAGATTAAAGGAAAAAAGAGTTTTGAAACAAATTACGAGCATTTAAATGGATTTTATTGAGGGAGAGGTATTGTATGTAAACAAACCTTTACATTGGACATCATTTAACGTGGTGAACCGCATCAGGTGGAAAATAAGAAAAACGTTAAAAATAAAAAAAATAAAAGTCGGACATGCCGGGACACTTGATCCCTTAGCAACGGGGGTCATGATTATATGCACCGGCAAAGCGACCAAACAAATTGAGAATTACCAGTATCAGACCAAAGAATATATTGCAACATTAGAGCTTGGCGCTACAACTCCTTGTTTTGACAAGGAGTTGCCTGTTGATGCAACTTATCCGGTAGATCATATCACACCGGAGCTTATTCGGAAAATAATTCCTACCTTTACAGGCGAAATCTGGCAGGTTCCTCCTGTATATTCCGCGGTTAAAGTCGACGGGAAAAGAGCATATGATTACGCACGTGAAGGGCAGGACGTTGATTTGAAATCAAAATTACTGGTAATTGACGAAATTGAGGTATTGGATTTCACACCTCCTCTGCTGAAAATCAGGGTGGTTTGCAGCAAAGGAACTTACATCAGGGCATTGGCAAGAGATATCGGGATGGCACTGCAAAGCGGTGCTCATTTAGTGTCGCTCGAACGTACCCGTATCGGTGATGTGCGTCTCCAGGATTGTATGGAAATCGACAAACTGATTGAACACATTGAAAATGAATTATTAAAGGACAGGGATATGGCTACAGAGTAGGCTATATCCGATAAAAAGTAAAAAAATGAAGTTATCAAAATTCAAATTTAAATTACCGGAAGAATTGATTGCTCAATATCCTTCCAGACACCGTGATGAATCCCGGCTGATGGTTATCGACAAGAAAACGGGCAATATTGAGCACCACGTATTCAAAGATGTTATCAATTTCTTCAATGAAAATGATTTGTTTATTTTTAACGACACGAGAGTTTTTCCTGCCAGGATGTATGGCAACAAAGAAAAAACCGGCGCTCAGATTGAAGTATTTTTATTGCGGGAACTGAACCGAGAAATGCGTTTGTGGGATGTTTTGGTAGAACCGGCAAGAAAAATCCGCATCGGAAACAAACTCTATTTCGGTGAGGATGATTCGATGGTTGCCGAAGTAATCGACAACACCACATCACGCGGAAGAACCCTGCGTTTCCTTTTTGACGGGACACACGAAGAATTCAAGAAAAAACTGCACCGTTTAGGTGAGACACCGCTACCACGCAACATCAACCGTGCGGTTGAACCGGAAGACGAAGAGCGTTTTCAAACCATTTTCGCTAAAAATGAAGGTGCTGTTTCGGTGCCTGCCGCCGGAATACACTTTAGCCGCGAACTCCTGAAGCGCATGGAAATTAAAGGCATTCAATCAGCATTCCTGACCTCTCACATGAGCTTGGGTAATTTCCGCGATATTGATGTTGAAGACCTTACGAAACACAAAATGGATTCGGAACAAATGCTCATCACCCCTGAAACGGCTGAAACAGTCAATACAGCCCATGATGAAGGTAAAAACATCTGCGCGGTGGGAGTTACGGTCATGCGCGCGCTTGAGACAGTGGTGGGAACTGAAGGGAAAATCAAACCTTTTGACGGATGGACTAATAAGTTTATTTTCCCTCCGTATGATTTTACCACGGCAAACTCAATGATTACCAATTTCCACATGCCCTATTCAACGTTGCTGATGCTTGCCGCTGCATTCGGTGGTTATGACGAGATTATGCATGCCTACGAGGTGGCAATCAAAGAAAATTACCGGTTTGGCGTGTATGGGGATGCGATGCTGATTAAATAAGCGAAAAGCGGAAAACGGAAAGCGGAAAACGGAAAGCGAATTCAAACAGCTTATAAATGACACATAAAGTATTTCACATAAGTTGGACAATTCGCTTTCCGCTTTCCGCTTTCCGTTTTCAGTTCATTACACGGTCATAATCTCCTTCTCTTTCGCCGCCAGCATTTCATCTACTTTACGAACGTATTTGTCGTGAACTTTCTGGGCTTCGTTCTCGGCATCTTTCTCCACATCTTCTGGAAGTCCGTCTTTAATCATTTTCTTCAATTTATCGATGGCATCCCGACGGGCATTCCGAATAGATATTTTGGCTTCCTCGCCTTCATGTTTTGCCTGCTTTGCCAATTGTTTACGCCTTTCTTCTGTGAGAGGTGGAATAGACAAGCGAATGACTTCTCCGTTATTCATCGGCGTAATGCCGACGTCGGAATTCAATATCGCCTTTTCAATTACGGGCATCATGGCTTTTTCCCAGGGTTGAACCGTGATGGTCTTGGCATCGGGAGTTGTCACGGTAGCCACATTCGAAAGAGGCACTTGTGAGCCGTAATAATCGACCCTGATACCGTCCAAAATACGTGGATTAGCTTTTCCGGCACGAATGTGAGCCAATGATTCATCCAGAAACATCAGGGCTGCTTCCATGTTTTCTTCAGCCTGATTCAGAATTGGTTTTACGTCTTGCATATGTTTTTGTTTTATGTTTTATTATTGTCACCGGTCTGTCATTGCGAGCGCAGCGAAGCAACCCCCTAACCCATGTTTCCGCTATTCGCTATACGGGCGTAAGCGTTACGCCCCTACGGTTTATTTTTTAACCAACGTCCCTATTTTCTCTCCCAACATCACTTTTTTCAGATTACCGGGTGTATCCATATCGAATACATAAATAGGCATGTTGTTTTCCTTGCACATCGTTGTTGCGGTCAGATCCATCACTTTTAAATTACGATTATAAATTTCATCGTAGGTGATTTCGTCGAACTTAACAGCATTCGGATCTTTTTCCGGATCGGCGGTATATACACCATCCACACGGGTTCCTTTCAGCATCACATCAGCTTCAATTTCGATTGCCCGCAAAGAAGAACCGGTATCTGTTGTGAAGAATGGGTTTCCGGTTCCTGCTGACAAAATGACTACCTCTCCGCTTTCAAGCGCCGCGATGGCTTTTTGTTTGCTATAGAACTCTCCCACCGGCTCCATGCGAATGGCAGTCAACACTTTCGATTTAACGCCAGCCGACTGTAAAGCTGAATTGAGCGCCAATCCGTTTATCACCGTTGCCAGCATGCCCATCTGATCACCCAGTACCCGGTCCACTCCTTTCGAAGTTCCGCTGAGTCCCCGGAAGATATTACCACCCCCGATTACAATCCCGACCTGCACCCCCATAGCAGCGATCTCTGCAATCTGGGATGCATACTCAGTCAGGCGATTTTCATCTATGCCATATTGTTTTTCTCCCATCAGTGATTCCCCACTGAGTTTCAATAATATTCTTTTGTAGATCATGGGTGGTTATTTTTTTTAGCAAAAATAGACAATTTGTGTTAAACGAGCAAATCGTTTTTTTATCAAAAAAAATTTGGAAAACACAAAGTTTTGGGTTACTTTTGCACAAACCAAAAAAAAATGTGCAGTATTTTATTCATTAGAGTTTATTTGAATTAATTTATTATACAATTGATGTTCAACAATATTGATTTATATTTCTCGTTAATAATTCATATTCTTAACCAATATGAATCATGCAATACGACAAGATTAAAAAGCGACC
>JAEWUM010000029.1 GCA_023459355.1 Bacteroidota bacterium | reverse complement strand
GATTTCTTAATTTCATGGATTACCTTGTTACGTGCATCATAGAAATCTATTTTGATGCCTTCAATTTCCAGTTCCTCATATCGCTCCGATCGTTGCGGATAAGTTGTTTCATGAATCAGTTTGCCTTCGTACACCAGATCGGAAGTGTGCTCCATGTTGATGCCATTCGAAAACAACCAGAGTTTCCGGTGACAGATTTGGTAGTAGTTGAATTGAGTGCCGGTCATAGCGTTTTAGTTTTTACTTGCGAAAAAAAGTTCAACTTAATCAGCTTAAGGTTCATCACTGAAAAAGAATTCCATATCTTCCTGATGCGATTGCAAATCAAATTCTTCTGCATCCCATTTTTCGCCTCGCTCTAATCCAAGCCATTCCCTCATTTCTTTGTGTTCAGGATGTTTTTTGTTTGCCATCACAACTTTCAGGTTCTCGTAACCCCATGCGCTTCCACAATCTTCGGGCGGACAAGCGCCTTTTCCTTTCAGGAGCACAGGAGTGTCAATTGATTGGTGAAGAATCGCCTCAAGTGTGATTTTGTGTTCCCAATTATCGCCAAAGTCGTATATGTAGGTGTAAGTCTGTTTCTCATGGATAAATATCTCGCTCAACGTGAGCGTTTCTGCATCTAATTTTTCTACCCGACCAGAAGAAAACGGGTTATCAAAGTCATCCTCTTCATCTTTTAATTCGATGACCGGAGAAGATCCGAACCCTTTAGGTGAAAACATGAATAGGTGATAATCTTCCCAGCCGAAAGCAATTTGAATAGCATCGTGAAAATCCTCGAAAGTAGCGTTGGAAGGCATTAATATGCGTCTCCAGACAAGAGGATCCTTTATATTAGCAAGTTGTATTTTAAATTGAAAAGCTTTATCAGATTTTTTCTTTGATACGAAAAGTTTGCGTTCGGGAGCTTGATGAAAATGATCGGAGAGAATTTTTACCCGTGTGATTGAAAATAGTGCTTCCAGCGAATGTAAATATCCTTTATTAATATCTATTGCACCCAAAACAAGTCGTTGTGATTCAGCCTTGTTTACGATATCATCAGTTATAACATTCAGCAACAATATTTTAAGAATCTGATATTCAAACATCTCGTATTCAGTTATCGAATCCCTATTTTTGAAAAAGGATTCAAACCTTAGTTCTTCAATGGTTGGATATTTATCATTGTAAATTATATCCGTTTTTAGTTTATGGATTTTGATGAGGGGATATTCAGGGAAGAGGGTAATGTATTCATGTAACTTCTTACTATAATTTTTTAAATCGTATTCCTGCATCCAAATCAACTCCTGATAACAAATAATAGGTAAATTGCCCCAGTTATCACGCAGCAATCCGAAATCCTTTTTCTTTTTTGATTCATTTTGTATCAGTTCATCAAGTTCTATGGTGAACCAATCCAACTCATCTGGTGTAAACTTATCAATTTCTATCCCGATTGATTCTGGCGTATAATCCTCCTCATCAATAGGTGTTTCGTATTCAATTTTCTGGTCTTTGAAGTATTGCTCCACGCGAATCCCATCCGATACATCATATAAATATATCGTTTGGGTAAGCATGTGAAGTTCTCTAAATTCATTTTCCGAAAGTTCAGTCGGGTCATTTTTTGTTAACTCAAGAAACAGTTTTTTTCTTTCTGAAGGTGACATACTTTCATGTTTCTTGATCAACGCATAATCATATTCAAGATCCATATCCTCATCTTCTTCATCTATTCCATCTTCATCATCATAAAGATAACCGGATATCACATCATAATTACCGGGACCAACAGCTTTTTCAAGTTGGTTTATGATGCTTTTAGATTGGGCTTCAGTGAAAGAGCCAGACTTGATGAAAAGCGGTTTCCCGTTTTTCCCGCACTCAATTTCCATCAATTCAATCTCATCGGTGTCTTCTTCCAGGATATATTGAGTAATCGATTTATAATCTTTGTGAGGATTGAAACCAAGTTCTTCGGCATATTCTATGGCAGCATAAATGATGTTGTGGATCAGCACATAATCTACTGATGTCATTTCTAAACCATCAGTCATCTTCGAAACTAAATCATCGAATTCAGTTTCTGGTCGGTTAAAACCGTAAAAAGTGTCACGTACCCCGAGACAGAACAAATCCACCATGTACAACCCGAAAGTCAGGTTGCCATTTGTGTGCTGTCGGGCTATCGCGATTTGAGCCATGCCTTCTCTTTTCCAGTTGGTGTTGATAAGGCATTTGTAAATGGGAAGATTTCGTGCTTTTTGGCGGATGTAATTTTCCGGACTGAGAAACTGAATGTGTTTTTTGGGGGATTTTGCCATGGTTGATAATAATTGAGATTTGAAGTGCAAAGATACGAACTTTATTAAACCTGACAGGTTTTTAAAACCTGTCAGGTTTGGTAGTATTCGTGAAAAATTTCCGCCATATCATCCGCGAATCCATATCCACAAACCGAAGCCCACTTCACGCAATCGACACAACGGAGTTTAAAATCATCGAGCAGGTTGTTTTTGTGTATGAAGACTAATGCTGCCTTGAAGTTGTTGTACGCGCTGTCGTAAAACTGTTCCGACATGTCGCCATAGCTATAAGTAAACTCACAAGCCACTTCAGGAAGCGTCAGCATTAGATCGGCCAGTATTTCCGGTGATGGTTTCAACGCCCTGAACTCGGCAATGGCTTTCTTCGCCACAGAGAATCGTAGCTTTGGTTCGGCGTATTTCCATTCCAAAGCAAATTCTTTCTGAATGATGGTCTTGTACTTTTTCAGCATTTCCTCCTCATTGGGATTCAGGAAATACTCGAGATACTCTTTGACAGGTTTTATGTTGTCATACATTTCGAGAACAGTCTCGACAAGTTGCTCCCGGGTGAGGGAAAGAAGGTGTTTTTTGAGCGCGGGTTTGGACATGATTGGTTTTTTTTTGACAGGATTAACAGGATTGACAGGATTTTTGTTGGTGAAAATGTACGAAGATACTGCAATTCTTTGAATTTGAGTCGTTTTTTTGTTTAAGTTGTTTGTGGTTTTATATTACCTTACATTGTAAGAAAAGGTGTATATGTGAGGCTTTTCTTACAATGAAAGGTAATGGATTTAATGAATTTAAGATATTATAGGTAAATTTGCTTTTCATCATAAGATCTTACACCATAATCTGAATCATAAAAGCCATTTCTAAGTACATAAATATGAATTGTTTCATCTTTTACTGTAATTTTCATTAAGTCTATCATATGATTGCTAATTCCTTTCTCAATAAGATAAATAGGTAATTCTAATGAATTATTTAACTTCCAGTTTTGAAAGTTGAAATAGTTGTAAAAAAATTTTGTTGTGGGTTTTTGGACAAATACAGTATCCTGTGGCGCAATATTCCTACTTTTCCAAAAATTTGTGTCTGTATCATCGGTTGCTGTTATTTGTTTTGGATTAATCAACCAGTTCCATGAAAAATACTCTTTCAAGTTTTTAGCATTGTTAATCGCTTTTGGAGAAAAAGAGTCTTGCACGTCATAAACATGATTTAGAAGACTTACAAGTCTTTCAGCACTGTAGCTTGTGTTGTCAAGAATTTCTGTTGTTTTTATAAACGCTTCGCATGGAATCCAAGCCTTAATCTTTCGATCGTATTCACCGTAAGGCGCAGGGTAAACCAAATTGTTTTTTTGTGGCACTAACAAATACAAATCACCAACCTTTGTTTTGTCGAAACGGCACAATCGGCCAGCACGTTGAGTCAAGCGGTCAATCGGACAAAGTTCCGAAATCATAATATCAGCACTAATGTTGATACTCATTTCGCCAATTTGGGTTAGAATAGCTATTCCATTTGCACAATTCTTTTCCCAAGCTTCTTTTCCCAGCGCATTGATAAGTTCTTGTTCCTTATCCTTTTTGTCCGGTTCTGTGAATCGACTGTGGTATAAAATTGGGTTTGCCTTTCTCTTTTTGAACCAGTCATAGAACATTACAGCTTTATCAACAGTGTTCGCATAAACGATTGCAGTCCCTCTCTCCACACACAATTCGAGCAGATCGATGATTTCTTCCAATTCAGAATATTCTTTGATGGTTTTAATTTCAAACCGATCTCGTGAATTATCTGAAGTGTCTTCAATAATCTTGTCGATTTTAAAGCCAAGTTTTTGATAAGAAGGTAAAACCGATTCAGGTAATGAAGCACTCATTAAAAGAACGGGGACATTCCAATATTTAAGGATTTCGAGAAGAACAAGAATGTTTGCTTGCGTAAAATCATCGTAGAAATCGGCTTCATCAATTACTATGCACGAATTGGCCATGTTGAAAGCAATTAAATGATGATCTTCCCTTGTCAATGTCAAGGCCATCAAAAGATGGTCAATGGTGCAAACGGTTATTGGAGTTTGTAACAACCGCGCAAATTCATGAATCTTCTCTGCTTCTTGCTTTTTTATAGTTCCAGCATCAACTTGTTCCTGATATTTTGCAAACCAAGCACTCGAATGGTAAAGTCCAGTATCAGATAAGCTTTCGGCAACATTAATTGCCAAAGCATTCGATGTAAAACGAGTTGGCATGGCTATGACCAAACGGTCTGCCCGTTTGTTTTCAATTTGTAATTGCGCCCATAGTAGTGACGCATCGGTTTTTCCTGCTCCTGTTGGAGCGCGGACAAGTAATAAATCATCTTCCCAATGTTGCTCAATCAGTCTTTGAACACCTCTTTTTTCTTTGTGAGGAAATTGATAGCTAAATTGAGTGAACTGAGGCAGGGATTCTCCTTCTTCTTTTGCACTTACTCGATGGTCAACCAGCTGAAGCAAACCTCGTGGCCCCGCAAATTCATAATGTGTTTTTGCACTTTGTTCTAACGAGTATTGCTCAATTACCCGATTACTTTCCTTTTTAAAAGTTCCCCAAAGGTCAGCGGCATTTTCATTCGTCCAACGCTCTTCAAAGTTGTTTCCCAGTTTACCATGGTGTGCAGCAATAGCTACCTGCTGAGGCAACGGCAGTTTTGTTTTTTCGATCAATCGCAATGATTGAATCTCGTGTCGAACTCCTGCCTTACGTATATTTTCGCCAGCATTTTCGGTTCTTGAATAATCTTTGAATGTGCCGCCATGTTGAGATTGCCATTTAATAAAAGCATCGTAATCTTTTTGACACGCAATTTGCCATTTGTGAGTTGTCTTTCCTCTGTCATGATATTGGCACACCCGTTCCAAACGAATTGCTAAACTTTTCCCAATGCGTTTTTGGTATTTCTGAACAACAAAAGGCGTTTGTTCCAACAATAACTTTCCTTCCAACACGACACCTTGGGTATGTTGCTCAAGGGTAATGCCGGAGGGCTTAGCTAATATGGGATACTTGTAATTACTCACCGCCAAAGGCTTCTTCAAATGTTACAACCTTTGCATCTTTACCTGCAGGATCATAAAGTGGATTTGCAGCTAAAAACGCCAAGGCTTCTTTATAAGCTTTATAAACACTTTTTTCTGTTGTATCATCGCCAATGAAATATTTAGCGTCTCTGGCATCTAATTCTGCTAAGATATTTTTCTGTTCCTGCTCGCCAGCAACGAAATATCGGCTTGCTTTGCGACTTAAAACAGTATCGAAAACAATCAACACTTTTTGAGGCTCACCACTAACCGCATTGCGGGCTTGGCTGGCATAGTCGTTCATCGATTTGGTTGCTTCCAAATAAAGCCGAGCACGGCGTTTCCGTTCGTCATCACCGGCATGTTTAAAATACTTTGTTCCAAGATTAAAACTCTTTTCGTATTTGAAAGCTTTGGAGATACTCAACGCACTAATATCCAAAAAGAAATTCATATGCATCAAATCGAATTCGCTAAATTCTTTTGTCGCCAATGCCTGATCTTTTGCGTCCTCAGATTGATCGAAGCGTATCCGAACAAGTAAATCTCTGCCAACTTCGCTTACTCCAACAGCAACAGCGGGTGTTACCGATAATGGAGCCGTTCTTCTTCCTGAGTAATCACCTTTTGAAGGATGCATAAAACCGCCCATATCAGCACGCAAGTCTTTCTCGATTAAATTACTAATACCATCGCCATTTGAAACAAAGGTTTCCCCTTTCGCCGTATCTGCTGAATTTATTCGGTCGATTGCAGAAAATAGAACGTGACGCTGCATTTGTCCCGACACATAAACTCGCCCGTCTGGCCTTCTTTTAATTGAAGACGCGTTGCCTAACAATTTTTCGCCACCGTTTGCAATATGGTTTTCAAACGGGGCAAGAGCTGTAACTAAAATTCCTTTAATTTCCATTGTATTTGTATTTTATTGGTTTAATTTATTCTTCACTGTGGTCATCTGTTTCTGTTTCATCAGAATCATCGTTGCTAAATTCAACTGGCACTTCTTTCTTTTCTGCTTTATTGATCAAGCGAGAGAAAGCAATTAGAAGGTTTTTTGCATTTTCAAGAGGCAGCTCTCCGCTTGCCGTTTTTTCCATAAATAGGGCAGCGGCTTCGGGTGCGTCGAGCCCAGATAATCGCCCCGCTCGTGTTACTGCTTGCGCTATTAGTGCATCGCCTGATTTTGCCGAGAAAGTCGAGCTTTCCAACTCAATCAAAGCTTTTGATTTAACTCTGCGAAGTTCCTCCCAATAATTAGAGATACCTGCTTTTACCTCAGCTTTAGCTGTAAAATAGGCTACTTTGTTGAGCCATTTTCCCAACGCACGGGCTGATGATACAATTGTTGGATCAATTTTTTCCATTTTTATGAAATATGTGTTAAACAATATTGTTACTTCAATAGGATATTCAGCTCGAAAGGCAAGAAAATCCTTAAATGCTGCATGATTAAATAATTGAAGGAAGCGACTTGTGAACAGGTCGAACTTTTGATATTCATTATCCTTGCTTAAGCGACTTTCTTGATTGTACAACTTCGAATAATACAGACTGTCAATGATAGATTTAAGCTTGCCTTGCTTTGCTATGTCAATCACATAATGATTGTATGAGAATGATTTTGCTCCGCCACTCTTTATTTGATACATGGCTGCACCTTTCAAGCTGTCCAAAACTCTTTTTGCTTGCACAGAAGAGTCAGCCTCTTTTGTAAATTCTCCAATAGAACCTAGTAATGCAACGCTACCTAATACTGCACTTCTGGGTGAGTTGGGAAAGTTTCCTTTAAAGATATTTGGTCGATCAGGTTTATAAGCCAACTTTTTGTTTTCTCCTTTGCCTGTTGTTTTCGAGTACACGCGACCAATAAAGAAATCACGTTCTTTTGTGACATACATTCTTCTAAAAAAATTAATGAAATCTATTAATTGGTCAAAATCTGGCAAGTCTGGAATCAAACAAAAATTAGAGCTATCTTGCCATGTATAAATTGATGGTTTATTGGGAGTAATTACTGATATTAAGGAAAAAGCAACTTCCTGAAGATTTAGACTTGCATTAGATTTTGTAGTACCTCCGGCTTCAGTAAATCTCAAATAATCTCCTGCCATTGGGGTTGTTGCATTCAATGCGCCAAATGATTTTTTTTTATCCTTTTCTAATAATTCAGTAACTTCTTTAATGTATTTCCATGTAGTTCCTGCGGCACCATCAGTGGTTATAATATGAGGCGAAAGAAAAATCCCAAAATCTGGTTTCCCCTTTATTCCTGCTACACTTTCTTCGTTGGTATAGGTGTAGGTTATCTTTTCTTTTCCTTCAAATGCTTCCGACGGAATACATCTAAAAGTATCCATCGAACTAGATAGAGTTTGCCGAATGTGAGCATTATTGATAAGCTCCGGCTTTGAAAGATTATTGTTTTCGCATACAATTGCCTGAGCAAATCTAATAAATGGATGATTCATAGCTGAAATTGTTTTATGGTTACATTTACCCAGCCTTCACTACTGCCCAAATATCCAATATTAGTGATTTGAAGTTGGGCTTCCAATTGCTCAAATAAGTATGAATCAATTGAAAGCTTCAATTGAAAATTACCACCAAATTGAATGAATTCTCTTTTAGTTGGGGTGCTATAATACATTGGGAAATTCCCAATATACCTTTTGAATAGTTTGTCTTTTAGTCCTTCCTTTTCAGTAGATTTCCTTTTTGTGTCGCTATCTACTCTTTCTTTGATTTTACTCCATTGTTCTATGAAGGAAGTATTTATATATCTGGTTCCAAAGGTGTGCCGATATGAATCAGTCCTTCGAAATGCTCTGCTCCACAAATCATCGTAGTGATTTAATTGTTGAGGGATAAACAGGTAAATCAATATCAAAGTAATCCATCAACAATGGGCTATAAGTTGATCCTTTTGTTTTGTCAACAAACTCCAGTTGTGGGTTCTTTTTTGCTTGCTTCTTCCTCAATGCTGCGAGTTCTTTTATTATTGCTTTTCGGTGGGCCAAATCAATGTGCCATCCTAAAATGTTCTCAAAAAGTCCACACAGCATTTTTTTGTCGGGACTCTTCAATGTTTTGTAGTAGGAACCGGGCAACTCACTCACCATTGAGAGCGGAGCTAAGGGTTCAATTTCCAGAATTACCTTTAGGTTCGGTTCTGGAATCTTCTCAAGAATTGATAAATCTAGTATTTCCATATTATTATTTTTTCTTTCCTGTTAATCCTGTCTCATTTCTCTCAAATTTCTCAAAAATTCTGTCTCATCCCCTTCCCACGCATCCAAACCCCATGCTGCCTTTTTCACCCAATCCACTATTCCACATTACTTTCAGCAAATTCTCATCAGCTTTCAACATAAACCTAAATGTGTAGCCCCGGATTTTAGTCTGGTAGGGCGTGCCGGTTTTGATGCTCACCAATTTCGAGATGGGTGTCGAAAGCAGTTTCAGTTCGAAATTGTCGGAGCCTGTATGTTCGTGTCCGTGGTAAGCGGCGTATTTGTTTTTCAGGTTGCGGAGCATGGCTTCGCGGGCATAAGGGCTGTCGGGCGATTCGTAGAATATTTGGTTTGTTTCGGGTATGTGCCGGGCAATGCAAACGGGCGAAAGGGTAGTGAAGACCATGTCGGGGCTAAAAATGGGTTCGGGCATCAGTTCAATGCCGGTAACGCGGAACTGCACCTTCGATTGGCGGTCGCCAAGGGTGAAAACCTGCTCGGAGAAAAGTCCGCGGATGAATTCTTCGGTCGAACGCTCGGGCAGGAAAGTAATTTGCCACTCCACAGTGGGCGATTCGATCATCAGCCGGTCACCGGCGATGTTGTATTTCGGAACATGGAGATGCGAGAACGTGAACAGGCGAAACTGCTTGTTGTCGGCAATAAACCCATTTTGATGCAACCAAGTGGAATATTGAGCATCCGAACGATGAATGGCAGCATAAACAAATGATGATAGTTCGTACTGGTAGTTTATCGGAAGGCGGTTTCCAAAGGGTTCTTTCTCTACAGTCAAAGTCAGTTTGAATCTCATGTTTCTGGTAATAAGCTGGTTATTGAAGATGCAATATTAAGGATAAAATTTAATAGTAACAACCAGAATGTATAAATTTGTTGAAAACTTTTCAACAAGAATATCTGTTGCCACCCTCAAACCTGTTGCCAGCCCAAACGTGTCAGGTTTCAAAAACCTGACAGGTTTAAAACGTCCCAATCATCATCAACACCAGCTTAAAAACATGTCACCCCAAACCTGTCAGGTTTCAAAAACCTGACAGGTTTAAAACGCCACAATCTCCATCAACACCACCTTTATAACATGCCAGCCCAAACCTGTCAGGTTTCAAAAACCTGACAGGTTTAATATGCAATGTCCGCTATCTCGTTTAAATCTAACTGCTCGCCATGAGCATTTACAAAATTAGCAGCGTTATCGAACCATCCAATCACCTGGTTTCTTTTCAATCTCGATGGTTTGATAGAAATACAACTCAAATAACTGCTCCAGGGGTAATCTAAGGTGTTTTCCACAAAACCGTGATGAACCGGATTGTTATGTATATACAGGAGCACATTCCTCAGATATTTTTGATTTTCAATCACTTTTCTTTTGAATGGTCTTTCAAACAATGGTCCATGTCGTTTTGTCCTTCTGTTGAAGGCCTTCGTGTAGGCATTAAATAAATTTGAAAAATACTGATGCGGTGGTTTTAAACCTGTCAGGTTTTGAAAACCTGACAGGTTTGAGTGATCCTTTATCCTGACAAGTAAATGAAAATGATTAGGCATCAACACCCAGGCGTAAGTGTCGGCAATTGGAGAGATATGTTTATCGTATAGATGAAGAAAGTAAGCGTAGTTCTCTTCTGTACAAAACAGATTACAACCGTTTATGCCACAGTTGTAGATGTGGTAAAACTTTCCAGATAACATGATTTTAAATAATAAAGGTTTTTAAAATTAAACCTGACAGGTTTTTGAAACCTGTCAGGTTTGAAGATGATATCGTTGCTATACCAAACCTGTCAGGTTTTTAAAACCTGACAGGTTTAAAAGGTCACACTATCTTCTTAAACAAATTCTTCATATTCACCTGCTCCCCGATAATCCCCTGAAGTGATGAAACAGCCACGCGTTCCTGTAACATACTGTCGCGGTGACGGATGGTGACGGTGTTGTCTTCGAGCGTTTGGTGATCCACGGTGATGCAGAAAGGAGTACCCACGGCATCCTGGCGGCGGTAACGTTTCCCGATAGAATCTTTTTCATCGTAGAAACATTTGAAATCGAACTTCAGTTCGTTCATGATTTCGCGGGCTTTTTCGGGCAGACCGTCTTTCTTTACCAACGGTAGAATGGCTGCTTTTACCGGAGCCAGTACCGGTGGTAACTTCAATACCACACGACTGTCACCTCCTTCGAGGACTTCTTCGGTGTAGGATGATGCCATTATTGAAAGGAAAGTCCGATCGAGACCGATGGATGTTTCTATCACGTAAGGAGTATATGATTTGTTTAACTCCGGATCGAAGTATTTGATGTTTTTACCGGAATATTGTTCGTGACTTCCCAAATCGAAATCGGTACGGGAGTGAATTCCTTCCACTTCTTTGAAACCAAAAGGCATTTCGAATTCAATGTCGGTAGCAGCATTGGCATAGTGTGCCAACTTATCGTGGTCGTGGAAACGATATTTATGGTCGCCGAGCCCGAGGGCTTTGTGCCAGCGTAAACGCCATTGTTTCCAGTGTTCGAACCATTCCATTTCTTCGCCGGGACGTACAAAAAACTGCATTTCCATTTGCTCGAACTCCCGCATGCGGAAGATGAACTGACGGGCTACAATTTCGTTGCGGAAAGCTTTACCAATCTGGGCGATGCCAAACGGAATCTTCATGCGACCGGTTTTCTGCACGTTTAGGTAGTTCACGAAAATACCCTGAGCCGTTTCGGGACGCAGGTAGATTTTCATGGCGCCATCGGCAGTAGAACCCATTTCAGTAGAGAACATGAGGTTGAACTGACGTACATCGGTCCAGTTTTTCGTGCCGCTGATGGGGCAAACCACTTCATAATCTTCGATGATGGCTTTGAGTTCCGCTAAATCGGAGTCGTTGAGCGCTTTCACGAAACGGGCGTGGATTTCATCGCGTTTGGCCTGATTTTCCAATACCCTTTCATTGGTAGAACGGAAAACAGCCTCGTCGAACTTATCGCCGAAACGTTTGGCTGCCTTATCTACTTCTTTCTGAATTTTATCATCGTATTTTGCCAGCAACTCTTCAATCAGCACATCGGCGCGATACCTTTTTTTGCTGTCTTTGTTGTCGATAAGCGGGTCGTTGAACGCATCCACGTGACCCGAAGCTTTCCAGGTGGTAGGGTGCATGAAAATGGCGGCATCGATACCCACCACGTTTTCGTTGAGCAGCACCATGCTGTCCCACCAATACTTCTTGATGTTGTTTTTCAGTTCAACACCATTTTGTCCGTAGTCGTACACCGCACCCAGACCATCGTAAATTTCACTCGATGGAAAAACGAATCCATACTCTTTGCAATGTGCAATTAATTTCTTGAAAACATCCTCTTGAGAAGCCATACTATATTTACAATTTACTATTTACAATGTGCAATTTTAAAATTAAAAAAGGCATGCAAAGTTACTGATTTTTTTGTATTTTTGTGGGTTCACACGAAGATAATCAAAATAAAAGGCTCTATAACAATATATTTTCTATGAGTACAGAGGAAATACTGGATGGTGAAATGGAACAGGAGACGGTTAATGACGGTGTTGCGAATCCGGAAGAGGATGCAGCAACTGTTCATTCTAATTATAAAGTGCCGAAAATAGCTGATAAGCAAACGAAATACCACCTGTCGGGTATGTATCAGAACTGGTTTCTGGATTACGCATCTTATGTAATCCTGGAACGTGCGGTGCCCGATATTTACGACGGACTGAAACCGGTTCAGCGCCGTATTCTTCATTCGATGAAAAGGTTGGATGATGGTCGCTACAATAAAGTGGCCAATATCGTGGGACACACCATGCAGTTTCACCCGCACGGCGATGCTTCAATCGGTGATGCGTTGGTGCAACTTGGACAAAAAGATCTGCTTATAGACTGCCAGGGTAACTGGGGAAATATACTGACCGGCGATGGTGCTGCCGCTCCCCGTTATATCGAGGCGCGTTTGTCGAAATTCGCCTTAGATACTGTTTTCAATCCTAAAACTACTGAATGGAAACTGTCGTACGACGGCAGGAATAAAGAGCCGATTTCACTGCCGGTGAAATTTCCTTTGTTGCTGGCACAGGGAGTGGAGGGTATCGCGGTCGGACTGAACTCCAAAATTCTTCCGCATAACTTCAATGAATTGCTGGATGCCTGTATTGCCCACCTGAAAGGTGAAGAGTTCATGCTTTTCCCTGATTTTCAGACGGGAGGTTCAATTGATGTGAGCCGTTATAATGATGGGGAAAGGGGAGGAGCGGTAAAGATACGCGCCAAAATCAGTAAAATCGATAATAAAACGCTGGCCATCACGGAAATTCCTTATGGGTCAAATACGACTAAACTGATAGAATCCATTATCAAGGCTTCTGAAAAGGGAAAGATTAAAATCCGCAAGGTAGATGATAATACTTCCGCTAACGTCGAAATTCTGGTACATTTGCAGGCAGGAGCTTCTTCGGATAAAACGATTGATGCGCTGTATGCTTTCACCGATTGCGAAATCAGCATCTCGCCCAACTGTTGTGTGATTCATGATAAAAAGCCGCGTTTCCTGCGGGTGAGCGACATGTTGCGCATCAGTTGCGACCACACCAAGAATCTGCTGGAGCTGGAACTCCGGATTCAAAAGGGAGAGTTGGAAGAGCAATTGTTCTTTACTTCGCTTGAAAAGATATTCATTGAAAACAGGATTTATAAGGATAAAGGATTTGAGGATAGTACGACGCAGGATGCTGTGGTGGCACATATTGACAAAAGATTAGAGCCATTTAAGAAAGATTTTATCCGGGAAGTGGTTCGGGAGGATATCCTGAAGTTGTTGGAAATTAAGATGATGCGTATCACGAAATTCGATTCGGATAAGGCGGATGAAATCCTCATCAATTTACAGAAGAAAATCAAGGAGGTTCAGTATGAACTAGATCATCTGGTTGATTATACGATTTTCTGGTACGAGAGTCTGAAAAATAAATACGGGAAAAATTACCCGAGAAGAACTGAGATACGGAATTTCGAAACCATCGTGGCGACCAAGGTGGTGGAAGCCAATGAAAAACTGTATGTCAACTACGAAGAGGGTTTCATTGGTACTTCGCTGAGAAAAGACGAGTTCATTTGCAACTGCTCCGACATGGACGATGTCATCATCTTCTTCAAAGATGGAAAATATAAGGTAGTAAAAGTGGCGGATAAACTATTCGTTGGGAAAAATATCCTGTACGTGAATGTGTTCCGAAAGAACGACCGTCGCACCGTGTACAACGTGGTGTATAAGCATGGCAAAGCCGGACCGTATTACATCAAGCGTTTTGCCGTGAATGGCATTACCCGTGACAAAGAATACGATGTGACACAAGGAACGACCGGGTCGAAGATCATGTATTTTACTTCGAATCCGAATGCTGAAGCGGAAGTTATTCGTGTGACGCTGAAACCAAAGCCACGTCTCACCAAGCTGGTGTTCGAAAAGGACTTCAGCGACATCGCGATCAAAGGACGGCAGTCGCAGGGAAATATCCTGACCAAAAACGAAATCTACAAGATAGCGTTGAAACATAAAGGCGGATCCACTTTAGGCGGACGCGAGGTTTGGTTCGACCGGGATGTGTTACGCCTCAATTACGACAAGCGCGGCGAGTACCTCGGCGAGTTCCACAGCGAAGATCAAATTCTGATTATCTCATCGAAAGGGGAGTATTACATGTCGAACTTCGACCTTACGAACCATTATGAGAAGGATATCCTGGTCATCGAGAAATTCCACGCCGACAAAACCTGGTCGCTGGTGTTGTACGATGCCGATCAGCAATACTATTACCTGAAACGCTTCCAGTTAGAAGCAACACAGAAACCACAAAACATACTGGGCGAGAATCCGGAGTCGAGGCTGATTTTACTTTCCGATCAGGATTACCCGAGATTTGAAGTGGTGTTTGGAGGGAATGATGCATACCGCGAAGCCTTAGTCGTGGATGCCGATGAATTCATCGGGGTGAAAAGTTTCAAAGCCAAAGGTAAACGACTCACTACCTTTAATGTGGAAACGGTGAATGAATTAGAGCCGCTTCGTTTCAAGGAACCGGTAGAGAATTACACCTCCAATGCCCAGGAAGAAACAGAAGAAGACCTGACCGGAGGCGACGAGAACGGAGATGAAAATGAAAACGGAAATAATGGAGGAGCTGATTCTGAACCTAAATCTGAACCCGTTGAAACTACGGATTCGGAAGAAGTAACGGAAAAAGTAAAGCCATTAAAATCTAAAAAGAAAACAGAAAGCTCCCCGGATCAGGATATCCTGCCACCGGTAGGAGAGGAAATACCCGATAACCGCAAAATTATTGACGAGATTACCGGGCAGATGACGTTGTTTTGAGGCCGCTTTTTTGAGCCGATTGTTATCATCTTGCTATGATGACGCATTAAACCTTTTTTGTTATGAATAAAATTACGAGGGGGAAAAAGTATTTTACGCTTTTTATCCAATTTGTTTTCCTGTTATACTTTACAGGATGTAAAAACCATTATGAAGATGGGTCAACAGCAACGTTTAATTCCCTGTACAATGAGCTACAGAATTATAATTATGCTGAATATGATTCGCTCATGGTGTTTTATAATCGGGTAGATTCCATCAACGATCGTGAGTCGTCAGCATTACTCGAACACCTGAAAAAGGTTATTCAGAGTAGGTTAAATTATCGAACCGGTAATTTTGATCAATCAACCAGAAATCTTTTCGAATCGAATACCTTCATTGCTCATTTACCGGAAGCAGATAGTCTGCGCGCTTCCAACTACATGTCAATCGGCGTTAATCACATGCTTACCGGAGTATTTGATTCTGCATTTTACTATTTTGTTCGTTCGGAAGCTATTTTTGATTCGTTGCAAAACAGTAGTAAACTGAATGCTGTATACGGTAATATGGCCAAAGCATATTACAATATGGGTAATCAGTTAAAAGCCAGAGAATATATTGACAAGGTGATTAATGATTCGGCCAACATCCCCGTTGCGTTGAGTATGTGGCATCTTAAAGCTAACATCTCGGGAAGTGAAGGTAAGCTTGATAGTGCATTGCTGATTGACAGGGATATTATTGCACAGTATGGAAATGGTACATATAGTTATATAATCAGCTCCTTTTATAATAATATGAGTATGTGCTTTTTAGCAATGGGGCAGATTGATAGCGCTTTGTACTATTGTAGAAAATCATATCAGGCAGATTCAATTGCAGGTTTTGAAATGAATATGGGGGTAAATATGGTTTTACTTGCCGACATTTATCATCAGAGTGGGAATAAGATTGAGGCTGACAATTATTACAACAAAGCGCTTGGTTTATTTTCGAAAGGCAATAATGCAGATAAGAAAGTATTGGTTTTTGAAGCACTTGCTCAAAATGCACAACATGCAGGTGATTTTAAACTACTTTCGCAGTACAAGGATTCAATTTTTATTGCCCATCAAAAAATCAATAACATTGAAATTAACCGGACAATTGAAGCCTTAAACATCGAATACGAATCGGCAAAAAAGAACCAACAGATTTTAGAGCAGAAGTTTCAACTGAAGGTACAGCGTGCAGCACTATATCTGACTATCCTGATCACATTATTGATTGTAGTTGTTCTATACTTTATAATTCAATACAGAGATAAGAATAACAAGCTGATGTTGGTTGAGCAGGAAAGAAAATTATTATCCATGCTGATGGAAACAGAAGAAAATGAACGTACACGTATTGCCAGAGACCTGCATGATAGTGTTAATCAGAAGCTTGCAGTTGTCCAAATGTCAATCTCACTTGTTGAAGCGCAGGATTATCAGAAACTTTCAACCATATCAGATTTGCTGAAAGATATTTCAACGGAAGTACGTACCATATCCCGTAAATTATATCCTAAAGATATCGACAAAGGAATAATACCGGCGCTTGAGTATCTCTGTGAACAGCATAATATGCTTCGCGATGATATTCAATTAAATCTAACGATAGGTAGCCGGAAGAACAATCAGTCTGAAAACAGGAATGTGAATCTCATGTTGTACCGCATTGTTCAGGAAATAACGAATAACGCCCTGAAACATTCGAAAGCAAGTTGTTTAGCTATATTTATAGCTTGTGAAGATGATCAGATGAAACTGGAGATATCAGATAATGGAGTCGGATTTGATGTAAATCATCTTGACAGCAAAAGTGGTGTAGGCTTACGAAGTATTTTTGACAGGGTGAGTCAAATGAACGGAACGGTTGATTTACAGTCGGACAGCCTTCAAGGAACTCGTTTTAGCATTGTAATCCCTTGCTGAGAATGGAAAAGAAAGTCAATGTGATGATTGTAGATGATCATCAAATCGTGATTGATGGCATTATAAGTGTTTTAACGCCACATCCCTGTATATCTGTTGTCGCGACTGCAATCAACGGGGAGGGAGCCTGGTCGGTAATTCAATCCTTACATGATGAAATTGATTTGGTCATTACCGACATTAACATGTCAGGTATCAATGGAATAGAGCTATGTCACAAAATAAAAGAGAGCTATTGCAATATTAAAGTGCTTTTTCTTACAATGCATGACGATGTTTTATTCGTCAAACAAGCAATTGAATGTGAAGCAGATGGATATATGCTGAAAAATTGCAATAAAAATGAACTCCTGAAAGCAATTGAGGCAGTAATCGAAAAGGGGAGTTATTTTACATACAATATAATTAAGTTGTTGTATGCACAAGATCAGACAGGTAAGGATGTTTCAGAAAACAAACTAACCACGCGTGAAACAGAAATTCTGGGGCTAATACTACAAGAAATGACGAGCAGGGAAATAGCCGAAAAACTGTTTATAAGCAAGCAAACAGTAGATAGTCACAGAATCAGAATCATGGAGAAAACATCTTCGAAGTCGATTGTTGGCTTGATGAAATATGCTATGAGGCATAAACTCATCGGTTAATCCACAGTTTTTTATTTCTTCAGTCATTTTCTTTTAACAAATAAAATCCATATTTATATGGATAAATATACTATGAATCCAACTTATTTTTGTGAAAAATTTAACTGAATTATGAAGAAAATTATTTTCCTCCCTGTATTGTTCCTTACAATCATTGTTAAAAGTCATGCTGCCACAACATTTGAAGTTGACGGATTAAATTATGAAGTTATCACGACAAGTCCTGCTACAGTAAAGGTAATTGCTAAACTACCCATATACTCGGGAAATATCGTTATCCCTGAAATGGTAACTTATAGTTCAGTAACTTATGTGGTTACTAAAATTGCACTTAACGCATTTAAAAACTGCACGGATTTAACCGCAGTGACTTTGCCGGCGACTTTGCTGGAAATTGAATCTTCGGCATTTTATAATTGTCCGAATATCAAGTCTTTTGAAATTCCATCATCTGTAACTAAAATCGGGAATGAAATCATAGGTAAATGTACCGGACTTACCTCAATTTCGATCCCCAATTCGGTGACAACAATCGGGAGTTCTGTTTTTTCGGGATGTACAGGTCTGATTGAAGTTACATTGCCAGATAACCTGACCACCATAACAAGCAGCATGTTTAAAGATTGTACCGGGCTTACAAGCATAGATATCCCCGGGACTGTAACATCAATAAAGGATTACGCTTTTATGAGTTGCTCGGGTCTGACTACATTGAATATTCCCGCAAATGTAACAACAATATTAAACGGAGCTTTCAGATCTTGTACTTCTTTGCAAACGATATCAATTCCCTCGGGAGTGACTATATTAAATTCGTACCTTTTTACGAGCTGTGCCGCGTTGACTACCGTAAATCTACCCAATACCATTACATCTGTAAAAGATTATGTGTTTGAAGGTTGCTCCAGTTTGGTTAATATTACACTCCCAGGTTCTGTAACTTCCTTGGGTTCATCTGTTTTTAGTGGTTGTTCATCATTGATAACCATGACCATACCAACGGGTATTAAAACGTTAAGTTCCGGATTGTTTATAAGATGTTCGGGTTTGGAGTCGGTCAGTTTGCCGTCTTCCTTAACCTCGATCGGACAGCAAGTATTTCGGTACTGTACAAGTTTACAAGAGATAACAATACCGGCTAATGTAACAACCATCAGTGCCAATTCTTTTGGAGGATGCAGTAGTCTTCAAACATTGAACATCCCGGCAAAAACAACAGATATCTACGCGCAGTGCTTTAATGGGTGCACGTCGCTAAATTCAATACTTGTTGATGCTGCAAATACTGCTTATTGTTCCGAAGATGGTGTTTTGTTTAATAAAACCAAAACCCGACTGATGCAATATCCATTGGCAAGAACCGGGATTTATGTAATTCCGGCTACTGTAACATCGATTGACAAGGCTGCGTTTTCCGGGAGTGTCAATCTGGAGACTATTGACATTCCATCGGGCATCTCTGTTATTGATCAGGAAACCTTTAGCAATTGTCTGAATTTGAAGTTTGTTAGTATTTCATCCTCTGTTACAGCCATCAATTCGAAAGCATTCAGTGGAAATGTGAATTTACAAAAACTGGTGGTAAACAAAACTACGCCTGTAAGTATTGGGAGTGATGTTTTTAACGCGGTGAATATCGCGAATGTATTACTTGAAGTCCCGGAAGGTTCGTTTGCAGTATACAATGCTGCCTCGAATTGGAAGACCTTTGCTTTGTATGAGTCTGGTCAACAGGCGCCAATTTTTGAACAGGAAGGTTTGCGATATAAGATTATAAGTAATGAGCAAAAAACATTAAAGTTCATGCCTCGTTTGCAGGCATATACCGGTGAGATAACTATCCCTGAAACGGTATTGGTAGGAGCAGAAAATTACACGGTTACAGCCCTCGCCGGAAAATCATTTACTGATAACGCACTGACAAAAGTAACTATTCCGGCAACAGTGACATCTTATGAAAATTATGTTTTTGATGGTTGTAGTAAACTGGAAAAGATTGTAGTCCTCAATCCAACACCGGCTTCAATTGGTTTGTATGTGTTTTATAATATTACCATGGCCGACTGCTTACTTGAAGTCCCTGCTGGAAGTAAAACACCATACACAAACGCATATTTCTGGAAAGAGTTTTGTGTGTTTGAAACAGGAGAGACAGAGCCGATATTTATATCGTCAGGCATTCGATATAAAATTACCGGATATGACACGCCTACCGTAAAAACCATCAGGCACAGAGGTGTAGATTATCAGGGGAATATCAGTATTCCTGCGCAGGTAACGCATAATGAAATCACGTTTGATGTAACACGAATTGATAATAATACTTTTGCATCAGCTTTAAATTTAAACTCAGTTTCAATTCCATCGTCAGTTACAGAAATTGGGAATAGTGCTTTTTATAATTGTAGGGAATTAGTTTCAATTGACATCCCGAATTCCGTTACTACAATTGAGCCAAATGCATTTTTTGAATGCAGTAAGCTTAGCACGGTTGTTTTATCTGAACAGATAACTGTTATTCCCAATTATTTGTTTGGTCAATGTGATTCATTGAAGTCCATTGTGTTGCCTCAATCAGTAAAAACAATCAGCGATGGAGCTTTTTCGGGTTGTAGCTCATTAACAGATATTCAATTCGGAGATTCTGTTAACTATATTGGATATTCTGTTTTCGAATATTGTACGGCATTGAATGATGTCACACTTCCAACGTTGATAAAAAAGATTGAACCGGGCACATTTAAAAGCTGTACAGGTCTTATAACAATAACACTACCTGATTCGATTACTTCAATCGGCAATTTAGCTTTTAACGGGTGTACCAATCTCACCTCGATACATCTGCCTGATTCCTTAGAATCGCTTGCGTTGCAGGTTTTTACCAACTGTACAGAATTGAGAAACATTACATTCCCGCCAAAGGTAAAGGAAATTCATTTCGAAGCTTTTCGAAATTGTGTAAATCTGAGGTCAGTGAACATGCCAGTTTCATTAGAGAAAATTTATTCACATGCATTTTCTAACTGTAGCAGGCTGGAGCAATTAACACTACCAGATAATTTAGTAACCATTGAACCTGCTGCATTTTCGTATTGCACCAACCTGATGACTGTAGACATGGGGTCTTCGATAGAGTCAATCGGTTACCATGCATTTTATCAATGTGAAAATATTTCGGCAATAGCGTTTCCGTCATCATTGAAAAGCATTGACCACAACGCGTTTGCTGGTTGTAGGGCATTGACCACAATAGACATTCCTGCCTCAGTTAATTTCATAACTGACAATGCTTTCTCGGTATGTACTTCTTTAAGCTCGGTAAAAGTGACCTGGAGCACCCCACTGTCAATCACTACCGGAACAAATGCTACATTCCGACCGGATGATGTTGAAAACTGTATATTATATGTGCCTGTTGGGACAAAAGTGCTGTATGAAGCAGCTCCGGGTTGGCAGGACTTTGGGCAGATTGTTGAGTATTTTGTAACCGATACAAAAGCTGTCGGGGATTGTAAAGTTGAAATATATCCGAATCCAGCCTCCGATTTTATATTCGTGAGTGGTTTGAATGAAAACTCTTCTATTACCATTTATAATATCGAGGGTAAGCGGATGAAAACTATGCAGGTGTCAAACGGCAGAATAAATATTAGCGATTTAGAGCGTGGAGTCTATTTTATAAGGTTCGCTGACAGGAATGGTAAGAGCACGGTACATAGAGTATGGAAAAAGTAGGCCTATCATTGCCATTTAATGTCGTTTAAAGTTATTTGGATAGATTTTTTCTGAATATGCTGTCATTTTCGGGATTTAGTTTTTACCTTTGAGTCGTGAATTAAAACTTTTTTCTGAAGATGATAAAATACAAAATTAAACTAACATCCATTCTCCTGATAAGCTTGTTTTTTAACCAGTACTTTGAACTACAAGCAAAAACACTCCAGTTGAAAGTAACCACCTTAAACACAGAATGGCTGAGCTGCCCGACTAATGGTCCTGATGACGATGGATTGCAGGTAAACAATATCGCTTCAGTTATAAAAACCATGCAGCCGGATATAATAGTTTTGCAGGAAGTGGGGACAAGTAGTGATTATGCGACAATCGATACCTTGTTGAGTAAGCTGGGTGAAGCGTGGGGAGGGAGCATAAATGCCACCTATTTTGACAATTGCGGTCAGAACCTCGGGATTATCTACAGAAAAACTAAAATCCAATTGGTTGGTTCTTCTGTTTTAAGCAGTGGAATGAGCAGCCAGGGTAATAGCTATTATTACAACTGGTCGAGCGGACGTTATCCCGTTTCATACAATGTAAATATTGTGGATGGTACTACCCAAATTCCACTTACAGTTGTGAACCTTCATGCCAAGGCGATGAGTGATACAACAAGTTATACCCGGCGGAAAGGAGCTTCCGAAGGATTAAAAGCGATGCTGGATGGTACTGCTTATAATACGAGGCGTATGGTTGTTATTGGTGATTTTAATGATTACCTGACAGGTTCTCAGTGTTATGAATGCGGAGACTCGCCTTACAAAAATTTCATGGATGATGCTGATAATTACAGGGGATTAACCTCAGGGCTGATGAATCCGTACTATAGTAATCCCGTGATTGACAATATCGTGATCACAAATGAATTGTTTGAAAATTACGTGTCAAACAGTGCGTTTCTGGAAGTAAGCGCAACCAATACAATTTCAGGTTACTGGTATACCACATCAGATCATACGCCCATAAGCGCGTTGTTTAACTTCGAGGTTGAAGGCGCAGAAACCGGAGATTGTGAAAATATCGCATTTTCCGAAACATTTGGATCAGACCTGGGTGGCTTTATTCCTTATAGTGTAAATGGTACACAAGCATGGCGTTGGAGTGTATACGGAGCATATATGTCAGGCTTTGAAAGCAGTGTAAGAAATGAAAATGAAGATTGGTTGATTTCTCCTGTATTCAATATGTCCGGAATGCAATCGGCTATACTGTCGTTTGATCATGCATTGAACTATGCCCCGACAGAAGCTGATAGGTTAGCGAACCATACCTTATGGATATCCTCTGATTATCAGGAAGGAAATCCCAACACTGCAACCTGGACACAATTGGCTATTCCCGTTATGCCTTCCGGCAATAGCTGGACATTTGTCAATTCAGGAAGTATTCATATTCCGCAGCAATTTTTGACTGATAATACCCGCTTTGCCTTCAAATATTTGTCAACTACAGATACTGCAGGTACCTGGGAGATAAAAAATTTAAGTCTGAACGCCGTTTGTGCCACTACTGCAATCGCACCCGAAAAAGCGGACGACATTTCAGTATTTGGGATAGATGGAGGAATCAGGGTGAAAGCAGTTCAGTCTTCCCGGGTTGCAGTTTATGATATTATGGGAAGAAACATCCATAAAGGGCTGATTTTCGGAGATGAAGATATTCTGGTTCCCTGCCCCGGGGTTTACGTGGTACAAGCAAATAGTTTGATTTACAAGGTTATTGTAAGGTGATGTTTTTAAAATATACTTCACATGCCCGGGTCATCTCAGGATAACAACAAATTTTTCCGGCTCAT
The DNA here is from genome assembly GCA_023459355.1 of Bacteroidota bacterium. Lineage (GTDB taxonomy): Bacteria > Bacteroidota > Bacteroidia > Bacteroidales > Paludibacteraceae > Paludibacter. Next base: position 98,138 of record JAEWUM010000029.1, on the reverse strand, counting down.
TTCCGCGATACTCTTTGCGGGATCCGTTGTGTATTTGGTTTATGAAATAATCCGGTTTGATCAATACGACGACTTGGTAGCTGCTTTTAAAAACATGGGTTGGCCGAATTTTAGCTGGTTATTAGCCGTGTTAATCCTGCTACCGGTAAACTTGTTGACAGAAGCCCTGAAATGGCGGCAGGTGAGTCGTTACCTCGAAAAACAGCAACTCAGTAATGCTTTCAAGGCAGTGCTCGCCGGAATATCATCCGGGTTTGTAACGCCTAACCGGCTTGGCGATATCGTGGGTCGCATGCATTTCCTGCAACCGGAAAACCGGAAAAGTGCAGTTAGTTTAGCGGCAGTAAACAGCCTGACACAGAATCTGGCCATCCTGCTGCCCGGCATTCCGCTTGCCATCTTGTTTTTCATGCAGAAACAGTCAGCCGTTCAATCCGGAACTTACATCTTGTTCCTGATTGCAATCTTACTGCTCTTTTTATTCACCCTGATTGTATTACCGGTCATTGCCCGAAGAATTAAGAGTGAGCAAATTCAAACATATTTTAGCGGACTGACAAACTATACATTCAAGGATATGGTTGTCATAACCGGATGGTCGTTGCTGCGGTTTAGCGTGTTTAGCTTCCAATTCTTCTTAATGCTGCGGTTTTTCGGAGTCGAATTATCGCTCATGCAAGCAGTCACATGCATACCCGTAATGTACCTGCTGGTGACTTTCACGCCCTCGTTCGCCCTTTCTGAAGCCTTGATACGCGGTTCGTGGGCCGTGTTTGTTATTGGCACATTTGCCGACAACCTCCCCGGCATTTTAATGGCCGGGGTTGGGTTGTGGTTTGTCAATGTGGTTGTGCCAGTGGTGATTGGGGCTGGTATAACACTGAAGTTGCGGGTAGCAAATAAAGTTGATGATTAAGTTTGTTTGGCTGCATATCACTAAAATTGCGGGTAGCAGATCAAGTTTAGAATCAAGTCAGGCCAGGATGTGTGTTGCATCTCTTCACTGAAGTTGCGGGTAGCAAATCAAGTTGATGATTATGTCCCCGGGTGAAGCGGTATGTCAGATCTTATTAATCTTAAACGGGTTGTACGAGATTCCCTCGTCATACACATCAACCTCTTCTTTCTTTTTGACCCATTTTACAATTACATTAGTAAGTGGCAACACCAGGATCTCGTAGGCAGTCTTCATCGCCGTTTGTGTCCCGATTAAGATGATCAGGTCGTTGTTGGGTATAACGCCATAAAAAGCAATGATAAAAAAGACAATCGAGTCAGCACCTTCTCCAATCAGTGTGGATAGAACCGCACGGATAGAAAAGCCACGACCTTTCTGCATGATTTTCATTTTACTCATGACATAAGCATTCAGGAAGGATCCGGTGAGGAATGCAATAAAACTCGCGATGGTAATCCGCATCGTATTTCCCAGTACCAGATCAAAGGCATCACCGTGGGTAAAGTTTTCCGATCCGGGCACCCAGATGCTGAGCCGGAACACGAAAACGGCTAAGAAATTCATAAAGAAACCGTACCAGATAATCAGGCGAACCTTGCGGAATCCCCAGACTTCGGCAATCAGGTCGTTTACAATGTAAGAAATGGGAAAGATAAGCAATCCGGCAGTGGCCTCAATGGGCCCGATCATGATTAGCTTTTGTTCAATAATGTTGGCAACGATCAGGCATACTGTAAATAGCAGCCCGGCAGCCATAAAGGCAACGGAAACTTGTTTTTTCATTTTTTCTTGTTTTTTACGTGGTTATTCAAGCACACGTTCCGCATCTTTCAAGAAGCCGGCGGAAACGGCTGCAAAGATAATATTATTTTTCAAATCACAACGAAATCGACATCAACTCCGACCCCAGCGCGTGCAGTCCTTTTTCGATTTTCTCAATTTGCGACTTGCGGGGTTTCGATTTTCGGTGCAGGTAGCTCCATAATTGTTTTTGATGGATGCCCGTAACTTTCTCCAAACCGGCTAAAGACAGGATGCCGGCATAGTATTCAAGTAAACTATCAGGATCGAATTTAAAAACCACCTCGAACTCGTTGTCCAGAAAATCAGGATATGAAAAACCAATTTCTTGTGCCGTTTTCTTAAAAAACTGCATTTGCCCAATCATGTCTTTTTTAGCCTCTTCCGCGGTATTTCCCATCCCCGAGAACTTTTCTTGCAAACAATAAACACTGTAAGTGCCATCTGCCGATCTTTCTATTTTTGCTTCAATCTTTTTCATCCTGATATTCGTTATTTATTTCAACTCCATCTCTTTTCGAATTTTATATTCAAGACCTTTACCTACTTCCTTGCTTCCATGAAAAGGCACGACATAGCGAATGCCATTCTTTTCATAGATGATGTGGCTCCCGGATTGTCTCACTACAGACCAGCCATTCTTTAGGATTAGCTTGTTTAATTCGCTTGATTTCACAGTCAGGTTTCTTGAATACAGATACGCAAAAATAGACATATTTCTATGAACAAACAAATAGATGGAAGTATTTCTGTTGTTTTAACAGGAATTACACCGAAGGTTCCGCTGCAATACTATCAACGGCATCGTCTTCGTCGAAGGGAACGTGAATGACCTTATTGACAGTGCCGGTGATGCTTCTGAGGGTATCATTCTCTTTTTTTAACAGCGTGTTTTCGGCAGAAAGTTCCAGTATTTTTTGCAACAACACTTCAACAGACTTGTTTAGGGACCCTCCCGTCTGTTCATCGTTTTTCAACATCCCGCCTTTTCCAGTCAACAACCACTCCGGATTGATATCTGTATAACAGTAGCATATCTTCTCGCAATTGTCGCTGTTTATCGAACCCGGCTTATCCAGAAAGCCATTGGAGAGTCCTGTGTCTTTATAAAACCGATACCTGGAGATTCCTTTTAGAATAAGGAACTCTGCTATTCTTTCTCGTATTGAAGTGGAATTCGACATAGTTAGTTAAAAAATTAAATAAAAAACCCCAAAAATATTGCATAATAGAATATAAGCTATTATATTTGCAGCAGATAATAAGCAGATGTCTCTTATGAGACATTGCCGCAAATGTATAAAAAATTTTTCAATGCATGACCGGTATCTGTAAAACAAACATCTTAACCAAATAAAATAATGAAAAACGAAGCTGAAAAATTGAGCAGCCCACCCCGTCATGGCTACATATCGCAGTTGGCCAAACTCTGCAACTGTAGCCGGAAAACAGTTTCACGCGCCCTGTTTAAAGGATATACCGGTACTAAAGCCGATCTGGTCAGAGAAACTTTCAAAAAACATTTTAGTAGCACGTTATAAAACAGGTTGTATAAGAGACCGGTTTAATTCATTTACCTGAAAATACCATCTTTTGAAGAAAGGAGGTTTTAGCAGCAACAACTGCTGTATGACAGATTTATGTGTTGTTTACACCTAATCTGACCTTATGCGGGAGAAGCAAGCACAAACTCCCGAAAGCCTGAAAATAGTTATGGGCATAAAATTGTGCAAAAAGGAAAATTTAGTTTACAAACAGAACATATTATATGATGTGTTCATTAAAAATTGTATTATGAAAAAAACAATGTTTATCTTATTCACGCTTTTTTTCTCATTATATTCCTGTCAGGATGAAATTATCAATCAACAAGAGAAACAAATAAATCCGACTTTGGAACATCAGAAAATGCAAACAGCCCTAAAGGTGACAAGCAATATCTTAGTTGAAATGATCAGAAATGACAAAAGTTATTTTGAAGAAATAAACAATATTATTGTTGCGGGATCATCAGAGTATATTGAAGATAGGGTTATGTTCAAAGATTTGTTTAAGAATCAACAATATGCGGGAAGTTCGTTAAGAGTAAAACCTGATGCCAGCAAGTTTACAGTCGATTTTAAAAATACATTTACCCGCAACAGACCAAGAAAAGTAAATGCCATCGGAGGTGTAAATGCCGAGGTATTCACAAATCCGGATTCGTTAATTAACTTCTTGGTTGCCAATGATGTTATATTAAATTGTCCAATTCCTTTAGAGGAATACGATGAAAATAATCGCATTCCGGCAATCTCATTTGATCCAATGAATAACGATACAGTTAATATTGGTTATTTGCTAACAGAATCAGGCGAAATTAAGGAAGTAGAGGTTTGTCAATCATACGCAGATAAGCATCCGGTATGGATATTAATTCCTAATCAAGCTCCAAGACCAAATTATCAAGCTCCCCCAAGCGCTCCACTTAAGGCTCCAAGAAAAGTTAAAAGTGATACAGAAGATGGATTTGTCATGACTATTAATAAATTTCTTCTATCAGAATATTATTGTAGTGTTTTCTGTCCAACTTTAAATATTCGTATTCTACGTAGTGGTAGTGGGTTTTCCTGGAATCAACAAACAAATAATTATACTGGAACATTTGCACAAATGCAAACATTTGAAATGCCCAGAAAGTATGTTTATTATGCAAAGACAATGCAGAAAGGGGCATGGTATCCGATTAATCTTGAATGGGACTATAATTGGTCCAGTGATTTAATCGAGCAGGGTCTGTCAATTTACGAACATGATAGTGGTAATCAAATTACATTATCCACTACCATAAAAGCTGCTATACCAAAAGTAGGAGAAGTTGGCGTGACGATATCAGGAACTTTTTCTAATAAGGATGATATCATAACTTTGCAGCCATTAGGTAGGAGTTATGTGAAAAATGTTGCAGAGAATGGACATCGCGATTCAAATGGCAATTTTGACTGGACATTTACAGAGAGAGTAAATTATGTTTTCTATACACGAGATGTTGTTCACACTCAAATTGATGGAAAATACATTTATAGGATTAGTCCAAGCTGTATGATGACCATTAGTGTTCAATAATAAATTAAATAATCTACCAGGAAGAAATAATCATCTTCCTGGTGAAAATATGTAGTATGAAGAAAATAATAATACTCTTGTTTTTACAAATTTCAATAGTTCTAAATGCTCAGGTTTATAGTTATTTGACAGTTGGTACTAGCCATGGTATTGATTTGAATGCCTCTTCTCTCCCGGGCTTTAACGCTGGTTACTTAATCGGAATACCTTTTAATAAAACATGGAGTTTACAAACCGGGATGCAATTTAATTCAATGAAAATCGACAACAATTGGTCAACATCTGAAGTTATCGGGGGACAAACGCTGACATTTGATCTTGGTCGTGTGGCTGCTTTCAATTTTATTGAATTACCTGTCGCTGTAGCACTTAAAATCCCATTTTTCGGAGGAAATAGCTTTGTTTGTAATGCAGGAACTTATTTTTCAGTCTTTACCGGCGGTGAAACTTTGTTGAGGAGTTCAAGCGGGTTCACTGATTATGCTATAATCAGGACATACGCAGATCCATTTGGGGTTGGATTGATGTTAGGAGTTGGAGTTGATCTCAATAAGTTTTTTGTTGGGATAGAAGGGAATCTTAATTTGCCGAATGGATATAAGCCGGATGGGGTTATAAAAACAAAATTAGGAATAAAGTTATAAATAGTAGATTTCGTATTTTTACTATAAGAATTTAAGATTGTGTTTGCTAATTATGTTCTGGAAAGCTACCTGACGATACCATTTCTATACAAATTTAACTCTGATATAGTTAATCATATTCTCATCGTTTGTTTTACAATTTACAATTTACCATTTCTAAATCTTTTCAACATGAACACCAACGCCTTAACTATGATTTTCAGGAAAAACAAATATGTTTTTCATTGCATGTCTGAACTACCGGAAAAAAGTTGTTACCTGCTGAAATTCGAAATGAAAGCCTGTAACCTGGATTTCATCATCGAATTGCATCACGACATTCATAAGCGTATGTTTATTTATGCTGTTTTTCCCCTGAAAATTTTCCCGAAGAAGCGGAATAGCATTGCTATTCTCATTACCTTGTTGAATAATAACCTGGCCTCAGGGTGCTGGGAGCTAAACATGCAGGACGGGACGCTTCGTTTTCGCATCAGCTATATCTACGAAGAAGATGAAAGCCGATTTGAACAGGTTTTTATGGAGCACTTAGATGAAGCCATCCGGTTTACGGATGTCTGTACGCCGGCAATGCTGGCGGTCATATTCGCCAATGCCAATCCACACGAGGTGTTTCAGCAATTAACTGAAAGTGTGGATGTCAGTTTGAATTAATTTCGGCTGTAATTAAACTTTGCACTGCAGAAATTTACCTGTGTATGATGTTTCACATTTCACAATTTCTTCGGGTGTGCCTTCAAACACGATGTTGCCTCCTTTATCGCCACCCTCAGGACCGATGTCGATGATGTGGTCGGCACACTTGATGACTTCGGGATTATGCTCGATGATGATGATGGTGTGTCCTTTGGCAATCAGGGCATCAAAAGCTTTCAGCAGGGTTTTGATGTCGTGAAAATGAAGTCCGGTAGTGGGTTCGTCAAACACGAAAATGGTTGGCTCGGGTTTCTCGTTCGCGAGAAAAGAGGCAAGTTTAACACGCTGGCTTTCTCCGCCTGACAGGGTGCTCGATGATTGTCCCAGCTTGACATAGCCAATCCCCACATCCTGCAGGGGTTTCAGCCGTTTCACGATTCTTTTTTCGGTGTTTCCGGCATGAGCCGAGAAAAATTCGATGGCCTGGTTCACCGTCATTTCCAGTACATCGTAGATACTGACGCCATGGTATTGCACTTCCAGTACATCCTGTTTGAAGCGTTTGCCATGGCAGTGATCACATTCGAGCACCAAATCGGCCATAAACTGCATTTCCACGGTTACAGTTCCTTCGCCCTGACATTCTTCGCATCTTCCGCCGGGCGTGTTGAAAGAGAAATGAGAGGCCGAGTAACCCATTTGTTTTGATAGTTGCTGGTCGGCGAAAAGCTTGCGAATCTCGTCGTAGGCTTTGATGTAAGTCACCGGGTTGGAACGCGACGAGCGGCCAATCGGGTTCTGATCCACAAATTCAATGTCTTTGGCCATGTGCATCGAGCCTTTTAGTGCCCCAAACTGACCGGTACGGTCGGCTACACCCCCGTAATATTTTTTCAGCGCAGTGTAAAATACGCTTTTCACCAACGATGATTTTCCGGAGCCGCTGACTCCGGTTACTACCGTCATCACGTTTAACGGGAATTTTACGTTCACACCTTTCAGGTTGTTTTCCCTGGCACCCAGCACTTCAATGAAATTATTCCATCTTCTCCGGGGTTTAGGCACTTCAATCGTTTCTTTGCCAAGCAGGTACTGAAGGGTGTAGGACTGTGCAAGCTGCGGCAGATTGTTCGGATCAATGTTAGCCGGATTACCGTGATACACCACCTCCCCGCCTTTTCTGCCGGCATTCGGACCAATGTCGATTATATAATCAGCTGCCCGCATGATTTCTTCGTCGTGCTCCACCACCACTACTGTGTTTCCGAGGTTTCTCAATTGCAACAAGACTTTGATGAGCTGATTGGTGTCGCGGGGATGCAAACCGATGCTGGGTTCGTCGAGGATGTATAGTGAGCCGACAAGACTGCTACCCAGCGAAGTGACTAAGTTGATGCGCTGACTTTCACCACCCGACAGGCTGTTCGATAGCCGGTTCAGGGTCAGGTAGCCCAGTCCTACATCCAGCAGAAATTGCAGCCGTTTGTTGATTTCGAGCAATAACCGTTTCGCGATGGCGGCATCGTGTTCGTCCAGTTCGATATTATCAAAGAAATCTTTCAGTTTAACTACCGACATCAACACCAATTCGTTGATTGATTTTCCGGATACCTTCACATAAGATGCCTCTTTCTTCAGCCGGCTGCCTTTACACTCGGGGCAAACCGTTTTACCCCGGTAGCGGGCCAGCATGACCCGGTATTGTATTTTGTACTGATTGGTTTCGAGCATGTTGAAGAAAGCATCAATGCCTTCGAAATGTTTGTTTCCTCTCCACAACACTTCCCGTTGCTCATCTGTCAACTCGTAATAGGGTTTATGAATCGGAAATCCAATTTTGTCGGCCACCTGAATAAGTGCCCTTTTCCATTCGCTCATGACTTCCCCTTTCCAGCAAACGACTGCATCTTCGTAGATTGAAAGCGCTTTGTTCGGGATTACCAAATCTTCGTCGATGCCGATAATCTTCCCGAAGCCTTCGCAAGTTGGACAAGCGCCAATAGGGGAGTTGAAGCTGAAAGTATGTACAGATGGTGTCTCGAAGGTTATGCCATCAGCCTCAAAACTTTTGGAAAAACGTAATTGTTGGATGCCATCCTCGGCATACACTTTCAATATGCAGGCGCCACGACCCTCGTAGAATGCTGTTTCCGCCGAATCGGTCATCCGGCTGATGGTTTCCTGCGATTGTTCGACCGTCATACGATCGATAATCAGGTAAATTTTGTCTGAGAAATTGTTATTTCTGTTGATTAATTCTTGTATTGTCAGGGTTTCTCCGTTGATTTCCACCCGGCTGAAACCATTCATCATCAGGGCATTCAGTTCGTCCAGCAGGGTTCTGTCGCTAGTCGGTGTAACTTCAGTCAGCATCATGATACGGGTACCCTCCGGAAATTGCATAGCCGCTGCAATTACATCTTCAGCTTCGTGTTTTTTCACGAGGGAACCGGAAACCGGCGAATAAGTGTTGCCAATACGGGCAAACAACAGTTTGATGTATTCGTAAATTTCGGTGGAAGTGCCTACTGTCGATCGCGGGTTGCGGGTGTTCACCTTTTGCTCAATGGCGATTGCGGGCGGAATGCCCTTGATGTAATCCACTTCGGGTTTGCTCATCCTGCCGAGAAACTGGCGGGCGTAGGCCGACAAACTCTCCACGTAACGCCGTTGACCCTCAGCGTACAAGGTGTCAAAAGCGAGTGAGGTCTTACCAGAACCCGACAAGCCGGTTATTACCACCAATTGATTGCGCGGAATTTCAATGTCTATGTTTTTCAGGTTGTGTACCCTGGCGCCTTTTACTATTATATTACCCTGTGTGGACATGCCTATTGAAGTTTTTTGAACCTGCAAAAGTAACAAAAAATTAGCGAATAGTGAATAGCCCCGGGTTTTAACCCGGGGATTAGATATTAATCAACCCGGGGTCGGGCGAATTTGGTGGGTTCGGTTTTAACCCGGGGATTAAAAGATAAATGATATGTAAAATTATTCAATTTATTTTGTCATTATGCAAATTATTGGTATTTTTGCAGCGAATTAATAAATAAATATACATTTATCTCCTTGTTTTACAAAGCTAACTCAATTCAAACATTATGAAAAACAAAAGAAACCGGCTGCAAATCATCACGGAACTCCTTCGCTCGACAGTTGTCGGAAGTCAGGAGGAATTGTTGAATTTATTGGCCGAACGTAAACTGAACGTCACACAAGCAACGCTTTCGCGTGACCTTAAACTGCTGAAAGTGGCAAAGACCCCGCTGACAAACGGGACTTACAAGTATGTCTTGCCTCCGATTACAAAAACAATCAGTCCGCAGGGAACATTCAACCACCTGACTTCGCACGGAGCGGTTCTGAGTATTGAATTTTCCGGTCATTTGGCTGTGATGAAGACAAAACCCGGCTATGCATCTGCTATTGCCTGGGACATCGACAATAAAGGTTCTGTGGAAATTCTGGGAACTATTGCCGGTGACGACACCATTCTTATTATCCCACGCGAGGGTGTTACACGTGAGCAGATACTCACTTTAATGGATATAACTTTTTCTGAAGGAAAATAAAAGTTAACGGAACTTACTCTGTAAAGAGGCTTAAAATTTTAATTAAAAATGAACGCTGATAAAAAAGATAGTATTGTTGTCCAAATTGCTGATGAGAATTTTTTGGAATATGTCGACACGATTTTAAAAACCATAGAAGAGGCCGCAAAAATCAGGGGTACAGGTATTGCCCGTCGTTCTCCGGAGTATATTGCAGAAAAGATGAGAGAAGGTAAGGCAATTATCGCTTTATCGGGAAAGGAATTTGCGGGTTTCTGCTACATTGAAAGTTGGGGAAACAAGCAATTTGTTGCCAATTCAGGACTCATCGTTGTGGATAAATTCCGTGGTGCAGGGCTCGCCAAGCGCATCAAACGGAAGGCCTTTGAATTATCCAGAAAATTGTATCCTAATGCAAAAATATTCGGACTCACCACGGGTTTGGCCGTCATGAAAATCAATTCGGAATTGGGCTACAAACCGGTAACTTTTTCGGAACTTACTGATGATGAGTCATTCTGGAAAGGCTGCCAAAGTTGTGTGAATTACGACATCCTGCAACGCACCAACCGTAAACACTGTCTGTGTACCGGTATGCTTTACGATCCCAAATGGGAAGAGGAGAAAAAGAAAGCCGGTGGAGCAAAAGAGCAAATTACGCAAACGGTTAAGCGTATCGCCAATAAATTAAAAAAATCATAACACCATTTTTAAACCATATAAGTCATATAAGTTACATATAAGCTTAATGATCAGAAATGAAGATAGTTTTTTAGACTATTATGTAACTTATATGACTTATATGGTTTAAAAGCAATTAGATATAATATGAAAGAAAAAGTATTACTGGCCTTCTCCGGGGGCTTAGACACATCATTTTGCGCCATGTATCTGGCCAAAGAAAAAGGCTATGAGGTACATACGGCTGTTGCCAATACCGGAGGTTTCAGCGAAGAAGAGTTGAAAGTGATTGAGGACAAGGCCTACCGCTTAGGCGCTAAAACCCACAAAGCCATCGACGTAACAAAAGAGTATTACGAGAAGAGCATCAAGTACATGGTGTTCGGAAACGTGTTGCGTAATGGTACTTACCCGATTTCGGTAAGCTCGGAACGTATTTTTCAGGCGCTGGCCATCATCAACTATGCCAAAGAAATCAATGCAGATTGTGTGGCTCACGGTAGTACGGGAGCCGGTAACGACCAGGTGCGTTTCGACCTTACTTTCGACGTGTTGGCGCCTAACATCAAAATCCTGACGCCTACCCGCGATATGGTGCTGACCCGCGAATACGAAATCAACTACCTGAAAGAGCATGGTTTCGTGGCCGACTTCACCAAAATGGAGTATTCTATCAACAAAGGACTATGGGGTACCAGCATAGGAGGTAAAGAAACCCTGAAATCAGAACAAACCTTGCCGGATGCAGCTTATCCGAGTCAGGTAATGAAAACGGAAGAGGAAACAGTGACCATTAGTTTCGAGCAAGGTGAAATTACAGCCATCAACGGAGAAAAAGATGAAAACAAAATTAATCTGATTAACAAGCTGGAAGACCTCGCGAATAAATTCGGTATCGGGCGCGACATGCACATCGGCGACACCATCATCGGTATCAAAGGACGTGTGGGATTCGAAGCGGCGGCTCCTCTGCTGATTATCAACGCACATAAGATGCTGGAAAAACATACGCTTACCAAATGGCAGCAGTACTGGAAAGATCAGTTGGGTAACTGGTACGGCATGTTCCTGCACGAAGCGCAGTATCTGGAGCCGGTGATGCGCGACATCGAGCAATTCCTGCAAAGTTCGCAGCAAAACGTAAGCGGTACGGTCATCGTTAAATTGCGTCCGTTGAGTTATACCCTGGTTGGCGTCGATAGTCCGTTCGACCTGATGAAAACCGATTTCGGCGAATACGGCGAAGTTAACCGCGCCTGGAGTGCCGACGATGTTAAAGGATTCACCAAAATCCTCGGCAACCAGATGAAAATTTATTACAACGTGCAAAAACGCAACGAAAAATAAATTCGAAACAATAAAACTAAAGTGCACGTTGAAGCCTCTGTAGTAGTACAGGGGCTTTTTCTTTTGTGCCTTTTGTGGTTCAAAAAAAATTATTACTTTTGCAAACCAATTTGAAAATCAATGATTTGACAATCATTCTAAAATTTACTTTATGATTAACGCTCAGGACATTAAAAACGGAACCTGCATCCGGATGGATGGAAAATTGTATTTCGTAATCGAATTCCTCCATGTGAAACCGGGTAAGGGTAACACCTTCATGCGTACCAAACTGAAAGATGTGGTGAACGGGTACGTATTGGAACGCCGCTTTAACATTGGCGAAAAATTAGAAGATGTACGGGTTGAACGCCGTCCGCATCAATTCCTCTACAAAGAAAATGAGGATTATATTTTCATGAATCAGGAAACTTTCGAACAAATTCCAATCGCGCATGACTTGATCAACGGGGTTGATTTTCTGCTCGAAGGAATGATACTGGAAGTTGTTTCGGATGCTTCGACCGATACGGTTTTATATGCTGATATGCCTGTAAAAGTTCAAATGAGGATTACCTATACTGAACCGGGTGTAAAAGGCGATACAGCTACTAACACATTGAAACCGGCTACTGTTGAGTCGGGTGCAACCGTTCGCGTACCCTTGTTTATCGGTGACGGCGAGATGATTGAAATTGACACACGTGACGGATCTTATCTTAACCGCGTAAAAGCTTAAAATGAAGCGACGGATACACAGCTTTAAACATGCAATCAGGGGAATCCGCATGGTGATTAAATCTGAAAAAAACATGCAGATTCACCTGGTTGTTGCTGTGTTGGTCGTGTTAGCCGGATGGTTTTTCAATATCACTACAACGGAATGGATGCTGTGCCTGCTTTGCTTCGGATTGGTATTCGGCGCTGAAATGGTCAATACATCCATCGAAAACTTAGTCGATTTGGTTTCACCTCAAAGGCATGAATTGGCGGGGAAAGCGAAAGACATGGCTGCCGGGGCGGTTTTGATCAGCGCTTTATTTGCAGCTTGTGTCGGACTGATTATTTTTATTCCCAAAATCTGGAATTTGTTTTTTTCTTAGTGGTAGTTTAAGACTGCCCAGATTACTCCCTACTGCTTAACTTACATGTACTTATATGCCTTATATGGTTATAATTACATTATATTCAAAAATTAATGAACTATGAAATCCTTGTTTACAAACCTGCTGAACCTGTTATACCCCAATTTGTGCGTCATCTGCAATGAAAGTCTCATGCGCGGAGAAGAAATCATCTGCCTGAAATGCTTGCGTGAAATACCTAAAACGCACTATCACATGGAAACCGACAATACCGTTGAGAAAAGATTCTGGGGAAAAGTTCCGGTATATCGCGCCACTTCTTACTTTCATTTTTACAAAGGTTCTCCTTTTCAAAAATTATTACACGAATTAAAATACCGCGGCAACAAGGAAGCCGGACGGGTTATTGGAAGATATGCGGCCGCAGACCTGCTGAATTCTCCTGATTTTTGTTCCGTAGATGTAATTGTTCCCGTTCCTCTGCATCCAAAAAAATATGCGAAAAGAGGTTATAACCAGAGTGAATGGATAGCCAAAGGATTGGCTGAAATGCTGGAAAAACCGGTGGATACAACTCACCTTATCCGTATCAGAGAAAACACCACGCAAACAAAGAAAAATATCTTCGAGCGCTATCAAAATACCAGTGGTGTTTTCACACTGAATGACAAAACGGTCTTTCATAAAAAACATGTGTTGTTAGTGGATGATGTGTTGACCACAGGCTCTACCCTGGAAGCTTGCATGATTGCGTTGATGGAAACAGATTATATTACAATCAGCGTGTTTACCATCGCGATTGCCTGAATTTTAGCTTCAGAAGAGTGTGTGTATTCGTCAATATGTAACACAAATTAGTCAAAATGTTCCAAATTTAGGTCATATTGTTCATCGCTGCTATAAAACATTATTTCGGAACATGTTTTTACTGTATTTTTTTGTTATTTTGCGCATCCTTTCGAAAACTTCAAACTAAATAATTATTATGACTACACAAGAATTAAAAATTGCCTTTGAGAAGACCTACAGTAAACCGGCTGAAGCCATGTATTTTGCTCCCGGACGTGTAAACTTGATCGGAGAACATACCGACTATAATGGTGGCGCGGTATTTCCATGTGCATTGAGTTTTGGAACCAACCTGTTGTTGGCGAAGAACGATAAAAAAGTAATGAATTTCAAATCATTGAATCAACCTGAAATTGTTACGCTGAATTTTGATCAGTTGACGACCCGCCTGGATAAATCCTGGGTGAACTATCCGCTGGGTGTGATGGCGCAGTTTATCAAAAGGGGGACTACTTTTACCCAGGGTTACGACATCCTGATTTGGGGTAATGTGCCTAACGGAGCCGGACTGTCTTCTTCAGCAGCGTTGGAGGTTGTTACAGCTTACGCGCTGAATGACCAGTTGGGAACCAACTTCAACCGTACTGATATTGCCTTGATCGGACAAAAAGCCGAGCATGAATTTGCATTGGTGAATTGCGGTATCATGGATCAGTTCGTATCGGCTAACGGAGCAAAAGATCATGCGGTGCACCTGAACTGCGATACGCTTGAATTTGAACTGGTTCCAGTGAAACTCGAAGGGGTTAAGATTGTGATTTCGAATACCCACTCACCTCATAAATTAGACTCTGGCGCTTATAACCAGCGTGTTGCCGAATGTAAAAAAGCAGTGGAACAACTTAATACGGTTCGTCCACTGAAATATCTTGCTGAGCTGACTGAGGCTGAATTTAAAAGCATCGAATCTGCCATTACCGATCCGGTAGCCCACAAACGTGCCCGCCACGTAGTAGGTGAAGTACAGCGCACTTCTGATGCTGTAAAAGCACTGAAAGCAGGGGATATTACTTTGTTTGGTAAACTGATGAATGCTTCACATGCTTCTTTGCGTGACGATTATGAAGTAACCGGTCCGGAACTCGACTGCATGGCCGAAGAAGCCTGGAAGATTGATGGCGTTATCGGTTCGCGTATGACCGGTGGTGGCTTCGGTGGTTGCACCGTTTCTTTGGTAAAAGAAGAAGCTATCGATACCTTCATCGCGCAGGTGGGTGCTAATTACGAAAAACGCATCGGTATCAAACCTGATTTCTATATCGCTGAGATCGGGGATGGGGCAACGAAACTTGCTTAATCTTTTTAACCATATAAGTCATTTAAGGAACATATAAGTTTTAAATTCATAAAACAGTAAATATTTTAAAGTTGTTTTTATCAACAGATGATGTTGAAATTTTTAGCTTTTTAGGTTACTTATATGCCTTATATGGTTTATCACATTTACAACCTATGCTTACTAAGAAATATTTAAAAGACCTTGTTTACTGGGTCAACGGAGCTGCAATTGAAGTTCATAAAAGACTTGGACCTGGTCTGCTTGAGAAGGTGTACCAAAAATGTTTGGAATATGAACTTAGTATCAGAGGAATTAAATTCAATTCAGAACTAAAAATTCCTTATAATTACAAAGGAGTAGATCTTGATCTTAATTTGCGCTGTGATTTACTAATTGAAGATACGTTGGTAGTTGAATTAAAATCTGTTGAACAGGTTTTACCAATTCATGAAGCGCAGCTCATTTCTTATATGAAATTGCTTGATCTTCCAATGGGCTTATTAATCAACTTCAATGTAGAGAATATATATTATAAAGGTCAGTCAACTTATGTGAATGAAACTTTTCGGTTTTTGCCTGAAATTTAAAAACTTATATGTTCCTTATATGACTTATATGGTTTAAAAATATTAAAATGGAAACAATCAACATCAACGGTAAAGAGGTAAAACTCTACACCATCAAAAACAAAAATGGCATGTCTGCCGAAGTGACCAACTATGGTACGAAAATCATCCGACTCATGGTTCCGGATAAAAACGGTAAAATGGAAGATGTGGTACAGGGATTCGATACTTTGCAGGAAAACATCGACAAGGAACCGTATTTCGGCGCTACTTGCGGTCGTTTTGCAAATCGCATCAAAGATGGCAAATTTACCCTTGACGGGAAAGAATACACGCTGGCACAAAACAACGGTGGCAATGCATTGCATGGCGGCATCGAAGGCTTTAATGCCAAGGTTTGGGAAGTAATTGAGCTGAGTGAAAACAGTATTTGCATGAACTACAAGTCACCGGATGGCGAAGAAGGTTATCCCGGCACACTGGATTGCTGCGTGACCTATACCATCACCGACGAGAACGAACTGAAAATACGTTACGAGGCTGAAACGGATAAGCCTACGGTTATCGGTTTGACCAACCATTCTTATTTCAACCTGAAAGGCGCCGGTAACGGAACTGTACGCGATCACATCCTGCAAATCAATGCTGATTTTCATACCGTGTTAGATGATACCGCCTCACCTACAGGCGAAATTCGTCCGGTGGATAATTCACCTTTCGATTTCCGTCAGCCTGTTGTGATTGGAGATGTGATTGATGCACCCGAATATGTTGCCGGTCGTGGAATCGACAACAACTGGACCATCCGCAAAAACCAACCGAAGGAACTGGCGTTGGCTGCTACGCTCTACGAACCGGTAAGCGGTCGCAAAATGGATGTACTCACCACCCAACCCGGTGTGCAAATTTACACCGCCAACTGGGTGGAAAAACAACCCGGCAAATATGGGAAAACTTATGCTGAACAGGACTCCGTTTGTCTTGAAACCCAGAACTTCCCGAACTCACCGAATATCGCGCATTTCCCAAGCTCGGTGTTGAGACCGGGGGAAAAGTATGAGGAGTGGTGTGTGTATAGGTTTGGGGTGGAGTGATCTGAATTGTATTCGTGAATAGAAAAAGCTGCTTCAGGAAATTGAAGCAGCTTTTGATTTATTAAAGGCAGGGTTGACTGGATGTTCGCTCCAATCAGACTGGAATGAAATGAATGTGAAATAATTGTTTTTAGTAAAAATTGTCTACTTTTATAGAGTACTAAAAATAGGAAGCCTACAATACCTGATTTCACAAGAATTTCTTACTTTTGCACAATGCTATACTATCGTCGTAAAATACTCCTTGCTTTGTTGGAAATCTTTGACGGACAATTAACTGCCAAAAGCCTTCAAAAGTACCTGTTTCTGTTTACCCGGAATCAAGAAAAGAAAGCTTTTGATTTTGTACCATATCGTTATGGTTGCTATTCTTTTCAGGCCAATCAGGATTTGGCAACAATGGCAAAATATGGTTATTTGGCTGTAACAGAAGGGCCATCCGGACGCAATATACAACTGATTCAAAAGGGTACTTATTTGTCGATGCTGGATAAGATTGACCGTGATGCACTGGAACAAACAAAACGACATTTCGGTAAATTATCGCAAACAGAACTTATCCGTTACACCTATCAAAAATATCCTTATTATGCTATCAACAGCTCTATAGCTGCTGAGCTGCTGAGTGCTGAAGAACTTGCTACAGTAAATCAACAGAAACTGGCAATTGCCGGTAAAGGATTATTTAGCATAGGTTATGAAGGCATTTCGCTCGAAACTTATATCAACAAACTGATTGTTAATGATGTGAAGATACTTTGTGATGTGCGCCGAAACGCCTACAGTCAGAAGTACGGTTTTTCGAAAGGCCAGTTACAGAAAGCCTGTGAGGGAGTTGGTATTCGCTACATACACCTTCCGGAATTAGGAATCGAGTCGGAGCAACGTCAGCAACTCAACTCACAAAATGATTATGATTTGCTTTTTGAAAGATACGAGGTTAACACCCTAAAAAGCAGCACAGAGGCTATTCGGCGAATACAACAATTAATCAAAACAGATAACCGTGTAGCACTTACCTGTTTTGAGAAAAATCCGGCTCAATGCCATCGAACCCGCATAATTAACAAACTGTTGGAAATGCCTGATGCTGATTATCCATATAAATTACTCTAACCAAATCATAAGTCTGATTTCAAACCTAAATAATCAATGAAATAATATTGTTTTTTATGTCACTAACCAAAGTCCTTATTACCGTAAAAACTAACACTAATCAATTATCATTATTTTAACCCTTAATGAGCTACTTCCCTATGAAAACCCCCAAAAACGCCCTACTCGTCGAACTTTACGACCTTGCCATCACACCCGGCAGCAATAAGTATTTTGGAAAAGTTGTTACTAAAAGATTCCTGAAGGAGGATGACCTGGTAAATATCGCGGTGAAGCGAAGGACCGAGTTGAATGCAACGACACTGCGGGCGGCCATCGAAATACTTCAGGAGGTAGCTATGGAGGAACTCCTAAACGGCGCTTCTGTCAATTTTGGACCCGGCGTGTTCAAACTCGCCGTGAACGGGGCATTCATGTCTGAAAAACCTGAATGGAACAAGGAGGAGCACAAACTTGTGTTGCAGGTAACACCGACTACTCAATTAAGCCGGCTGATGGAGGATGTGGAAGTCAATGTCCGTGGAGTGGCACAGGTGAAAACCTGTATCAACACAGTCAGGGAACTGCCGAACGGAATAATCAATGAGGCTATCACCCGTGGTAACGCGGTCGAACTGAAAGGAACCAAACTGAAAATTGCAGGCGATAGTCCGGATAACGGGATTAAGCTGATTAATACCGCTAATGGCGAGGTGACCAATATTCCTCCGGAACGCATCGTAACCAATTTTCCGAAAAACATTGTCTTTATCCTGCCTGAATCTGTTGAACCCGGCAATTATCAACTGGAGATTAAGACGCAGTATTCCAATGCGTCAACCAATACAAAGCAGTCACGCAGTTACAGGCTCAGCAGCATCGTGAGAGTAGTCTGATAACATTTATATCTCTTCCTGCGTATCGAACTGCATGTTATGGTAAGTGTGACGACGTGACGAAGGGTTACGTTGTGGCGTGACGTAAGGTTACGTCATGGTGTGACGCAAGGTTACGTTATGATGTGACGCAAGGTTACGTCGTGTGTGTTGTCAAAGGGAATCAAATAGTCATTGTCATTCTAATTAATTTATATAAGTTTGCATTGCATACATAGAAACTCAACATATATTCATGGTCATCACCAAAAAATCATACGCCTTTGAAGTCTCACCCCAGTCAGTCGATTTCAATTGTCAGATTACGCTTTCATCACTGACTGATTTATTACTGACAGCGGCTCAGTATAATGCTGAAGAAAATGGGTTCGGGTTGCGGAAGCTAAACAACAACGGATTATCGTGGGTGTTACTGCGCCTGGCTTTGGAGGTAGATTATTTTCCCTTGCAATACGAAACGGTTCACATCGAAACATGGATAGAAACTGTCGGCAGGGCCAGTACGACCCGTAATTTCTGCATCCGGAATAAAGAGATGCAGATTGTCGGATACGCGGCTTCTACCTGGGCTATGATTGACCACCATACCCGCAGGGCGCAGGATTTATTTACACTGGATAATATTGGCGATTTTGCTTCAGAAGAAACAGTTCCAATCGATAAGCCCTTCAAGCTGAATGAAAGCAGGGGAGCACTCACCGACGTCTTCAGCGCGAAATATAGTCACATCGACATCAACCGTCACGTGAACACCATGCGTTATGTGGAGTGGATAAGCAACGGGTTTTCTCCTGAACACTACAACCTGAAAAGCGTAAAACGTTTCGATGTGAATTTTATGAGTGAAATCCTGTTTGGAGAGGAAGTGAAAATCTATAAAACAGAAGAGGCAGGGGACACCTACCTCTTCGAGATTCTTCACAATGATAAAACCAGTTGCCGCGCGCGGCTCATTTTCAGGTCAAAAGAATAATTACTTATACATCTTTACTCTGATTTCCTTGATTTCCTCCGAGGTTACATAATCATCGAAATCCATGATTTTGTCGATGATGCCTTTCGGGGTTAATTCGATGATGCGGTTACATACGGTTTGAATGAACTCGCGGTCGTGCGACGACATCAGGATATTGCCCCTGAAATTTACCAGCGTGTTGTTGAATGCTTGAATCGACTCCAGGTCTAAGTGGTTGGCCGGAGAGTCTAATATCATTACATTCGCATTTTTGAGCATCATGCGGGCAATCATGCAGCGCATTTTCTCGCCTCCCGACAGTACACTTGCTTTCTTGTAGATTTCTTCTCCGGAGAAAAGCATTTTACCCAGGTATCCCCGGATGAAGGATTCGGTGGTGTCGGACGAAAATTGTCCCAGCCAGTCGACTAAATTCAAATCAGTATTGAAAAATTCGGAGTTGTCGAGTGGGAGATAGGCGTGGGTAATGGTAATCCCCCAGTTGAAGGAGCCTTCGTGCTTCTTGTCGTGATCGTTGATGATTTCGAAGAAGGCGGTCATTGCCCGCGGATCTTTCGATACAAAAACAATCTTATCGTCTTTTTCTACATTGAAGTTGACATCCTTAAACAGCACGGTACCATCGTCGGCGGTTTTTCCAAGCCCTTTGACTTCCAATACCATATTTCCGGGATCTCTTTCAGGGGTGAAAATGATGCCCGGGTATTTACGGGTTGAAGGCTGTATCTCGTCCACGTTGAGCTTCTCCAGCATCTTGCGGCGACTGGTGGCTTGTTTCGACTTGGCCACGTTGGCGCTGAACCTGCGGATAAATTCTTCCAACTCCTTGCGCTTCTCTTCGGCTTTCTTGTTTTGTGTTTGTTGTTGCTTCAGGGCAAGCTGACTGGATTCGTACCAGAAAGAATAGTTGCCGGCAAAAAGCTGAATCTTGCCGTAGTCAATATCCACGGTGTGGGTGCTGACTGCATCTAAGAAGTGACGGTCGTGCGAAACCACCAACACGGTGTTCTCGTAGTTGGCTAAGTAGTTCTCCAGCCACATCACGGTTTCCACGTCCAGGTCGTTGGTAGGCTCATCGAGCAACAGGTTGTCGGGTTTGCCGAAGAGTGCCCGGGCGAGCAATACCCGAACCTTTTCCATACCGCTGAGGTCTTTCATCAGCTGGTAATGAAACTCTTCTTTGATGCCCAAGCCACTTAACAACGCTGCAGCGTCACTTTCCGCGTTCCATCCGCCCATTTCCGAGAATTTTTCTTCCAGTTCCGATGCCCGGATACCATCTGCATCGGAGAAATCGGCTTTCAGGTAAATGGCATCTTTTTCCTCTTTTACTTTCCAAAGTACATCATGTCCCATCATCACGGTATCAATTACCGTGAATTCATCAAATTCAAAGTGGTCCTGTTTCAATACCGACAAGCGCTCACCGGGACCAAACTGGATGGTGCCGCGTGTGGGATCCAGGTCGCCGCTCAACATGCGAATCAAAGTCGATTTGCCGGCGCCGTTAGCACCGATAACACCATAACAGTTCCCTGCTGTAAATTTGAGGTTTACATCAGAAAACAAAACTCTTTTACCAAACTGAATAGCTAAATTCGAAACTGTAATCATCTTTAATGAAATAATAAATTGTTGTTCTCCCAAACAAAAAAATAGATTCTTCACTTCGTTCAGAATGACATTGATCTAAGTCTATTTGTGATGAGAGAGGTTAGCTGGCGGCTTAGCCGTCAGCTAACCTCTCTCAAAAGATAAAACTATGATTGACATTTCGAACGTAGTGAGAAATCTATAAAAAGTTGTACAGGACAACCTATATATCTTACTCTATCACCCCGATGCTCCTGGCAGCTTTCGTAATTTTCAGGATTGATTCATCAATCTGATCGAAAGTGTGCGTAGCCATCAGGGAATACCGTATCAGTGAATCTTCTGAGCGTACAGCCGGAGAAACCACCGGGTTTACAAATACGCCGTCGTCCATCAACATTTTTGTCAGCATGAAGGTTTTGGTGTTATCCCTTACATACAGCGGAATAATGGGGGTTTCAGAAGTCCCGATTTCAAAACCGGCTTTTACAAAACCCTCTTTTGCCCTGTGGGTGTTAGCCCAAAGCGTATCCTGCCTCCATTTTTCATCAGCCATTACATTCAATGCCTCAATAACACAAGCTGTTGATGCCGGCGTGATGGATGCACTGAATATCAATGTTCTGGAGTTGTGTTTCAGGAAGTTGATGATGTTCTCATCTGCGGCGATAAATCCGCCGATGGTTCCCAGCGACTTGCTGAAAGTGCCCATGATCAAATCCACATCATCCGAAACCCCGAAATGTTCACAAACCCCGGCTCCTGTTTTGCCGAATACGCCCAGTGAATGCGCTTCATCCACCATGATGGAGGCATTGTATTTTTTCGACAAAGCCACAATCTCCGGCAGTTTGGCTACGTCGCCTTCCATGCTGAATACACCGTCGACTATAATAACCTTGACTTTTTCAGGCTCACATTTCTGTAGTAGTTTTTCGAGCGAATCCATATCGTTGTGACGATATTTCAGCTGTTTTGAAAACGACAGGCGTTTTCCTTCTATGATCGAAGCATGGTCGAACTCGTCAAAAATCAGGTAGTCTTCACGACCTGTTATGCAGGGTACTACTCCTGAATTCACGGTGAAACCTGTAGCGTAAACGAGTGCCGATTGTTTGTGCACTAATTTAGCCAACCGTTCTTCCAACTCGATGTGAATATCTAATGTTCCGTTTAAGAACCGGGAACCGGCGCAACCTGTGCCGTACTTTTCGATGGCTTTGATCGCTGCTTCTTTCAAACGGGGGTGATTCGTCAAACCCAAATAGCTGTTTGATCCAAACATCAAAACGGGTTTCCCGTTGATGGTAACTACCGTATCCTGATCGGATTCAATCGGACGGAAGTATGGATAAACACCCAGCGCCTTTGCCTTCTGAGGAGCATCGTACTGCCCCAACACTGTGCTTAATTGACTCATAAAAGGGTATTATGATTTATAATTTCGGCGACAAAGATACTTATTTTTTATGAATGTTTATCAGTTTTGAGAAAATAGCTGCTTTGATTACCTTTGTGGCTTGTTATCAAATGATAAGTTTTTTAACCATATAAGTCATGTAAGTTCATATAAGGTTATGTATATGAATTAATGATAGAGAATCAGACCCCTTACTTCCGTTCGGGATGACAAATTAGGTTGGTTCTTAGTTCCCTCGCTACGCTCGGGATGACAATTTATGCTTTATTAATACTACCCGTCGCCCAAAGTCTCCAAAAACTATTTTATTTTTGTAGCGACGGGTGCAAAGGTTCCCGAGCCGTCGCCATAAAAGACTGAATCATAAAGAACAAGATGGTGCGACGGTATTTGACAAAACGGAATTATTGTCATCCCGAGCGTAGCGAGGGAACTAAGTGAACGCAGTGAGGGATCTAATTTTCGATTCCTGATTCACATTATTAATATTATTATATGGTCATCAGCAAATTAAACGAAGAAGCGAAGAAACAAAAACCACTTTGGGTCAGGTACTTCAAAAAGAATAAGAAAAGCATCGAAAAAATGGATGTGCAAATCCATGCTTTGCATGATAGATACAGTGCCGAAATCGACTGCTTGAGTTGCGGTAATTGTTGCAGGTCGCTTGGTCCTCGCATTACCGACAAGGACGTGGACCGGTTGGCGAAACACCTCCGGATGAAAGCTGTTGATTTTGTTACTCAGTATCTGCGGACAGATGAAGATGGTGATATGGTATTTAAAACCATGCCTTGTCCGTTTCTGGGTGCCGACAACTATTGTGCTGTATATGAAAACCGCCCGAAAGCTTGTCGCGAATACCCCCACACCGACAGGAAGAAGTTCTATCAGATTTACATGTTATCTGTTGAAAATGCTTCTACCTGTCCGATTGTGTATAAGGTACTACAAGACTTAACGGGCGAATCAAAAAAGTAAGGGGCTTAAAAACTACAGCAACTCTTTTTTCATATATTGTGTCAAGGTTTCCATTTGTTTACGATCGAAATAAATTGTTCCCTGTAGCCGTTCGGGTCAAATGTTTTTGCTCCTGAACCAAGGTTCAGTACCATCTGCTTATCTGCGGTTCCTTTGTGAATCGATTGTTTCATGAGCAAACCGAAAGCAGTAACAGAAGCAGCAAAGCGCATGTTTTCCGAAGCAGATTCGATAGTCGATGGAATGTTATTTACAACATGTGTTAATAGCCGACTTTCCTCTTCGTTTGGTTTTTTGTAACGAAAATCGAATTGAGCATAGGGTGATGCCGATAAATTGGTTGATAAAATAACTTCATACAGCGCTGTTATGGTTTGTCCGGCTCCGATTTCTCCGGCATCGGTGGAGTCATTCTCAAATTCTTCATTTTCTAAAGAACGGTTTTCATATCCAATCAGACGGTATGAATTTACTTTATCCGGATTGAATGTAATCTGTATTTTTGAGTCTTTCGCTACTGTATAGAACTTGGATTTTTCCTGGATAAAAATTTTAACGAGTTCATCAGCACTGTCGATGTATTCGTAGTTTCCGTTGCCCTTGTTGGCAATTTGCTCCATCATGTGGTCGTTCAGGTTACCTGTGCCCACTCCCAATACGGTAAGATAGACGCCACTTTCACGTTTTTGTTCAATTAACTCCGTCAGCTCATCAACAGAAGATGGCCCAACGTTAAAATCACCATCAGAACCAATGATGATGCGGTTGTTTCCACCGGGAATGAAGTTGTCGGTAGCAATTTTATAGGCGGTAATGATGCCCTCTGCTCCGGCCGTAGAACCTCCTGCACCCAGTTTGTCAATTGCCTGTTTAATTTCGCTTTTTTTATCTCCATAGGTCGATTGAAGCAGTACGGCTGCACTACCCGCATAGGTTACAATGGCAACTCTATCCTGATCCCTGAGTTGGTCGGTCATCAGTTTAAAGCCTGATTTTAGTATCCCCAGTTTTTCGGGAGCATTCATGGAACCCGATACATCAATCAGAAATACGAAGTTTGAGTTTGGTAGTTCGTTTTCAGGAATTGATTTTCCCTTCATCCCGATTCGCAACAAGTGGTGTTCGGTATTCCAGGGGCAAACGGCCAACTCGGAGTTGAGCGCTACATGCTCTTCCGACACCGGATCATTGTAGTCGAAGGTGAAATAATTGAGAAACTCTTCAATGCGTACTGCCGCTTTGGGTGGAACTTGTCCCAGTTGCATGTATCGCCTCATATTGGCATAGGCACCACCATCGGCATCTACCGAGAAAGTCGATACGGGAGATTCACTGACAGAAATAAAGGGGTTTTCTTCGTAATCCTTGTATTTTTCTTCAGACTGAGGTTCAAGAAACTCACCCCCCATTAAGTCATTGTTGTAGTTTTCCTGATTTTCACAGGAAAAAAGAAGAAAAACTGCCGATAGGAGTAGTAAGAATGGAGTGCATCTTTTCATGTTCAGATATGTTTACTGAGTTTATACTAAAGTTGACTGCTTAAAAGATGCCGTGCAGGTTGAAAATGTTGCGCCGGAAATAAAAAAAAGTGCAGGAAGAAACCTCTCTGTACCTCAAAATATGTAACCAAACTATCAATTGATTGTTTGCGCTTTATTAAAACCTCGTTCTGCTTATTTGTTTCCTGCATTCTTCTCTTTCGCCCAACTGTCTTTCAAAGACACTGTTCTGTTGAAAATCAGTCTTTCCGGTGTCGTGTCGGGGTCAATGTTGAAATAACCCGTACGCTGGAACTGGAAATGTGCCAGCGCAGGCTGGTTTTTCAACCAGGGTTCTACAAAACAGCCGGTAACCGTTTTGAGAGAGTCCGGATTCAGCAGGTCACGGAAATCCCGTTCGTCGGCCGAAGGGTTTTCCACGTTGAACAAGCGGTCGTACAAACGAACCTCAGCAGGGATGGCATTTTGAGTGGACAGCCAGTGCAAAGTCCCTTTTACTTTGCGGTTGGCATCAGGCATCCCGCTTTTTGTATTGGCATCGTATTCACAGTAAATCTCTTCGATATTTCCATCCGCATCCTTTTTGCAGCCGGTACATTTAACGATGTAGGCACTTTTCAGACGCACTTCCTGGCCGGGAGTCATGCGGAAGAACTTCTTCGGAGCTTCTTCCATAAAGTCGTCCCTTTCGATGTACAACTCACGACTGAAAATGATTTCACGGTTTCCTGCTGAAGGATCCTCCGGATTGTTTTCGGTCATCAGCACTTCGGTTTCGCCTTCCGGATAATTGGTGACAATCAGTTTCACCGGATTCAGCACGGCATTCACGCGGGTAGCCGTTTTGTTGAGGGTTTCACGGGCGGCATGTTCGAGCAAACCCACGTCGATGATGCCATCGTATT
Source organism: Bacteroidota bacterium (assembly GCA_023459355.1). Classification (GTDB taxonomy): domain Bacteria; phylum Bacteroidota; class Bacteroidia; order Bacteroidales; family Paludibacteraceae; genus Paludibacter. The sequence continues at coordinate 72,198 of JAEWUM010000029.1, read as the reverse complement.
TTGTATAACCGATTTTGTCGATGAAGTTATGAATGGCTTCCGGAGAATAACCACGACGGCGCAGTCCGCATAAAGTCGGCATGCGGGGATCGTCCCAACCCGAAACGAGACCTTCTTCCACCAACTGAAGCATTTTGCGTTTGCTCATCACGGTATAGGTGATGTTCAGGCGGTTGAACTCTGTTTGGCGGGGTCTGTAATCCGAATCTTTAAACTGATCGATGAACCAATCGTAGAGCGGACGGTGTACCTCAAATTCAAGCGTACACAACGAATGGGTAACTCCCTCGAAATAGTCCGATTGCCCGTGCGCATAATCGTACATCGGGTAGGCTTTCCAGGTCCAACCAGTGCGGTGATGCGGGTGGTCGGTGATGATGCGGTACATGATCGGGTCACGCATGTGCATGTTCGAAGAGGCCATGTCGATTTTGGCACGCAGCACCATGGCGCCGGGCGCAATTTCACCGGTATTCATTTTGCGGAACAAGGCCAGGCTCTCTTCTGCCGGGCGGTTGCGGAACGGACTTTCGGTACCGGCCTGAGTAGGCGTTCCTTTTTGTTTGGCTATTGTTTCTGCCGATTGTTCATCGACATAAGCCTTACCCTGCAGAATTAGTTTCTCTGCCAAATTCCACAGCTGCTGAAAATAGTCGGATGCATAATACACATTCTCCCACTGATAACCCAACCATTGAATGTCTTCCATGATGGAATCAACATATTCAACATCTTCCTTCACCGGGTTGGTGTCGTCGAAACGGAGATTACAGATGCCATTGTACTGTTTGGCAATACCAAAATCAAGACAAATTGCTTTAGCGTGTCCGATATGCAGGTAGCCGTTCGGTTCAGGTGGGAAACGCGTTTGAATACGACCATCGTTACGGCCTTCACGCAAATCCTGCTCAACCATTGCCTCAATGAAGTTCAGACTTTTTTTTGGGACTTCTGTAGTGTTAGTTTCCATCTTTTTAGTGGGTATGATGTTAGTGGGTAGTGGTTAGTGGGTAGTGGTCAGTTAATTAACCACTATCCACTAACCACTATCCACTATATTAAATAAATCCTTTGATAATTCCGCGGTCCGACGACTTGATGAAATTGACAATCAATGCTCTTTCGGCGCTCTCTGAAATGGTTTCCAACACCTTGTTAATGGCATTGGTGGTATTTAACTTCGACTGGAAGATAATCCGGTAAATATCCTGAATTTGTGTAATCTGTTCGTTTGTATATCCCCTTCTTTTCAGTCCGACCGAGTTGATGCCCACGTATGAATTAGGTTCTTTTGCAGCCATCACATAAGGTGGAACGTCTTTCGCTAATTTGGTGCCCCCCTGAATCATGGCGTGAGCCCCGATTTTCGTAAACTGATGCACCAATGTGCCACCACCCAGAATGGCATGTTCGTCAATTTCCACTTCGCCGGCCAATTGGGTTGAATTGGCTAATATAACATTGTCTTTGACGATACAGTCATGCGCCACGTGTGCATAGGCCATCAGCAGGCAGTTACTGCCCACGACTGTTTTCCCTTTCGCTACTGTGCCGCGGTTCACGGTTACACATTCGCGGATGGTCGTGTTGTTGCCAATGATGGCAAGGCTATCCTCTCCCCTGAATTTCAGATCCTGCGGAATACCACCCAGTACAGCTCCCGGAAAAATACGGCATTTCTCGCCGATTCTTGTGCCTTCGAGTATGGTAACATTCGAAAATATCTTTGTTCCGGCGCCTATTTCAACATTTTTATCGATAAATACAAATGGACCAATTTCCACATCGGGAGCAATGATAGCATCCGGGTGAATCTGAGACATGGGATGTTGTGTCATTTTTTTTCAGTTATAAAAGTTTTTCTTAGTAGTTGTGCAAATTCAGTGTTTATTTTATGCCCGGGATATTTGGCAACAATCCTGCCCTTGATGGGTTTGCCTACCAGGGCCAAATCTCCGACTAAATCGAGCAGTTTATGCATAGCCGGCTCATTTTCAAATTTGATGCCTCCATTCAGATAACCCAGTTTATTAGCATCGACGCGGGGCTGATGCAATTTTTCTGTCAGCATGTCGATCCATTCCTGTGGCATGATTTTATCGTAAATCACGATGGCGTTTTTCAGGTCACCCCCTTTAATCAGGTTCATGTTCAGTAAAGGCTCAATTTCCCGTACAAATACGAAGGTGCGGGCAGAAGCGGTTTTTACATTGAAATCTTTCAAGTCGTCGAGCGATGCAGTTTGCTCTCTCAATACCGGAGAATCGAACCCAATCATCACTTCCAGCTCCAGCTTGTCTGCCGGATAAGCTTTAATAACAGATCCGGAATCCGTTTTATATTCAATTTCTTCGGTAATGGTGATGAAGTCTTTTGTAACATCCTGTACTTCGATACCAACTTCCTGAATTTTATCTCTGAATAATTTGGCGCTCCCATCTAAAATGGGAAATTCGGGACCGTCTACTTCAAACAGACAGTTGTCAATTCCGGCAGCAAAGAAAGCGGCCATCGCATGTTCAATGGTGCTAACCTGCATTTGATCGCTCATGAGAACGGTGCCACGAACCGTATAACCAACATTTTCCGCGATAGCTTCAATGGTCGGTTGTCCTTCAAGGTCGGTTCTGCGAATGATTATGCCATGATTAATGGGAGCTGGATTTGCTTTCAGCCTGATATTCAGGCCTGTGTGTAATGCAATCCCTTCAATAACAAAGGAATCCCTGATTGTTTTTTGCTTCATTTCTCAATAATATATCAGGAATTCAACGATTTAGATTCGATAATCTTTTCCAATTCCCCGACTTTTTTTATTAATTCATTAATCGTATTTTGTAACACAGGTAAATTTTTGTTGACGACATAAGATCGTCTGAAAGTATTAATCGGCACAGCAGGATAACCTGAATAAATCTGGCCGGGTGTTTTGATGGAAGAGGCTACACCTGCCTTGGCTCCCAGAATGGTGCCATCGGCAATGTTAACATGTCCGGAAATTCCTACCTGGCCGCCGAACATCACCCTTTTTCCTATTTTTGATGAACCGGCAATCCCTGTCTGTGAGGCAATCACCGAATCTTCTCCAATTTCTACATTGTGTGCAACCTGCACTAAATTATCGAGCTTAACACCCTTTCTGATGATGGTGCTGCCCAATGTTGCCCGGTCAATCGTTGTGTTCGAACCAATCTCTACATCATCCTCAATAACAACATTCCCGGTTTGTGGTATTTTTTTGTATGTCCCGTCTTCGGATGGGGCAAATCCAAAACCATCTGAGCCGATAACGGCATTGGCATGGATGATGCAATTATTGCCTATTACACATCCTTCATAAATGCTTACCCCCGGATAAATCAGTACATTGTCACCAATCACCGTATTATCAGCAATGCTTACATTCCCGTGTATGGTTGCTTTATCTCCGATTTTTACCCCGGCTCCTATAATTACATAAGGAGCAATGTAGGCTTCTTTACCAATAATAGCCGAATTGTCAATAACTGCTAAAGATGAAATACCCGTTTTTCGCGCTTTCCCGTTTGTGACGAGATTCATCAGTATCGCGAGTGATTCATATGCATTTTCAACCCGGATCAAAGTTGCTTTTACCGGTTTTTCGGGCACAAAATCCTTATTTACCAACACAACATCAGCCTGACAGTCATAGATGTAATTGATGTATTTGGGATTTGCCAGAAAGGAGAGTGTACCGGGTTTCCCGTCCTCTATCTTTGAAAAATCGTGTACGCTGATATCAGGATTACCTTCAACGGTTCCTTTCAAGTATTCAGCTATTTGTCCGGCTGTATATGTCATAAAAAAATTTTGGGCACAAAATTAATAAACTATTTCGATATAATCAGGTTTACACTTGATTTTTCAATATTTAATGTCTCCGGTCTCCGGTCTCCGGTCTCCGGTCTCCAGTCTGGCGTCCTACATCTTCAAATAGCAGAAGTAATGCTTCATCACCTTCTTCGTCAACACCTGTATGTTCAACATGTCCGAGGCATCAGCAATATCTTTGATGCTGCCGTCTTTCATCAGGATGTTGATGTTGTCGTCTTTCGGTTGGTACGTGTCCGTACTCACGATTTCATCACCCATGAAATAACGGGCTTCTTCCAGACTGATCTGAAAACGGTCCATGTAACTTTTCAACACTTCTTCCTGAATCCGCCCGTCGGTGGCTTCTGTTCTTATTTCGACCTTGAATAACCTTCTGTTGATAAAAGATTTACAAAGTAACGATAATACAAAATCAGGATGATTCGACCAGACCTTAATGGCCGAGAAGAAATCTGAATCATCCAGCATGACAAAGTTCTCAAACGCGTTCCCGGTATCTTCGAAATCAGCCAGGCCGACTTTGTTGTACAGGAAATAATGTAAAGCCGGTGTTGCAAATAAGTCATTCCCTTTCGAAGCGAGTTCTTTTGCCCGTTTCAGGATGTTGACCAACATCTTTTCTGCCGCAACCGACGTTTTATGTAAATATACCTGCCAGTACATCAACCGGCGGGCTACTAAAAACTTTTCGATAGAATATATCCCTTTCGCTTCTACCACCAACTGACCGTCATGCAGGTTTAACATCTTGATAATGCGTGATGCGCCGATAATGCCTTCACTTACCCCGCAAAAGAAACTGTCGCGGCTCAGGTAATCCAGCCTGTCCATATCCAGCTGGCCTGAAACCAACTGGTGCAAAAACCGTTTCGGATACTGGTTCCTGAAAATTTCAATTGCCATGTCGAGTTTGCGCTCAAACTCCCGGTTTATTTTCTCCATAATCAGCAGCGAAATTTCTTCATGGCTTACTTCCGGCACCAGACTATGCTCCAATGCATGCGAAAAAGGCCCATGACCAATGTCATGAAGCAAGATACAAGCCTTTACCGCTTCTTCCTCTGTGGCGGTAATTTCGTGACCCGCTATCCTCAGCTGGCTGATGGCTTCCCCCATCAGATGCATCGCGCCAATCGAATGTTGCAGGCGGGTGTGTTGTGCTCCCGGATATACGTAGGAGGAGAGCCCTAATTGTTTGATACGGTTTAATCGTTGGAAATAAGGGTGTTGTATGATTTCGTAAGGTAGTCCGTCGGGTATATTGATGAACCCGAATACCGGATCGTTGATGATTTTTCTTTTATTATTCATATATTTTAAGCAAACAGGTTAAAATGTTAACATAAATTAAGTGTTTCGATAAGCCATTTCCAGGTTTTTTGGGTGGATGAAATGCTTAGTCTTTCATCGGGAGAATGTACGCCATACATTTGTGGTCCGATAGAAACCATATCCAGCTGTGGGTACTTTTCTAAAAACAATCCGCATTCGAGTCCGGCATGAATGGCTTTTATCTTTGGTTCTTCTCCGAAAAGGTTGTTGTAGGCGATTACTGTTTTTGCCAGTAAAGCGGAGTTGACATTGGGCTGCCAGCCCGGATACCCATCGGATTGTATCACGGTTGTACCGGCGAGTTCAAAAACGGCCTTCAATTGGGCTGCTATGTCAGTTTTAGCGCTTTCCGAGGAACTGCGCTGACTGGTGTTTATCTCGAATGCACCTCTCTCGGTCATTTTTACGGAAGCTAAATTTGTTGATGTTTCAACCAGGCCGGGTATGGTGCGACTCATGGCCATTACGCCATGGGGGCAAGCATAGAGTGTCTGTAATAAGCGATTGGAAGCTGATTTTTCGATGACAGTTTCGGGAAGGGAATCAGATTCCATACTTATGCGGAAATTAGGCTCAATATCTTTGAATTCAGCTTCGATAGTGGCAATGTACATGTTCAGGATTACGCGGATGGTTTCTTTTTCATTATATGGAACCGCGCAGAAAGCGCTTGCTTCGCGTGGGATGGCATTGTGCAGGTTACCTCCTTCCAGCGAAATAAGCCGTAAATCCATCTGCTCGTTTAATTGCCACAGGTAGCGGTTGAGTATTTTAATGGCGTTGCCCAGTCCCAGGTGGATATCGCCGCCCGAATGTCCGCCTTTCAATCCCGAAACACGAACCCTAAACCCGAAATAGCTCGATGGTGTGGTTTCCTGTTGATAGGAGAGTATTGCTTTTGTGCCGATTCCTCCTGCACAGCCAATGAATATCTCACCGTCATCTTCAGAATCTAAATTGATTAAGACTGAGCCGGATAAAAGCTTATTGTCGAGTCCGTATGCGCCGGTCAGACCGGTTTCTTCATCGACCGTGAACAAACATTCGAGTGCCGGATGTTGCAAGTCACCAGCATCCAGTACAGCCAGCATCATGGCCATCCCGATGCCATTGTCGGCCCCCAGGGTGGTGCCTTTTGCTTTAACCCAATCGCCATCAATATAAGTCTGAATCGGATCTTTTTCGAAATCATGTGTTGTCTCCGCGTTCTTCTCGCATACCATGTCGATATGTGCCTGTAAAATAATCGTCGGATGATTTTCGTAACCCGAAGTTGCCGGTTTTTTAATCAGGATATTTCCTGCCTTGTCGGTTGTTACCGGCAATTGATGCCGAACAGCAAAGTCATTCAGATAGGCGGCAATTTGCTTCTCTTTTTTCGAAGGACGAGGTACCTGTGTGATTTGATGAAAGTAATTCCAAAGGGTATGTGGTTGAAGATCAGTCATAACGGATTGGTTTGTGATTAGGTTGCAAAGATAGCTAAAAATCTGTTTGATTAACGCTAATTTAACCGTTCTATTGCATGTAAACCATTTTCAACTATCGAATATTATCCCTAAATTTGCCCTGTTTAAAATCAGGATAATCAAAACAATTGCATGTTATTTTCTCAGATACTCGGACAGGAAGCGATTAAGGAGCGGTTGATACGCACGGTGCAGGAGCAGCGCATTCCGCATGCGCAGTTGTTTCGTGGACCGGAAGGGGTAGGTAAGCTGGCCCTGGCTATTGCCTATGCGCAATATATTTGTTGTGAAAATAAACAGGATTACGATTCCTGTGGTGTGTGTCCGTCGTGTGTGAAATATGCCAAACTGGCTCATCCCGATTTACATTTGGTATTCCCGGTCATCAAGCCTGCCGGTAAAAATTCGGTTGTTTGTGATGATTTTGTGGCTGAATTCCGGGAGATGGTGATCGAAACTCCGTATTTTGGCGTAAACGAATGGTTCGCTAAGATTTCCGGTGACGCTAAACAGGGGATGATTTACGCGAATGAGAGCCAGGAAATCATCCGGAAACTGAGCCTGAAAACCTACGAATCCGAATATAAAGTGATGATTATCTGGTTGCCGGAAAGGATGAATGTGACCTGCGCCAATAAATTGCTGAAGATTTTAGAGGAACCTCCCGAAAAAACTGTATTTTTGTTGGTGTCTAATCGTCCGGACGAAATCATTCAGACCATTTTATCCCGGACTCAGCATTTGAATATTCCTTTCCTGAATGAACAAGATGTCGTTTCCGCATTGCTTCGTAATCCGGATATAGAAATTGCACAGCATGATGCGCTTAACACAGCCCGCATTGCCAACGGGAGCTATCTGAAGGCCTTGAATTTGTTAAAAGAAGGGGACGAACAAAAACAAAACTTCGATAGATTTGTTCAAATCATGCGACTTGCCTGGCAGGTGGGCAACAAAAAAGATTATGCTTCGCTGAAGACTTTGCGGAAATGGGCCGACGAAATGGCCTTGTCGGCAGTGGGCAGAGAACGGCAAAAGGGATTTTTGGTATATGCGCAGCACATGGTGCGTGAAAATTATATTTTCAACCTGAGAAATCAGGAATTGAATTATTTAAGTCAGGATGAATCAGCTTTTTCTGCGAATTTTTCCCGCTTTATTCACGAGCGGAATGTAGAGGATCTGATGGCTGAATTTGCGCTGGCTGAGAGACATATTGAACAAAATGTGAATGCAAAAATGGTTTTCTTCGATTTAGTGTTGAAAATCATCATGCTCTTAAAAAGGTAAATTATTCTATGGGACATACACTTGGAGGTTGTGGTTGCGGTATCAACAAAAAAGGTTGCTGCCGGAACTCACATCAGAAATTAAGCACGTTCGACTGGTTATGCGACCTGCCGGAGACACATAAAGAAACTGATTATGTGGAAGTGCAATTTAAAAATACGCGAAAAGGTTATTTTTTGAATAATACCCGGATTCCCCTGGAAAAAGGAGATGTCGTGGCGGTTGAATCTTCACCTGGTCATGATATAGGAGAGGTCACCCTGATCGGACGACTGGTTTTGCTGCAAATGAACAAGCAAAATATCAATCCGGAGAAATACGAGATCAGAAAGATTTACCGTAAAGCCAAAGAAACCGACATTGAAAAGTTCAATGAGGCCAAGGCTAAAGAACAGGAAACCATGATCAAAGCCCGTCAGATCGCTGAGAATCTGAAGCTGAACATGAAAATCGGCGATGTAGAGTTTCAAGGCGATGGTAACAAAGCTATTTTTTATTATATCGCTGACGAAAGGGTTGATTTCAGACAGTTGATTAAGGTATTTGCCGAAACTTTCCGGGTGCGCATTGAGATGAAGCAAATCGGGGCGCGGCAGGAAGCCGGCCGGATTGGCGGGATTGGTCCTTGTGGCCGGGAGTTGTGTTGCTCAGGCTGGATGACCAGCTTTAACTCGGTGTCCACATCAGCTGCACGCTATCAGGATATTTCTATGAATCCGCAGAAACTGGCCGGTCAATGTGGTAAGCTCAAGTGCTGTCTGAATTTCGAGTTGGATGCTTACATGGACGCGATGAAAGATTTTCCTTCGAAAGAAATTCAGTTGGAAACACTTAGTAACACCTATTATCATTTCAAAACAGATACCTTTAAAGCGGCTATTTCGTATTCAACTTCGCCAAATTTCGGCGCCAACTTAGTGACAATTTCTGCTGAAAGGGCAAAGGAAGTTATCGCGATGAATAAAATTGGCTTTAAGCCAGATGCATTAGAGCCTATAACAGATGGTGCAGAGAGTATAATCGATTATACCAATGCGGTAGGAGAGGACAGTCTGACCCGGTTCGACGTTAAGAAGAAGAAAAAATCGGGCCGCCGCAATCGCCCTGTACTTAAAAAGAATAACCAGCAAAATGATGCTGCAAAATAATCGGGAAGAAATGATAAACCTTCGGCAAATTAGATGGCATGTTTTTGTACTGATTGTGGCGGTTTATGGGGCGATTTCCTGTAGCCGGCAGCCGGTTTACAATGAATTTAAGCAGGTTGATCCGGACGGGTGGTCGGCCGACAGTTCCAGTGTTTTTCAGGTAAACATGGAAGATACGTCGGGGACCTACAACCTGACGCTGCATATTCGTCATACCAGTGCTTATCCCTATCAGAATCTCTGGTTGTTTGTAGAACAGTTGTCGCCCGACAGTCAGCTTGTGCGCGATACTATTTCCTGTATTCTGGCCGATCATGCCGGAAAATGGTTAGGGACAGGAACGGGTTCGGTATACCTTTTTTCAGCCCCGTTGAAAAAACAGTATAGTTTCGGACAGCAAGGAATATACCGGTATACTGTTGTGCACGGCATGAGAGATGAGATTTTAAGTGGCATACAAGCTGTCGGGTTAAAATTGGAAAATCAGCATGGGAAAGAATAAGCTCGCTAAATTTGCTGAAATGGAATCTTTTCCGCATGTCTTTCAGGTGTCTTCGCATGATATTCTGTCAGGTAAAGTGTTTGTAAACAAAGGCAGATGGAATGAGCTGGTGTTTAAAAACAACAACCCGATTGTGTTGGAATTGGGTTGTGGGAAAGGAGAGTATTCGGTCGGACTGGCAGCCTTATATCCGGATAAAAACTTCATCGGAGTCGATATCAAAGGAGCCCGTATGTGGACAGGAGCGAAAGATTCTTTTGAAAAAGGGATGACAAACGTAGCTTTTCTGCGTACCAACATCGAAATAATTCACCATTTTTTTGCTCCTGATGAGGTGTCGGAAATCTGGCTTACTTTTCCCGATCCTCAGATGAAGAAGGTTACCAAGCGTCTTACTGCTACGAACTTCATGAAATCCTATCAGCAGTTTGTAAAAGACGGAGGTTTTATTCACCTGAAGACAGACAGTAATTTTATGTTTACCTATACCTGCGAAATGGTGAAAGTAAACGAATATCCGGTAGAAGTTTCTACAGACGACTTATATGCTACGGTAAAAGACGATCCCATTCTAGGCATCAAAACCTATTACGAACAGCAATGGTTGGAGCGGGGGCTTTCCATCAAATATATCCGTTTCAAACTAGAAAAAAAGGACGTATTTAGAGAACCTGATGTTGAAATAGAACATGATGCCTACCGGAGTTTCGGGCGCAGCAAGCGACACGGACTTGATTCAGAATAATTACCATATAAGTCATATAAGAATCATATAAGCTAAAGAGCACAACATCAGCTGTTTAAAAACAGCATTATTTTATCTGCTTTTTTTGAATTCAGAACTTATATGGATCTTATATGACTTATATGGTGAAATAAATTAATATATAGCATGACATTATATCCAAAATTGATTTTAGACGCATTAACGCATGTGCGCTATCCGGGAACCGGTAAGGATATTGTATCGTCGGGCATGGTGCATGAAGACATCCACATCAATGGAATGAAGGTTAGTTTCTCTATCGTCTTTGAGAAGCAAAATGATCCTTTTGTCAAGTCGGTTATTAAGGCAGCCGAAACGGCCATCCTGACTTATGTCGGGGAAGATGTGGATATCAAAGGTAATATCACACCGGTGCTGAAAGAAGTTCCCAAGCCTAAACCCGCTTCCATTTTGCCGGGGGTGAAGAATATACTGGCGGTGTTCTCCGGTAAGGGAGGCGTAGGGAAGTCGACCGTATCCTCCAATCTGGCCATTGCGCTGGCATCACTGGGCTATAAGGTTGGTTTGCTGGATGCCGATATCCATGGACCATCGATGCCCAAGATGTTTGGTGTTGAAGATGCTCGTCCTTATATGGAAGAAATTGACGGAAAGCAAATGATTATGCCCATTGAGAAATACGGCGTGAAGTTGTTATCCATTGGTTTTTTTGTAGATCCCGATAATGCCCTCGTGTGGAGAGGAAGTATGGCCAGCAATGCGCTGAAGCAATTGATTACAGATGCCAACTGGGGCGAACTCGATTATTTCGTGATGGACCTGCCTCCCGGGACGGGGGATATTCACCTGACCCTGGTGCAAACCATGGGTATCACCGGAGCTGTAGCGGTAACGACCCCGCAGGATGTGGCGCTTGCCGATGCCCGTAAGGGTGTAAATATGTTCATGGGTGATAAGGTGAATGTGCCGGTGTTGGGTCTGGTTGAAAATATGGCCTGGTTTACGCCGGCAGAATTACCGGAAAACAGATATTATATCTTTGGAAAAGAAGGAGGTAAAAGATTGGCGGATGAGCTGGGGCTGCCCTTGTTGGGGCAAATACCTATCGTGCAAAGCATCCGCGAAGGAGGCGATGCCGGTAAACCCATCGCAGTAGATATACATTCCATTTCCGGTATGGCCTTCCATGAGCTGGCAGTAAAGGTGGTGGAGCAGGTAAATATACGGAATAATACGCTTGATCCGACCCAAAAGGTAGAGATTACCAGGTAAACTCATATAATCCACGTAAAAGTTTTCAACAATTTACCATGAAAGACTGTTGAAAACTTGTTGAGCAGCCTGTCTTGCATTGTTGATAAGTGCGGCTTTTTTGTGCCTATGTGCCTGATTATTATCAGTATCTTTGTATGCGTCTTGATTGTTTCAACGCACGAAGCACGAATGTTTAAAATGTATAAAAACCTGCTGTTTATCTTTTTCACGTTTTGTTCTATATCCGGTTTCGCGGGAGATATAGCCGATCGGGTGTCTAAATTCGGGCGTTGGTCTTTCGTTGGTAGCACGGGTGTCTCCCGGTATGATGGAGATATAGACCCGATGTTTGACATGAAAGGAATATTGAGGAGTCCGAACCTGGATTTTTCCCTTGAATATAACCTCCATCCGTCGCTTTCCTTTGGTTTTAATCTGGGCGGACTGATTTTTGATCAGGAAGATTTCAATGAAAATTTTCTAACCAAGGCTGTGTATACATCCACCTTTGCATCTGTTGATCTGGTTTCGCTTCTTTCCGGTAAGTCGGGGAAGAGATGGAGTGTGAACACTACCGTTGGTCTCGGGCTGGCAGGTATGATATTGCCTGAATATACTACAACGCGAAATGATGCGTCCGATCCGGTAAACGGCGTGGTGATACCTCCTGCTTTTTTTATTACACCTGTAGGTCTGAGTCTGGAGTATAAAATCAGTAAGAAGATCAATATAGGACTCAATGTACGACATTATTTTGCCAACACCGACCACATCGAATCGATGTGGAGGGGAGACTACATGGATACCTGGCAAAACCTGAATCTCTCGTTACGGTATAAATTTGTAACCAAGGAAAACAAACATTTCCGTGATGAAGTGTTTGATTATAAAGAAGAAGCATCACTTGCCATTATCAACATACTTCAACAAGAGGTAAACAGTCTTGCTATCCGGATGGATGGAGCTGAAAGCAAACTTGAGAATCTGGGAGAACGCATGGTGGTTGTGGAAGGTATCCTCGCGAATGATGGTCCCGATACCGATAAAGACGGCGTACCCGATGTAAGGGATTTAGAACCGAATACCCCTCCGGGAACACCGGTTGATTTCTGGGGCCGTGGTTTGAGTGTGAAAACAGTTAAGGCAGATGAATTGCTATCTGTCTATTTCGACTTCGACAGCATCGAATTAGATAAAATTGCACAGATTACCCTGGTGAAGATTGCGGAAAAAATGCGTAAAGATGCTTCTCTGATGTTGGAAATCCGGGGATATACCGATAATCTGGGAACTAGTGTTTACAACCAACGCTTGAGTCAACGTCGTGCTGAAAGGGTAAAACAGGAGCTGCAAAAAGTGTATGGCATCCCGCACAACCGCATGGTAGCAAACGGGAAAGGCAAAATCCCTGATCCACCGGTGAAAACACTGATGAACCGCAGGTGCGATTTCTTCTTCAGCAAATAGATTGAATGGTTGTATAATTATATAGAGACGCACGGCAATACAACACGTAGAGACGCACGGCCGTGCGTCTCTACTACATAACGATACATATTATAACCACCGTTTGATGATATTCTGAAACGCATCTATTCGCCGGTCCCGAAAAAACGGCCACATCCTGCGTACAGTTTCTGTTCGAGTCAGATCAACTTCTACAATCAAATTTTCATCCTGATGATTGCCGGCTTGTGCGATGATTTCGCCCTGTGGTCCGGCAACAAAGCTATTGCCCCAGAACTGAATACCATTGGTAACACCTGACGGGTCAGCTTCGTGTCCGGTACGGTTGCAGGACAGTACATGCAAACCATTGGCAACAGCATGACTACGTTGAATAGTTACCCAGGCATCCTTTTGTCGCATTTTTTCCGCTTCAGAATCGGTGCTTTCCCAACCGATGGCAGTGGGGTAAATCAGTAATTGAGCTCCCGCCATGGCCATCAGGCGGGCAGCTTCGGGGTACCACTGGTCCCAGCAGACCAGTACACCGAGTTTCCCGATGGATGTTTGGATGGGTTCAAAGCCCAAATCGCCGGGTGTGAAATAGAATTTCTCGTAATATGCCGGATCGTCCGGGATATGCATTTTACGGTATTTGCCTGCAATGGTGCCGTCTTTTTCCAGTACCACAGCTGTGTTATGGTACAATCCCGGCGCTCTTTTTTCGAATAAGGAAAGTACGATAACCACCTGATGTGCTTTCGCCAGCTCACCGAAGTATTCAGTAGACGGACCGGGTATGGTTTCGGCCTGATCGAAAACAGCCGGATCTTCGGTCTGGCAAAAATACAAACCATTGTGCAACTCCTGAAGTATCACAAGCTCTGCTCCTTGTTTGGCGCAGGTTACGATGTTTTGTGTCAGTTTGGCCATGTTCGCTTCGCGCGAGGCCGAGTTTGATTGTTGAATTAATGCTGTTTTCATGATTCTTCTTTATCCCCGGGTTAAAACCCGGGGCAATTGATAAATTGTATTTCATTATGATGGGTTAAAACCCTATCATCCTCCGGGTTAAAACCCGGAGCTATTGATTTTCTTTATACGTACTGCATGGTGACGCAATGCAACGAACCATGTTGTTTGATTAACGGCAAGCAATTGATGCCGATGATTTTTCTGTCTGGAAATGCTATTTCGAGTTGTTTTAATGCTATTTCATCTTTGGGTGACTGATAGGTTGGCACTAAGACCGCACCATTGAGGATTAAAAAATTAGCATAAGTTGCCGGTAATCTTTCCCCGGCTTCATACACCGCATCGGCCATGGGCAGCGGTATCAACCGGTAGGGAGCGCCCGACACCGTTCTGAATTGCATCAGTTCTTCCTCCATCTTTTTCAGTTCCGTGTAATGTTCATCCCTTTCATCCTCACATTTTACATACGCAATGGTATTTACATCGCAAAAGCGGGCCAGGGTGTCGATGTGACTATCCGTGTCATCTCCTGCCAAATAACCATGGTTTAACCACAATACCCTTTGCAAACCGAAATATTCCTTCAGCTTTTTTTCAACAGCTTCTCTGGATAAATCGTTGCGGTTGTCTGATAGTAAACAGGTGGAAGTAGTCAGCAAAGTTCCTTCTCCGTCCGATTCAATACTCCCGCCTTCCAGCACAAAATCAAGACAATTCCTGTAAGTTACATTGCTGTAAAAGAGCTGTTTATCGTACAATGTTTTCGTAATCATATTGTCGAGTTCCGCTTCAAACTTTTTTCCCCAGCCGTTGAAAGCAAAATCATAAATTACTTTTTTCCCATTTTCCAATACGGTAATTCCCCCATGATCCCTGGCCCAGGTATCGTTAGTTGGTAATTCCACCAAAGTGATTCGATTAAAATCAATTTCTTTCAACAGGGTTTTAATCTGTGCTGCATCCCGGCAAACAATCACCAGATTTTGATGCTGAATGATGTGACGAGCTATTTCAACAAAGCATTGGTTTACCTCGTCGAGCATATCCACCCAGTCCGTTTGCTCGTGTGGCCAGGTGAGTTGTACAAATTGCTGCGGTGCCCATTCGGGCGGTAGTTGTTTGTTCATTGTCAATTGAGTGCAAAAATAGGAAAATTTTACCTATTTTTGCATCAAAAATATCAAATCATGGGAAAGGTACTTATTATTGGCGCCGGAGGCGTTGGAACGGTCGTGGCTCATAAGGTAGCTCAGAATCCGGATGTTTTTACTGAAATCATGCTGGCAAGCCGTACTAAATCAAAATGTGATGTGATTGCTGCAGATGTAAGGAAGCGTACAGGGGTAACGATACAAACCGCTCAGGTAGATGCGGATGTCGTACCTGAGTTGGTGAAACTTTTCAATAGT
The DNA here is from genome assembly GCA_023459355.1 of Bacteroidota bacterium. Classification (GTDB taxonomy): domain Bacteria; phylum Bacteroidota; class Bacteroidia; order Bacteroidales; family Paludibacteraceae; genus Paludibacter. The sequence goes on along the minus strand of JAEWUM010000029.1, from coordinate 56,791 downwards.
TTTAAACCCGAACTGGTCATCAATGTGGCATTGCCCTATCAGGATCTGACCATCATGGATGCTTGTCTGGAAGCCGGAGTTAATTACCTCGATACGGCTAACTACGAACCCAAGGATGAAGCGCATTTCGAATACAGCTGGCAGTGGGCTTACAAGGATAAGTTTGAAAAAGCGGGGCTGACGGCAATCCTGGGTTGCGGATTCGACCCGGGGGTAACCAGTGTCTATACAGCCTATGCAGCCAAACATCATTTTGATGAAATACAGTATTTAGATATCGTGGATTGTAATGCCGGTGATCATGGCAAAGCCTTTGCCACCAACTTCAATCCCGAAATCAACATCCGTGAGGTTACGCAGAAGGGTAAATACTGGGAAAACGGTCAGTGGGTGGAGACAGAACCGCATGAAATCCACAAGCCACTCAACTATCCTGAAATCGGACCCAAAGAATCTTACGTGATTTATCACGAAGAACTGGAATCGCTGGTGAAGAACTTCCCGACCCTGAAACGGGCGCGTTTCTGGATGACATTCGGACAGGAATACCTGACACACCTGCGCGTAATCCAGAACATCGGGATGGCGCGCATCGACGAGGTGGAATTCAATGGTGTGAAGATTGTCCCCATTCAATTCCTGAAAGCCGTGTTGCCTGATCCGGGCGAACTGGGAGAAAACTATACCGGTCAGACTTCCATCGGTTGCCGCATCCGGGGATTAAAAGACGGAAAAGAAAAGACTTATTATGTATATAACAATTGCAGTCACGAGGAAGCATTCAAAGAAACCGGCGCACAGGGAGTAAGTTATACTACAGGCGTACCAGCCATGATTGGCGCGATGATGTTCTTTAAAGGCGAATGGCGTAAACCGGGTGTTTACAATGTAGAAGAATTTAATCCGGACCCTTTCATGGAAAAGCTTAATATACACGGACTTCCATGGATAGAGCTGCATGACGTGGATCTCGAATTATAATGATCTATTTACAGTTATTCATATCATTCTTTAAAATCGGCGTATTTGCTTTCGGAGGCGGATACGCCATTATTACCTTAATCCAGCACGAGATTATAACCCACGGTTGGATGACACAAAGTGAACTGACCGACATCATCGCTATTTCGCAAATGACACCCGGACCAATCGGGATTAACTCGGCCACGTATGTCGGTTATGTTGCCTCAGGAAACATCTGGGGCGCTGTTGTGGCTACTTTTGCCATTACCCTGCCTTCTTTCCTGATTATGATTGCCATTACCCGTTTTTTTATCGTGATGCAAAAAAACAGGTACATGCAATATGCCCTGCAGGGCCTGCGTCCCATGGTGGTCGGCATGATTGCCGCCGCTGCCATCCTACTAATGAATAAGGAAAACTTCATCGATTATAAAAGTTATATCCTGTTCGGACTGGCCTTCGTGGCTTCCCTGTTTTTCAGAATTCACCCGATTCTGATTATCATTGGAGCAGGAGTGTTGGGGTTTGTGCTGTATTGAGATACTAGTCTACGGTCTCCACTATGCACTATTCATGCGAATCAGGAGTTGAAAATTAGATTCTTCGCTGCGTTCTCTTAGATCCCTCACTTCCGTTCGGGATGACAACGATTCAGTAAGGTCAAATACCGTCGCACTATCTTTCCATTAATAATTAGATTCTTTACAGCGACGGTTCGGGAACCATAGCACCCGTCGCTGCAAAAATAGAATAGTTTTTGTAGGACTTTGCCGACGGGCAATATTAATAAAGTGAAAATTGTCATCCCGAACGGAAGTGAGGGATCTAAGAGAACGCAGTGAGGGATCTAAATTTCTACTCCTGATTCGCACTCTTCGCTCTTCGCTCTTCGCTATTAATTTACCCCCTATTAATCAGATATACCGTATATCCCACATACATTGCCAGCAGAATGGCGGCTTCCCATCTGTCAAGCTTTTTCTTCTTTCCTGAAAACATGGTCAGGAATAATATTACGGTTCCGAAGATAAGCAGGTAGATGTCCTGATTAAATTTCGGGGAAAAAGGGATGGGGCGGATGAGTGAGCTAACACCCAGTATAAAGAAGATATTGAAGATATTTGAGCCGATGATGTTTCCCACGGCAATGTCGTTGTTCTTTTTGATTGCAGCAACCACTGAAGTTGCCAGTTCTGGCAAAGAGGTTCCTGCTGCTACAATGGTTAACCCGATAAGTGTCTGGCTTACTCCCAGGGCTGAAGCAATGTCGACCGCACTTTCAACAACCAAACGGCCACCAATGACGAGCAGAGTCAGTCCCAGCAGGATGAATCCCCAGATTTTCAGGTTGCTGTAATGAACAACTGTTGTAGTAGTTTCAGGGACATTTCCGGTACGAAGTTGTTTGTAAACATAATAAAGGAATCCGGCGAAAAAAATCAGCAGGATGAACCCGTCAAAACGTGATAATACTCCTGAGTCAGCCCAGAAATCGTTTACTAAGACGAACAATATAAGGGCGGCTGCCAGTGAGAATGGAATTTCCTTCCACACCGTACTCGATTGTACCACCAGAGGAGTTATTAAACCGGCAATACCTAAAATCATGAAAAGATTGAAGTTGTTGCTTCCGATTACATTGCCATACACAATGTCGGGGTGATTTTCGAATGCTGCGAAAGCATTGACGACCAACTCGGGCATGGAAGTACCGAAAGCCACAATAGTTAACCCGATGGCCAAATCAGAAATCTGATGTTTTTTAGCCAGTGCCGTAGCGCCATTTACAAGCCAGTCGGCCCCCTTGATCAACAGGACGAAGCCGAGAACCAAAAGTGAGATTTGTAGTAACATGCTTTTTAAATTTATTGTCGCCAGTCGTCGCTTTCAGCTATTCACTATAAGTTATTCGCTCTTCGCTTTTTTCAGCGTAACCTTCAAAATGAAGTACCCCGCCACGCCGGCAATCAACGAACCGAAAACGATTCCCAGTTTGGCATCATTCAATACATAGCTGCCAAGCGGGTACGACAGTCCGGCCAGGAACAATGCGACCGTAAAACCTATTCCACCCAGCATCGAAACTCCTGCCAGGTTCGTCCAGGTCATACCTTTAGGCTGCCTCGATATGCGCAATTTGATTGCAAGATAAGTAAATAAGAAAATTCCGGAAAACTTTCCGACAATCAATCCGATTATGATGCTGAGTGATATTCCGGAGAAGAGGGCGAAATTGGAAACATCGATGATTACACCCGCGTTAGCAAAGGCAAACAAGGGCATGATGATGTAATTCACCATATCCCGCAGGTTATCCTCCAGGTCTTGCAAGGGACTGATGACATGGTCGGATGCAGCCTCAATCCGGGTTAAATATCTCACCTGGGTATTCGACAGTATTATATCCTCATCAGAGCTGTTTTTCAGGGTTGATCGCAGTACACTCAGATCCTGTTCCATTCCTTCCGTAAATTTCTTCAGGTTGATATAGGGACGAGCCGGGACAGTAAATGCCACCAACACCCCGGCAATCGTCGGGTGTATGCCTGCCTGCAGAAACAGGTACCAAATAATCAGTCCGTTCAGAAAATAAAATAGTTTGTTGTTGATACGCAGTCTGTTACCCAGAAACAGCAATGCAAAGAAAACCAATGACAGGCCTAATTCAAGTATGGCGGCTGTGCTGAAGTTGCTGTAAAAGAGAGCAATAACCAGAATACCTCCGATGTCATCAGCAATTGCCAGGGTAAGCAGGAATATTTTGAGACTGATAGGTACTCTTTTGCCCAGCAAACTCAATACACCGATGGAAAAAGCAATGTCGGTAGCCATAGGGATAGCAACCCCTCTCATTTCTTCCGGGGTAAACCCCTGGATATTGCCCGTGATCAGGAACAGTAGTACGGGCATGACCATACCGCCTACAGCCGCGATGATGGGTAAGATAGCCTGCCGGAAAGATGACAATTCACCGACCATAACTTCCCGTTTGATTTCCAGTCCGACTGTGAAAAAGAAAACAGTCATGATTCCGTCGTTGATAAACTGCAGACTGGTGAATGGATGTCCGTGGTGACTCAAGAGGTTGAAGTCACCGAAGCCCAGGAAAAAATCAAGGGTCCAAAGCGACTGATACCACTCGCTAAGCGAAGAGTTGGCTATTACCAGCGTGATAATCGCGACAATCAATAACAATACTCCTGGATTAATGACGGCCTTAAAACGGTCGATTAATCCATAAATTCTGACAAAATTCTTATTTCTGTAACTAAAGTCCATGGCGCTAAATAAACTGCGTCAAATATACAATCTTTTCCCCGTTTAAAAAAGGCTTCTCTCCAGTATGTACAGAAAAGCGCCAGCAAAATAGCCAGCTAAGGCCAGTAAACTGATTTTTTTAACATACCAGAAGAAACTGATTTTTTCCATGCCCATCGCGGCAACACCGGCTGCCGAACCGATAATGAGGATGCTACCTCCCGTACCAGCGCAATAGGTCAGGAACTGCCAGAGGTAATGGTTCATCGGGTAAACGGCAATGTCGTACATGCCCTGAGCAGCGGCCACGAGTGGCACGTTATCGACCACCGATGATAAGAGTCCGATTGACATCACGATATAATTCAGATTACCAACCGTATCATTGAGCCATTCGGAGGCATGATTCAATATCTGAGAAGTTTGCATTGCCGCTACAGCCATCAGGATGCCCAGAAAAAACAGGATGCTGGAGAAGTCGACCCGGTGAAGCGCGTTGACCAGTGAAACGGTTTTTTTCTTGTCGGCATCGGTTTTCCGGTGCAGGTATTCAGTGTAAATCCAAAGGATTCCAAGTCCGATGAGGACACCCATAAAAGGAGGCAGGTGTGTGAAATACTTAAACACAGGTACCATAACCAGCGTGAGAACTCCCAATACCAACATATTACGTTTCTGTTTCAGGTTTGGGGAGTATTTCTTTTCTTCGTGCATTTCATCACGACGTGTACCTTGTCCTTTTAACCTTGTTGATGTAATAATTAAAGGAATCAGCAATGAAACCAGACTCGGCAGGAACAGGTATTTCATTGTAGTAGCTGTGGAGATTTGTCCTCCGATCCACAACATGGTGGTGGTTACGTCGCCAATCGGTGTCCAGGCGCCTCCGGCATTGGCTGCGATGACAATCATACCGGTGAAAAAGAGCCGGTCTTTCTTGTCTCCGATGAGTTTTCTCAGCAACGAAACCATTACGATGGTAGTTGTGAGGTTGTCCAGTATGGCCGACAGGAAGAATGTAAAGAAGCTGATTATCCAGAGCAGTTTCCTTTTGTCGGTCTGTCGGATTTTCTTCGTAATCAGTTCAAAACCATCGTAGGTGTCGATTAATTCGACAATGGTCATAGCTCCGAGTAAGAAAAAAAGTATGCTGGAAATATCTCCCAGATGTTCGATTAGCTGAAGATTCAGCCAAGCTTTATCTTCTGTGTAATAAGAGAAGATTACCCATGTAAGTACGCCTATAATCAGAGCAGGTGCCGTCTTGTTCACTTTCAGGTCATGTTCAAGCGCGATGGCGATATAACCGAGAACAAAAACTACAACAATCAAAGTTGTCATCATATGTATTGGTGTTTTAGTCGAGTTTCAGCACAGCCAGGAAGGCTTTTTGCGGAACTTCCACGGAACCAATTTGTTTCATGCGTTTCTTGCCTTTCTTCTGTTTCTCCAGTAACTTTCTTTTACGGCTGATGTCGCCCCCGTAACACTTGGCTGTCACGTCTTTACGAACGGCTTTGATGGTCTCACGGGCAATGATTTTGGCGCCGATGGCAGCCTGAATGGCAATGTCGAACTGTTGACGTGGAATGAGTTCTTTTAATTTTTCACACATCCGGCGACCAAGCGATACGGCATTGTCGAAATGGATTAGCGATGAAAGGGCGTCTACCGGTTCACCGTTGAGCAAAATGTCTAATTTGATGAGTTTCGAGGGACGATAGCCATGGGGATGATAATCGAACGAAGCGTAACCTTTGGAAATGCTTTTGAGCCGGTCGTAGAAATCGAACACAATTTCGCCGAGCGGCATATCGAAAATCAATTCCATACGATTCCCCGATATGTAATCTTGTTTAATCAGTTCTCCGCGTTTATCCAGGCAAAGGGTCATGATCTGACCGATATAATCGGTACGGGTAATGATAGAAGCGCGGATATAGGGTTCTTCGATCCGGTCGATCAGCATAAAATCAGGCAATCCGGATGGATTGTGCACTTCAATCAGTTCGTCCTTCTTCGTATATACTTTATAGGAAACGTTCGGAACCGTTGTAATCACGTTCATGTCGAACTCACGGTCGAGTCGTTCCTGGATAATTTCCATGTGAAGCATTCCCAGAAAACCACAACGAAAGCCAAAACCCAATGCCACTGAAGATTCCGGTTCGAAGGTCAGCGAGGCATCGTTGAGTTGCAGTTTTTCGATGGAAGAGCGTAAATCTTCAAAATCGTCGGTATCCACCGGATATACACCGGCGAAAACCATTGGCTTTACCTCTTCAAAACCGGAGATGGCTTTTTCACATGGACGTTTCACGTGGGTAATGGTATCACCTACTTTCACTTCTTTCGAAGTTTTAATTCCGGAGATGATGTAACCAACATTTCCGGCGCTGAGTTCCTGCACGGGAACCATATCGAGTTTCAGGATTCCGATTTCATCTGCATCGTATTCTTTTCCCGTTGCCACGAACTTCACGAGGTCACCCTTGCGAATGGTCCCATTGGCAATCTTAAAATAAGCGATAATACCCCGGAAAGAGTTGAATACAGAGTCGAAAATCAGGCATTGCAACGGTGCTTCCGGATCACCTTTGGGTGCAGGGATACGATGCACGATAGCTTCGAGAATTTCTTCAACCCCCATGCCTGTTTTTCCGCTGGCGCGGATGATATCTGCCGGTTTACAGCCAAGTAAATCCACAATCTGATCTTCCACTTCTTCCGGCATGGCCGAATCCATATCCATTTTATTCATCACCGGGATGATTTCCAGATCATGTTCGATGGCCATGTATAAATTGGAAATGGTTTGCGCCTGAATTCCCTGCGTCGCGTCAATAATCAACAGCGCCCCTTCACAGGCAGCAATGGAACGTGAAACCTCATAGGAGAAATCGACGTGTCCCGGAGTGTCAATCAGGTTGAGAACAAAATCTTCCCCATTCAGCTTGTAGTTCATCTGAATGGCGTGGCTCTTAATGGTGATACCCCTTTCCCTTTCAAGATCCATATTGTCCAGCACCTGTGCCTGCAGATCTTTGTCAAATACAGTTTTGGTGTATTCTAACAGACGGTCGGCCAGGGTGCTTTTCCCGTGGTCGATGTGGGCGATAATGCAGAAATTACGGATCTTCTTCATGAAATGTTATTGCAAATTTTTGAGTTGCAAAAGTAGTAAAATTATTTGATATTTTTATTAGCCAAGTGCGTGTTCGAGGGGATTGCTTCGTCGGCTTCGCCTCCTCGCAATGACGGGGTCGTCGCACATAATTTATATACCCGTCGACCAAATTTGCACAAACCATCATCTTATGTGCACGACGGGCGCTATTGTCCCCTGAACCCGTTGCTGCAAATCACTTGTTAAGTCCGCTAAAAGCTCGCGCGACGTAATAATGACCCCAATCAACGTCCCGTCATTGCGAGGAGCTCACGAAGTGAGCGACGCGGCAATCCCCTGATAAATTGCACGCAGCTCTTGTCCCGTCATTGCGAGGAGGCGAAGCCGACGAAGCAACCCCCTGATGGCCTGCACTTAGCTGATATCATTCAATCTTCACAAATCTCCTGAGTTCCCTGTCATAATTAAACACCTCGCCGGTTTCGATGACGTAATACCATCCCAGAATGTTCATTTTACCCTGCTCATACCGTTCTTTGATGTAGGGATACGAGAGCAGGTGGTTCATTTGCTCCACGATGTTGAGTTGTTCGGTTATTACAGACCTTTCCAACTCATCAGCAATACTCAGATCTTCCACCTGTTTTTTCACTCTTCCCATCAGTTCCAGCCATTTACGGGTGTGTGGAATATCTGTTGTCTGCTTTTCATCCATGTAGATGGCATTGCAACCCCCGCAATTGGAATGTCCGCAAACAATGATGTTTTCAACATTCAGCACCTGTACAGCATATTCCACTGCCGAAGTTGTTGCCAGAAATTCATTTGAGATACGGTGCATGGGAACGAGGTTGGCGATGTTGCGAATTACGAACAACTCGCCCGGTAAGGTGCGCGTAATCAGATTCGGTACCACCCGTGAGTCGGAACAGCCTATGAACAGGGAGTGCGGTTTCTGACCTTTCCCGATTTCTCGGAAATGTCGCTTTAATTCTATGTAATCATTGGCCAGGAATTCCTTGACACCGTCAAAAAGGTACTTCATTTTTTTTGTGAATAGTGAATAACTAATAGCGAATAACTAATAGCGAATAGCGGAAAACTGTAACCGGAAAGCGAAAGTTTTTACTTCACAATGTTTAATAAGGCAAAAAGTTCAATAATCAATGGTAATAATTCTGTATCGCTATTAGTTATTAGCTATTAGTTATTCGCTTATTGCTCTCTGTTCTCCGTTTTCCGTTTTCCGCTCATCTCCTCCGTTCCATTTGAATCGACACCTTTTCGACTTTGCCGCCGAGAGGTGGATTCATTTTGGACAGGGTGAGACTGAGCGCCTGTATTTTTAGAAATTTATTCATCAGTTTATCAACAATTCTGTGGGCAACATGTTCAATCAGATTCGAAGGAATTTCGATTTGTTTTTTGATGGCCTGATACACCAACTGGTAATTAATGGTGTCTTCAAGTAGGTCTGTTACCCCGGCTTTGTCGGTGTAAACTTCCATTTCTACGGTTACCAGGAAGGTATTTCCCAGCGTTTTCTCGTGTTCCAACACGCCGTGGTTGGCCTGGAACTCCATGTTTTCGAGGATGATTTTGGACATATTATTTTTTTTCGCTACGCTCAGTCGCCAGACTCCAGTCGCCGGACACCAGACGTCAGACATTATTTTGTTTTAAACATTTTAATTCTTAAACCTTTAAACTATCCTCTAACCACTTATCACCGTCTATTGACTGAAGTCTGGTGACTGGAGTCCGGAGTCTGGAGTCCGGAGTCTGGTGACTGGAGTCGGAGCGAAGCGACTATAAACTAACACTCACCTCCAATCCCATTGCTCTTGCTCTTTCTGCTATTTCACGCAGGGTCTCTGCAGGTGCTTTTTCCAGTCCCTTTGTCGGGGTTTCGCGGTCGATGCTGTAAATCATCACCTGTTTGGGGCGGATGATTTGCAGGGCTTCGAGCCAGGCGGATACTTCTTCTTCTGTCGTGTTATCAATAATCCCATCAGCTAAACTGCCCCGCAGGAACAGGGTTTGGATGATGAGGTTACCGTTGAATTTTTTAAATTGTTCGAGTTGCCATTCGACAGAAAACTGTTTTCCTGACGGACGATCCAGGCGTTGAACGGTTTTGTCGATTGCTGAATCAAACTTCAGGATGTTGTTGTCGGCACGCTGCAACGCCCTGAATATAGCTGGTTTGTGCATGCGGGTCGAGTTGGACAGTACACTGACTTTGGCTTCCGGACAATAGCGGTCACGCAACGCGATGGTATCGTCGATGATGCCTTCAAACTGCGCATGCAGGGTTGGTTCTCCATTGCCGGCAAAAGTGATAACATCCGGTAATTCATTGGCAGCTACCATTTCCTGTAATTTTGCTTCGAGTGTGATATAAACCTGTTCGCGTGTTGGAAGTGGCGATTCCTGCATGGTTGTATTGAACCCACATTCACAATAAATGCAGTCGAACGAGCAGATCTTGGCATCCACCGGCAACAAATTAACCCCTAAGGAAACCCCCAGGCGCCGGCTTTTTACGGGGCCAAAGATTATGTTGTTGAATAAAAACATGCTTGTTGCGTTTATAGACCTGTCAGGTTTTTAAAACCTGACAGGTCTTGACGTGTTTGTGTTAAAATTTCGTTATCACCCTCGTCCCCAGCTCCTTCGCCAGTTTCTGCTTTACCTCATCCAGGATTTTTAATTCCTGCATAATCTCATCTGCCAGTGTATAATTCTTTGTTTCTGAAGCTTCTTTCAGCAGAAATAGTTTATCTTTTATCATATCGAGCACCAGCCGATTCTTAAACTCATACATCACCCTGGGTACCAGTTCATGGAGTTTATCAGCGTCCGTTTTGACTTCCTTGATTTTAGCGTGAATCTTACTCAGGGTGTATTTCTCGGTAATCAGGTCGGCCGTCAATTGGGCGATGGCCGGGTTCGGGTGGTACAGGAAATGTTTTTCCGCGTTGAAATCCGCTTCCTGATAATGCGCTTCGTATTCTTTTAGTATTTGCTGATGTACCGGTGTACTAAAACTGATGCCGTCGCGGTTGATTTCTTCGTAAATAAAATCCGCTGTGATGATTGGCTCCGGTGCCTGCTTTTTCAAGTCGGGATGCTGCATATCCATCTTCCCGTACCGGATCAGGGTTTGCAGGATACTCCTTTCTTCCTGCACATAGATGCCGGTTTGTGGAGTCTGACTCAGAGGAGCCTGCGCGGCATTGTCGGGCTGTTCTGCCTGTGCCTGCGGTTGCGGTGTGTTTGTCTGTGCTTTACCCTGCTCAGCCTTTTTCAGCTTGTTGATTTCGTGGTACAGCATAGCCTCATCCACCTGCAGGAGCATGCTGCATTCCTTCACATATTCGGCCCGGATTACCTGGTTCGGAATGATGGCAATACTTTTCACGATGTCGATGATGAGTCCCGCCCGTTTCACCGGATCGTTGCCTGCATCTTCCAGTAATATGCTTGTTTTGAATCGGATGAAGTCTACCGAACTTTTCTCCACAAATGCAATGAAATCGGCAGAACTGTGTTTTTGCGCGAATGAATCCGGATCCTCTCCATCCGGCAATAGCAATACCTTAATATTAAGACCTTCTTCCAGCAATAAATCGATTCCCCGCAACGAAGCCTTGATGCCTGCCGCATCGCCGTCGTAAATCACCGTTACATTGTCGGTAAACCGGTGAATCATCCTGATTTGCCCGGGAGTAAGTGAAGTTCCCGAAGAAGCCACCACGTTTTCGATGCCGTTCTGGTGCATCGAAATCACATCGGTATAACCTTCGACTAAGAAACATCGGTCTTCCTTCACGATGGATTTCTTCGCGAAAAAGATGCCGTATAACTCATTGCTTTTGTGGTAGATTTCCGACTCGGGCGAGTTGACATACTTGGCCATCTTCTCGTCCTTGCGCAGGATACGCCCTCCGAAGGCCACCACTTTTCCCGAAAGCGAATGAACGGGGAACATAACCCTGCCCCGGAAACGGTCCGAAATCTGTCCGTTGTCGTGTTCGAGCGTGAGCCCGGTTTTTATCAGGTAGGATTTATTGTAGCCTTTGCTGATGGCCGATTGCGTGAAAGCATCGCGGTTATCCAGACTATACCCGAGCTGAAATTTCCGGATGATGTCTTCGCGGAATCCCCTTTCTCTGAAATAAGCCATGGCAATGGATTTGCCGTCGATGTGGTTGTGCAGGTTGTTGGAGAAATATTGTTGCGCATATTCATTCACTAAGAACATGCTTTCGCGGTCGTTTCGGATGGCTTTTTCTTCATCCGACAATTCCCGTTCTTCAAATTCGATGTGATATTTTTTTGCTAAGAACTTGAGCGCCTCATAGTAGCTTATTTGCTCATGTTCCATGATGAAATGCACTGAATTTCCACCCTTTCCGCAACCAAAGCATTTGAAAATGCCCTTGGCGGGAGAAACACTGAAAGAAGGCGTTTTTTCGTTGTGGAAGGGACACAAACCAATCAGGTTGGCCCCGCGTTTGCGCAGGGTCACGTAATCCGACACCACATCCTGAATCAGGGCGGCATCGTTGATTTTGTCGATCGTCGTTTGGTCAAGCATGTTTTTACAGGTCGTCCCAACCTATGCCTTTGTATTTGCTGATGTCATCGTCCTCTTCATCCTCATCAAAGAAATCATCAAAATCACCTTCCTCTTCATCCTCGTTATCCTCTCCATCAACAGGTGGCTCGATGATCATCGGACGATGTACGAATTCAACAATTTTATTGGATTCTTTATTTATTTCTTCCCAAATCAGGTCTTTCAGTTCCATGATGCCAAGTCCGCTTACCGACGAGATAAACACTGCGCGAATCCCTTCCGGCAATTCGGCTTTCATCTGTTCCGTCAACTCCTCGTCGAGCATATCACATTTGGTAATGGCGAGGATGCGTTGCTTGGTCGAAAGTTCCGGATTGTATGTTTTGAGCTCATTCAGTAAGACCTGATATTCTTTTCTGATGTCTTCACTATCCGCAGGAATCATAAAGAGCAAGATAGAGTTTCGCTCGATGTGTCGCAGGAAGCGTAGTCCAAGGCCCTTCCCTTCCGATGCTCCTTCGATGATGCCCGGGATGTCGGCCATCACGAACGACTGGTTGTCGCGGTACGAAACGATACCTAAGTTAGGTACCAGGGTCGTAAAAGGATAATCGGCAATTTCAGGTTTGGCAGCCGATACCACAGAAAGCAAGGTTGATTTACCGGCATTCGGAAAGCCCACTAAGCCCACATCGGCTAATACTTTGAGCTGAAGAATGACCGCTTTCTCGATGCGGGGCTCTCCCGGTTGCGCGAAGCGCGGCGTTTGATTGGTCGCGGTGCGGAAATGCCAGTTGCCCAGTCCGCCGCGGCCCCCTTTCAGCAGGATAAGTTCCTGACCGTCGTCGGTAATATCACACATGAATTCGCCGGTTTCGGCATCGTACACAACCGTTCCACAAGGCACATCAATAATCCGGTCTTCACCATCTTTCCCGAAACTGCGGCTACCACTTCCCTGTTCCCCATCGCCGGCATACACGTGGCGGGCGTATTTCAGGTGAATCAGTGTCCAGTAATTTTTGTTGCCACGCAGGATGATATGACCACCCCGACCGCCATCTCCGCCATCGGGTCCTCCTTTGGCAATGAACTTCTCGCGGTGGAAATGCATTGAACCTGCACCCCCTTTGCCTGAGCGACAGTATATTTTTACGTAATCAACAAAATTGGAAGAAGCCATAGCGTACTTTTATGTGTTGTGCAAAGGTAGTTTTTTTAGCGGAAAACTAAAAACGGAAAGCGTAAAACTAAAACCCATCAACAGACTATCATCACGATGAGGTGAAGGTGACGGATCAACCCATTTATAATCATGTGCTTGGCTGTTTACTTTCCGTTTTCAGTTTTCCGCTATTCGCTGAACGATTCTCCCAAACACCTCCTCCACTGTTCCCACACCATCGATGGCTGCGTATTTGTTGAGGGATTGGTAAAATTCGTTTACAGGCGTGGTTTTGGTTTCGTACACATCTAATCTTTTTTTGATGGTTTCGAGGTTGTCGTCGCTGCGGCCGGAAGTTTTGCCCCGCATGAGCAGGCGGTTGATGAGTTCCCGGTTTGGCACCTGAAGGTCAATCAGCACGGTGGTCGGTTTGCCCAGACCATCCATCAGCTTTTCTAATTCCTCTGCTTGTTTTACGGTACGGGGAAAGCCATCGAAAATAATACCTTTACAATCCGCATCCAGGTTTTGAATCCCGTTGGTGATTAACTCAATCATCATTTCGTCCGGCATCAGGTTGCCTTTCGATATGTACTTGTCGGCCTCAATACCCAAGGCTGTTTTAGCCTCGATCTCTTTTCTCAATAATTCACCCGTTGAAAAGTGCTTCAATCCGAACTTCTCAATAATCAACGCGCTCTGGGTACCTTTTCCACAGCCGGGCGCTCCAAAAATAATTACGTTTAACATCTTTCCTTTTTTTTGTCGCTTCGCTCCGACTCCAGTCAACGGTCTCCAGTCAACTGACACCGGGCGACAGACATTTATCTTTTTTAAACCTTATATACCTTTAAACTACTAAACCAAAAACTATTCACTTACCGCTTTCCTGTCTCCCTAGACCGTAGACCGTAGACCGTAGACCGTAGACCGTAGACCGTTGACCGTAGACCATATTTACACCACCGTATAAATTTCCTTCAAATTCCTCCCGTACCCATCATAATCCAATCCATACCCTACGATGAACTGATTGGGTATTTTCATAGCCACATAATCCACGGTGATGTCGCGTTGCAGGGCTTCAGGTTTTTGCAGGAAAGTGGCCACCCGGATACTTTTGGCTCCTTTGGCATGCAGCGACGAGATGATTTTCTCCATGGTGATGCCGGTGTCGACGATGTCTTCCACCACCACGACGTTTCTGTCCACGATACTTTCATTCAGTCCAAAGATTTCCTTCACATTCCCCGAAGTATAAATTCCTTCATAAGAAGAAAGTTTCACGAAGGTAATCTCACACGGGAAATTCACGACCTTCATCAAATCACCGGCAAACATGAAAGCGCCATTCAGTACGCATATAAATAATGGATTTGTATCAGCCAAATCCCGGTTGATGGCTTCTCCCACACGACGTACTGCCGCCTGGATTTCCTCCTCTGTGATGGAGAGACTAAACTTTTTGTCGTGTATCTGAATGGTTTGCATGATGATGGGTTTTAAAATTTAAAAATATTACGGCAAAATCGTAAAAAATTGCGACAAAAGTAGAAAAAAAAGTTGAGACTTGAAAAAAAGCGAATAGTGAATAGTACGATTCAGGAGTTGATTCTTAGTTCCCTCGCTATGCTCGGGATGACAAATTTTGCTTAATAAATATTACCCGTCGCCCAAAGTCTGTAAAAACAATTTTATCTTTGCAGCGACGGGTGCTAAGGGTCCCGAACCGTCGCCGTAAATAATTTTATCATACAGCGAAAGATGGTGCGACGGTATTTGACTTTACGGAATTGTTGTCATCCCGAGCGAAGCGAGGGAACTAGTGAGAATCATTGTCATCCAGAAGCGAGGGAACCAGATCTCTCGTTTCACTCCCTTAGTTTGCAGTTTAAAAATTATTAAGGTTAGTTTTTTACTTTTGTTGTATAAAAGAAGGAATTAACCGATCCTTAAAAGTGAACTATGCTGCGCTGCAGAGAAAAAACTCTACATCTCGAATCAGACTTTAAGGGTCAAACTGCAAATACCAGATAGAATATTAGGTTTCAAAGCCTATTAAGGGTATTAGTACAGGCAGTTTTATCGGTTAATTCCAAACTTAAAACTTTAAAAAGCAAAAGTATGAAAAAGTTTTTATTTATTGGAATTGACTTTTCAAAGCGTAAATTCGATGTGACTGTGCTTACAAGCATAGATCAACAAGATTTTACACAGGCGATCTTTTTAAATGAGAAACAAGGATTTAACGAATTCCTTAGATGGGTGAGCAAACTATCGAATGTTCCCAAAGAAAATTGGTTGTTTTGTGGAGAACATACCGGTCTTTACAGCCGCTCCTTGGCGGACTTTCTAATCAAAAAGAAATTATTTATTTGGTTGGAAAATCCTTTACAAATAAAATGTTCCTGGGGTATAAAACGAGCCAAAACAGACAAGATTGATTCTCTTGAAATTGCTCGTTATGCTTTGCGGTTTGAAGACAAAGCAGTGGCGTGTAAGCCTGCAAACAAAGATATCGAATCTCTTCGTCTTTTATTAGCTTACAGAGGACGTTTGGTTAAGAATAAAGTTTCTCTTGAAGTCTCGGCCAAAGAAACACGACGCGTGATAAATAGGGACCCAACTTCACGCCTTGTTTTTGAGAACAGTCAACATAATATTAACGGTATCAAAAAGGAAATTGAAGTTATAGAAACTAAGATGCACCAGGTTATTATGTCGGGAGATTTAAAGGAGAATTATCTTTTAGTGGTTTCTATTAAAGGTGTAGGAATGATTACGGCTATTGCTTTAATAATCCACACGAATAATTTTGAGGCGTTTAAAACAGCCCGGCAGCTTGCGTGTTATTGTGGTGTGGTTCCCTTTGAAAAAACATCAGGAACCAGCATAAATAAAGGAAATCACATAAGCCAATTGGCTAACAAGGAAATTAAAACCCTGTTGACTCAGTGTGCTAGATGCGCTGTGCAATATGACAAAGAACTCACGGCTTATTACACCCGGAAAATTGCTCAAGGCAAAAAAGACCGGATAGTAATAAATAATGTAAGGAACAAACTTATCCATCGCATTTTTGCGGTCGTGAATAACAGGATTCCTTACAGAGAAAATTATTTAAATCCGTTTGCGGATTGTGCGTAATTTATTTTTTTAACATAAATAATTTGGATTTAAACATAGAATTCGAGATGACAGGTGAGAATGTTATAATAATACCCGTCGGAACAGATTGTAGTAATTGTATTGGTACTCATTGCGACGGGTGCAAGATTTTAGTTATGAAAATACACATCTATTATGTTTACATTTTAACCACTAAAAACAATAAAGTTCTTTATGTGGGAGTTACAAATGATCTTGTTCGTCGAGTTAATGAACATAAAAAAGGTTTGCATGAAGGATTCACTAAAAGGTATCATGTAAACAAGCTTATATACTTTGAAATATACGATTATATCGAACATGCAATTGCTCGTGAAAAACAAATAAAAGCTTACTCAAGGGATAAAAAGCTTAATCTTATCAACTTGAAAAATTCTCAATGGAATGAATTAGATCCTCATTGTTAAAGCTAGTTCCCTCGCTATGCTCGGGATGACAAATTTTGCTGGATTCTTAGTTCCCTCGCTTCGCTCGGGATGACAAATTATGCTTTATTAATATTACCCGTCGCCCAAATTTGTACAAACCATCACCTTATTTGCAGCGACGGGCGCTATTGTCCCTTGAACCATCGCTGCAAATCACTTAATCAGTTTGCAAAAAACTAGTGCGACGTAATATTGCCGCTAATCGACACACCGTCATTGCGAGGAGCTCACAAAGTGAGCGAAGCGACATCAAAACCCAAACCCATCAACTTCCACTTCCTCCACTGCTTCGATTTTAAGCTCAATGGTCTTGTGCGAAGTAATGCCTTCCACGAAAATGGCTTTCCAGGGTTGTGAAGGACAAATGAACTCGCAGCCACCACAGCCGACACAGATTTCGGGATTGATTTCGGGGATGGTGAGGTGTCCTTTGTAGGGCACCATGTGTACTGCCTGGGTGGGACAATGCTCTGAACAGGCGCCGCAACTGGTCTCGTCGGTGTACACGATGCAGTTTTCGAGGTATAGTTGTACCCTGCCGATTTGGGTGTGGTGCTTGGTTTCCTGATCGAGGTGGGCCAGGGCGCCGGTCGGACAAACATCGGCACAAATGGTGCAGTCGTAGTTACAAAACTGATGTTTGAAATCCAACATCGGTTGCATCATGCCCCCGATACCGTATTCGAGGAAAGCCGGTTTAATGATCTGCGCCGGACATTTGCTCACGCACAGGTGGCAGGAGGTGCATTGCCGTGAAAATTTCTCTATGCTAAATGCTCCCGGTGGCATGATCGGCTGTGTACGACTTATCTTTTTTTGGGGTCCCAAATGCAGTGTCTTATCCGCCAGTAGTTTGCCCGCAGCAAGAGCTGTGAGGGAGAGGGAAGTGAGGAAACGGCGGCGGGAAGCGGAAAGCGGAAAACGGAAAACGGAAAGCGGAGAACGACGGGTTGAAAAGCCCTGTGTGATTGATAATAAGGTTGCTTCGTTGTTCACTTTGTGAACTCCTCGCAATGACGGTGCGTTGTTCTCGGCTTTCCGTTTTCCGTTTTTCGCTTTCCGCTTATATTTAAGTCCGCTTTCTTTACACTCTTCTATGCAATTAAAACAATTGATGCATCTTGACGCATCTACGGTCATGTTTTTGAAGTCGATGCAGGATGCCTTGCAGGAACGGGCGCACCGGCCGCAGAGGGTACAGTTTTCGGAGTCGAACCGGATTTGGTAAAGGGCATGTTTGCTGATGAAACCCAGCAGGGTGCCTACCGGACAAACCGTATTGCAGTAAATCCGGCCGTTTCGCCAGGCCATGATGCTGATTATGACTAGGGTGACCAGCGCAATTAGCGTAGAACTCAGACTGAGCAGGTAAACTCCTACTTTGTAGAAAGTGAAGTTGCCGGCAGGAATCAGGAGAGATGCCAGTAGATTATTCCCGGCCAAATAGGCTGGTTTAAAAACATGAACCAGTATGCGACCAAAAGCGCTGTAAGGATCGAGTAAGCCGACTAAAAATGAAAACCCGAACAAAAAAGCAATGATAGTAGCCCCCAGGAACGACCAGCGCAGGATATTCAGGGCTTGCAGGTATTTATATCTTTTTCTGCGCTTCTTGTTTGTTAGTCTTTTCCGAAACCAGCTCACGATGTCCTGATAAATACCCAGCGGACAAATAGAGGAGCAGTATACCCGCCCGAACAGGGCTGTTAGTACCAGCAGGACTAATATTATAATCCAGTTCATCGCCAGCAGCGCCGGCACAAATTGTATCATCTCCATCGCGTGAAATTCATGTGGTAACTTCCCCGTGAAATCTAAAAAGAAGATTGTGATGAGGGAGAAGAAGATCAATGATAGGGTTATTCGGATTGTTTTTAGCATGGTGTTAATTTTTTTAATTAAAAAACCGATTGCAGATTATCAGGGGGTTGCCTCGTCGCTTCGCTCCTCGCAATGACGCGCGTTTAATAACCAAGTGCGATTTAATAGGGGGTTGCTTCGTCGTGCTGCGCACTCCTCGCAATGACGGGGCCATCGCATTATAATAAATACCCGTCGACCAAATTTGCATAAACCATCATCTTATTTGCACGACGGGCGCTATTGTCCGTCGAAACCGTCGCTGCAAATCACCCGATAAGTTCGCAATAACTCGCGCGACGAAATATTATCGCTAATCAACGCCCCGTCATTGCGAGTCGCGAAGCGACGAAGCAAACTCCTCAAAGTCTGCACTCCGTTGTTCAGCCCCGTCATTGCGAGTCGCGAAGCGACGAAGCAACCCCCTGAAAGTCTACACTGGCTCGATTATATCTTATATCTTAACTCTTTTAATCTTCAGCTTTTCCAACTCCATCGTTCCAATGTTCATCGCGGCCCCGATGCCGATATGAGCTACATCTGCCAGGGGCATGTCGCGTACCTGGTTGAAGAAGTTGGTAGCGGCGGTGTCAACGGCAACCATGTCTTGTGAGATAAACAAGCCTTTGGATAATACCACATCAGCTTCCGAGCGCCCCCGTGGACCATTATTCTTCATCAGCCGGTATGCATCCACCACGTTCAGTACCGGTTTTTTGCTGATAGTGCTGATGTCGGCAATGCACTGTTGCAGGTTGTTGGCATGGAAGAAACGCCTGTCCCACACGATGCCCATAAGGTTTTTCATCGAAATGCTCATTTTGGCGCCACCATGATTTTTGAGAACAGGAACATTGATCCACACATCGGCATTCAAAATGGCTTCGTGTACCTTGGCTGTTTTAAGCGATTTTCCTTTCGGCAAAGACACCTGTTTGTAGTATGATTCCTGATCGGCCGGTACCACCCTGGCACCGGCAGCTTTTGCTGCAGCCTCAATGCCGCTGCTGGCATAACACTTGCGCCAGTCGTCGCAGGTATGATCGAACACCACCACTTCCGAAGCTCCGGCATCGAAACATTGTTTCACAATTTCACGTATCAGTTCCGGGTTGGTATTGGCTGCCAGTTCCGGCGTCTTATCCCAGCCGATGTTAGGTTTCACGGCCACTTTCTGCCCCTTCGAAATAAACTTACCCATGCCACCCATTTCGGTAATGGCCCTGCGGAACATGGTTACAGGTTCTCCACCCAGTACAGCTACCAGATCATACGCACTCGCGCCGGATGCCCCGGCGGCACTGTTGAAATGTTGTGACATTAAAGTCGTGGCACCACTCTCTGTGATTGTGATGGCCGCCCCCGTGAGGGCAATGGATTTAAGGAAGTTGCGGCGGTTCATAATTTAAGTCTACAGTCTACAGTCTACAGTCTGCGGTCTGCGGTCTGCTGTTTTAAGTAATTAATTAGTTTTTGTATCCTTGTTATAATTTTAGTTATTTTATCTCTGAACATCTCAGCTTCTTCTGGTGTGCAGATAGCTATATCTTCACAAATATAAAACATACTTCTGACCTCTGCACAACTTGCTTTGGAAATATTCAAATATCTGATGAAATGAATATCAGATCCTGATTCTGAACCTTCTGCAATATTGTTCATGATTGACACAGATGCTCTTTGTATCTGGTCTTTTAAACTGTAATCTTTACAGTTCTTCATTAGTATGTAAACATCTCTAACTAACAGTCTGGACTCTTTCCAAACTATCAAACTTTCAAAATTTCTCATATTTTTTATTGTTAAGTCTACGGTCAACAGTCTACGGTCTACGGTCATCAGTTTGCAGTGCCCCGACTGTTGACTGTAGACCGTAGACTGTTGACTATTAAATCAACCACGGAAACCTGAAACACGTTTCATTATACAGCGCATAATCGGCATTCCCGTTTACGGCAAAGGTTTTGATAACGGCAGCATCTTTCAGTATTTCTTTGGCTAATTTGATGGTGGAGCCGGTTTTGATGCGGTCATCCACTAATAATAATCTTTTGCCTGCAAAATCAAAATCGACCGGACTCATCAGTTTGGGCGCATCGTATTTGGGTCGCTGTGCGGGATCGCGCAGATTGATTTTGATGGTTTGAAATTCTATGTTCAAACGTTGATTCAGTATCCCCGCCGGAATAATGCCTCCGTTTGCTATGGCCACGATGATGTCGAACTCTTCCGGGATGTCGATGTCACGGAAACGTGTTAATACCTCATTAAAGTCTTTTTCCATTTTTATGTCGTGTTTAATAACCAAGTACGGGTTTTGAGGGGGTTGCTTCGTCGCTACGCTCCTCGCAATGACGCGCGATTAATAACCAAGTGCAGGCGATCAGGGGGTTGCTTCGTCGCTTCGCTCCTCGCAATGACGGGGCCATCGCATTACAATAAATACCCGTCGTTCAAATTTGCACAAACCATCATCTTATTTGCACGACGGGCGCTATTGTCCGTCGAAACCGTCGCTGCAAATCACTTAATAAGTCCGCTAAACCAGTTGCGACGTATATATGCCCCCAATCAACACACCGTCATTGCGAGGCGGCTTTGCCGCCGTAGCAACCCCCTGATAGTAGGCACTCCGTTGTTTAACCCGTCATTGCGAGCGCAGCAAAGCAACCCCCTGACAGTACGCACTCCGTTGTTTATCTCCGAAACCTCGTCAAAATCAACCACCCCCCAACGACCTGCAACGCCATCCCCGGCAAGCCAATTCTGAAGTCCTGCACGGCGACGAAGAAGTCTTTCACGAAAGCCCATTCGATGAGGGTGCCAACGATTTGGTATGAGAGTACGATGATGAGTAATGAGGAAACCAAGCTAAGTGCAGGCCATCGGGGGGTTGCCTCGGTGGCTTCGCCGCCTCGCAATGACGGCACATTTAATTTGCTGAGTGCATTTTCGATGAGGTTGCTTCGTCGCGTTGCTCCTCGCAATGACGAGGCAGCAATGGCCAGCAGAGATGATTTAATTAAGATAATTGGGAGCATGGCTAACATAGGCATGCCAAAGAGCAGCGAGTTGATAACCGGCGACAAAATAGCCGTTAGCATTCCTGTTCTGATACCGAATTTATACGCGGCAATCAGGGTGAAGAAATAGATAGGTAACAACATCGGTCCGCCGTTGGGCACAAAATGCGCCAGTTGAGGCAGGATGATGTTGCCTGCGACGAATAAAGTCGCAAATAAATAAGTTTTAGCTTCTGTGAAGCTGAGGTTGTGGTAAGTTGCAGTGGTTTTCATATTTTATCATTATTATGTTTTTGTCTATAGTTCGCTACCTACGGCAGCTCGGGTTGATGGTATTTACCTTAATCCAGTAAGCAAGCTTACTGGTTACAAAACCTTGCTGCCTCTGGCAGCCCCCTGTCATTGCGAGAAGCGCAGCGCCGAAGCCCCCCCGATGGCCTACACTTGGCTCAATTTCCCGACAAAAATAGCAAAAACTTTCAATTTTAACCATTAATTTATCAATAACATTGTAAACATTCCAAAAAAATCTTAACTTTGCACGGCTTAAATAAAAGATGTTAACCATGTAGGTTTAACATTAGTTTACCTTACTGATTGTTTGTATGAAAACCCGAGAAAATGAATTACAATTTATTTCTGTTGTGTTAGATCTGCTGTTGCTGAATCTTTCCTTTTTGTTTTTTGCTTTTCTTCTCTATCGGTTCCGGTTTGAGCATAACATGGATTTATATCTTTGTTTGTTGCTCTCAAATTTTTCCTGGGTGATGGCATTCATCTTCGTCAGGAAGAAGATGTTGTATCTGAAAAAAGGATTCAGAACCAGGTTATTCAGGATGGTCAAGCGTTCGGTGGTCTTTTTCCTGCTCGCATTTATTTTCTTTCTTCCCTTTCTTTCCATTATCGGTTACTTGTGGTTTTTCATCGGAATTTCCGGTGCGTTCTTCGTGTTTACCAAACTGTTGGCAAACTATGTCTATTTTAAGATCATAAAATACTATCATCTGAAAAGCAGCCGAGTAAAAAGGGTATTACTCGTGGGGAAAAATGAAACATTACAAAAAGTTAAACGCATCATCAAAGTCAATCCGATTTTAAAATACATGTTTGTCGGGTACCTGGATGATACCCCGGGTAAGAATGTGTTGGGGACCCGCGATGAATTGAGGAAGGTTGTTCTGGACCACAATATTCACGTAGTGTTCGTCACCATTAAAAGCCCGAAAGAACTGATTCCTTATTGCGATATCAACAAGGAGTTGTTACATACCTGTAACCAGTTAGGGGTAAGGTTGTTTTACGTTCCTGAGAACGAGGCGATCGAAATGCATCAATACGATGTTGACAAGTTGGATGGCATTACCGTGATTAATCCACAGAAGATACCAATGGATATGATTGAGAACCAGATTAAAAAACGGATTTTCGATTTGATTTTTTCCGGTCTGGTCATTCTCCTTTTACTATCCTGGCTCTATCCGTTTATGGCATTATTGATTAAACTCAGTTCGAAAGGACCGGTGTTGTTCAAACAAAAACGAACAGGGATCAATAAAATTAATTTTGAATGTTATAAATTCCGCAGCATGCGGATGAATGAGGAGGCTGATTTGAGACAGGCTACCGAAGATGATCCGAGAATCACGGGCATTGGCAAATTTCTACGTAAGACCAATATTGACGAACTTCCTCAGTTTTTCAATGTTCTTAAAGGTGATATGTCGGTTGTTGGTCCCCGTCCCCACATGCTTGCACATACAGATAAGTACTCCGCCCTGATAGATGATTATCTGGTTCGGCATTATGTCAAACCGGGAATAACCGGTTGGGCGCAAATCAATGGATTCCGCGGCGAAACAGATGAATTGTGGAAAATGGAGAAGCGGGTGGAAATGGATAAAGAATACATCCGGAATTGGTCGTTGGACTGGGACCTGGTGATTGTATGGAAAACAATATTTGATTTGAAGGCGTTTATGAATGCGAGATAATAACTGTTTGGTGCAAATGCGCGGGGGGTTGCTTCGCTTCGCTCGCAATGACGTGGGGTTGCTTCGCTTCACTCGCAATGACGGGGGTTGCTTCGCTTCACTCGCAATGACGTGGGGTTGCTTCGCTTCACTCGCAATGACGAGGGTGCTTCGCTTCGCTCGCAATGACGGCTCTCAATGACGGGGGCAATAAAAATTAATAAAAAGCGTTGGTAATTTGGATAAAAATATTTAATTATAGTATATGACTCACATAATAAAGAAAACAACCTTTCTGTTGTTTATAGCGCTGTTGACAGGTTGCAATGCCTACCAAAAAGTAGCTTATCTTCAACAGGCGGGTAAACAGGTGGTTATGTCCGATTCGGTTCAGGCGCCGGTTCCTGATCCGGTTATTAAAATTGGAGATGTATTGTTAATAACAGTAAATACAAATACCCCGGAAGCAGCAATCCCCTTTAATCTACCACTAATTCCGGCAGGTGAAGCTTCTAAAAGTTATAGCGCCGGTAATGGCAGTTATATTTCATACGGATTGAGTATGCAAAATTATCTGGTAGATATGGAAGGTAATTTAGTCTTCCCGGTCATTGGAAAAATACAGGTTGCCGGTATGACAAAAGCAGCGTTGGCAGAACAGATTAAGAAAGCGATATATCCACAGTATATTATTGAAGAACCCATCATCCTAATTCGTTATGCCAATTTTAAAGTTTCCGTTTTGGGTGAAGTAATGCGTCCGGGATCCTTTGTGATTGACAATGAAAAAATTTCCATTCTGGAGGCACTGGCCATGGCCGGCGATATGACCATTTACGGTCGCAGGGAGAGTGTGTTGCTGGTACGGGAGAATAACGGTAACCGGGAAACGATTCGTATTGATATCCGGGATAGGAATCTGATTAATTCTCCCTATTTTTATTTGCAACAGAATGATGTTCTTTACGTAGAACCCAACGACTCCAGGGCACGCGCTTCGGCTATCAGTTCGGCTGAATCGTTGTCGATATCGGTCGTGGGAACGCTGATATCGATTGCAACACTTTTGATTAATATCTTAAAATAAATAAATAAGTGCAGGTGTTTGCATCGCTTCGCTCGCAATGACGGGGGGTTGCTTCGCTTTGCTCGCAATGACGATAAAATAATTGATATGAACAAGAATATAAACGTAGATGAGTTAGAGCAACTGATGGTCGAAAAACCTATCGACTGGAGGGAGTTGATTGAAAAATACCTGGCGTATTGGAAATGGATACTGGCATCTGTCATCGTCGTGCTTGTTGCCGGCCTGGTTTATTTCCGGATTCAGCCCGATCAGTATCAGTTTAAATCCACTTTGCTCATTGCCGATAATTCTTCAGGGCAGGTGAGTCAGATGTCCATCCTGAAACAGTTGGATGCTTTTGGTATGTCGACCGGTTCTTCCAATATTTACAATGAAAAACAGGTTGTTCATTCAAAAGAACTGATAAAAAAAGTGGTGAACGACCTGAAGCTCTATAACGTTTATACCAAAGTTTCGTTTCTGAAACCAATTGAACTTTATACTGCCAGTCCGCTAGAGGTTTCTATGGCTTACGATGATATGTTGCTCATTGGAAAGCCGCTTGAGCTTTCGGTAGCATATGATTCGGATGGGTATTACTCAATATCCGGCAAATACAAAAAAGGACTTAAAACGGTTGGTTTCAAGAGCAAAGTAAACCAACTTCCGGCTACCATCGAAACCCCGGCTGGTAAAGTGCAAATCTTGTTGAAAAATCCGAAGTCAGTTCCCGAGGATAAAATCTATATCAAGATACACAACCCGCTTTCTGTTGTTAAAGCTTATCAGGAGTACGCTTTGTCAACAGAAGTTCCTAAAGACGGAGACCTGGTTAATATTACATTCAGGGAAAAGAATGTTCAGAAAGGAAAAGATTTCCTGCAACGACTGATTGATTTATACAACCAGGATGCCATCGACCAGATCAATAAATCGGCCAATTTCACAGCCCTGTTTATCGATAGCCGTTTGGATTTGCTGACCGATGAACTTACGGATGTAGAGCAGAACCTCCAAAAATATAAGCAAACCAATAAACTGACCAATATAGATGCGGATGCAGAGATATACCTGCAAAGAAGTAATTTATACGATCAGAAAATGAACGAAACCGAGATTCAGTTACAATTGATAAAATATATCGAAGAGTTTTTGAAGGATCCGGTCAACAAATACGCGTTGATTCCCAACTTAGGCTTAACCGATGTAGGGTTAGTTGCAGTGATTCAGGAATACAACAAATTACTCGTATCCCGTGACCGGGTCGCAAGTGGCTCATCAGGCAACAATCCTACTCTGCAAGGTCTTGAATCACAGATCCAGTCGAGCCGGATGTCGATTCAGAACAGCATTTCCACTTCACGAAAAGGCTTGCAAATCAGCATTCGGGAGTTGGAAAGCCAGAATGCTTTTCTGACATCCCAGTTAAAAAAGATACCGCAACAAGAACGTGAGTTTTTAGAAATCAAACGCCAGCAGGAAATCAAGGCATCGCTGTATATGTTCCTGTTGCAAAAGAGGGAAGAAGCTTCCTTAAGCATGGCTGTAACCATACCGAAAGCACGTTTGCTCGATGCGGCCGATACGGCCGATAAAACGGCGCCCAAACTTCCGATGATCTTGGCTGCCTCTTTGTTTCTCGGGTTGTTGTTGCCGGTTGGCTTTCTCTATCTTAAATTCACTTTTACGACGACTTTCAACGACCGGAATGAAGTGGAAAGCTTGACGAGTGTTCCTATTATTGCTGAACTTGCACACCAAAACAGTCCGGATGTTGTAATTGATCATGGCACTAATGCCAGCGCCAACGCGGAACTGCTCCGCTTGTTGCGAAGCAAACTCCAGTTTATCATGAACCGGCCCAAAGACAGGTTGTTGTTGATTACATCGACGGAGTCGGGTGAAGGAAAAACTTTTGTCAGTATCAACTTAGCAGTTTCGATTTCACTGACCGGAAAGAAAGTGTTGTTAATCGGGATGGACCTGCGCAAACCTATGCTGGCTAATCATTTCGGGATTGTCGAGCAGGAAGGTATTTCATCTTATTTGTCGGGAATGGAGAATGATTACCGTAAACTCATTCATCATTCATCAGAATTTCCGAATTTGTATATATTGCCGGGAGGAATCATACCCCCAAACCCGAATGAATTGATCCTCAGTGAGCGTTTTGATCAGCTTATTTCGGAGCTACGCGAACAGTATGACTATATTCTGATAGACTCCGCTCCGGTGGGAGCTGTGTCGGATACGTTCCTGATTAATCGTGTGTCTAATCTGACACTCTATGTCTGCCGGGCTAATTTCTCCGACAAACGTAATCTGGAATTTATAGAACGTATTCACAAGGAGAATTCTCTCAAGCAAATTTATCTGATTGTGAATGATGTTGATATTGAGTCCAAAAAGTATGGAGGAAAATATGCTTATGGTTATGGGTACGGTTACGGGAAGAAAAAACGCAAATAGACGAACTCAGAAAATACCAGATTCTTTAACTCCTTGATGAATGCATGCAAACTGATTTGATAAAATTTTACAACGATAAGAAAATACTTATTATTGGTCATACCACATTTATAGGATCATGGCTAACGCTTTTGCTGCATAGTTATGGTGCGAAACTCAGCGGATTTTCCATCAAACCTCCCGTATATCCGAATTTTTATGAGGAAACCGATTTACATGAATTGATTCATTCGTATATTGGTGATGTGCGGGACTTCGAACGTTTCAACACCATTAACCAACTTCAGCAACCTGAGATTGTCATCCATCTTTCTTCTGTTTGTGGCTATATCGATAGTGTTGAGCCGAAAGAGTTGTATACTATCAACCTGCTGGGCTCATTGAATGCGCTCGAAATCTGCCGGCAATCCGCTCACACGCGGGTTTTTGTCAACCTGGTTCCAGACTACTCGGGTACCATGTTGCTGAAGAGTTGCGGTAAAAAAAACCAGGGAGAACTGGATTTGGTGACCGGAAGTTTCAGATCGACTGAGTTTTTAACTACCGGATACCGCAATGCATATTTTCATGCGAACAATTCTCCGGCATTCCCTAAAAGTGTAGCTAATATTAAAACATTTCCTCCTGTTGGCGGTGGTGACTGGTCGAAAAATAACCTGATACAGGAATATGTTCAGGCGATGTTGTCTAACCAGAAGCAAATTAAAGTTCGTCCCGATAATATTCGATTCATGTTGCATGTGTTGGATATGCTTACGGGTGTGTTGGTTGCCACCCGCAATTTTTATCTTGGTGAGATTTCGGATTCAGTCTGCGACAGCAGAATCTATCCGCAAGGATCATTCTTTAAAGATGAAAAATGGGTGGCTCAGACTTTTCGAGAATTATGGGGTAACCCTGAAACTGTTTTGAAAACAGAACAACAGCAGTTAACAGGAGAAGTCTCTTATGTCGGAGAGGCAGCTGTGGGCTATGTTAATGTTCCCGGCTGGACACCCCGGTGGGATGCTGAAACAGCCCTCAGAAAAACCCTCGAATGGCATCAGGCGAGGGAGCGGGGTGCAAATATGCAGCGATTTAGTTTAGGGCAGGTGGAAGAGTTTATGGGGGTTGCTTCGTCGCTACGCTCCTCGCAATGACGAGGTTGCTTCGCTTCGCTCGCAATGACGGGGACAATAGATTTGTGCGGAGTTTTAGGGGGTTGCTTCGGCGGCTTTGCCGCCTCGCAATGACGATAATTTATTATAAAATATTTGTTTTATTAGGTTAAAAAGCCGAAATTTGTGGGTGATAAATGTGATGATGGTAACAGATGAAACGATGAGTAAAGCAGAGATACGAAAAGACAAAGAAAGTGTTGAACAAAGCAGTGCCTGGTATGTTGTATATACGGCTCCAAGGGCAGAGAAACAGGTACAGCAGCGGCTGACAGAACAGGGTGTCGAGGTTTTTTTGCCTATACATCTTTCTCCCCGCAAATGGTCGGATCGGGTTAAAATGGTAGAGATGCCCCTGTTCCCGTCCTATCTTTTTGTTTATACACACCAATCAACCTTGTATGATTTGGTTCGTGTGCCGGGAGTAGCCCGGATTGTTTATTTTGAACAACAACCGGCTGTGGTACAGTCACAGGAAATCAAAGCCATCCGGCAGTTTCTGGAATATGCCAATGGGAAAGCATGCCGGATTGAACTGGATGATGAAGTTCGGGTTGCCATTGGTCCGATGAAAGATGCCGGTGGCAAGGTGATTAAAATCGGAAAGAAATATATCGTGTTGCTGCTCGATAAATTAGGGTTACAGGTACAGGTGGCATTAGATGCCGTAGTGAAGAAATAGTGGCTCTCCTTGTATAAGGAGAGTTGTTGTATATGAGGGGGTTAGTCGGTCTATGGTGGGGCTGACGGGGCTTTGCCGTGATATAAAAAGCCAAGTGCGTGTTTTTTGGGGTTGCTTCGTCGTTCACTTCGCGAACTCCTCGCAATGACGGGGTTGCTTCGCTACGCTCGCAATGACGCGCTCGCAATGACGGCTCTAACATTTATAATTACAAAGCCCTGTAAGGGCGACATATCATTAACCCCGGGTTTTAACCCGGGGATACAATGAACCCCATGAAATAACAGCCCCGAAGGGGCGTAATATAATAATGAACATCAACATCCCACAAATACTATCCAAAGGAGAAGGTGTTTCCGTAGAGTTCAAGAAAGCAAAGAAAGATGTTAAAGGAAAACCAACATATCGAATTTAAATCGGGTTTCCACGAAGAAGCTATGGAAGCTCTTGTCGCTTTTGCAAACACCAAAGGAGGAAAGGTTGTTGTCGGTGTAAGTGATAAAGGAGTTCCTGTCAAGAAATTTGAGATAAGTTCAGAAAGTATTCAAAAATGGCTCAATGAATTTAAAACCAAAACTCAACCTTCAGTTATTGCCGATGCAGAGATTGTTGAAATTGAAGGACATCAGGTGGTAGAATTTTCTGTTCAGGAATTTCCCGTGAAGCCAGTTGCCTTTAGAGGTCGATATTATAAGCGGGTAAATAACTCCACACATCAAATGTCGCTCGATGAAGTTGCAGCAATGCACCTACAAACAAAAAATACAAGTTGGGACTACTATTCTCGTCCTAATAAAAGTTTGCAAGATATTTCTTTGGAAAAAGTAGAGAAAGTTATTGCTTTGATTGAACAGCGAAATCCAAACTTGCATTTTGATAGTTCGATGGAATTTTTGCTGAAAAATGAATTGCTACTTGAAGGTAATAAAATTACAAATGGTTGTTACTTACTATTTTCAAACGATCATAATTTGTATTCAACCATACAAATGGGACAATTTGCTTCGGAAATTGTTATTAAAGATGATGTAACATTGCATTCGGATATTATTTCGCAAGTTGAAGATGTTATGTCCTTTATACGCAAACATATCAATAAAGAAATCATTATTACCGACACTCAAATCGAGAATATACAGCGTTGGCAATATCCACTTGATGCAATTCGTGAAATTGTTTTGAATATGATTGTTCATCGCGACTATAGGGACAGTGGACATTCTATAATAAAGATTTTCAACGACCATATTTCGTTTTATAACCCTGGAACGCTTATGTTTCCATTAACTATTGAAGATTTACTGTCAAATCAATATGTTTCTAAACCGCGAAACCGACAAATTGCAAGTATAATTAAAGATATTGGCTGGATAGAAAAATATGGAACAGGCATACGACGTATTAGGAAAATGTTTCAGGAGTATGGATCAAAAAAACCTGATTTTGAGGTTGTTTCCGATTGCTTTGCTGTTACTGTATATGCAATTGATTATAAAGACAATGTAGATAATGTAGAAACGATACAGAAAAGTTCGGAGAAAAGTTCGGAGAAAAGTTCGGAGAAAAGTTCGGAGAAAATCTTAAATGCAATAGAAAATAATCCGCAAATAACTATTGAGGAATTATCTGGTGTATTAAGTATGACAACACGAGCAATAGAAAAAAATATTGCCAAGCTCAAAGCCAAAGACCTGTTAAAGCGAATTGGACCCGCCAAAGGCGGTTATTGGAAAATAAATGTTTAATCCAAATTCGCCCTGTAAGGGCGACAGATCATTAACCCCGGGTTTTGACCCGAGGTGATAGAAAAAAATAAATTAGCCCCGAAGGGGCGCAATATAATAACAAACGACGTTAGACATCAGATCTGAGACAATAAATAATGACAAATAATTTCAATATTCTCGTTACCGGTGGAGCCGGATTTATTGGTTCAAACTTGTGTGAAGCTCTATTAAACCAGGGACACAAGGTAGTATGCCTGGATAATTTTTCAACGGGGCACCGCAAGAACATAGATAAATTTCTATTAAATGATAATTTTAGCCTGATAGAAGGTGACATCAGAGATCTGGAAACTTGCCGTAAAGCGGTCGATGGTATTGATTACGTGTTGCACGAAGCAGCCTTAGGTTCGGTACCTCGCTCTATCAACGACCCCCTTACATCTAACGAGGTGAATGTGACGGGTTTCCTTAATATGTTGGTAGCTGCACGCGATGCAGGTGTAAAACGTTTCATTTATGCCGCCAGTTCTTCAACTTATGGCGATTCAGCATCTTTACCGAAAGTGGAAGATGTGATTGGGAAACCTCTTTCTCCTTATGCCATCACCAAGTATGTAAATGAGTTATACGCGGATGTTTTTTCCAAAACCTACGGAATGGAATGCATCGGTTTACGTTATTTTAATGTGTTCGGACGCAGACAGGACCCGCATGGCGCTTATGCTGCTGTAATTCCTCTCTTCGTGAAGAAACTGATGCAACATGAATCTCCGGTAATCAATGGTGACGGTGAATACACCCGTGACTTTACCTATGTTGACAACGTGATTCAGATGAATCTATTAGCTATCTCCACCACTAATCCTGAGGCTGTAAACACAGTTTATAATACGGCTTATGGAGAACGAAACACCCTGATTCAACTAACAGGTTATCTGAAAGAGTTTTTATCGGAATTTGATCCGAAAATCAATAGTATTGAAATAAAACATGGTCCAAACCGGATCGGTGACATTCCTCATTCACTAGCCTCAATCGACAGAGCAAAGGAATTACTGGGTTATCATCCCCTATATTCATTGCGTGATGGATTGAAAGAAGCCGTGAAGTGGTACTGGGAAAATCTGTAAAGAACCGAAAATGGAAAGCGGAACAAACATACAAAAACTCATTCAAGCCGGAGAATCGGATACAATTGAGTTTAAACTTAGTTTCAATGACGAAGCCATCGAAACTGTTGTTGCGTTTTCAAACACTTCAGGAGGTTCTGTATTTATTGGCATTGACGACAACGGTAAATTTGTCGGTGTAACAGTTGGGCAGGAAACTGTCCAAAACTGGCTCAATACAATTAAGAATAAAACTATACCTTCGCTGATACCCGATATTATTGACCGTGTTATTGATGGTAAAACTGTTTACGAAATCAGGGTAAACGAATATCCTGTTAAGCCGGTAGCATTTAAAGGCAGATACTTTAAACGAATAAAAAACTC
The DNA here is from genome assembly GCA_023459355.1 of Bacteroidota bacterium. Lineage (GTDB taxonomy): Bacteria > Bacteroidota > Bacteroidia > Bacteroidales > Paludibacteraceae > Paludibacter. Next base: position 24,644 of record JAEWUM010000029.1, on the reverse strand, counting down.
AAATCATCAATTAAGTGTACATGAAATTTCAGAAATACACCTGAAAAGTATTCAAACTTCATGGGATGCTTACCCCTATCCAAATGCAACAATCGACAAACTGGATTTAGAAAAAGTCAACAAATTTATTCAAAGAGTGAATAGCAGTGGACGATTTCTGCTTCCCGAAGACGAAGATGATGCTTTACGGAAACTCAGGTTAATTGTTGATAATGTCCCGACAAATGCAGCCATGCTCCTTTTTGCAAAAGAAGATTTGTTATACAATGTGCATGTCGGTAGATTTAAAACTCCGTCCCTGATAATAGATGACAAAATACTTCGGGGTACTTTGTTCGAAGTCGTAGAGGAGACCATGCGCTATATCATCGGGCAAATAAAGGTGGCTTTCGAAATTACAGGTGAAACAACTCAACGTAACGAGGTTTTTGAATATCCGATACCCGCTCTTCGAGAGTTGGTGCTTAATGCCATCATTCACAGGGATTATACAAGTCCTGTTGATATTCAAATAAAGATATTTGATCAAAGTATCAGTTTTTTCAACCCTGGTAAACTTTTTGGCAATCTTACCATTGAAGAGCTTAGTACTGATACATATCAATCGCATATGCGAAACAAATTAATTGCAGAGGCTTTTTATCTTACCAAGGACATTGAAAAGTACGGCAGTGGTTATATCCGAATAAGAAAGGAAATTCTGTCATATCCCACAATGACAATGAAATACAAAGAAGTAGGGAGCGGCTTTCTTGTAGAACTTCAATATGAAAAACAAAAGATTTCAACCAAACCAACTGATCATGTTACTGAAAATGTCGGAGTAAATGTCGGAGTAAATGTCGGAGTAAACACCTTATTGAAGCTTGTAGAAGATTACCCGGGCATTAAGTCTGCAGAATTGAGAGAAAAATTAAATGTATCTCAAAGAACCGTAGAAAGATGGCTGAAATATTTGAGAGATGAACAGAAAATAGTATTTAAGGGAGCATTCAAAACTGGTGGTTATTGGCTGATAAAATGAAACTGACATGATTAATCATGTAAATAATCCCGTAGGGACGACAGCTTAGTAACCCAGGGGTTTAACCCGGGAGACAATAAATACCCATGAAATATCAGCCCCGTAGGGGCAAAACATTATAAATAAATATACCAAAAGACGTTAGACATTAGACGAATAAGCAACATGACCCACAAATCCCAATTATTAGCAAAAATTGCAGCCAACCGCGAAGTTGTTGGCATCATCGGTCTCGGCTATGTCGGTTTGCCGCTTGCCGTGAATTTTGCAGAAGCCGGCATCAAAGTAATCGGATTCGATAAAAATCAACAAAAAGTTGACAAAATCAATCATGGTGACAACTACATAAAGGATATCCGCGATGCGGTGCTACGCAAGGTTGTCGAAGATATAACCCTTACAGCGACCACCGATTTTTCGCGTATCAGGGAATGTGATGCCTTGTTGATTTGTGTACCCACTCCGCTTGATAGGTTTAAGAAGCCCGATATGCATTATATTGCCGATGCCTGTACAGAAATAGGCCGACACATGAAACCGGGTAGTTTTGTGTGTCTTGAAAGTACTACTTATCCGACCACTACCGAAGATTTCATGCTGCCCATCATCGAAAAGGAGAGTGGTATGAAAGCCGGTGTTGATTTCTGGATGGCTTATTCTCCTGAAAGGGTTGATCCGGGAAATACAAACTTCCACACCCGCAATACACCCAAGGTTATTGGCGGACTTACACCCGATGCATTGGAAATAGGGATGCAAATTTATGCCAAAGCCATTGATACACTACACCCGGTATCCTCTCCGAGAGTAGCAGAAATGGTGAAGATACTTGAAAATACTTACCGATTGGTGAATATAAGCTTAATCAATGAACTGGCATTGCTTGCAGGCAAGATGGACATCAATATCTGGGAAGTTATTGAGGCTGCTAAAACCAAGCCCTTTGGCTTTCAGGCGTTTTATCCTGGTCCTGGTATCGGAGGACACTGCATTCCGCTTGATCCTTTTTACTTAGAATACATTGCCAAACAGTATGATTTCGACCTGAGCATGATTCATGCTGCTGGTCATATCAACATGCGTATGCCACATTACATGTACATTAAAATTGCCACGGCTCTCAATAGTCAGCAAAAAGCGGTTAATGGAAGTAAAATCTTGTTTGTAGGAGTAGCCTATAAACCCGATATTGACGATGAGCGGGAATCACCAGCCCTGGAGATTATGGACATTACGAATCACAAAGGAGGTATAGTATCATATCATGACCCATATATCCCCTCGGTTAGAACACATAAAGGATTTACTTTTCAGTCGGTTTCATTAACCAGAGAAGAATTAAACGAAGCCGATTGTGTTGTGCTGACCACTAATCACAAGGTGTTTGATTTGGAGTTAATTAAATCACATGCGAGGTTGATTGTGGATTTGAGGAATATGGTGGGGGAAAGAAAAAACAATGTTTATAAATTATAAAAAACTTATTGCAATATAAACTACGACAAATGTATCTGAACAATTCAAAGAAAAATATATAGTTAAAATAACTTGTTTATTAATCATACCATGAAAGCAAATTATTGTTTTTTGAGTCTTTCGTATGTTATTCTGAGTTTATTTTTTGTTCAGAAACTGACCTGTCAGGAGAGTCTGGATCAGGTTTATACTCTTGATGATAATGATAGCATTAGAATATGCAAATGGAAGAATGATGCAAAAACTTGTATAATCTTTAGTTTTGACGATAACAATAAAACATCAAATAGAATATCAAAAATATTTGATTCCTTTAATTACAAGGCAACTTTCTTTATTTATCCAAAAACAATGCTAGTTGATAGTGTCAAGGATATTATTTCGCGTGGACATGAAATTGGAAATCATACATATTCCCATCAGTATTTTCATTTAATAGAAGATTCAGAAATTGAAAAAGAGATTATTGAAGGAAAAAATAAAATTGAATCAACATATAAAATTAAATGTCTAAGTTTTGCTGAACCAGGAAAAAAGATTACTGAGTTTAGTAAAAGGATTGTTTTGCAAAATCATTTATTTGCCAGGAATTATTCAGAATATCCTAATGTTAATCGATTTTTTTTCCCAAGCACTCCAGAAAAGATGTTAACTGTTGTGTCTTCATATAGGGAAGCAATAAAAGCAGGAGATATTCTAAATGTTGTTTCACATGGAATTGATGGGGACGGATATATGCCAATTACTACTCAAACATTAATTGAAGTTCTTGACACAGTTAGAACTTATGAAAAAGCTGGATTGGTATGGGTTACAACAATAAAAGAAGGGATATGTTACGAAAATATTTACAGAGAAATATTGCTCGATAAAACTATTGAAGATAATATTATCCGTCTTGAAATAAAAAACTTTAATGCAACGAAATACAAAGATATGGATTCTGTTATGTTGAGTATCAACATTCCTCAGATAATCTGTAATAAAGTTATTTCTCGTAACTGGAGAATTACGACATCCGAAATAGATAAGGGAACAATCCTCAATCTGGATTTAAAAAAAGATACCAGCATTGTTTTAATAATGGATGATAAACAACAGTGGTTAATTGAAAAGCCCAATAGTATTACACAATCAAAAAAGAGACCCGATATATCAATCCATCCAAATCCTTTCGACAATATAATATCAGTTAACGGAGTTGAATCAGGTTCGCAAATTTCAATATATGATTTAAATGGTGTAAATCAGGGTGTGTATTATGAAAACACGATTGATGCCACGAAACTGGATAAAGGACTGTATGTTTTCAGACTATTTAATTCTTCCGACTCGACAGTTCATAACTTTAAGATGTTAAAAAAATAAACTGTTAATGTTAATTGTTTAATAATAAACTACAGGTTTGCAAAGACTTAATTTAATTAAATACTTTATATATGAAAATTAATATAAATGATGCGAGAATAATTAATCTCCCTAAATTTCCTGATAGGAGAGGAAATTTGTCTTTTATCGAAGAAAATAAGCACATTCCATTTAAAATAAAAAGAACGTACTGGATATATGATGTTCCTGGTGGGGTAACAAGAGGGGGGCATGCATATAAAGAAAATATGGAATTTATTGTTGCTTTATCTGGGAGTTTTGATGTATTACTTGATGACGGGAATGTAAAAAAGATATTTTCCCTAAACAGATCCCATTATGGACTTTATGTCCCCAAGGGGATGTGGAGACAAATGGAGAATTTTTCGACAAATTCATTAGCTCTTGTTCTGGCATCAACTGAATATAATGTTGATGACTATATTTTTGATTATAACTTATTTACAAATTACATCAATGAAAACATCAGTCTATAATTGTTCTGTTATCGAGATAGATAAACATCATCACGAAAAAGGTAATATAAGTGTCATAGAAAATAACAATACTGTACCTTTTGAAGTAAAAAGAATTTATTATTTATATGATGTCCCAGGTGGAGAATCAAGAGGAGGGCATGCACACAAAGAGCTACGTCAATTAGTAGTAGCTGCAAGTGGAAGTTTTGATGTTACACTTGATGATGGTGAGGTGAAAAGAACATTTTCATTAAATCGTCCATATCAGGGGCTATTAGTTGTACCTGGAATTTGGAGGGAACTAACCAATTTTTCATCCGGTTCTGTTTGTCTTGTGTTGGCATCAATGGAATATGAAGAATCTGATTATATAAGAGAATATGAGGAATTTATTGACTATAAAAAACAACAAAAATGAACTTTAAATCAAACACAATTAATTTCCGGTTTGTTGAAGAAACAGATGCTGCATTTGTCAATTCATTAAGAGTTGATGAGAAATATAATCAATATTTGTCACATGTTGATGATGATGTTTCCAAACAATTAGCATGGATAAAAAAATACAAGCAAAGAGAACATAACGGAGATGAATATTATTTTATTATTCAACGAAATGACAATCAAAAACCAATTGGAACAGTAAGAATTTATGATTTTATCCCAAATGAGAATTCATTTTGCTGGGGAAGTTGGATATTAAATGAAGATAAAACAAAATATGCTGCCTTGGAATGCACAATTTTAATATATGATTTTGCTTTTATAGAACTTGGCTATAATCGTTGTCATATGGATATACGGAAAGGAAACACAAAGGTTGTTGATTTTCATAAGAAATTTGGAGTTAGGATTGTAGCTGAATCTGAAATTGATTATTTTGGATATTATTACAAAGATGATTATCTTAAAATCCGTGACGAAATTGTTGATGTAATTACCAAAAAGTATAAATTGTTAAATGAATCTATTTCTTAATAATAAACAGTTATGAAACAGTTAGTCAGAAATGTTAAGATAATAGGAACGGGGTCCTATGTTCCGGAGAAAATTTACACCAATGAATATCTTGAAACGATTATTCCTACAAATGCACAATGGGTGTATGAAAATGTTGGAATAAAAGAACGCCATATTGCTGCTGAAAATGAAACAACGAGTGATTTAGCTGCTGCTGCCGGTATAAATGCTGTTAAAAGTGCAGGTTTGACAGTTAATGATATTGATTTGATTATAGTTGCAACAGCAACTCCAGACAGAAAAGCACCTTCAACGGCAGCAATAGTGCAACATAAAATAAAGGCTTATAATGCTGCAGCTTTCGATATCAGTGCTGTTTGTAGTGGATTCCTTTTTGGAGCATCTGTGGCATCACAATACATTGCAAGTGGTGTGTATAACAATATCTTGGTTATTGGCGCTGATGTTTTTTCAAAAATAACTGACTGGAGTAGAAGAGATGCTGTGTTTTTTGGAGATGGAGCCGGAGCGGCAGTACTTAGTAGTGCAAATTTAACTGAAGGGTTTTTAGCATACCGTCTTTATACTGAAACCCGTGATCGCATGTTTGGTTTTACCATCCCGGGAGGGGGAACAGAAAATCCAATATCAGAAAAAGTGCTTGCGGATGGTTTACAGTATTTTCAAATGGATGGACATGCAGTCTTTGAATCTGCAACAAAAGTTCTTCCCAAAGCAATAAATCAGGTGCTTGATGATACAGGTTTAACAATTGACGATATAGATTTAATGATTCCACATCAACCAAGTATAAGGATTCTTAAGAAAACAGCAGAAATAATTGGGCTTCCATTTGAAAAAGTCATGCATAATATGGAGCATTATGCGAACACATCAGGAGCAACAATTCCAATACTACTAGATGAACTAAATAAAGCAGGGAAATTAAAACAGGGTGATATCATCCTTTTTGCAGCAGTGGGAAGTGGTTGGACGTATGGAGCTTCAATAATAAAATGGGTTTAATATGATTATTATAACAGGTGCATCTAAAAATATTGGCAGATACCTCTTCACAAGATTCAAAGAAAAAGGTGAGCAGGTTATCGGCACATATAACACATCAACTCATGGACTTGATGAAGATTTGGAATTTTATTATAAGGTTGATGTTTCTGATTACAAGTCCGTTAAGTTTTGGATTGAATCTATTCAACATAAATTGGATAATATTATCCTGATTAATTGTGCTGCAATTTCTTATAATGCATATGCACACAAAGCGGATGTCGAAAAGTGGCAGGAAGTAATTAATACCAATCTTTTGGGTACATTTTACGTCATACATGAATTGTTACCATACATGCGCTTACAAAACTATGGCAGAATAATTAATATGGCATCAGTTGTAGCTCAACTTCCTACTCCGGGAGTTAGTGCGTATGCAGCGTCTAAATCCGCATTGTGGGGGCTATCAAAATCATTAGCTATTGAAAATGGATTGAAAGGAATTACTGTAAATTCAATAAATCTGGGATATGTTAATTTAGGAATGGGGATAAATGAAGTTCCTCTGGTATATCAAGAAAAGATGAAAGCCATGATTCCATCAGGAAGATTCTGTAATCCTGAAGAAATTTTTTCTTCAGTGAAGTTTTTTATTGAAAATACCTACGCGAATGGAGATGTAATCAATCTAAACGGAGGTATGATTTAATACATTTAAATAAGATAAAATGAGTAAGAAAATACTTATAATTGGCGGTGAAGGCCATGGGTCAGTTATTGCCGCATGTATTACAGATAACAGAAACCGGTTTAATGATTTAGAATGGGAAGTTGTTGGTTTTATTAATGATTTTGTAACGTCAGTCGGGTCTTATCCTGTATTTGGCAAAACAGCAGAGATCAACCGATTTGTAGCGGAAGGTTATTATTTTATTTATGCTATACATCTGATTTCAAGAAATAATCTTACTTTCGAAACATTTAACAGAATTAGTATCCCAACAGAGCGTTTGGCTACAATTGTCCATCATTCGGCATTCGTTGCTGAAGATGTAGAGTTATCTCCCGGAGTAGTTGTTATGCCTAATGTTTATATTGCATCCAGATCCCGTTTTGGTGTTGGGACTTTAATAAAAGCGAATGTTTGTATTGGACATGATGTTGTTACAGGTCCGTTATGTCATCTTGCAATGGGTTCAATTATTAATTCATACTGTAAAATCGGAACATGCTCAGATGTTGCAATTGGAGCGACCGTGTTAGCCAATATCAATATTGGTAATTTTGCAATGGCGGGTGCAGCCAGTCTGATTACCCATGATATACCGGACAACGAGATTCATGTAGGTGCACCTGCAATTTTCCATAAAAATATGAGTAATGAATAAATAAAACTATTTTATGATAAAATTTTTAGACTTACAAAAGATAACACAGCAACATGCAAGTGAGATACACGAAGCTGTAAAACGGGTTATTGACTCAGGCTGGTACCTGCAAGGGAAAGAAAACCGTGTTTTTGAACAGAACTACGCTGAATATATAGGTACACGTCACTGTATTGGAGTGGCTAACGGACTTGATGCTTTGCGTCTTATTTTGCAAGCCTATATTGAGTTGGGGATTATGGAGGAGGGTGATGAAATTATTGTACCCGCCAATACATTTATTGCTTCAGTTCTTGCTATTACCGATAACAAATTAGTTCCTGTACTTGTTGAACCTAATCTTGAAGATTACCAGATTGACGAGAAACAAATCGAATCTCACATTACTGATAAAACAAAGGGTATCATGATCGTACATTTGTACGGGCAATGTTCTTTCTCCCACAAAATAGAAGAATTATGTGTAAAATATAATTTGAAGCTTATTGAAGATAATGCTCAAGCACATGGATGCAAGTTTAATGGAAGAAAAACCGGTTCCCTTGGTGATTCAGCTGGACACAGTTTTTATCCCGGTAAAAACCTGGGAGCCTTTGGTGATGGCGGGGCTGTTACAACAAATAATGACCAATTAGCAGATGCCGTTCGGTCAATTGCTAATTATGGATCAGGTGAAAAGTATGTGTTTGATTATCAAGGTCTCAACAGTAGGCTTGATGAGATTCAAGCTGCAATATTAGACGTAAAACTTAAATATCTTGATCAGGATACCCAAAGAAGAAAAGAGGTAGCACGCTATTACATTGACAATATTAAACATCCAGAGGTTGTTCTACCAATAATAACCGATCCGGACGCTCATGTATTTCATCTATTCCCAATTCGTTGTGAACGAAGAGATATGCTTCAAAGTTATCTTGCTGAGAATGGAATTCAAACATTAATCCACTATCCGATACCACCCCACAAACAAGCTTGTTATAAATATCTGAATAGCCTAAGCTATCCTATAACTGAGAAAATTCATCGCGAAGAGCTTAGTCTCCCAATTAGCCCTGTTATTTCTAATGATGAAATAAAAACGGTAGTAGAGATTATTAATAGTTTTCGTTAATTGAAATGTCAACTGAAGAGAAAACTGACAATAATTATAAAGAGACCTTAAAAGCAACTTCGCTTTTTGGCGGGGTACAAGTTTTTGATATTCTCATAAGAATAATCAGATCAAAATTTATTGCGATATTACTTGGTCCTACAGGAATGGGAATAGCAGGATTGTTGAATTCAACGACTGAGCTTATTTCTTCTTTCACTAATTTTGGATTAAGGTCAAGTGCGGTTAGGAATATTGCAGAAGCAAATGCCACAAATGATATAAAAAGGGTCTCCCTGGTTATCTCAGTTTTGAGAAAACTTGTATGGTATACTGGTTTATTAGGTACTTTTGTCTGCTTATTCGGAGCTTCGTATTGGAGCCGGTTAACATTTGGAAATAAGGAATATACCTATGCTTTCCTTATATTGTCATCTTCAGTTTTATTCATTCAATTAACTTATGGGCAAAACGTACTTTTACAAGGACTTCAAAAATATCAGTATTTAGCGAAAGCAACATTAATCGGACATTCAATCGGACTTGTAATAACCGTCCCACTCTATTATTTTTGGGGTATTGATGCAATTGTTCCTGTTCTATTGTTGGCAAATATCGTAACTTTTATTATCGCATATTACTACGCACGGAAAATACATATTGAGAAAGCATCCGTAAAATGGGATGATATAAAAGGTATTGGTGGTAATATGCTGAAAATCGGGATTTTGATAAGTATGCAGGGATTGTTGTCAACATTGTCAGCCTATTTGTTGAGAATTTTTATCAATAGTCACGGAGGCATAGATGAGGTTGGTTTGTTTAATGCCGGATTTACGATTATCAATACATACATCGGGATGGTTTTAAATGCAATGGGAACAGATTACTATCCACGTTTATCTAAAGTTGCGTCTGATAAACCTGTTTTCGAAAGAACCATCAATCAGCAAGCAGAAATTGCATTGTTGTTGCTTGCTCCAATCGTAATTGCATTTGTAGTGTTCATTCGCTTAGTGGTTATTGTTTTATATTCATCCAAGTTTTTACCCATCGAAGGCATGTTGTATTGGGCGATTTCTGCAACTTTGTTTAAGTCTCTTGCATGGGCGCTTTCATTTAGTATGTTGGCAAAGGGTGATTCTAAGGCTTTCTTCTGGAGTGAGTTAAGTGTTATTTTGTATGGCTTTGGACTCAATTTATTAGGTTATACCTTATTGGGCTTGTCAGGTTTAGGTATTTCATTTCTGTTAATATATATATTGTACTTTATTCAGCTTTTTATATTAGCAAAGAAAAGATATCATTTCTCATTTGAATCAGTAATCTGGAAATTATTCCTGAAAATGAACTTCTTATTATTAATTACACTAACAATCAGAATTTTTATTCAACATTGGGTTAGTTATATGATTGGAGCATTAATAACGTCATACATATTTTACTATTCTTATAAAGAATTAGATAAAAGAATTGCAATCAGCAAACTGATTATGAGAAAATTTAGAAATGTGTAACAAAATATCTCTTGAATTAATAGATGATTTCAAGTGTTGTTGAAATAAAAAGAATAATTATAAATACTATTGTAAACATAACTTATTGTTTACAAAGAGTATCAAAAAAGAATGCGCTGTTTTCTCTGTTTTATCGGGTTTATAAGTTGTTTCTTAGAATTATATCAATATATCCATATCAAGCTATAAGTCATAGTGAATATGTAAAATATAATTCCACTTCCATTATTCAACCAATAACAGACGAAAGAGTTTGCTACACAAGTAATACTGTTTTTGACGATTCAGAATCAGATTCTCAATTAATACCTGTAACTGCACCAAAATTATACTTGGCAATACATAAGAATGTCAGGATAAGCGGTAACTCAGATTTAATAATTGATGTAAGTAATAAATTTGCGATAAATGATTTTGCATCATCAGTTCAACCACCATTTGGAAATAGAGATGGAATTCTTTTTCGACAAAAAAACACACTATTACTGTTGAAATTTGATGAAAATGCAGATTGTCAAGTATATGATTCAGGCATTATGATTACTGGAAAGTTCTCGTCCAACTATTATCATGTAATGTATGAGATTCTTATTAAAATGCTTATTGTTGATGAACTAAAAATTCAACAAGATATACCATTTGTGATAGATAAAGTTATATTAAAAGTTAATTCTTTTCACGATATATTTATTACTCTGAATAGAACTAACAGAAAATATATAGCCATAGAGAATAATGATAATTATGAATTTAAATCATTATATTATATATCACCTGTAAATATTATACCACCACATGTGATTGATCCTGAGAGATTTAATATACGAGATGTAGTGTTTGATCTTTCATATTTAAAGCTCTTAAGGGATAGATTATTAACTATAAAATCAAAGAAAATATTTTCTAAAAGAATATATTTGAGTCGAAAAAAATCAAGTAGGAGGAGTTTTAATGAAGATGATGTTATTAGCTGCCTAAATTCATATGACTTTGAGGTTGTTTCACCTGAAGATTATTCGCTTGCAGATCAGATATCGATGTTTAATGGGGCAGAAATTATCGTTGGAGGTGTTGGTGCAGCAATGACAAACCTTCTGTTCTGTAATGCAACTTGTCAGATTATTTGTTTAAACTCAATGAAAGTAATTATTCCTGTTTTTTCAACTATCGCATTTGCTCAAGGTGCAAGAATGAGATGTTTGGTTGGCCAAAAGTCAAAAATATTTAAATCAAATGATGTTCATTCTGATTATTTTATTGATGTAAGAGAACTAAAAAAAAATATCAACACCCTTCTGTAAATCATAAATATGAATATTAGCCGGATAAAACATAAAATCAATAAAAATGGTGGAATCTTATTGAGAAATTCAGTTTATTATATTTTTAAACGTTCTGAATTCAATGTTATCTTTCGAAATTTACTCAGTATTTATGAAAAAATCTTATTGTTAATCCCACTTGTACCATATAAGACAATAAGTCACTCAAAATATTTAGAGAATCAACCCAAATCTTATGGTCAGCTCTTGTTAAAAAGAGATGTTGGTTATACAAGTAATTTGGTTTTCGATTTACAGAATAATGAGTTAACACTAATTCCAGTTAAAATCCACGATATATTTTTATATAAACATGAGAATGTTAGGATACATGGGAATTCGGATTTTGTTCTGGATGTTTCTAATGGGATGGCAATAAGCGATGCGGCTTACGAAATGGATGACAGGATTGAATTGTTTGATGGTGCATTGTTCAATCATAAGAAAGACTTGGTTTTATTAAAATACGACAATACAAGATGTGACAGTCATTTAGAATCAGGAATAATGATTTCTGGTAGATTTTCTGATAATTATTATCATATTCTTTATGAATTGTTGATTAAACTGATTCTTTTAGATAATGTAAATATACCCGAGACTATCCCTATCGTTGTTGATAAGGTTGTAACTAAAGTAAAATCTTTCAAATTTATTTTTGAAGCACTAAATAGAACAAATAGACCTATAGTTTTTATTGATAAAGAGGAGGTTATTTCCTTTGATAAATTGTTTTGTATTTCTGCAATAAATACTATTCCTCCTCATTATAGAGATGTTAACGGTGTTCAATATTCAGAAGATTTTATCTTTGATGTAAATTTATTGCAAGTTCTAAAAGATAGATTAATTGTAAAAAAATCCAAAAAAGAATTCCCTTCAAGAATTTTTGTTACAAGAAAGAATACCAAGCAGCGAAATTTTAACGAAGATGAAATAATTGATTTTCTCGAGCAATATGATTTTGTGATTGTTAAACCAGAAGAATATGATTTAGCTGACCAGATTGCAATGTTTAATAATGCAAAGATTATTATTGGGGGCTCAGGCGCTGCTATGGCAAATCTACTTTTTTGTAATAAAGGTTGTAAGGTTATTTGTTTTAAGTCAAATAAGAAAAATACACCAGCATTTACTACTATAGCTTACTCACAAGGAGTTGATATGAGGTACTTCATTGGTTCTCCTATTAAATCTTCAATTGGTAAAAGTTATTTACATGTTGATTATCATATTAATGTTAAAGATCTGAAGAACGTTGTTGATAAAATTATTAATTTATTATGAAAATCTATCCAAGTAAAATACTTCCATTCATTGTTGGGCTTTTAATATTTCTTAATTTACAACCATATTTCGTATGGTCATTAATTTCAAATAATTATATTAGACTAAGTGTTGATTTTATTACCTTGGGGTTATTAGCACTAAAATTAAGGAAATTTTCAAATGTTGATTTTAATTTTTTTGTTTTTTTATTTATTACACTTTTTTTGATGGCATTTTTTAATGGATTAAATGCTTTTGGAATGATATCAACTATTATATTGGTAATTATTCCGTTTACTTCCCACGGATTTTTAAAAGATTCATACACGTATTTTGTTAGAATCTACACAATAATAATGTTTCTATCTATGATAGTTTTATTGTTGTTAGTGTTGAACATACACTTACCATATCAAATTATTCCTCCGTTAAACACATTAAAACCGTATCAATATACAGCATATCCTTTTTTAGTAATACCAGGTTATGGGATTACAGAAATACCTCAATTAGGGAGGCATTGTGGTCCTTTTGATGAACCCGGTGTCGTAGGTACAATTGGATTAATAATATTGTATATTGAAAAATTCAATCTGAGAAAGTTGCAGAATATTATTATATTAATTTCGGGGATTATTTCATTTTCACTTTTTTTCTATGTTGCATCTTTGCTATTTGCCCTCTATTATGTTTTTGTAAATAAAACAAAAAAAATATATCGATTGCTAACAATTGTTAGTTTATCATTTGTGATTTTTGTCAGTCTTGACAATGAATTATTATCTGGATATATATGGAATCGAATCAAATGGGATTCGGAAAAAGAATCAATTGCCGGCGACAATAGGGCTCTTGATGGATTGGACAAGTATTTTGAAAGTATTAAAGGAACAAAAGTGTATTATTTTGGATTAGGATTATACAACAAGGAACTAATGACATCGTTTGATCGTAGTGCGGGTTATCGAAATGCCATATTAAGATACGGTTTTGTTAGCTCTGCGTTATATTGTTTGTTTTTCTTTCTATTTGCATATAAGCAAATAGGTTATAGAAGAGAATATTTATTATTCTTGCTAATTTTTATTACAACCTTATATCAGAGACCTGGTTTGTTATTGATTCATTACATATATTTATTTGTAGTCTTTATCATGCTAAACTCAAAAAGAGAATTGTTGAATGAATTTAAACAGAGCGTTTTAAAGAAAAGAACATTACCTTGATATGGAAATTTTAGTAAGTGTATTTGTTATTACCTACAATTCTTCAAGATTTGTGCTCGAAACATTGGAGAGCATTAAGGATCAAACATATAGATACATTGAGTTGATTATTTCAGATGATTGTTCAACTGATGATACTGTGGATTTATGTAAAGACTGGATCGAGAAAAATAAAGAGAGGTTTGTAAAATCAACAATCATAACTGCTTCGGTTAATACGGGTGTTACGGCTAATTGTAACAGAGCTGTCACGGCCGCAAAAGGAAATTGGTTGAAAGGAATTGCCGGAGATGATGTTTTGATGCCAAACTGTATTCAGGATAATGTAAATTACATTTTGCAAAATCCTGCAGTGTTTCTCGTACAATCGAAGAATATATTAATTGACGAAGCCTCACAAGAATTACCCATTAGTACCAAAAGAACTGTCCTGTATAAACAAAAAATATTTAATGATCATAGGATTACTGCTAAAGAACAACATAAATTACTATTATATTCATCAAACATAATTCCGGCTACCTTGTTTTTTAAAAAAGAAATTTATGATGTGGTAGGGGGCTATGACGAAAGTATCCCCATGATGGAAGATCGACCGTTTAATTTAAATGTTACCAGTCAAGGATATAAGTTTCACTATTTCCCTGAAACAACTGTTAAATACCGCATTCATAATCAGTCAATTGTTCAAAATGCATTAAAGGATAGTATTGTTAATAGAAACCAGTTGTCATTAGCTGCAGCTTCAGAAAAGTATGTTTATCCTTACATTAAAGGTGTTGGGCTATTTATAAAGAAGTATCATGCCTTTATAACAAAGAAGTTTTATTATTCAAAACAGAATAGTCGTAATTTTTATAATGTTTTTTTATGGAAGTTGCTAACTTTACCGGACACTTTAAATAATAAACTTCAATTTTTTATACAAAGTTTATTGCTAAATATAAAATGGATTATAAAGTATCAAAAGAATATAAATGAATAAAAACAAAATTTTAACCTCCCCATCTTCAATGGGTGAAGTAGGACCAAAACCATTTGACATTTTAAAAGAAAATGGATTTGAAATAATCAACAATCCTTATGGACGAAAGTTAACTGAAGAAGAAGTCATTGAACTGGCAGAAGGATGTGTTGGTATTGTAGCAGGTGTTGAGCCGTTGACATCAAGAGTTATGGATGCATTACCTGATTTGAAATGTATTAGCAGGGTTGGTGTCGGAATGGATAATGTTGACATTGAGTATGCAAAACAAAAAGGAATTGTGGTAGTAAACACCCCTGATGGACCAACCAGAGGTGTCGCTGAACTGACATTAGGGATGACATTGTCACTTTTAAGAAGAATTCCTCAGGCAGATGCTGCAATAAAGAACAAGCAATGGAAAAAGCAGATAGGGAATCTGATTTATGAGAAGCAGGTTGGTGTAATCGGCTTAGGAAGAATTGGAAAGATGGTTGCCGGACTGTTTCGCGGTATTGGAAATCCGGTTGTTGGATTTGATTTATACCCAGACGAAAAATGGGCTGCTGAGAACTTTGTCAGATTGAATTCTTTTGAGAATGTCCTGAAAATGGCAGATATCATAACCCTGCACATACCAGGAAACAAAGATAAAACACCGGTGATTGGGAGCAAAGAATTAGGTATGATGAAAAAAGGAGCATTTATCATAAACATTTCCAGAGGTGGTGTTGTTGATGAAGATGCACTGTATGGCGCTCTGAAAGACGGTCATCTGGCAGGGGCTGCAATAGATGTATTTACAAAAGAACCTTATAGCGGGCCTCTGTCCGATCTTGACAATGTCGTGCTGACACCGCATTTAGGTTCGTATGCCAGTGAGGGAAAATTACAGATGGAAATAGATGCTGTGCTGAATTTAATCAATGTTTTAAAGAAAAATTAAGATGGAAAGCTACAAAGTAGGAATTATTGGTTATGGACGCATGGGCAGAATTCGCCACCAGGCAATTGATGAGGTCGGGTGTGCTGAGGTTATCGCCATATCTGAGCCTTCCATAGGTGATTCGTTTAAATCTATCCCAAATTTAACCCACGATGAAATCATTCACCACCCGGATATAAACACGATTATAATTTGTACCCCAAATTTTCTTAATCAGAAGCTTACCATTCAATCATTACTTGCAGGGAAAAATGTTTTTTGTGAGAAACCACCTTGTTTTACAGTTATGGAGATGAAAGAAGTAATCGAGGCTGAAAAAAAGAGTGGAGGAAAATTAATGTATGGATTCAACCATCGGCATCACGATAGTATTATTCAAATGAAAGAAATTGTGAAAAGTAATGAGTATGGTCGTATTCTTTGGATGCGTGGCAGGTATGGAAAAAGTGTTACTGCTGATTATTTCAATGAGTGGAGAGCAAAAAAAGAATTAGCTGGCGGTGGAATATTAATTGATCAGGGTATCCACATGCTTGATTTATTTTTGTATCTTGGCGGTGATTTTGACTGTGTAAAAGCGGAAGTCTCAAACTTATATTGGAATCTTGAAGTAGAAGACAATGCGTTTGTTATCTTGAAAAATAGAGAAACAGGTATGGTTGCAAATTTACATTCAACCATGACGCAATGGAGACATTTATTCTCGCTGGAAATATTTATGGAGAAAGGATATATGGTTCTGAACGGACTTATTACCTCAACCATGTCATATGGGGAAGAAGTGTTGTCTATTGCTAAAAACCGGTCAACTGCTCCTGCGGCAACCTGGAAGGATGAAATAAAGACTCAGTACGTAATTAATAACAGTTGGAGATATGAGATGGAACATTTTTTTAATGCGATTACTAATGACACAAACATTGAAATCGGGAATTCTACAGATGCGCTAAAATTGATGAAAATCATTGATAAAATTTACGAACAAAAAGACTTTTAACAACTACAATATGGATAGAACCAATACTTTAAAGCTGTTTTTTGAAGATTATAGAACAAGACTTAACAGATTGTTAGACTTGGTTGATATGAATGAATTAGAAAAAGTCATTAATATCATGGTAAAAACTTTCAAAAGTGGGAATACATTATATGTTTGTGGAAATGGGGGTAGTGCAGCAACTGCATCGCACATACAAGCGGATTTCAGTTTCTTCGTGCGATATTTCACAAAGTTCAGACCCAAAGTCAGAGCGTTGACAGATAATATTCCAATGATTACTGCCGTAGGGAATGACACGACTTTTGATGATATTTTTACTGAACAACTAAAAGGTCACTTTCAAAAGGGAGATGCAATTATATGTATCTCAGCCAGTGGGAATTCAGAGAATGTTGTTCGTGCTGCACAATATGCTAATGAACATGGTGGGACATCTATTGGATTCATCGGGTTCACCGGAGGTAAGTTAAAAGAAGTGTGCAGTTGTTCACTTTATACTGAAAATCCGAAAGGGGATTATGGCCCGATTGAAGATTTACACATGATCTATGATCATCTAATTGTCAATTATCTGTCGAAGGATGAGGAATTCTTATCTATTAAAGAGTAATCATGCAGATTGATTTTACGAATAAAATAGTTTTAATTACAGGGGCTACGCGTGGTATTGGAAAAGCTATCGCGGATTGTTTTTTTGAGTCCGGAGCCACGCTTATTCTGACAGGGACACAAAAAGAGGAGATTGAACTGTTAAATAAGCGGAATAAAAGTAATGGTGTCAATAATATTGAATATGTTCAAGCCGACTTCTCCAATCAGGAATCTGTTGATTCTTTTTTAAATCAATTAAAGCTATATGAGCAAATCGAAATATGTGTGAATAATGCCGGTGTGAACAGAGTAAATAATTTTACAGATACTTCAACCGATGATTTTGATTGGATACATAATATCAATTTAAAAGTTCCATACCAGATACTTTCGGTTGTAGGACCTAAAATGCTTCAACAAGGCTATGGAAGAATTGTAAATGTTGCATCAATCTGGAGCTGGATTACCAGACCCGGGAGATCTATGTACACTTCATCAAAAAATGCGTTGGTTGGTTTGACAAAAACGCTTGCTGTTGAATGGGCATCACGAAACGTGCTTGTAAATGCAGTAAGTCCGGGATTTACTTTAACAGAACTAACGAAAACAACCAATACAAAGGAGCAATTAATCGAGTTACAGAACAAAATTCCGGTCGGTAGACTGGCAGAGCCAATCGAGATTGCGAAGTTAGTGGCATTTCTTTGTAGTGATTTGAATACCTATATAACCGGACAAAATATTATCATAGATGGCGGATTTACAAATGTTTAATTTCAACGTGAAGTCAATATTCAGGGAGTACGAAGTATCGTTTATCAACGATGTAAGGAACTCTATTGAAACAAATCTGAAAGATGGCGATTATATTATACTTGACAATAAAGTAAAAGCTTTATATTGGGAGAGCCTGAAAGATATTCTGGGAGGTACAAAATACATCAGCATTGATGCGACTGAGACACAAAAGAGTTATGACGGTATTATTCCAATTATACAAACACTTATTGAAGGTGGTTTTAGAAAGAATCATCGTTTAATTGCTATCGGTGGAGGTATAACACAGGATGTAACTGCTTTTATTTCATCCATCTTGTATAGAGGAGTTAACTGGATATTTTATCCGACAACACTGCTTGCCCAAGGGGATAGTTGTATCGGGAGTAAAACTTCAATAAATTTTGGAGCTTATAAAAATCAGGTAGGTGGATTTTATCCACCCAGTCAAATTTATATTTACCCTCCATTTATTGATACATTATCAGAAGCAGAGATTAAATCCGGATTAGGTGAGATGTTGCATTATTTTATTGTTTCGGGTAAGGATGATTTTATACTCTATAAAAGCCTTTACCAAAAAGCATATACAGACAAAGAAGCTTTATCGAAGATAATTGCCCGAAGTCTTGAAATTAAAAAAGGATATATTGAGATTGATGAATTTGACCAGAATATTCGTCAGGTTTTTAATTATGGTCATTCTTTTGGACATGCTATTGAATCGTTAACACAATACAGGGTTCCTCACGGTATTGGAGTCAGCTTCGGTATGGATATGGCAAATTATATTTCTGTAAAAATGGGTTTTATACCAGATGAAGTTAGACGTGAGGTCAGAGAAGTTGTTGAATCAATATGGGAAGGGTACTCAATAAAAGATCTTGATATTGATCAGTTTATCAAGGCACTGAGTAAAGACAAAAAGAATGTTGGTTCAAAACTGGGTTTAATTCTTAATAAGGGATATGGTAATATCTTCAAGCATATAATGGATGCCGACAAAGTTTTTTATGACTGGTTGGTTGAGTATTTTGAAAATGAATTATAAGTACTTTGGATAAGTGTATTGATAGAGATAATTATATTGTTATTGGCTGAATATGAATATAAGTTTTACAAATAAAGTTGCAATTGTAACCGGAGGCGAAAGCGGTATTGGAAAAGGAATTGCTGAGAAGTTGTTGTCATTGGGTTGCCTTGTATATACGACAGGTGTAAACGACAAACCGGAATGGTGTGGTCAATATGATAAATGTATTTATACGAAAGTCGATTTTCTAAATCAGGATAGTCTGGATTCCTTTATTAAAGGAATATGTCAACTCAGTAAAATTGACATACTCATTAATAATGCAGGAATTCAGATCATGCATGCAATCGATAATATTGAAACATCAGACTGGGATAAGGTAATGGATGTGAACCTTAAAGGTCCGATGAAGATTATGAGAGCAGTAGTTCCTGTGATGAAATCTCATCAAGAAGGAAGAATTTTAAATATAAGTTCTGTTGCAGGATTAATTTCAAAACCCGGACAAAGTTCCTATTCCACGACTAAAGCAGGATTAATCGGTTTAACGAGGTCAAGTGCACTTGACCTGGCAACTTTCAATATTTTAGTCAATGCCTTATGTCCGGGAACAACGCAAACAGAAATGGTTGAGAAAGTACTTAATGTTGATCAGAAAAATGCAATTTTACAAAATGTTCCTATGGGACGTTTTGCCAAAGTTGATGAAATAGCTAATTTTGCAGTGTTTCTCTGCTCAGAATATAATAGCTATATGACAGGACAAACAATAGTAGTTGATGGTGGATTTACAGCCAGGTGAGTTTTTATTTGTATGATAATCAACGTTTTTTAAGACAATATGAAAAGAATAATAGCAATGATACCAGCTCGTTTGGGTAGTCAACGGGTACCAAAAAAGAATTTAAGGTTATTAAATGGAAAACCATTGATTGCTTATGCTATTGAAGCAGCGAAGAATTCGGGTATATTTGATGATATCTATGTGAATTCAGAATCCGAAGAAATTGGACGGGTTGCTGTTGATTTTGGAGCGAAATTTTATAAAAGACCGGAAGAATTTGCCTCTCATACGTCAAATAATGATGATTTTGCGTTTGACTTCATTAAGAAAACAGAAGGCGATATTCTTATCCAGCTTTTACCTACTTCTCCATTAATTTCTCCTGAGGAAATAAGAAGTTTCGTAAATGAGATGCTATATCAAAACTATGATACACTTGTGTCGGTTGTTAATCATCAGATTGCCTGTGTTTACAATAATCAGCCAATAAATTTCAAATACCTCGAGCCTCATATTTCCTCTCAGGATATGATACCTGTACAGTCATACGCAACTGTCCTTATGGGGTGGACATTTGCAAGTTTCAAGGAAAGTATGCAGAGATATGGTTTTGCATATCATGGAACAGATACAAAAAAAGGGTACTTTGTTCTAAAAGGACTATCAGAGATAGATATTGATAATGAAGAGGACTTCCTCTTGGCTGAAGTTGCCATGAAATTTAAAGAAAACAAAGAGAATAATAATTATAAAATTGAGTATTATGAGTCAAAAGAAAGAAGTAATTGAAGTTCACGTCCCTACCATTCTGAAGAAAGATGGTGTAATGAACAATAATTTTGAAAACGAGAACAGCCCTTTATCAAATATAAATGAAATTATAAAAAGCCAGGATAACAGTATTTCATGGTGTTACAGGCTTGTTAATACTGAAAATAACAGCGCAACGTTAATATCGCAATTACCGGGTGAAGGAAACCGTCTTCATTATCATCCAGACTGGAATGAATGGTGGTACATCATAAAGGGGCAATGGAAATGGGAAATTGAAGGAGAAGAATTTATTGTTAAGAAAGATGATGTCGTTTTTATTGAAAAAGGCAAAATTCATAAAATTACAGCAGTAGGCGATGAGCCGGCAATACGTTTAGCAGTAAGCCGTGCTGATGTGCCACATATATACACAGTAGAAGAATAGGAGACAAGACTATGATTTATGATTCACTAAAAAACCTGAAGAATTATACCAGCATTCCAAATGTTGCTGAAATAGTTCAGTTTATTGAAGAAACAGATGTATTAAGTTTGCCGAAAGGTGATATTCAGATTAAAGGAGATGATTTATACGTTAAAGTACTGAAATATAAACCTCAGGATGCTTCGAGAAATTATTTTGAAACTCATCGGGATTATATTGATGTGCAAATCGTCTTTGAAGGTGTAGAACTGATGCAGGTGGTGCAACCTCAATATCTAACTGTGACAGATGAATTTAAGTTGGAAGGTGACTTTGTTTTTTATAAAGCTACTGATTCTATTTCTGATCTTGTTGTTGCAAAAAATGAGTTTGCTGTTTTTTTTGCAGAAGAGGCACATAGACCAGGTTGTCAATATAAGAACAATGATTGTGAGGTGTTGAAACTTGTTTTTAAAGTTAGAAAATAAAAAGTTGATTTAATATGATTGTAGATTGTTTGAAAAACCTTGATATTTATAAAGGGATCTCGAAAGACATATTTGAGGGATTGCTTTTTTTGTCAAAAGCAACTGCTGATATTGAGGTTGGAACATATATTATCAACGACAAAACAAAAGCTATTGTCAGCGAATACAAAACGGTGGAATTGTTTGAAAGAGGATATGAGGCACATAAACATGTAATTGATATTCAATATCCGATTAAAGGCCTTGAAAGGGTAAAATGGTCGCCTATTGATGATATGAATGTAAATATACCCTACGATGAGAATAAAGATCGTACTTTTTTCATTAATCCTTCTCCTCATGGTACAGAAGTTATTATTGGGAGTGGTATTTTTGCTATTATGTTTCCCAATGATGGTCATAGCCCGCAACATTTTGTAAACGAACCGGAGATGATAAAAAAAATCACGATAAAAGTCTCAATATAAATGAAGTATTGAAGTGAAAAAACATATTTGTCTGTCCCACATTATTAGTCAGAATACCCCCTCTTACGGAAACAGAGATAGAATTATCCTTCGGACTAACTCTTCAATTAAACAAGGTGAAACAGCAAATTCATCATGCTGGATATTTTCAAATAATCATATCGGTACCCATATTGATGTTCCCTATCATTTTAGTGAAACAGGAAAGAAAACGTTTGAAATTCCAATTGATGAATTTATTTTCAATAAGGTTCAGCTAATTGACATTAATTGTGATAATGCATGTTTAATTGGGGTAAGACATCTTAAGAAACTCAGTTCAATCATTGACAGGAATATTGAATTATTATTAATAAGAACAGGATTCGAGAGATTCAGAGGAGAAGACAAGTATTGGAATGATAATCCGGGACTTGCTCCTGAACTTGCAGACTACCTAAGATTCAAATTTCCCAAATTAAGATGTGTGGGATTTGATTTTATTTCCTTAACATCCTGGAAGTACAGAGTTGAAGGGAGATTAAGCCATCAGGCATTTTTATGTCCCGATATGGGGAAGAAAGAGATCTTTGTAATTGAAGATATGTCTTTGAAAGATATTAACGCTGGGATTAACAAACTAATTGTAGCCCCACTTTTAGTTGAAGATGGTAATGGAGGTGCAGTTACTGTTTTTGCAGAAGTAACGAAAGCACATTAATTTTACACATTAATTTTGAAAAAATGAAAGGTCTTTTTTTTGACGCAAGTGCAACCATGCTTGCAAAGAATTTACTCCCGATTGCAAATGTTTTTTGTGAAAGAATCCCGGATTTCAAAGCACTGTTTGTTTCTGCAGAAATTTCCAGTAATGTGAATCCGGTACTTAATATAGACTCATATAACAAAATTGTTAGCAATGAAAAATACAACTTTATTAGAAAAAGATCTTTTAATGCCCGAAAAATTGAAAACTTTCTGACCCAGTATAACCCGGACTTTATATTTATTGGGGCTTATCGGATTTATGACCAGTTGTGGACAGGTATAGCAAAAAAGAAAGGGATAAAGGTGTATAAAATTCAACATGGATTTGAAGTTGAGTCAGTTTATTACAAACCGTTTACTATACTTAGTAAAGCAATCAAAAGCGTGAGGTTAATTTATGCGGCATATAATCTGGCTGTTATTTCAGGAACTGCTCCTCTGAAGTTAATAAATCAATATCAGAAATATATAATTAAAGGTATATCATTAAAAGACACTCTTTTAAATAACAAATTATTTCATCCAACGCTTTCATTCGTTTATTCAGAATATTATAAAGATTTTTGGAATAAGAAGTTTGGTTTTGACAAGGATCAAATGTCGATTATTACACCGCAGGATTTTTTATTAATTAAAAAAGTATCAGAAAAGCCTAAAGAGGACGCCTGTTGTTATATAACCCAAACAATTGTAGAAGATGGTAGGATGAAAGAGAAAGATTTTGTGAGAATGCTCGAAGAATATGTCGAGATTGCAAAATCTGTAAATAAATTTATAATAAAACTACATCCCAGAGCTAATATTAAGTATTATGATGCATTTGAAAGATTGAGCAATGTAGAGATAACACGTGATTTCCCCAATTGTACATGTTATTTAACCCATTATTCATCAATGATATTCACAGCAGCTTTTTTTTCTGATAACTTAATAATCCATGAGACAAAAGGCAATCCAACACCTGATTTATTTAAAAGTGTTGCTTCACATATTGTGACTAAACCCAGTGAAATTTTAATTGCAATAGAAGAAAACACCGATAAACCTGTTCCATCATTAGATGAACGGAAGGAATTTTTAAAAGATTATGCCTGTTTTGAGGATAAGAATCCGTATGAAAAGATTTTTGAAGAAATTATAAAGCAATTCTGACTTTTTATATTCAAGCCATTTACATCCAACTTCACATTGTCGCATATCATTTCTACGTATTTTTGCATTCCACCTGTAATAGTATATGGTGTCAGTTAATCATCGTTGGTGTATTTCACGATTCATTTTATGCTTTGTTTTGTTACGGCGGTAACTGTTGCGGTCGTTACAAAAACATTATTTATTAAACAAAATAATTAAGTGCAACTGTGTTGAGGTTGCTTCGGCGGCAAAGCCGCCGAAGCAACCCCCCGCTGGCCTGCACAAATTTATTGTCCCGTCATTGCGAGCAAAGCGAAGCAACCCCCTGCTAGCTCGCACTTAGCTATTACCCAAATCTCTCCACTCCGGGTTCATCTTATTAATTAAATCAATCTTCTTTTTTCTC
>JAEWUM010000028.1 GCA_023459355.1 Bacteroidota bacterium | reverse complement strand
GGCTTAATGAAAAAACAAAAATTCAAAGAGCGATGAAAGTCAGATCGGCTGCCGGATTACTTAACCATATATACGGAAAACTATCTGTTGCTTTCATTTATCTGATTTTTTAAATACTGATTCGAATAATATATTTATATTCGTACTAACCATAAAAATTTCAGTATTATGAGAACAGTGATTACAAGATTATTTACAGCTGTTTTAGTCCTGATATTTAATGTTGCTTTTGTTAGCTCTCAAACAGTTGAGTTGAGATTTAATCAAAAATTGTCAGGTGCATCATCCATAACATTTGGTACAGGTGATGTTTTATATTTTGTCGATGCTACAACTGTGAACGGAAGTAATTCCAATGTTTGTTTTGCTACACCATATAATATCAGATATCAACATAAAGTTGGTATTATTGAACTGAAAAGCACATCAGCATCCAGTATTTCCGTTTATGGAATGAGCTCCGGTTCAACATCAACGAGAACAATTTTTCAGGTTTCGGTCTCCGACACAAAAGATGGAGATTATACGCTTTTAGATGATGTTACGTGGACAAATACCAAAATTACATCCAATATTTATGGTCAGGAAAGTTGTGGGACAAGTACTGTTTCCGGATTAAATATTGCTAAAGGTAAATTTGTGAAAATAAGCTATTGTACAGGAACCAGTGGAGGATCGACCCAAAACTTAAATGTTAGTGGATTTGATATTCTTCCTGCTTCTACTAATCCTGAAATTAAACTTTCAACAGGCCAGAATCCGGCAGATGTTATGGAAACGGTTGCCATGGAACCCATTGTATTTGCCTATTCAAATGTGAACGATGCCGCTAATGTGGTTTATAACTGGTACACCGACAATACCTATACCGCTACAACCACTGCTCCGGCTGATTTATCCATTACAAAAGATACGGAAGCAAAAACGGTTACAGTGAGTGGTACGCCTGCTACCGGAACTGCCGGGACATATTACTATAAAGTAGGTGTTAATGAAACCAACGGAAACGTGATTGAAGCCAGTATTGTGGTAAGTACGTTTGCCGCCAGTGCCGACAAATACATCAGCAACTTGAAAGTTGATGGAAAAACGCCGGACTTCAATGCGGAATCTCATACTTATTCGCTGGTTGTTTCCAAAGCTGCAAGCTTGACTCAACCGGTTACCTTCGATATCCCGGCTACGGCTTCTGCCAACTTTACTTCGGGAGATACCCACGATTTTACAAATCCGTTGATCATCACGGTTACCGCACAGGATGCATCTCAGCAGATTTATACAGTAAATGTTGTTACGGGTATCGCTGATATCGCGTATGTTGTAAATACGGCCATCAGCGCAAACGATACGAAGATATACCCCATGCTGAAATCGAAAGGATATTACCTGGATGTAATACCGGCTACCGGAACAGATATCGAACAGTTTAATAACCACGATTTAGTTATCCTGAACGAGGAACCCAACAGTTCTAATACACTTGCTGTTGCTATGGGTCAGCTTATCGGCGTTAAACCGTTTTTAAATTTTAAAGCTTATATGTATGGGAAAACAAACTGGCCTGCAGGAGCCGGTTATAATGGGTCTTCTGATACCGGCGTGTTGGTTGAAGAAGCATATTTGGCTCATCCTGTTTTCTCAGGCGTGACCATAGATGGAGGCTTGTTACAAATTTTGAATACCAGTATCAGCGGAAATGGTATTCAGGCTGTTACAAATCCGGGAAGCGGCAATGTCATCGCGAAATTGCCATCGAGGACAACCGATGTGACCCTTGTTGAATTGAACGATGTGTCAACAGCCAAATTTTTCATGATTCCAATTTCGAATGTAAATTATGGCAATGTGACGGACAATGGATTGAAGTTAATTGAAAATGTGGTTCTCTATTTGCTGTCTTCCGATAAATTTGTCACTACCGGCAACAACGAGCCGGTAATCAGCCGGATTTTCTTCGATGGAAATAAAATTCACAATCCACAGGGTGAAATGCTGAAGGTTTTTGATACAACCGGAAGATTAATGGTGAAATCCTCAGATGATGTTTATTTGGGAAAATTTCAGAAGGGAATGTTTGTGGTGATGTCAGACAGGGGATATGTGCTGAAGGCACTAAAGTAGTATGATGAAATCAAGTTGTTAATCAAGTTAAATGGATAAACAGAAATAACTTAACTTGATTAACAACTTGATTCTAACAACCATTTTAGTGAAAGCACCAACCCCAACTTGATTAACAAACTTGATTCTAACAAACAACTATAGTAATGAAGCCCCTCACTATAGTTGGTTATATTTACCTGTTGAACTTCAAGGTTTCTTTAGAACCTGCTGCACGAACAAAATAAACACCTTTGTCGTAATTGGTAACGGAGATGTTGTTGTTTGAAGCGGCAATTCTTTTGCCTAATACATCATAAATTTCTATGGCTATCTTGTCGCGGTTCACAATTTCATTGCCGTTGTATGAAATACCTTTATCGGCAAGAACCTGGTTGACAGAGCTGGTAACATCAGCTCCTGTTTTGATGGTTTGAATTATACTTCCACCTGCTGAAACTACAAATATCACATCTGTTGCTGTAGCGGTGTAATACCAATTAGAATATGAGTAATTCTCGCCTTTAGCAGATAATGCTGGATTGCTTGCATCTGCAGTAGCTCCGGTAACAGAAAAAGTGTGAGGAGTGCCTCCTTTGGAGCCGATGCTCATATAAATTCTATCGCCAACAGTGAGTCCGGAAATTTTCATTTTTCGATTAGATCCATCAAATACAAAAGCATTTTCTGAAGCTTTATATACAACAGCTTTTTTGCCTGAAGAAATATTGGTTTCATTATCCTTATAACTGTATGATAGTCCGTTACTTGAAGGATTTGCGAAAATAGGATACCAGACATCATCATTTGTAGAAGTTGTTGCGTTTAAACAAATATCAGATCCACTTAAGAAAACATCGCCAACAGCATATGGAGAAGCTGTTTTTGTCACAGTTGGTGTTACGTCAAAGGTATAGACAGTTGCACCAAGATTCAAAGCAACTACTAACGTTGAAATGATAAGTAATGTTTTTTTCATAATGATTAATTTTTAATGATTAATAAATTTTGTGTTGTTTTTTGATATTGCAAATGTAAGTTTGTTCTGTTTATCAGATGTGGAGAAATTAATTAAAACTGTGTATTTTTTGACAAGCTGGTGTTTTCCTTTCCCAAAATAGATTGTTTTGCCCCTGAATTGTTTATTTTTGCATTATTCAAAGCGAACATCAACATTAAGTCCTGAAAATTCAATCTGTTACAATAACAATTGATATTTCATTATTGTTTAATGTTGTATAAGGTTCTGCTGTTCAAAGAAATCTTAAATATCAATATGAAACGAACATGAACTGATTTAATCAATTATTACACCTGTGTGTATGATTAAATCAGTTCATCGAGAGTTCCATGCGACAAATAGAAAAAAAGTCTAATCGTATGAATAAAGCACTTATTTTTATTTTACTTATAGCATTGTCTTTTTCTGTAGAAGCACAATTTCAGTTCTCTTTTTCTCATTATACCTCAGATAATGGCCTGTCTCAGAATGGTATCACAGCCATGATGAAGGACAGCAAAGGTTATATGTGGCTCGGAACACGTGATGGCCTGAATAAATTCGACGGCTATAATTTTACCATTTATAATTCTAAGCCTGAACAACGACAAACGGTTTTGAGTAACAGGATTCTGCTTATTAAGGAAGACAACTGGGGCTACATCTGGATTAAAACATACGATGATTTTGTCTACCGGTTAGACCCTTCAACAGAAGAGTTTATACGGATAATACATCCCGGCGGTTTACAGGTAAACAACAAAATAGATGAACTCTTTTTCCTTCCTTCAGGTGCTATCTGGTTGACTACCCATAATAACGGATGCTTGAAAGTCACAACAGATCCGGTTACTCATAAGCTATCTGTGGAGCATCTTGAAAAACGCGGGCAACACTTACCCGATGACAAAGTAAACGATATTTTTGAAGATAGGGAAAAGAATGTTTGGATACTTACTGCCGGAGGGATTGCACTTTTTGAGAATACCGGAAAAAAAACATTTTATCTGGAAAAACAACCATTTTATACCCATGTTGAAAGTGATAAAAGGATATTATTCGGGAGTAAGGGTAAAATTATTCACTATGAAAAGCGTAATAGAAATTTCAAAACAATTGAATTAAATAAACCTGCGCAGATAAGGAAAATGGTCAATTTTTCTCCCGGAAATTATTTGTTTACTGCTGATAATAACGGTTTCTTTAGTTATGATGTCCTCCGGGATGATTTGCAGCACTTTACGAAGGATAAATATCCGGCAATGATCACGAATGATATACAGGATGTGTACATTGACAGAGCCGGCGAAATCTGGCTTGGCATTAAATCGCATGGTGTGCTGCACTTTAATGCACAAAACAAAAAAATTGCTTACATAACTACTAAAATAAACGAGGGACAAATTACCAATCCTAATTATCTTATTTTCGAAGATGAAAAAGACATGCTCTGGATTCAGCCTTATTTTGGTACTTTTTCGTGGTTCGACAGGGTGAATGGTAAGTTGGTACCCTTTAACAGTGCCTATAATGAAGACATCAATGTGCTGTTTTCTTATGGTGTGAACCATGTGTTGTCTGATGCTCAGGGTGTATTGTGGATCAGTACCAATCGTGGGAATGGAATTTTCAAGTGTACTTTTCTGCCCGATTACTTTAATCATTATTTATTACAGGATAATTCGGTCTATAGCATTACGAATGAAACCAGGGCGATTTTTGAAGATAGAGAGAATAGGTTGTGGGTGGCTACAAAAGACGGTACCGTGCATGTTTTTGACGCAGAACGTAAGAAAATAGGTTCACTCAATGCCGATGGAACCATTAAGCCGGGTGGCAGAAAAGAATTATTCGTGTACAATTTTTTTCAGGATCAAACGGGAAATATTTGGTTGGCAACGAAACGTCAGGGTTTATTTCTCCTGAAAAAGAAAGGAAGCGGGAATGCCTATACCATTGAGAACTTTGTGCACAAATCCGGTGATCCCTATTCACCGGCTCATAATGATTTTTATTCTGTTACACAGGATAAAGCGGGTCGTATCTGGGCTGCTACTTTTGGTGGAGGATTGCATTTGCTGGAACAAAAAAATGGCAATATTCGCTTTATTCATGCGTATAATGATCTGAAAAATTATCCTATTGCCAACTGTTCCAGGGTAAGACAGGTTTTTGTGGATTCAAAAGATCAGATATGGGTAGCAACTACCGAAGGTTTTGTGCTTTTCAGCAGTAAGTTTGACGACCCCGGGAGTATCCATTTCCATTATTATAATAACAACGAAAACAAATCCAATGGTCTGGGAGCTAATGATATTCACTGTATATATGAAAGTGAGGAGTCGGAAATGTGGTTTGGAACTTTTGGCGGTGGACTTAATAAACTCAAAAGCCGGAGTAGGGGTGAAAAGTTTCCTGAATTTGAGATATATAATCGTTCTGTGGGTATGCCCAATAATGTGGTTTATACCATTGTCGATGACAAACAGGGTTATTTATGGCTTACCACTGATAATTCTATCGTGAAGTTCAATAAAAAAACAAACGATATTGAGGTGTTTGGAAAAGGTAATGAACTTGAAAATGTGGAATTCTCAGAGGCTTCTGCCTGTTCTCTTCAGTCCGGTGAAATATGTTTAGGTTCTAAATCAGGCTTCTATCTCTTCAGACCCGAAGCTGTCGTGCGTAAAAAAATTGATGCGCCTCTCGTGTTTACCAAATTATTGTTGTTTAACAGGGAAGTGACCATCAGTGATAATACTTTACTTAAAACACAACTTGATGAAACAGACGAACTGATATTCAATCACCGGCAAAACGTATTTACAATCGAATTTGCCGCACTTGATATGCGTGCACCGGATAAAATTCAATATGCTTATAAGCTGGATGGTTTTGATAAAGACTGGAATTATGTGCGAAATAAACATTTTGCAACTTATACGGCTTTGCCTCCCGGCGATTATAAGTTTTATGTTAAATCGACAGACAGCGAAGGCATCTGGCTGGAAAACGAACGGTCGATCAGGTTGAAAATGCTGCCCTCATTCTGGCAGTCCGGTTTTGCTCGTTTCCTGTATGTAGTATTTGTGCTGCTGATTTTCGGACTTACACTGATGATTATCCTTACTATCTATAAGCTGAAACATAATGTACAGATTGAGAAACAGATGACTGACATGAAGTTACGTTTCTTTACCGATATTTCCCATGAGTTGAGAACTCCGCTCACACTCATTTCTTTGCCGGTTGACAATTTGTTACAGGAAAATCTCGATTCCGGTATCAAAGAGCAGCTTACCTTTGTTAGGCGTAACCTTGATCGCGTTTTGGGACTCATCAATCAAATCCTGGATTTCCGTAAGTTACAGAATAATAAAATGCGATTGACTGTTGAAGAGATCAACTTTGGAGAGTTTGTGAAAAATTCGGCCAACAACTTCATGGAAACCGCCCATACAAAGGATATCAATTTTAAGATTGTAGATGAAACAAACCATTTGAGGATCTGGCTGGATCCAGAGCGATTTGATTCTATTATTTATAACCTGTTGTCAAACGCGTTTAAATTTACAGCCTCCGGAAAGTCGATTACAGTTAAAACTTCCATCAGGCAAAATATGGCTGTCCTCTCTGTAATTGATGAAGGAATTGGCATCGCGCAGGAAAAAATCAATTTTATTTTCGATAGATTTTTTTCGGTGCCTGCTTTACGCAATATTGCACAGAAAAGCACGGGTATCGGTCTCGATCTCGTAAAGAAACTGGTTGATTTACATCATGCCAATATTAGGGTTGAGAGTCAGCCGGGTAAAGGAAGTACATTTGAAATTGAGTTCAGACAGGGGATTGAGCATTTTGCCGGTGATGTGGATATCATTATGGCTGATCAGGCCAGGTCTGGTTATATAAGTGAAATCGAAAGTGTAACTAATACGAAAAGTACGGAAGATAATGATAACGCCCATTCGCATCACAGCAATGTGATTCCACTGATTTTAGTCGTTGAGGACAATGAAGAACTACGGCATTTTCTGAGAAACAGCCTGAAAAACAACTATCGGGTGGAAGAAGCCGAAAACGGACTCATAGGGTGGGAGAAGATAGAGCGCCTGATGCCGGATTTCATCATTGCAGATTTGCGTATGCCGGAAATGGATGGATTACAGTTGCTTGATAAAATTAAAGAAGATAAGCGGACGTCTCATATTCCGGTAATTCTGCTTACTGCTGTCACAGATATGGAAAGTAAACTTGCAGGAATGAAAGCCGGAGCGGATGATTATATTACAAAGCCTTTCAGTTCCGCATTTCTACATGCTAGAATTGAGAATCTGATGAATCAACGTTCACAACTTCAGCAGTTTTATCGCTCTCAGATGTTGTCTCCACGACCGGATTTCAGTTTACCGCCACTTGAAATCAGCTCGCAGGAAGAGTTGTTTATGCAAAAGTTAATCAAACTGATGAATGATAATCTCGATAATTTTGAATTGAATATTGATTTCCTGGCTTCAGAACTGGGAATGAGCCGAACGGTATTTTTCAATAAACTGAAAAGTCTGACCGGATTTTCACCTGTTGAATTTGTAAGAGAAATCCGCTTTGAAAGAGCAGCTGAATATATTCGTAATACTCAATATACTGTCTCTGAGATTTCATACAGGGTGGGAATTGAAGATCCCCGCTATTTCAGTCGTTGTTTCAAACAAAAGTTCGGTACCACACCATCTGAATACAGGCAAAAACACCAGGGAAATTCAATCTGATTTACTTTCATATAAGTCAGATATTTAATTTGTTTTTTATTGTTAAAAAAATCATCATAGTTCAATTGTTTCTGTTTTGTTAGTTTGTTTATAATCAGTCTGTTATACTGTTGGATGTTAGTCTTGTTTGCGCCGTGTCCGAACACGAACAGATAATTTATTTTGTAATGTAAAAAATAATATTAATTTTGTCGTGTGTTAACTGTGTACGCACACGACAGGTTTTCTTTGAAGGGAAATAACATTGTATACACAGTAAATAAAAGATATAAACAATGAAAAAAAATGATAAAATTCGAATTAAAGATATAGCTGTCATGGCTGGTGTATCAGAAGGTACAGTGGATCGGGTGTTACATAACAGAGGCGAAGTTTCTCAGAAAAGTCGTGAAGCTGTTGAGAAAGTTCTGCATGAAATCGACTACTCTCCAAATATCTTAGCACGATCACTTGCATCCAGAAAACAATACCGGTTTATCTGTATCATACCATCACATAGCGTTGGCGATTACTGGCAGAGTGTTGATAGTGGATTTGATCAGGCTTTAAGAGAATTTTCTCATTATCATGTTGATGTTGAAAAACGATATTTTGATCAGTACGACCAACATTCTTTCACTGCTGTTTCAAATACAGTACTTGAGGATACTCCTGATGCTGTTTTCATTGCGCCTATCTTCAGGCAAAAAACAATCAGGTTAACTGATGAATTATATAAACGTAATATCCCTTTTTCATTTATCGACTCCTTAATTGAAGAAGTGCCATTTTTGACTTATTATGGTCAGCATTCATCTCAGAGTGGTTATATCGGAGCTAAACTACTTGCTGATTCGTTGCCTTTTAATTCTAAGATGCTTGTAATAAGGATGAAAAGGAAGGGAGAATCTTATTCAAATCAGACTGAGAGCCGTTATCAGGGATTTGTAAAATACCTGAATGAACAAAAAAACAGTTACAAACTAGTTAGTGTGGAATTAACTGACGATAATGAAGAAGATAATCGGTTAATACTTCATCAGACATTTGAAAGTCATCCGGACTTAAAAGCTGCAATCACCTTTAATTCTAAAGTATTTCGTTTAGCAAAGTTCCTCACAGCAATCGAACGTCAGGATGTTTTGTTGTTGGGATACGATCTCTTACAGGAAAATATTGACTATCTGAAAAAGGGGGTTATTTCTTATCTTATTGCACAACGTCCGGATAAGCAGGCGTACTTTACAGTGCGTGACATGTGTAACGAACTTATATTTCACAAAGAGGTACAAAAAATCAATTATATGCCAATTGATATTTTAATGAAAGAAAACATTGAGTATTATATGGATTTCAGGGATTGATTGCATGTATCCAAAATGAGATATCCGTAGGGAAATATCGCATATACTTCTGATAAACAAGGCATACGAAGGGTGTAATTTTAAAGAAGATTTTTTAACAATATAGGTATTAGTTATTATTTAAATTTTTAATGGAAAGATTAAACAGAAAAACGGCTCAGCAAGCTCAGGTGTACCCCGAGCGAATTATTCAGTTTGGAGAAGGAAACTTTTTACGTGCTTTTATCGACTGGATGGTATACCGCATGAACAAGAATGTGGATTTTAACTCCAGTGTGGTAGTGGTTCAGCCCCTTCCACAGGGAATGATTAATGTGTTGAATGAACAGGATGGTTTGTATCATGTGAATTTGCAGGGAATTGACCATGCCAATATCGTTGATAGTGTTGAACTGATTGATGTGATTAGTCGCTCCTTGAACCCGTATGAGCAGTTCGCAGATTATCTGAAACTTGCCGAGAATCCTGAAATGCGTTTTATTGTGTCAAATACAACTGAGGCGGGTATCGCTTTTGATCCGGCATGTAAACTGGATGATGCCCCCGCTTCTTCTTATCCGGGTAAACTGACACAGTTGCTTTATCATCGCTTCAAAACATTCAACGGAGCTTCTGACAAAGGATTTATTATTTTTCCATGTGAATTGATTTTCCACAACGGAACGGAGTTAAAGAAGTGTATTCATCAATATATTGAGTTGTGGGAGCTTGGGGCTGCATTTAAAAATTGGTTTGATACAGCCTGCGGAGTGTATTCGACTTTGGTAGATCGTATTGTGCCGGGATATCCGCGTGAAACGATTAATGAAATTCAGGAACGCATTCAGTTTGAAGATAAATTGGTTGTAAAGGCTGAAATTTTCCATTTGCTGGTAATTGAAGCGCCCAAAAATGTGGCCAAAGAATTTCCTGCTGATAAAGCCGGTTTGAATGTGTTATTTGTACCGGATGAAAAACCTTATCACGAAAGGAAAGTTACACTGCTGAATGGTCCGCATACCGTGTTGGCTCCGGTAGGTTATTTGGCGGGACTGAACATTGTTAAAGAATGTTTGCGTGATGATGTGATTTCAAAGTATGTCTATATGGTGATGTACAAGGAGCTGATTGCCACACTCGACTTGCCTCAGAAAGAATTGAAAAAATTTGCGAATGACGTGGTTGAACGTTTTAATAATCCTTTTGTGCATCATTTTCTGACCAGTATCATGCTGAATTCCTTCCCGAAATTTAAAACCCGGGATTTGCCGGGATTAAAGATATATCTGGAAAGAAAAGGCGAACTTCCGGTAGGTTTGGTGTTGGGATTAGCAGCTATCATAACTTATTATAAAGGAGGGAAACGGGGAAATACGGATATAATTCCCAACGATGATAAAGCAATTGTGGATCTGTTGAAAATTCTCTGGACAACCAATAACTTCGATATGATTGCCCAGTGCGTCTTGGCTGCTGAATTTATCTGGGGTGAAAACCTGAATGAGATTCCGGGCTTGACAGACAAACTTTCATTTTATTTGAAGTTAATCGATGAGTTCGGCATGAAGGAAACGGTTAGAACAATTGTTTCTAAGCGTTTTAACTTGTCAGTGAAAATGGACTTTGAATTGCCGCATTTTGATTAATGGTTAAAAAATCAAATAAGTAAAATGAATTTTTTAAAGATAAATATTGCTGATAATGTGGCTGTTGCCCTGGAGGATCTTCCGTCTGGCCTGTCCATTGTCCTGGATGATAATGATATAGTGCTTAATGCGGATATTCCGCGGGGACATAAATTTGCGATCCGGAATATTGCCGTGAATGAGGATGTTATCAAGTATGGTTATCCGATAGGGCACGCAGTTGTACCTGTGAGTGTTGGTGACTGGGTGAACGAGAAGACCGTAAAAACGAATCTTGAAGGTGTCCTTGAATATTCATATAATCCTGTAAATGAAGTGCCTGAAATCCAAAACTTGAATTATACCTTCAAAGGATACAGGAGACGTAATGGTGAAGTGGGAATTCGTAATGAGATTTGGATTATTCCTACTGTCGGATGTGTGAATGGTACGATTCAGGAACTGGCGCAACAACTCAGAGAAGAAACGCAGTTGAGAGGTGTTGATGCTGTGATTGCTTATCCGCATAATTATGGTTGCTCGCAATTGGGTGACGACCACGAAAATACCCGGAAGGTTTTGCGCAATATGGTGAAACATCCCAACGCAGGTGGTGTACTGGTAGTCGGACTCGGTTGTGAGAACAACCAGGTATCTGCATTTAAAGAGTTATTAGGTGATTTTAATGAAAATCGCGTGAAATTCATGGAAACCCAAAAGGTGGCTGATGAAGTGGAGACCGGAATGGAGTTGCTGCGTGAGATATATGCGGTGGTATCAAAAGACCAAAGGGTTGACGTACCTTTTTCAGAATTGAAAGTCGGTCTGAAATGCGGTGGTTCTGATGGTTTATCAGGCATTACGGCTAATCCGTTGCTCGGTGTTTTTTCTGATTTTCTGGTTGCTCAGGGAGGCACAACGGTCTTGACGGAAGTCCCCGAAATGTTTGGGGCTGAAACCATCCTGATGAATCGTTGTATCAACCGTGAAATGTTCGAAAAAACGGTTTTCCTGATCAATGATTTCAAAGAATATTTCATCCAAAACAACCAGCCGGTGTATGAGAATCCTTCACCGGGAAACAAAGCCGGAGGAATTTCGACTTTAGAAGAAAAATCACTGGGCTGTACCCAGAAATGTGGTAAATCGCCGGTGATGGATGTGTTGATGTATGGCGAACGGCTCAAAACCAAAGGGTTGAATCTGCTCAGTTCGCCCGGAAACGATTTAGTTGCAGCAACTGCACTGGCAGCAAGTGGTTGTCATTTGGTGCTGTTTACAACAGGCAGGGGGACACCATTCGGGACTTTTGTACCTACCATGAAAATTTCAACCAATACGGCATTATATGAAAAAAAACCGGGCTGGATTGATTTTAATGCAGGTACGATCGTAGAGGATGAATCGATTGAACAGGTAAACAAGCGATTTATCGCGTACATAACAGACGTGATAAACGGAACTTATGTCAATAACGAAAAGAAAAATTACCGGGAAATAGCGATTTTTAAAACTGGGGTAACGTTATAATTAAACCACAAAAGGCACAAAAGAAAGACTAAGAAAACACAAAAGTTTTAATGCTACTTTACTTATTACAAAGTATAATTGCATGTAACCTGAGTGATTTAATTAATATTTCTTTTGAATTTTCTTAGTCTTTCTTTTGTGCCTTTTGTGGTGAAAAAATAAATTAAAATAATACAACAATGGAATTAGGAAAATTCAGTATCGGTATCGGCGACCGTTTCGCCCACCAGGGTGTTGCACAATTGCGCGCCATTATGAAGGCCAATGAATCAGGCCTGGAGATCAGTCCGGTATGGAACAAATCTAACCGTGAGCATATTTACGTGCATTCTCATCCTTCAGATGTGAGGAAAGAAGCTGATGCTGCCGTGGCTAAGCTTGGATATAAGGGTAAGTACTTTGTTGATGCAGATCACATTAATTTGTCAACCGTAGCTCCTTTTGTAGATACAGCTGACTTTTTCACCCTTGATGTGGCGGCTTTTATCGGTAAACCGAGCAGTGAAGCTGATGTAAACAGTTTTGTTACTTCCTGTGCCAAATACATAGGTGTTTTGCAGATACCCGGAATGAAAGAACCTTTGCAGGTTACT
The DNA here is from genome assembly GCA_023459355.1 of Bacteroidota bacterium. Taxonomy (GTDB): domain Bacteria; phylum Bacteroidota; class Bacteroidia; order Bacteroidales; family Paludibacteraceae; genus Paludibacter. The sequence continues at coordinate 51,111 of JAEWUM010000028.1, read as the reverse complement.
GAAATATTGTTAAGAGAAATTGCTGCAAAATTTTTAGCTGCTACACAACAGGCTGCTGATATTTATCAGTATTTAGTTGAAAAGAAAGGTAAAGGTAATTTTGTTACCGAAGTATCGATGGATGAAGTTGAAAGTCCGCAAACTCCGGTTGACATGCTTTTTATCCTGAAGATGCTTGCTGATAAAGGAGTTCCGGCACAGACTATTGCTCCGAAATTTACAGGAAGGTTCAATAAAGGTGTAGATTATAAAGGTGATTTACAACAATTTGCCCGTGAGTTTGAAGAAGATGTATTGGTTATTGATTATGCGGTGAAAGAGTTTGGTCTGCCGAAAGAACTTAAATTGAGTGTTCATTCGGGAAGTGATAAGTTCTCGATTTACCCGATTATGGCTGATATCATCAAAAAATATGATAAAGGTTTGCACCTGAAAACAGCGGGGACAACCTGGCTGGAAGAAGTAATCGGACTGGCAAAGGCAGGCGACGAAGGACTCGTACTTGCAAAACAAATATATGCTAATTCGTACAACCGCAAGGATGAGTTATGTGCTCCTTATGCAGATGTAATTGAAATCGATGGTTCGGCTTTACCATCTGTAGAGGAAGTAAATTCCTGGAACAGTGATAAATATGTGAATACTTTGCGTCATATTCCCGGTCACCCGGATTATAATGCTAATTTCCGTCAATTGATACATGTTGCATATAAAGTGGCAGCAGAAATGGACGAAACATACACAAATCTGTTGAAAAAATATGCAGAGGTAATCGGTGGATGTGTTGAGGAAAATATTTACGACCGTCATCTGAAACGTTTATTCAATTTATAAATCATAAAAATATTCATCATGGAAAACTTGTTTAATGTAAAAGGATTAGTAACCGTAATTACCGGAGGTGGTGGTATATTGGGACGTGGCATGTCGGAATACATGTGTTCACAAGGTGCAAAAGTTGTTATTCTCGACAGATGTCGTGATGCAGCTAAAAATCTCGAAGAAGAATTGAGGGTAAAAGGTTATGATGTTGCCAGCTATTGTGCTGATGTACTTGTAAAAGAGGAACTGGAAGAAGTAGCAAATCAGATTGTGGCGAAATATGGTCGCATTGATGTGCTGGTTAATGCTGCCGGGGGAAATATGGCCGGTGCAACCATTCCGCCGGATAAAACCATCTTTGATCTGGAAGTTGAAGCTTTCCGTAAAGTAGTTGATTTGAACCTGTTTGGCACTGTTATACCTACTATGGTTTTCGCTAAGGTAATGGTGAAACAGAAAAAGGGTAGCATAATCAATATCTCTTCAGAATCTGCTATTCGTCCGCTTACCCGTGTTGTGGGTTATAGTGCCTCTAAAGCAGCGGTTACCAATTTCACCAAATACATGGCAACTGAACTTGCGACTAAATTCGGTGAAGGATTGCGTGTGAATGCCATGGCTCCGGGTTTCTTCCTGACAGAGCAAAACCGTACACTGATGACTAATCCTGATGGTTCATTAACTGCTCGTGGTGAGAAAATTATTGATCATACGCCTTTTGGCCGTTTCGGTCAGCCTGAGGAATTATTCGGAACTTTGCACTGGTTGGCGAGTGATGCATCGAAATTTGTAACTGGTACACTGACTGTCGTGGATGGCGGATTTGATGCTTTTGCGATTTAAGATTTTAAATTTAAGGTGATAGTGAACATTTGTTATTCAATCATACAATAACTTCTGAAAGTTCTAAAACAACAACATCTCCGGTTTCCGGAAAATTCAAACACTAATAATTATGATAACACTGAAAGAAAATTCTAAATACTCCCTGATGGTTGCAACCAGTATGGGTATTCGTATTACTCCGTTGAACGGACAACCGGTACACAGCAGTAAGCTGTTCGAAATGCAGGCAACAAGTGCTGAAACCAATGTGGCTAGTATTGCATCTTTCCTTGGATTGCCAGTTAAAGTACTGACTACCTTTGTGAAAGATAGTCCGATTGCTCAATTGATTAAGGCTGATTTGCGTAGTCGTAATATGGATTATGAAGGCCCGGAAGTTGCTCAGGGTGATCCGTGGGGATATCGCCATCAGTTCAATATTGCCGACAGTGGATTCGGAACACGCGGCCCCCGTGTGTTGAATGATCGTGCCGGTGAGGTGGGACGTACACTCAACGTCAAAGATTTTGATTTGGAACGTATTTTTGAAAAAGAAGGGGTTCAAATTCTTCATCTTTCGGGATTGATTGGCGCCTTATCTCCCGAAACCAGTAATTTCTGTCTGCAATTGGCTCGCTATGCTAAAAAAACTGGTACCCGTATTTCTTTCGATCTGAATTACCGGGCTTCTTTCTGGAAAGGAAGAGATAAAGAATTACGTGAGATATTTACTGAAATAGCTTCTGTATCAGATATTTTAATTGGAAATGAAGAGGATTTCCAGTTATGTTTGGGTATTGAGGGCCCTGAAGCAGGAGGTAAGGGTATTGAAGCTGAGATTGAAGGATTTAAAGGTATGATCGGACGGGTGAAAGCTGCGTTCCCCAATGCTTCTGTTTATGCTACTACACTGCGTCAGGTTATCAGTACCAATGAACATTTATGGGGGGCTATATTGTTAGATGGTCAAAACTGGCATGTTATTCAACCCAGAAAAATCAATATACTCGACCGTATTGGTGGTGGTGACGGCTTTGTAGGCGGTATGTTATATGCTATCCTGAAAGGTTGGGAATCAGAAAAATGGGCACAATTTGGTTGGGCAACCGGTGCACTGGCAACAACCTTCCTGACCGATTACGCACAACCTGCTGATGAAGAACAGGTGTGGAGTATCTGGGGAGGAAATGCAAGAGTGAAACGATAGTATTATTTACAATTTTTTTATTTACGATTTACTATTTTTGTGTGGTTTGTTTATATTTTAATCTGAACTGGAGATGACGAAAGAAGAATTGAAAAAACGTTTAAAGGTTTTTGGTTTGAGAATTATCAAATTATCAGAAAATTTACCTGATAACATAGTTCCATAATTACACTAAAGAAAAAACTAAATAGTAAATCGTAAATAAAAGATTGTAAAATGCTAAAAATAGTAAATCGTAAATAAAAAATAGTAAATCGAAGATCATGTTATATTACGAAAGGGGTTCTACCAATATAGAACTGACTTCTGCAGACCTGAAAAAAGGATTGTACGAAGCGCTGGAAAAAATGGGAAAGAAGCACAAAGTGCTTGCTATTCCACCGGATTATACGCGACTTCCAAGTCGTGCAGGTGAACTCACTGAATATGCCTGGCAGTATTATGGTGATGTGTTGACGGATGTGTTACCGGCATTGGGAACTCACTCGCCGATGACGGATCATCAGATTGCCCACATGTTCGGAACTCTGCCAGCATCTCTGATTCGGGAACATGACTGGCGAAATGATGTGGTAACGTTAGGACTGGTACCTTCCGAATTTGTTAAAGAAGTCTCGGAAGGCGCTGTCGATTTCCCCTGGCCGGCACAGGTAAATAAACTGTTGCGGGATGGAAATTTTGATTTAATTTTGTCCATTGGTCAAGTAGTACCACACGAGGTGGTCGGCATGGCGAATTACAATAAAAACATTTTTGTCGGAACCGGTGGAGTTGAAGGTATCAATAAAAGTCACTTTGTTGGTGCTGCTTATGGTATGGAACGTATGATGGGACATGCTGATACTCCGGTACGCCGCATCTTTAATTATGCTTCTGATCATTTTGCCAATCATTTGCCGATTGTGTATGTGCAAACGGTAGTGGGACTGGATAAAACTGACGGTAAAGTGAAATGTCGCGGACTTTTTATCGGTGATGACTTCGAAGTGTTTGATAAAGCTGCAAAACTGGCGTTAGAGGTGAATTTCGAAATGCTCGACAGACCTTTGAAAAAGGTGGTTGTGTACCTTGATCCTACTGAGTTTAAAAGTACCTGGTTGGGAAATAAATCCATTTACCGTACCCGCATGGCGATTGATGATGATGGTGAATTGATAGTGTTGGCGCCTGCCTTGGTTGAATTTGGAGAAGATAAGGAAATTGACCGTCTGATTCGTAAATACGGATATTTTGGAACGCCTGCTACATTAAAGGCCTGTGACGAAAATGAGGAATTGCGTAATAACCTGAGTGCTGCCGCACATTTGATCCATGGTTCTTCGGAAGGTCGTTTTAGCGTGACTTATTGTCCGGGTAAAGGAAAAGAAAACCTGACCCGAGCTGAAATTGAAAGTGTGGGATTCAATTATGCTGATATTGAAGAAGTCACGGCCAGATACAACCCTGAAAAATTGAAGGATGGATTTAACATCATGCCGGATGGAGAAGAGATATTCTATATTTCCAATCCGGCGCTGGGGCTGTGGGCGTATAGAGAGCGATTTAAATATTAATTTACGATTTGTACGCATTAAATCGTAAATTGTAAATATAAAAATAGTAAATGCAAAAGATCAACTGGGGTATCATTGGCTGTGGAAATGTCACGGAACTGAAAAGTGGTCCGGCATTCAATAAGGTGGAGCATTCGCGGCTGGTTGCCGTGATGCGTCGCGATAAGACATTGGTTGAAGATTATGCGAGAAGACATCAGGTTCCCCATTTTTATACGGATGCGGATGAGCTGATTGATGACCCGGATGTGAATGCAGTTTACGTGGCAACTCCTCCTGATACCCATGCGATGTATGCTATCAAAGCTATGAGAGCGGGTAAGCCTGTTTACGTGGAAAAGCCGATGGCACGCACCTATGCCGAATGTCAGGAGATGATACGGGTGTCGGAAGAAACCGGCATGTCATTATATGTGGCTTATTACAGGCGGACTTTGCCGGCTTTTCTGAAAGTAAAAGCCTTGTTGGATGAGAGTGCAATTGGTAAATTGCTGACTGTAAATATCCGTTTGCATAAAGCTTTTGGTGTTAAGGATCAATATCCGGAACAACAAAGCTGGCATGTTAATCCGAAAATTGCAGGTGCCGGTCACTTTTATGATTTAGCTTCTCATCAACTTGATTATCTTGACTTTGTATTGGGTGAAATAGCCGAAGTCAAAGGGAGTGCAGTTAATAGGTCTGGTTTTTATTCGGCGGAAGATACGGTTTCTGCTGTTTTTACATTTAATTCGGGTGTTATCGGAACCGGAAGTTGGTGTTTTGTAGTGGACAAAAACAATGAGGAAGATATCATTGAAATACAGGGAACCACAGGTAAAATTACTTTTCCTTGTTTCGACAAGGGTGAGGTGATATTGATTAACAGTAAAGGCAAAACAAGTTATAACTTTCAAAATCACGAAAATATCTCGTTTTATTTGATTGAACAGGTTGTCGGAGCGCTTCGTGGAGAAAATAATTGCGTCAGCACTATGTATACTGCTGCCCGCACCAGTCTTATCATGGAAGAAATAGTGAAATCGTATTATAAATAAACCAGATGAAAATCATAATCGACGATAAAATTCCCTATATCCGCGGTGCTTTTGAAAAAGTAGCAGAAGTACTTTATCTGCCTGGTTCTAAAACAACAGCCAATGTCGTACATGATGCGGATGCGGTTATTACACGTACACGCACCATCTGTAATGAGAAATTGCTTGCAGGTTCTGCTGTTAAGTTCATTGCTACCGCCACGATAGGATACGATCATATCGATACGGATTATTGTAACAGGGCAGGTATAAAATGGACAAATGCACCGGGTTGTAATTCCAAATCAGTGGAACAATACATTGCATCTGTACTGATGGTATTGGCCGGAGAAAAAAGACTTAATTTGAATGAACTTACGATTGGAGTCGTAGGTGTAGGTAATGTGGGAAGTAAGGTCGCCGGTATATGTGAGTTGCTGGGAATGAGGGTTTTGTTGAATGATCCGCCACGGGAAAGGGTTGAGGGTTCAGCTGATTTTGTTAGCCTGGAGCGCATTAAAAACGAAGCTGATATCATTACCCTGCATGTACCGTTGAATATAAAGGGAGAAGATGCAACCTATCACCTGGCTGATGATGCATTTTTTAATTCACTGAAGAAGAAGCCGGTACTGATTAATTCATGCAGAGGAGAAGTAGTCCGAACAGAATCAGTTAAGTTGGCGTTGATCAAAGGGGAAATTACTGATTTCGTGTGCGATTGTTGGGAAAATGAACCGGATATTGACCTCGAACTCCTTGAAATGACATGTCTGGCCACTCCGCACATTGCCGGATATTCTAAAGATGGCAAAGCTACGGGTACCTTGATGAGCGTTCAGGCTATCAGTAGTTTTTTTAATCTCGGACTTGAAAACTGGCATCCCCAGGGCATTGAAATGCCAGCTCAACCTGTTATTCAAATTGATGGCTCTGGATTAACTGAACAGCAAATTATTGCTAAAACCATCCTGCACACGTATGATATCAGAAATGATGATACTTTGTTCAGAAGTAAACCTGCTGATTTTGAGAAGCAAAGAGGAGATTATCCGACAAGAAGAGAATTCCCTGCTTATGCGATTGAAGCTAAATCAGTTGATCAAAAAACGATTGAGAAATTAATTAAGATGGGATTTAGAATTAAAAGATGATAACAAACAAAACAGATAACAAAAACAGTAATACATTATGAAACAAAAAGCAGACATTGGATTAATCGGGTTAGCCGTAATGGGCGAAAACCTGGTACTAAACATGGAAAGTAAAGGCTTTACGGTAGCTGTTTACAACCGTACCGTGGAGAAAGTGGATAAGTTTGTAAACGGACGTGGTGCCGGCAAAAATTTCATTGGTGCTCATTCCATTAAAGATTTATGTGACTCATTGGAAAAACCACGTAAAGTGATGATGTTGGTGAAAGCCGGCAAGGCGGTGGATGATTTTATCGAACAACTGCTTCCGCATCTGGAAGAAGGTGATATTATTATCGATGGTGGTAATACGCATTTCCCTGATACAGTGCGCCGTGCTAAGTATGTTGAAAGTAAAGGTTTACTGTATATCGGAACTGGTGTTTCGGGAGGAGAAGAAGGCGCTTTGTTAGGTCCGTCAATCATGCCTGGTGGTTCGCCTGCTGCATGGCCTGCTGTAAAAGATATTTTCCAGGCTATTTCTGCCAAAGTAGAAGGTAATGTTCCCTGCTGTGATTGGGTAGGCGAAGGTGGCGCAGGTCATTTTGTGAAAATGGTACATAATGGTATTGAATATGGCGACATGCAAATCATCAATGAAGCATATCAGGTAATGAAAGACTTGTTGGGTATGAGTGCTGATGAAATGCATGAAGTGTTCAAAGAATGGAATAAAGGTGATCTTGATTCTTACTTGATTGAAATTACACGTGACATTTTAGCAGTAAAAGATGAAGACGGTGAGCCTCTGGTTGAAAAAATCCTGGATACCGCCGGACAAAAAGGTACCGGGAAATGGACGGGTGTAACTGCCCTTGATCTGGGTATTCCTTTGACACTCATCGGGGAATCGGTTTTTGCTCGTTGCTTGTCTGCTCAAAAAGATATCCGTGTGAAAGCATCGAAAGTAATCAGTGGTCCAAAAGTAAACTTTACCGGAGAGAAGGTTCAGTTGATTGCTGACTTAAAAGATGCTTTGTTTGGAGCTAAGATTATTTCTTATGCACAGGGCTATAACCTGATGATGGAGGCTGCGAAGGAGTATGGTTGGAATTTGAATTATGGGGGTATCGCGTTGATGTGGCGTGGTGGTTGTATCATCCGCTCCGTATTCTTGGGTGACATCAAAAAAGCATTCGATAAAAATCCGACGCTTGAGAACTTATTGCTCGATCCGTATTTCAAAGATATTGTGGAAAAGGCTCAGGCTGGCTGGCGTCGCGTTTGTGCGGCTGCTCTCACCAACGGTATCCCTGTTCCGGCACTGACTTCAGCACTTTGTTATTTCGACGGTTTCCGCAGTGAGAGATTACCTGCTAACTTGTTGCAGGCTCAGCGTGATTATTTCGGAGCACATACCTACGAACGCGTAGATAAACCAAGAGGCGAATTTTTCCATACCAACTGGACGGGTAGAGGAGGAGAAACGGCTTCTACGACTTATGTAGTGTAGGGCTTATAATTAAATCATTTACCATTTGCAATTTTTTGGGGTGGTAAATGTTTCAGACTAAAAAAGGGCTGATTCGGTTTATTCCTGATCAGCCCTTTTTAATTATCCAATTATTACATCAAGTATGTTTGTTCGGCAACTTTAATACTGCTCCTGTTCATTCGGAAAATCACCCGATTTCACATCATCCACATAATGTTTGATAGCGTTATCCATTACTGCTTCCAGATTGGCGTATCTTCTGAGGAAACGTGGAGAGAAATCATTATTCAGTCCCAACATATCATGAATAACTAACACCTGACCATCCACACCGCCACCGGCTCCAATTCCAATTACCGGGATCGTCAGTTCAGAAGCTATCTGTTTGGCTAATTTGGCAGGTATTTTTTCCAGAACAAGTGCGAAACAGCCGGTGTCTTCCAATAGGTGAGCATCACGAATCAATTTCTCAGCTTCTTCTTCCTCCTGTGCTCTTACTGCATACGTTCCATATTTGTTGATAGACTGAGGCATCAGCCCCAAATGTCCCATAACCGGAATACCTGCGCTAAGAACACGTTTAATGGATTCGATGACTTCTTCACCACCTTCCATTTTGAGACAATCGCCATGAGTCTCTTTCATGATGCGTATCGCCGAGGTAATGGCTTCACGTGAATTTCCCTGATAAGTTCCGAAAGGCATATCAACCACTACAAGTGCCCGTTTTACACCACGAACAACCGACTTGGCCAGGAATATCATTTGATCCAGGGTAATAGGTAAAGTAGTGACATTTCCGCACATTACATTGGAAGCTGAATCACCTACCAGAATTGCATCAACTCCGGCACGGTCTACAATGCTTCCCATGGTGTAATCATAAGCTGTTAACATACTTATTTTCTCACCTCTTTTTTTCATTTCAATTAATCGCTGGGTCGTGACCCTGCGCACATTTTCGAAGTGTATCGACATAACTTAAGTTTTGAATGAGGCTGCAAAGATATAGAATTAATTTTTTAAATCAATCATACAATTTTTTACAGACATATACGTTTCATTTTAGATATGAATATAACTAAATGAATTTTGAACTTTTTCTGCAAAGTTAGTTGTTATTTGTAAAATAAATGATTTACCTTTGCACCCACTTTTATGATACGTTGCGTATGAAAAAACAAGACCCTGATTTACTAGATAACGCTGTTCTTTCCGGATTTGTTTCGATGAAGTATCTTCCAAGGTGGATTGTCCTCTCAATGGATGTAATACTTAGTATTATCGCTTTCTTAATCGCTGTTTATGTTGCTGGTAAAATAAAAATTGAACCTTCGGCATCGGTTTCGTTAAATCAGATACAGCGGATGATTGTTCTCGTTTCTTTTCAGGTTGTTCTTTTCGGGCTATTCCATACTTATTCAGGTGTACTGCGTTATGCTAGTTTTGTAGACGTTACCAAAATATTCTTTGCTATTGTACTTAATGTTTTTGTTATTGGTTTAATTAATCTGGTAATGACCTCGCTCTCAAAAGGGGTGTTGATTTTTTATACAGAATTGATTGTTTATGGAGTACTGTCATTTCTGTTCTTATTACTGATCAGGTTAATTGTCAAAACAGCTTATGATTACTTTACGCAACGTGGAGATTATATTACTCCGGTAATGATTTACGGAACCAAATCCGCCGCTATCGGAATCGCAAAAATGCTCATGTCTGAGCAAGTAGGTTCAAAATATAAACTGGTTGGATTTATCGATGATGATAAAAATGCCAGCGAGAAAATGATTATGGGGGTTAAAGTTTATCACCTGAATGATGATACGCTCAAAAAAATTATTGTAAAAAAATGTAAGTCCATTATTATTTCTCCGGTTAAACTGAATCAGGTAAATACTTCCAATGTGTTAGAGAAATTTATAGATAATAATCTCACCATTCTATCTCTTCCTCCGATGAATATCTGGAAGAATGATATACCCAGTATTGGAGAAATCCGTTCAATTCCCATTGAAAACTTGCTTGAACGCCCTCAAATCAACATTTCGACTGATAATATAGCTTCGCAATTGAAAGATAAAGTAGTGTTGGTTACCGGTGCTGCAGGATCTATAGGAAGTGAAATTGCTCTTCAGGTGCTTAAATATGACACTAAATTGGTTGTATTGCTTGACCATGCGGAATCTCAAATGCATGACCTGAAGCTGGATTTGCAGGAAAAATATGAAGATAAGAATGTTACGGTATTTCTGGGCGATGTGCGTAACCGGGATAGAATGGAGTATATGATGGATTTATACCGGCCGGATATCATTTATCATGCGGCTGCCTATAAACATGTACCCATGATGGAAGATTATCCGGTTGAAAGCGTGCAGGTAAATGTGCTTGGAACCAAAATTCTTGCAGATTTGGCTGTTAAATACCGGGTGGAACGTTTTGTGATGGTCTCTACCGATAAAGCGGTGAATCCTACGAATGTGATGGGTGCTTCCAAACGCATTGCTGAGATTTATGTACAGTCGCTTTTCAGAAAATTGCATGCGACCATGAACGGAACCACCACCAAATTTATTACCACCCGTTTCGGTAATGTGTTGGGTTCAAGTGGTTCTGTGATTCCGTATTTCAAAAAACAGATTGAACACGGAGGCCCGGTAACAGTAACACATCCGGAAATAATCCGGTATTTTATGACTATTCCAGAGGCTTGTATGTTAGTTATGGAAGCAGGTTCGATGGGGAATGGCGGTGAAATTTATATTTTTGATATGGGTAAGCCGGTGAAAATTGTTGACTTAGCACGTAAAATGATCCGGTTGGCCGGTTTCGTGCCGGAAGAAGACATTAAAATTGTATTTACCGGTCTTCGTCCGGGAGAAAAGTTATTCGAAGAGTTGTTGAATAAAAAAGAATACACACAAAATACCCATCATCCCAAAATCATGATTGCCAATGTGCAACAATATGATTATGACAAGGTTTCGGTATTGATTGATAAACTGATAAACTACAGTAAACTTTGCAAAGATTATCTGACTGTAGCAACGATGAAAAAAATTGTACCAGAATTCAAAAGTAAGAATTCTCAATATGAGCGCTTAGATATATGATTTCCATAGAACAATTGCGGGTTGAATTTGGTGGTTCTCCACTATTCGATGATATAGGATTTCTTATTAATCCAAAAGACAGAATTGCCCTCGTCGGAAAAAACGGCGCGGGCAAAACTACTTTATTAAAGCTGATATCCGGGAAGATGTTACCAACCAAAGGACGTATCGTACTTCCCAAAGATCTCACTATCGGTTACCTGCCTCAGCACATGATTCACAACGAAGGTACTACTGTGATGCAGGAAACCGAAAAAGCTTTTGAACATATTAAAGAGCTTAAACAGGATATTGATCGCATGGGGACTGAATTAGCTACCAGAACCGATTATGAAAGTGAAGATTATCATCGCATCATTGAAAAACTGTCTCATACGCAGGAGTATCTTCAAATAGTTGATGGTGGTAATTATCAGGCAGAAATAGAAAAAACGCTGGTAGGACTCGGTTTCGACCGTTCCGATTTCAATCGTCAGTGTGCTGAATTCAGTGGAGGATGGCGGATGCGTATCGAACTGGCAAAGATTATTCTGCAACGACCGGATTTGCTGTTGCTCGATGAGCCGACAAATCACCTGGATATAGAGTCTATTCAATGGCTCGAAAGTTTCCTGATCGGTTCAGGAAGCGCGGTGGTGCTGGTTTCGCACGACAGGGCTTTTATCGATACAGTAACCACTAGAACCATTGAAATTTCGCTGGGCAAGATATACGACTACCAGGTGAATTATTCCAAATATGTGGAATTGAGAAAAGAAAGGCATGAGCAACAGGTCAGGGCCTACGAAAACCAACAGAAGATGATCCGGGACACGGAAGAATTTATCGAACGTTTTCGATACAAGGCTACCAAATCGGTACAGGTACAGTCGCGCATCAAACAACTGGAAAAACTGGAACGTCTTGAAGTTGATCAGGAAGATAATTCCCGGCTTCACCTGAAATTTCCTCCGGCTCCGCATTCCGGTATCATCCCCGTAGAAATTGAATATCTCTCGAAAGCTTACGGAGATCATTTGGTGCTTGATAATATCGATATGATAATCAACAGGGGAGAAAAAGTGGCTTTTGTCGGAAAGAACGGTGAAGGGAAAAGTACGCTGGTAAAATGTATCATGGACGAAATTTCTTTCTCTGGTAAACTAAAATTAGGTCACCAGGTGAGAATTGGCTATTTTGCCCAAAATCAGGCCTCATTGCTCGATGAAAACCTGACCGTTTTTCAAACCATCGACAATGTAGCGGTAGGGGAGATCCGTACTAAAATAAGGGATATTCTCGGCGCATTTATGTTTGGCGGAGAAGCATCGGATAAGAAGGTCAAGGTGCTTTCAGGTGGTGAGCGTTCCCGGCTCGCGATGATTCGGCTGTTGCTGGAGCCTGTCAATCTGCTGATTCTCGATGAGCCGACCAATCACCTGGATATGCGTTCGAAAGATGTGCTGAAAGATGCTATCAAAGCTTTCAACGGTACTGCGATCATCGTTTCGCACGACCGTGAATTCCTCGATGGGTTGGTAACCAAAGTTTACGAATTCGGAAATAAAAAAGTAAGGGAGCATCTTGGTGGAATTTACGATTTCTTGCAGTATAAAAAGATGCAAAACTTACAGGAACTGGAAATCAGCACCCTTCTTCAGCAAAAAAAGGAAAATATTCAGGAGGAAAAAATAAGTTCAGAAAACAAATTGAACTACGAAGCGCGCAAGGAGTTGAGTAAAAAAATCAGAAAAGCTGAAAAAGAGGTAGCCGATGCCGAAATGCAAATTGCTGCTATTGAAACTGAACTTAAAGAAATGGAATCACAATTACAACAACCGGAAAAAGCTTCTGATGGTGAATTTGTAATGTTATTTCAGAAGAAGCAACGTGAACTGGAACAGAAGTTATACGAGTGGGAAATTTTAAGTGAAGCCTTAGAGGAACTAAAAAATAACTGATATGGCCGGAAAACTGATTCTTTTTCCCACTCAGCTGGGAGATACTGATTTTAACACGATATTGCCGGTGTATAACAACACCCTGATTTCAACAGTCAGGTATTTTATCGTCGAGGATGTGCGTACGGCACGCAGGTTCCTGAAGAAATGCGATCCGGCTATCAATATTGATGAACTTACCTTCTTCGTACTGAATAAGCATACATCTCCGGCTGATTTGCAGTCTTTTATCCAACCACTAAAGCAGGGGAGTGATGTGGGGCTGCTTTCGGAGGCGGGTTGTCCTGCCGTTGCCGATCCCGGGGCTGATGTGGTAGCAATGGCTCAATCAGCCAATATACAGGTTATTCCTCTGGTCGGACCTTCATCCATTTTATTGGCATTGATGGCTTCGGGTTTCAATGGACAAAGTTTTGCTTTCAACGGCTATTTACCGATTCAGGAAAATGAGAAGATAAAAATGCTCAAAATGCTCGAGAGAAGAATCTATGCTGAAAATCAGACCCAGATTTTCATCGAAACTCCTTACCGGAACATGAAAATGCTGGCTGATATCCTGTCTGTTTGTCAGCCGGAAACGAAATTGTGTATTGCAGCCGACATCACGTTGTCAACCGAATACATCAAAACCAAATCAGTTCAAGGCTGGAAAAACAATTTGCCTGATTTGAATAAACGTCCCTGTATTTTTATCCTGTATAAGTAAAAACTGCACAATGAATTTTAAAATGTGCAGTTTGTGGTATTTTATTTCTATATTTGCACCGTTGAAATTATAGAACTTATTAATGCATAAAGAAATTCATCTTCAATCACAGACACTTAAGTGTCTTATTGAAAATTCTGTAAAATCCTTTCCGGAAAATCCATCTATCTCATTTGTCGAAGGCCACCCTATTAGTTACGCACAATTAGGTAAAGAAATTGAAAAAATTGCTGACCTGCTGTATACGTATGGTTTGCAAAAAGGGGATAAAGTAGCGTTGTTTAGTCATAATATGCCCAACTGGGTTATTGCCTTCTTCGCCGTAGCTTCAAAAGGTCTTGTTATTGTTCCGATTCTGCCTGATTTTTCTGCTGATGAAACAAAGAATGTGCTTGAACATTCAGAATCGACAGTTTTATTCGTAAGCGAGCGTTTGTATTCGCGGGTTGAAAACCTGGCTATACCAACACTGAAAACCATCATCAAGCTGGATGATTTTTCTGTTATCAAAAGCGAAACCGAACCGGTTGATAAAAAAGCAGGTGATATTCAGGTTGATGAATCGGATATCGGGTCGATTATTTATACTTCCGGAACCACGGGACGTTCGAAAGGGGTGATGCTGGCTCATAAGAATATGACTTTCGTTGCGGCAACATCTTTCGCTGTTTTTCCTATCAATCATGAAGATGTTTTTCTTTCATTCCTTCCTTTGTCACATACTTATGAAAACGCAATAGGGATGTTGTACCCGATTATGTATGGTGCTTCCATTTTTTATCTGGAAAAACCACCTACAGCAGCGGCTTTGTTACCTGCTCTGGCAAAAATCCGTCCGACTATGATGTTGTCTGTTCCATTGATTATGGAAAAGATTTTTAAGGTGCAGGTACAGGGGAAATTTGCGAAAAATCATTTTACCCGGATGATTTATAAAACAACTCTTTTCAGGATATTGATTCACCGGATTGCAGGTAAGAAACTATATCAGACCTTTGGCGGAAGATTGAAATTTTTTGGCATCGGCGGAGCAAAAATAGATGGCCGTGTGGAGCGTTTCCTGAAAGAAGCCCGCATGCCTTATGCCATCGGTTATGGACTGACAGAGACGGCACCGTTACTGGCCGGAGCAGCACCGCATCAGACTAAACTGCATTCAACCGGCTTTGCCATCAGGGGTGTTGAGTTGAAGATTCACGAACCCGATGAAAAAGGTATCGGTGAAATTTGGGCAAAGGGTCCGAATGTGATGCAGGGGTATTACAAGAATCCGGAGGCAACAGCCGAAGTGCTGGTCGAAGACGGATGGTTCAGAACCGGTGATTATGGGCGAATGGACAGGCAAAAACGCTTGTTTATCAAAGGCAGGATGAAGAATATGATTGTGAGCGCCAGTGGTGAGAATATCTACCCGGAAGATATCGAATCGGTTATCAACAACAATCAGTATGTGCTGGAATCGTTGGTAGTAGAGGAGGATGGCTACTTAGTTGCAAAAGTGCTGCTCGATTTGGAAGCGCTGGAAAAACACTATGAAAATCTCAAGTCAATCATCGATGAAAAGAAACTTCAGTATCATGAATGGATGACACATTTCACCAAAGAAATCAATGAAAAACTCAACAAGTTTTCGCAGTTGAAGCGAGTGGATGTCATGCATGAACCTTTTGAGAAAACAGCTTCGCAGAAGATTAAGCGGTTTTTATACACAAAAAAGAAAAAGTAAATCAGCTGTAAAATTGCAGCAAATGATAACAATTAATAAAGCGGCAAATAAAATCCACAAACTCGCCTTTTCAAGGCTCAAACAGTGCGTATTTTATTTGCCGCTTTATTAATTGTTACTCCCGATGCCTGTCCATTTCTCTTTTAGCATCCTTCTCCTTAATCGACTGGCGTTTGTCGTAGTTTTTCTTTCCTTTTGCCAGTCCGATTTCTAATTTTGCCAGCCCTTTGTCGTTGATGAACATGCGAATGGGCACAATGGTTAAGCCTGTTTCGCGGGTGGCACGTGCCAGTTTGTTCAGTTCTTTTTTGTTTAGTAACAACTTCCGGTCGCGCCGTACATCGTGGTTGTTATACGTGCCGAAAAAGTAAGTTGCTATATGCATGTTTTTTACCCACATTTCATCGTTGATGAAGGTACAGTAGGTATCAGTCAGAGAGGCCTTTCCGTCGCGTATCGATTTAATTTCCGTACCGAAAAGCTGCAAGCCGGCAGTGTATCGTTCGATAATTTCGTAATCAAAGGTTGCCCGCTTGTTTTTTATTAATATGTTGGATGAATGACGCATGATGTATAGTTCTGATAACCGGACACAAAAGTACGATTTTTTTTGCTACGAAAATTTACCTGCTCGTAAAATTGCTTTATCTTTGCTCTATCAATAGTTGATTTGTATAAAAGAATGGTATAGAAACGAATAAATTATGGCTTCTGAAATTAAGATAAATGTAGCTGGACTTGTTTATAACCAAAGCGTAGTGGGAACCTATGGACTGGTGTTGGTAGAGGAAAATGGCAAAAGGCGGTTTTCGGTCATGATTGGTGAGCCCGAAGCGCAGTCGATAGCCTTGAAGATGAACAATAAAAAATCGCCGCGCCCCCTGACCCATGATTTAATTCTGACGATTTTAAATGTTTTCGGGGCTAAACTTCAGAAAGTTTTGATATACGATATGGTTAACGATGTGTTTTATTCCGAATTACACCTGATGAAAGGAGACATATCGATGGTGGTGGATGCTCGCACCTCCGATGCCATCGCGTTGGCTGTCAGATCCGATTGTGAGATCTACATCAAGGAAGATATTATGGGTATTGTCGGCATGGAAGTAGAATCCATGGATCCGGTCAATACACAAGGCGAAGAGTCAGAAGATATAGATGCCGAACAGCTTACTCCTGAGGAGCTTGATATGTTGTCGCTTGAAGATTTGGAAGAGCTGCTGAACATGGCTATAAATGAAGAAAAATACGAGCTGGCGGTCAACCTCAGGGATGCAATCAAAAGGAAAAAGAACGCCTGAAAATCGTTCGGAAATCACTTGCTAAATCCAAATAAAAGTATTACTTTAGCGTGATTTTTTGAAAAGAAAAAAAACAAGTGCAGATGTTAAATCAAGACAGAATTATTAAGGTAAATATCGACGAAGAAATGAAGTCTTCGTACATCGACTATTCTATGTCGGTGATAGTTTCCCGCGCTTTGCCGGATGTACGTGATGGTTTTAAACCTGTTCACCGCCGGGTATTGTTCGGGATGAATGAATTAGGAAACAATTCAGACAAGCCCTATAAGAAATCCGCCAGAATTGTCGGGGAAGTGATGGGTAAATACCACCCGCATGGTGATTCTTCCATATATGGCACCTTGGTTCGCATGGCGCAACCCTGGTCATTGCGTTATCCCCTGGTTGACGGACAGGGTAACTTCGGTTCGGTTGATGGCGACAGTCCCGCTGCGATGCGTTATACCGAAGCCCGTTTGCAGAAGCTTGCCGAAGAGATGCTGGTGGACATCAACAAAGATACGGTTGACTTTCAGTTGAACTTTGACGATACGCTGAAGGAACCGGTGGTGTTGCCAACGCGTATCCCTAACCTGCTCGTAAACGGTTCGTCGGGTATCGCGGTAGGTATGGCTACCAATATGGCGCCGCACAACCTTTCTGAAGTAGTTGATGCAACAGTAGCTTATATTGATGACACTGAGATTGATATTGCCGGATTGATGAAATTCGTGAAAGCGCCCGACTTCCCGACCGGAGGTACTATCTACGGATATGCCGGCGTGAAGGAAGCCTACGAAACCGGTCGCGGACGTGTTGTGGTACGTTCCAAAGTTGAAATTGAAACGGAAGCATCGGGTCGTGAGAAAATCGTGATTAACGAGATTCCCTATCTGGTGAATAAAGCTGAGTTGATTAAGAATATCGTGGCGCTGATTGACGAAAAGCGAATTGAAGGTATTGCCCATATCAATGATGAATCGGACCGTGAAGGTATGCGCATCGTTATTGATATAAAAAGAGATGCCAATTCTTCCGTTGTGTTGAATAAGCTGTTTAAATTTACGGCCTTGCAGTCTTCTTTCAGTGTAAATAACATCGCGTTGGTAAACGGAAGACCCCGCATGCTCAACCTGAAAGATTTAATCAGGCATTTCGTAGATCACCGTCATGAGGTGGTGACCCGTCGCACCCAATTTGAGTTGGCAGAAGCTGAAAAACGGGCGCATTTGCTTGAAGGCTTCATGATAATCTTAGATAATCTGGATGAAGCCATTCGCATCATACGCGACTCCAAAACACCAGAAGAAGCCCGTACGCGCCTGATGGAGGCCTTTGGTTTGTCGGAAATACAATCCCGTGCCGTTGTAGAGATGCGTCTTCGTCAGCTTACCGGAATGGAGCAGGATAAACTGCGTGCCGAATATGAAGATGTGATGGCCCTCATTGCTAGATTAAAAGAAATTTTAGAGAAAGTGGAGCTTCGCATGGCCATCATCAAAGATGAGTTACTCGAAGTAAAAGGTAAATTCGGAGATAATCGCCGCACTGATATTGTATATGCTTCAGAAGAGTTTAATCCTGAAGATTTTTATGCCGATGATGAAATGATTATCACCATTTCCAGATTTGGATATATCAAACGTACGGCTTTAGCTGAGTTCCGTGCACAGGGCAGGGGAGGAGTCGGTTCTAAAGGAAGCGATTCGCGCGACGAAGACTTCATTGAGTACATCTACCCGGCATCCATGCACAACACCATGATGTTCTTTACCCAGAAAGGTAAATGTTACTGGCTGAAAGTGTATGAAATACCCGAAGGTAGCAAGAATTCCAAGGGAAGAGCCATTCAGAACCTGCTGAATATCGAGCAGGATGACAAGGTGAATGCCTTCATCAGGGTAAAAGGAAGTCTGGATGACAAAGAATACATCAACTCACGTTATATCATTTTCTGTACGAAAAACGGTATTGTGAAAAAAACTTCGCTGGAGGCTTATTCACGTCCACGTGCTAACGGAGTTATTGCCATCAATATACGGGAAGATGATAAAGTTATTCAGGTACGTCTGACTGATGGAGACTCCGAGATTATCATGGCAAACCGCAATGGACGTGCCATCCGTTTCAACGAATCCAAGGTACGTGTCATGGGTAGGACAGCTACCGGTGTAATCGGTATGCAACTCGATGATGACGGACAGGATGAGGTTGTTGGTATGGTTTGTGTTAAGAAAGACTCCAAGGAAACCATCATGGTTGTATCACAACAAGGTTATGGCAAGCGTTCTTTACTTGATGATGAAAACGGAGAACCGATTTACCGTATTACAAACCGGGGTGGAAAAGGGGTAAAAACCATTAACATCACAGAGAAAACCGGTAAGCTAGTTGCCATTAAAAGTGTAAAAGATGAAAATGACCTGATGATTATCAATGTTTCCGGAATCGTTATCAGGCTGCATGTATCCGACATCCGTGTGATGGGAAGGGCAACGCAGGGAGTCAGACTCATCAACCTGGAAAAACGAAACGATGAAATTGCATCTGTCTGCAAAGTGTTGGCAGAAACAGATGAAGAAGATGTTGAAAACACAGAGAATATTACTGAAAACGAAGATAATAACAATCAGGCTGAACAAGAAACAGAAGAAACTCAAAGTGAGGAGTAATCCGGTGTATTTGCGAGACTCAAATAAAGAACAAACAATTTATTAAATTAGACAATTATGAAAAAAGTAATTTTTTCACTTTTATTACTTTTAAGTGTAACAGCAGTATTTGCTCAAAAGAAGAATGTATCTAAAGCAAGGAACCTGGCTTTGATGGAAACACCGGATTTTAAAGGTGCCCGCGAAGCTATTTTACCGGCTTTGGAAGAGCCCACTACCAGTGGAGATCCAAGAACCTGGCATGTTGCCGGTATGATTGGATACAAAGAGAACGAAAGCTACTTCAAGGATTTGGCATTAGGTAAACAGGTTGACTTTGTGAAAAAAGGCGAAGCCGTGATGGAGTCGCTCAATTATTTCCTCAAGGCCTACGAATTGGATCAGAATCAGGTGAGTAAAAAAGGTAAAAAAATAAAACCTAAATATGAATCTGATATCAAAGCTAAAATCAAAGAGTATTTCGAAGAAAAGCATAACCTGTTTTATTATGCCGCAACTTTATACGACGAAAAGAAGGATTATAAAGGTGCTATGAAAGCTTTTGAAACTTATCTTGAAATTCCCAATCTTCCTTTTATGAAAGATGTGGTGACCATTGACTCAACTTACACGCAGGTGAAATATTTTAATGCACTTGCTGCCAGAAATGCAGAGATGTGGGATAAGGCTATCCGGATTCACGAAGAAATTAAGAATGAAGGATACGAAACAAGTAATGTTTATAAAATGCTTTATGAAGAATATGTGCAGGTAAAAGACACTGCCAACTTCCTCAGAACATTGGATGAAGGATTTAATAAGATGCCGGAAGATCCCTGGTTCATTCAAAACCTGATTAATTATTATCTTACTAATAATCTGATTGAAGAGTCGAAAGTGTATATCGACAAAGCTATTCAGGTTTCACCCAATGAAGCAGTCTATTATTATATCAAAGCCAAGATTTTCGAAACAGAGAAGAATAATGTTGAAGCTCGTAAGCTTTACGACAAAACACTTGAGTTAGATCCCAAATATGCGGATGCGTATGCCGGAATTGGTGTTTTGGTAATCGAGGAAGGTCAGAAAATCCTGGATGATGCAGCTTATAAATCAGACAGAGAATTCAACCTTGCGAAGAACAAAGCAAACGAGGTTTTCAAATCAGCCATTGAATACTTCAAGAAAGCAGCTGAAATCAACCCGGAAGAACAGATTTACAAGAGAAACCTCCGCATGCTGTATTACCGGCTTGGTATGAGCAAAGAACTTGAAGCCATTGAAAAAGAGCTTGGTTACTAAGCTGAACGTTAGGTTAATATATTAAAACTATCAAAAAAACTACAGGAATTCGTTCTTGTAGTTTTTTTATGCTTTAACCTGATTTTTAACTTTATTGCCACTCAGAACTTCAGTGCGTAACAGAAGCAAATGTTCTCCTGATTCCTTTTTTATAATGCACTGCCGGATACCCGAAAATAACAAATAATCCTTCCCGGCTGGGATATTGAATGCCATGTTTTTCCCGGAATATTTTAGCTTTTTTCCCATTTTGAATAAGCGGATGAATCCCACCTAACATGCAGGTTCCCAGCCCTAAAGACTCACCTGCGTACATGGCTGCTGTCGCTGCAACAATCGGGTCAGCCGGGTCGGTATAAGGTGAACCGTAGAAATATAGCGCTAAAGGTGCGTCGTAGTTTACCAGGTTGATGCCTGCCTGCATGCTTTTGATGTACACATCAAACAGAGGCTTCACAAAACCATTGAACATTTCATCATTGGCTTTACCCCAGAAAGGTTTCATGAGCGTCAAGAACCACCCGGATACAAACCACTTCATCTCGTTTAGATAGTTGCAAAAATCAGCAGCAAACTGCCGGTTTTTTGCTTTGCTGTCAAGAATCAGAACGTTCACATCAGATGGAGGAAGACCCATGGGGGCTGTAGAGGCAGCACCGAGAATCTTTTCTATTATTTCGGGTGAAATTTCTTGCTCCTGAAACTCCCGCACACTTCTTCTGCGCCGGAACAAGGCTATTAATTGTTCAAAGTTTGCCGTCTCCTTTATGGAGGGTAACCCGAACAAATCGGCTTTGGATATTTCCCTCCCGGTTATTTCAATGGCATCTGCGGGACAAATAGCCATACAATGTCCGCAACCTATGCAACCAAATACAGGGGTATTGCTGATGCAGGCCTTGTCGTTTTCCAGGCGAAAGTTGAAATCTTTGCAAACCAGGATGCATTTTCCACAGCCGGTACACCTTTCGGTGTCGATAGTAATCGTTGCATTTTCTTTTGTTCTTGTTGTTGGAATTGCCATGATTTTCTAATTTAACGTGAGTTCGATATAAGAATTAAAATAACTGGAGTTGACTCACTTCAACTCCAGTTATTTTAATTCTTATATCGAACTCACGTTAAAACATTAACCATTTGTAAAAAGCTTCGATAAACCGTGATTCCGAAAGAATGCCCGCTTTCTGGGTGAGCAAAAATATTTCGAACGTTTCTTGCACTATCCCATTCATTAAACACTTCTGGGGTTGTGTATACTCTTAGTTTTTCTTATCGTTTTTTTAAAGACATACGAGTGTTTTCTCTTTTTATATTCAGTTCATCCAACCTCAAATTTACAGCACCTTCAAAAATCCTTGTTACTTTTGAAAAAGTTTCATCTATTAACTGATATGAATAATAACTATAGCAGAATAGTCTTTCTACAATTTCATACTCCTTCACTACCGATTCCGGCACATTTGTATGAAATTTTCCTTTTACAATGAAATCATCAAGAAATTGTTCGTGAGTATTTATTCCCCAAGTTTCCCATATAGGATCGGGAGTGTGAAAGTAATTAAAAGAATCAGTCATAATAAATTACAGTTTTTCAATCAAAAATATATAGCACTGAAATGTGCATATATATAATTACTGCAAAAATATATTATTTTATTCGTATTATTCGTTCAATAATTAAACCCCTCAAACAAAATCGCAGTCGTTAATACCGTATTTCCTGTATCACCACATTTGAACTTATACCAGCTGTCACGCAGGTAAAAGCATAGTAAATAATCAAGACAGTCGGATAAATGTCCGTATTTTTCGTATTTCGTTCCGGTTTTCGGATCGGTTACTTTGTGTTTTGATTTTGTTCCATCGTCGTTTTTCAACTGGTAGATTAAATCTTCGGTCAGCTTCCGACACTTTATGTCGATCAGCAATTCCCAACCTTGATAACCGGAAAATACTTCGTTCACAAAATCACAGCGCGTCACTTGCGGAGGCTGTTTTTTCATTAGTTTCAGTTTTGGACGCAGAATTCCTCCTCCCAGAATGTCCATGATTACAGTGTAATTATTCACACCGTCTTCGTTTGCGGTGGATCGTTGTAATCCTGCTGGGTCACCGGTTACATCTACTCCACCGATATGTTTATCACGATACAGTTTTCCTTTCAGTTTACGGGATAAAGCAGGCGTGTTGTTTTCTTTGTTTTCCGGCTTGCCGAGGATTTCATCGAAGACATATACTTTTTTCTTTTCATAATCAATCTGGGCAGTTAATACACTCATCTGCGGAGCTACGTTGAAGTCCCAGACAGTTATTAATGGCTTTGAAGGGTCGTATTTCTGTTCTTTCAATCCGGTTACCAAATGCTGTGTCCCGTCAAACTTGTTGTATATGGCCATATCATTGGCTTCCACAAAATCCCAGTTGCCATACAGCAAGCGTTCTTTGGTTGCTTGGTCGCGGATTTTATTGAGCGAAGCTTCGTATAATTGCCGGAATGCGATATTTGGATTATCAAATACTGAAAATGGAATATATGCCTCTCCTTCTCGTGGAATCACTTTTTCGCCGTTTTCGTCTTGCACAAAACGCGAACGTACCCAGTTGATAGTCGGATTTGTTGTAAGAAGCATACGGGGAAGCATGAATGTTTCATGTGTCCTCCAGCGCAAGCGTGAGAACAACACCTCAACCGCTTTTTCCGAAATTTCTGAAACCTCGTCAATAAATGCAATGGTATATTCGGAAGAACCGAAACGTTCAAAATTCGGGTCGGAAGGAATATCCGCCATTTCTTTCATTATTATAACGCTTTCGTTCCAGAATGTAAGCGTTCCTTCCAGATTGTTGATTTTGTAATTTACATCCTCTCGCAGTCCCCAATCTTTTATGACAGATTTTATCGTATTCCATGTAGATTCTTTTAACGATTTCAGTGTTTTTCGGGCAACAACAGCGCGGATATTATCGAAGCGCATACACGAACTTACCAGCCACACGCTTCCTAAGTAACTTTTTCCGCCGCCCGCGCTTCCACCTCCAAGAATGAGCTGGGGCAAATTTCGGCTGTGGCAATTCTTACATTCGGGAACATATTGCGGATTATTATTTACATCATATCCGATAAGTACACGGATAATTTCACCTCCGCAATGCGGACAGAAATTTGGTTGAAGCAACCGCCATAACTCATATTGACGTTCGGAAGGTTTGAAATCAATTTTGATACTCTTTGGCGGAATTAAATTATTTTTCGCCATTATTCAATCGTGATTTCAAGGTTTGTTTCGTTGCCGATTTTTTTGAGTAGCTTGTCGAAAGTAACGCGGGAATTGATAACCTTCCCTTTTACTTTGTTTTCCCCAACGATTATGCATCCTTCACTGTCTTTTTCAGTATTTCCGGAGTGAATTAAAATTCCGAGAAAATGAGGCACATCGTGCAAGCGGGGCATGTTTTTACCATACCTTGCGCTGTGTGACATACTCATTTTATACGTTCCGGTTGGGATTGCTGTTTCGCCGTAGATTTTCTCTTTACAAGCGCAGGAAAGATTTTTGGGAGTATTAGGACAAGTTGCAGGTAGCTCTCTGACAACGTCCTCAATTGTATCGCAAAAATAAACATCATCGATATACAGTTTACCGATAGTGTATTTGTCACCCTTAAAAATGCGTTTTAATAAAAGCTTCATCTTCGATATAAAGTTTAGGTTTATATCAAAGAATAGGGAGTTTTAAGCTGAATAGGTTGTAAATAGAATATCAAATGCAATAAAAAAAAATTGCTCAAAATACTGAAGAATAAATCAAATTTACGTGTCAATATAATGAGCAATTAAAAACAAAAGAAGAACAACTTAATCTAATCAATCATAATCATTTCAGAATATTTTATTTGAGCGTGCGGATTGTCGGCAGAAATGGTTTGGTGTACCGCTTTTACTTTCCATTGCCACCACAAGAACTTATGTTTGTATTCCAACGAGATAGCTTGGCGAAGCGTAATCGGAAGTTTTATATTACCGGTAATTTTATTTTCGTCAATCGTTCCGTCAATATATAAATACGGCGTGTTGACTTGGACTTTCTGTATTTTCACCGGAATGGCATCTCGAATTATAATCGAATCCTTCAACGAAGTCGAAAAATCCACATTCACTTCCAGTTCGTGTTTGCCGACCGATTCAAGATTCTTTAGCTTGATTCCCATTTGTTTAATTTTTTCGGCATCTTCGGCACGATATTGTTCGTATTCGTCTAACGACAGGCGGAGTACTTTTACATCCAATGCTGTTGTTGTTAAATCAATCTGCATACGTTTGACTTCGGACAACAAAGCATGGCTGTTCTGTTCGTATTTTTCTTTTTCCTGCCTGATTTTCTCGCAGTACTTCAATATGCCGGCATTCGTAACGGCAAAAAACAAAATAACTACAATGAGGAACTTATTCATTACAATACTATTTCCAATGATTCAACAGGGATAAACCAGATAAAATGTCCGTGGAACTTTTCAGTAAGCATAACCATACAACCCGGAATTTCTCTTTCTTCATCAACTAAGCATTCGGTAATAACGCCCGAAAGTCCTGCCATGTCCGACAAATTCATATCCGACAGCTTTTCTGATTCAATTATCGTTACCGTTTCTTTTTCCTTAAAACAATTCATATTATTCTTTATTTTTCAATAATTCTTTAATGTCGGCGCGTATTTCCCTGATATCGGTGCTTATGGTCGCAAACTGAGTGATAGTCGCCTCAAACACTGTTTTATCCAGTTTAATGGCGTCGATTTTTTCGTACTGATCTTCTATTTTCAGTTCAAGCGTAGCACACTTTTCTTTCAGTTCCAAAATGTGCGAAGTGTTGTTCAAATGCTGTACATACATGGTTATAATGAACGAAACAGCCATTGCAATCACTTTGAAATTTTCTGTAACAAAATCTTTCATTTTTGTCATAATTCCGGTTAGGTTAAAATAAAATGGAGAAAGCGTTCTTTACCGATTCGATTAATTTTACCGCATTATCGGTCTGCCATAGGCCGTAAAGAACAAGTCCGATAATTATTCCGATATAAATCAGCCTTTCGTTTATTTTAGATTTAGGTTCCTTCGACTTCATTCTTTTTGCTTTGCTCGGGAACGATAACATTGAAAATCACATTGCCGTCCACTCCTTCGATTTTCAGTTTCGCATCCTGTTTGTGTTTAATCGGGTACAAATCCATAAGCGCTTTTGCTGCGTTTACAGCCACCGCCCTCAATGGTGCCGGAGAAATAGAAACTCCCCATTTGTCGGTGAATTGGGCGGTCGCGGTTTCTTCCATGACGGCTTTAAGCGTTTCCGTAACCTGCAATTTTACGGCAATCGTTTCTTCTTCCGACTGCATTAATACCGCATTCAATTCCTTTACTTTGGATTGAACATTGGGCTTTGTAAGAAGATATTTAGACGCCGCATACGGATATTTATTTTTATCTCCGAATACCTCGGTATAGCATTTCAGCGATTTTCCAGCAAATTCTTGTCCGCCATAAACATACAGTTGGCAGAATTTTTCTTCCTGCGACGAAAGGTCTTTTTCTGATTTTTCTAATTTCATAATCAACAGGTTTTCTGATTTTTCTAAAGAATAGTTTGTTTCCCTTTCATTTGTTGAATAATTCTGATATAAATTCAGAAATAGTTTATTTTGCACTATCAATAAAAAAATAAGTTGTATATAATTTGAACATCCAGTCTATGTGTTTTTATAAATTATGTATGGAGGCTGTTATAAACTATGAATTCGGGACTATTTTCCTTTTTTTTAGTCCGCGATTCCTTTTTTCGAGCTTCAACTCTCCCTAATTTTGCCAGAGAAAACAAACGCAATTTTTTATGAGAAAATTAATTTACACTGTACTAATCGGATTTTGCCTTTTTTTACTGCCCGCGGAAGCCCAGAAAACAACGGATTTGGATGAAATTCTGTATGCTGACCCGACAATATATGTAGAAGACGGCGTCTATTATTTATTAGGTACGCGCAACCGCGAACCGCTCGGATTCACGATGCTAGAATCAACCGATTTAAAAAAATGGAATACGCCGCAGGAAGGAAAAGAACGCATGATACTCCGCAAAGGAGATGGCGCATTTGGAACAACCGGCTTCTGGGCTCCCCAGATAATAAAAGAAAACGGCAGGTATTATCTTGCATATACAGCGAATGAGCAGGTTGTTGTTGCTGAGTCGGAATCGCTGTACGGTCCATACCGGCAGAAAAAAGCGGAACCCGTGGATGCCGGTGAAAAAAATATCGATCCGTTCATATTTAAAGATGACGACGGGAAATTTTATCTCTATTATGTACGCTTCGACCGCGGAAATTATATCTGGGTTGCTGAATTTGACCTGGAGCAGGGCAAGATAAAGCCGGAGACTTTGAAAAAATGCTTCGGGCAGACCGATGCATGGGAAATGACACAGAATTACAAAGCAGTTCCCATAATGGAAGGACCTAGCGTTTTTAAAAAAGACGGCGTATATTATTTATTTTATTCAGCCAATCACTTTCGGAACATAGATTATGCCGTGGGTTATGCAACAGCATCGACTCCATACGGACCTTGGACAAAAGCGCCGGAGAATCCGATCATCCACCGTTCGATAGTAAAGGAAAACGGATCCGGGCACGGCGATATTTTCTGGGATAAAAAGCAGCAACCTTATTATGTTTACCACATTCACAATTCGGACAGCGTGGTTGTTCCCCGCCGCACGCGCATAGTTCCGCTTACATTTAAAAAGAACAAACAGACCGGAATATATCATGTAACGGCAAAAGGAAATAAAGTAATTGTTCCGAAAGCAGATAAAGTATTGGGAAATAAATGATAATTAAAAAATATGAGATATTGTATTGCTTTAATATTATTTACGCTTAATAGCATAAATTGTAAAAATTTTGCTGAAAAATCTCTTAAACAAGTGTTGGTAGAAAACACTTATCAGCACTTTATCATGTATGGACAGAGTTTGTCTGTGGGAGCACAGTCGTATCCTGTTTTATCGACCGAAAATATTGACGGAAATTATATGCTGGGTGATCATATTTGGATAAACTTTTGGAATAATTCAAAAAGTAAGCTGAATCCATTAATTGGCAAACTGGCAAAACAAGACAGTTCCGGGGCAGCAGACTTATATCCATTCACCAAAGATGGAAGCACTACGGCCGAATGTCCGCTTTATGGCACTGTCAATCATTTGCAGAAAAAAATAGGCGGCAACTTCATTGCAACTTCCTGCGGAACAGGCGGACGCTCTATCGAAGAACTTTCGAAAGAATCAAAAATTTCTGGAAGGCAGCATTATAGAGCTGAATTTGTAAATGCATTGACAAACGGTGCTAAAGCAACAAAAAATGCCGGTTGTGATATTAACTGCCCGGTCATTTTTTTCATGCAGGGAGAGAATAATTACGGAAAAATTGGGTATGGACTGGGAAGCGGAACAACAGCAACTTCAGACAAAGATGAATACAAGCAATTGCTTGTTACACTGAAAGATAACATGCAGAACGACATTACAGAGGCTTACGGACAAAACAAAAAACCAGTTTTTATTACCTATCAGGCCGGATGTCAATATACTAAAGTGAGAGAATTGTCGATAGGTATGGCGCAGCTGGAAGCTTCCAATGAATATGCCGATATTATCTGCGCGGGACCTGTTTATCCGATGCCTGACCGCGGAGGACATCTGGACCCGAACGGTTACCGATGGTTCGGTGAAATGCTAGCAAAAATTTATTATAAAACACAAGTGCTGGGTGAGGAATTTAAGCCCCTGCAACCGAAAAAAATTACACGAACCAATAATCCGTACCAAATAAAAATTCAATATCATGTTCCTGTGCTTCCGCTGGTTCTTGACCCATACACTTCGGGCACAAAATTTAAATACTATGGGTTTGAGGTATATAAAAATGACATAAAGCAAATAATACAAAAAGTAGAAGTTGTCGATGATGATTGTATCATGATAGCCTGCTTTTCGGATGTTTCGAGCGGAAAAATTGAACTTATCTATGCTGGAATTGGAGAAAATACATCGCAGACACGCGGACACGGGAATGTGCGTGACAGCGACAACTATCAAGCTTATTTTGAATATGTTGATTTAGACAAAAAAGAAAATGAAGACTATGTATATCCGCGTGATCCAGGCAGTTCGCTTCGTGCTGTGAACGAAGCAAAAGATTCATCAGGACAAGCTATTTACGACCAGACTTATCCGCTTTACAATTGGAGTGTCGCGTTTTATTACAAATTGGAAGATGGCCAGCCGGACTATATAGTGCCGGGATTTTTCGAAACAGACTATTCAAATTCTCACGTTGCCGCAAATAATGACTTGGAAGTGTTTGTTTTAGGAAAAAAAATATTTATAAGCACAAAAAATACTTGTAATGCAAATATCGTAATCGACATTTTTGATATTGCCGGTCATTTTTTATTCCATTCTGTGATGAGCGAAAGCGACAAATATATTTCGTTAGACAGTCTAAACAAGGGAATTTATGTTGCAAAAGTATATGTAAACGGAATTTCAAAACAGATTAAAATATTGATATAAGACAATGGGATATTGAAAGTACCATGGCCGAAAAATTTAGTCGCCAAAAAGGATGATTAAATTATATATTTAAAACACAATTTCATGAAAAAAACATTATTATTATGCCTGATATTATTGTTACCGCAGGGCTTGACAGCCGCATAAAAGGTCTGATAAGTTATTATCCTGCTCTTTCGGATGTTACGGGTTATCTGCACGGAAGAGCAGGCGGCTGGCCGCATCTGTTCCGCAACAATCCGTTAAAACCTTGCGTACTTGACGAAAAGGCTAGAATAGCAGGGTACTTCGATGTAGTGAATTTTGCACGACAGATAAAAGTTCCGGGATTCTATTCTTTTGGATACAACGACATGGTGTGTCCGCCGACTTCGGTTTATTCCGCAATAAATGTTGTCAATGCGCCGAAAGAGCTTTTCGTTGTACCTGAAACAGAACATTGGACTTATCCCGAACAATTGCACAAGGCAAATGAATGGAGAATGAAAATGTTTAAAAAATAATCAAGTTCGATTAAATAATTTAACGTAAGTTCGATAAAAAAATGCAGAGATGTCATATCTCCAATATTTAAAATCAACCATATAAAATTCAAATAATAACTTAAATAACAGCAAATGAATGTAAAAAAATTAATCCTGACAATTTCAGTGGCGGTTTTCTGCCTGTTTAATACTGCGGCTGGCGAACGCTGGTCGAAGGAAAAAGCATGGGAGTGGTATAATAATCAAAACTGGATACGCGGCTATAACGGTTATCCGAGTAATTGCGTAAACAGAATTGCCATGTGGCAAGAGTACAAACATAAAGAGGTATTCGATCAGATAGAAACCGAATTTCAGCTGGCTAAAGAAACCGGATTTAATGCAGTACGGGCTATTGTTCAGTTCGAAGTCTGGTATTACGAGCACGACAGTTTTATGAACAACTTGGAAGAATATCTAACTTTAGCAGATAAATATGGATTGCAGGTTATGCTTACGCTCGGGAACGACTGTACTGTGCCAAAAAGCCGTTGGAAACCGGTTGAATTTGGAGAACAGCCGGTTGATTGGGGATATCACAGCGGCACAAAAACAGGCCCGCATACGGGAGATTATTCGGAAACCGGCTACTGCCTGCTTGACGATCCCGAATTTGAACCTTACTATTATAAAATGGTCGATGAATTGGCAAAGAAATATGCGAAAGATTCCCGCATACATATTTGGAACGTTTGGAATGAAGTTGGCAACTCCAACCGCGGATCGAAAAGCATGGAAGCGCTGGAAAAATTCTTTTCAATCTTGCGTTCCTATGATCCGATACAGCCGCTTACAGCCGACTGCTGGCGCTATAAAGAAGGGCTTCCATATACGGAAATTGAAAAACGTGCCTGTGAATTGTCAGACGTGATAACATTCCATTATTACGGCTCTTATGAAAATATGGTTCAGATTATTGAGCAGCTGCGCAAGGAATACGACCGTCCATTGATCAACAGCGAGTGGCTGCACCGCATAAGAGGCAATAATGTGACGGAAATATTCCCGCTTTTTTATCTGGAAAAAATAGGATCGTATCATTGGGGACTGATTGCCGGTTACTCGCAGACTTACGAACCGGCTGGTACTTACTATATCCGCTATCTGCAGGATGACTGCCACAATCTGGATATGAGTAAGTGGCAGCATGATATTTACCGTTTCAATGGTCTTCCATATGATCCACAAGAAATAAAAACTATTAAACGATTCAGTAAGATGGCAGATGAACGTTTTATCAAAGAGCAGGAAGAAAACAAGCAGATTCAGAAAGCAAAATCATTGAAGAAAAAAAATAAAAAATGAAAAATGGAATAAAACATATTATTGTTGTATATTTTCTATCTGTTTTTGTCTGTGGTGTTCATGCCCAGCACCGGAAAGATCCGTACACCGGCTCGCGTATATTTTGGGATATCAACAGTCAGACTACAGTATTCTCTTCCGGATATTCTGGATACGGACGCATCATAGAACTGCAGGACGGACGTTTAATGGCCGTTGCAGAATCAGGTGGCATCAGGATTGCATTCAGTTCGAATAAGGGCGTTGTGTGGTTTGGCGAAAAGCTTATAGCTTCGAATCCAACCGGCATAGCCAATGCGGTTCCGGATTTCATACAATTGAAAAGCGGTACTATTTTAGTCGGCTACAATCCGCGTCCCAGAGAACCTTATTCCGAAGAACGTAAGTTCGGCATACGCGCGAGAAGAAGTATAGATAATGGAGAAACTTGGAGCAACGAAATATATGTGCACGATGCGCTGCATACATTTACTGAAGGTTGCTGGGAACCGGCTTTTCTAGAACTTCCATCCGGAGAGGTGCAGTGCTATTTTGCCAACGAAGACATTTATACTTCGACTACCGAACAAAACATCAGCATGTGCCGCTCGTTCGACGAAGGGCTGACATGGAGTACACCCGAAATAGTTTCATTCCGCAGCGGACGGCGCGACGGCATGCCGGTACCTCTATTGCTCGAAGATAAAGGCGAAATTGTCGTCATGATTGAAGATAATGGAATTGCTTATCCGTATTTCCGTCCGGTAACGGTGCGCACCACCATCGAAGATAATTGGAAAAGTGGTTTTGTCAATGCAAGCAGTCCGAATCGGGAGCAGGCTTTTGCCCAATCCCTGACATCTTCTTACAATGCCGGCGCTCCATACATCAGGCGTCTGCCTTCCGGCGAAACAATTCTGTCTTATCAAGGTACGGAAGGACGGACTTCTACCGATTATGCGGATATGTTCGTCATGGTGGGCGACGACGAAGCCCGCAGCTTCAAAGCCAAAAGCCAGCCTTTTAATCTGGCTGCCGACAAGCGCGCCAAATGGAATTCGCTTGCCGTAACGAGCGACGGAACTGTTTTGGCCGTAGGAAGTTCAACTGCGAATTCATCTTCGTCGCAGATAATAACAATGCAGGGAACTCCTCTTAACAAACTGCAGGCCGATTACGGCAGCATAAAGGTAGATGGGGGAAAATCGCCGGACGAGAAATGGACTGATACTAAAGCAGAACAGCTGATTATGGGAACCGTTACTAAATCGAGATGGACATCTGATTTTCTGTACGACAGTAACTATCTTTATTTTACATCGCTTGTTATCGACCGTGACATTGTGAATACTTCATCTACTCCGGATGGTATCCGCCTGCTTATTGATGCCGCTGATGTTTGTACGGACAGCCCGCAGGAAGGTGTATTCAATATTTTATTCCAAGTGGACGGAACAATCGTGTTTAAAAGAGGCGCGAATGGCACATGGGCAACTGATGCAGATGCTTCAAACAATATTCTTTACTCGGTTTCGCTGAAAAATAGTTATTATCGGATAGAAGCGGCTATTCCATGGGGACTCTTGGGGCATTCAAAAGTCAACACCGAAGGACGCATGGCTGCGGCAGTGGAGCGATTCGACCGCTTTTCGACTAACACATACAAAACAGAACGGATTGCCGATGCAGGGACGAACAGTCCTTATACATGGATGGAAATGGAATTGCTGAACACGCATCTGGCATCGTCGACAGTTCAAATAATGAACGAAAAGCCGGTGCAGATATTTGTTTCCGGCGGACAATTGATAGTAAGCAGCAAAGAGATTATAAGCAGTATAAGCCTGTATTTATTAGATGGACGTAAAGTTTATTCAAATAACCGCTTCAACAGCATGGAAGCAATAATCCCATATCCTTATAGGAATGGAATCTGCTCCGTACTTTTAACGGACGGCCGGTCTGTTGTCGAAAAGTTTTTATAAATCATTTTTATAAAAAACATAAAACACCTGATTTGCAGATGTTTGAAGTAGAACAAACACTAATTATTAATTTAAAAATTAAGTATCATGAAAAGAAAGACTTTTTTATTTTTACTTGGTCTCCTTACGACAGGAGCAGTTTTTTCACAAGGATTACCTGAGGGTATGGTAAGTTTGCTGCCCGAAGGCGTGAAAGCCAACATCGAGGCAACCCGCCAGACGCATAAGCGTAAAAATTTAGCTGTTGCCGGAGAAAAGGGCGTAGCTTACAAAGCATTCTTTGCAGCCGACGACGGCGTACACGGCGAAGAACTATGGGTGACAGATGGGACGGCAGCCGGAACAAAAATGGTAAAGGACATTAACCCGGGTACAAATACTTCGGATGTGAACTGGCTGACGCGTTTTAACGACAAAGCTGTTTTTGCGGCCGATGACGGCACGAATGGATACGAACTGTGGATTTCCGACGGCACGGAAGCTGGAACTTTCATGCTGAAAGATATTCACGAGTTGGGTTCATCTTCGCCCATCGGATTTACGCAACTGAATGAAACTGAGTTTGTTTTCATCGCTCAGGATTTTGACAGCGAAAACTACAGCGACCGCGGTGCGCAGAAATGGCTGTGGATAAGCGATGGAACTCCGGAAGGTACCAAACTCCTCTATGAATGCGACGCAAGATACCCCGGAAGGGTAAGCACGGCTTGGACAAACCATTGGTGCCGTGTAGGCCGTAAAGTCTTTTTCAAAGCCGACTACAAAGACGGCGGTCCGAGCGAAGAACTCTGGGTGACAGACGGAACGCCCGAAGGCACCTATATGGTCAAGGATATAAATGTTGAAGAAAATGCTACGGGAACGGCGGATTCGGCAATCGATGGAATGATTAATTTCTACAATGAAAAACTGTTTTTCAAAGCATTTACCATCGAGGACGGCAACGAACCTTGGGCCAGCGATGGAACAGAAGCCGGCACATACCAGATTTTCGATGCTAATCCGACAAAAAATGATGCTGGATTTCCGAAGTCGGGGGGGGCATCTTGCATGAGTACCTATCCGTGCAACGGAAAAGTTTATTTCCGGAGTTTAACACCGGAAACAGGTTCTGAACTTGCATTCAGTAACTTGGAACCGGGAGATTATACTATTATTGATATAAACCAGAATGTTCCAACGGGTTCCAATCATTCTTATCCAGGTCCCGGAACTGAATTTGACGGCGTATATTTCTTTGGCGCTGGTACAGGCAACGATGCGACCCTGGAGAATAACTACGGCGGTGAGCTTCATTACTGCGACGGCGAAACAGTAACTATGCATGCGGATTTAGCGCCGGGAACATTGAGTACTTGGGCTGCAGATTTGACAGTAGCATCAGGAAGTCTGTACTTCTGGTCTAACAATGCAAGCACCAGCAGTGCACCGGCAGAGTTCAAAACAAAATTGTACCGCTTAGACAGCAAATCGGATGCATCCGTACAGGTTACTGATTTTAATCCGAACGGCGATCTTGTTCATTCTCTGCGCAATCTGGGAGGCGACATTATTTTCGCGACCGGCGACGAAAGCAAAGCATTATACACCTACCATTATCGCAAACTGGGATACAACGAGGAAACAGATGCGGATAATCTGGATATAGATATTGAATTCAGGACGCGTGCCGAAATTGAATCGAGCTTAGCAAACACCCAGGTTATTCAGACGGCTCTTTATCCTAATCCGACAGCCGACAGGTTCAGCTATAATGTTCCGGGAAAAACAGTGAGTGTGAAAGTATTCAGCATCACGGGAGCGCTGGTTAAAGAAGAAATCTGGCCGATGGCAAATCTGGTGAATGTATCTTCGCTTGCAAAAGGCATTTACAATGTTCAGATTACAAGTACTGAAGGAAGATATACATCAAAATTGATTATTAGGTAAAATTTTAGTTTTAAGATTTCAAAGTTTCGGGTTTCAAAGTCCTGGCATGATTGGCAATGCATCTGCCCAGAAAAACGAACCTGAAACTTTGAAACTCAAATGTTTCACTCCCGCAAATTACGCGGATTTACGCAGAAAAAAATCTGCGGGAATTTTATAAACGATTTATTTAAAATCAAACAGATAAATGAAAAAATACAAACTTTCTCAAAAAGCAGCTTTTCTTGCGGCGCTGTTTTTTTCGCTCTTTTCGTATGGGCAGAACAGACTTCCTGTAACGGGGAAGGTGCTGGACAGCAGAAGCAGAGAACCGCTTATCGGCGCGTCGGTGGTGGAAAAAGGGACGACAAACGGCACGATAACCGATTTGGACGGGCAGTTTTCTCTGCAGACCGCTTCAGGATCAATTCTTGTTTTCGGCTACATGGGTTACGACGAAAAAGAAGTGGACACTTCCGACAGCCCGCTTACCGTGCTGCTTGAAGAAGAAAGCCAATACTTGGACGAATTGGTCGTTGTCGGCTACGGCGTTCAGAAGAAAAGCGATATTACGGGATCGATATCCTCGGTCTCGGGAAAAGACATTAACAACATTCCGGTAGCGTCGCCTCTGCAAGCGCTGCAGGGGAAAGCAGCCGGCGTAAACATCATTCAAAATACAGGAGCTCCGGGTTCAAACACAACGATTAAAATACGCGGGACTGGAACAGTAAACGATTCAGATCCGCTTTACGTGGTGGACGGATTTATCGTTGATGGGATAGATCATCTGAATTCCAACGACATTGCCAATATTGAAATATTAAAAGATGCCGCTTCGAGCACCGTATATGGTGCACGCGCTGCCAACGGCGTTGTGCTGATAACGACGAAAGGCGGCGAGAAAGGCAAAATGAATATCACATTCGATGCCTTTGTCGGATTTTCGAATCCATGGAAAAAAATAGATGTGATGGACATCGAGCAGTATGCGCTCGTGCAGGATTACATCAACGGAGAGTACAATTATTCTTCCGAAGGGCAGATTTATCAATCCAAGGATGCGGCTACCGGAGAATTTGTTTACGATCCGTATAAATATCATGTAATAGATACGATAAGAAATAATTCGCCGGCCAACTGGTGGGATGCGATTACCCAGACGGGAATAAAACAGCAGTATAATATTGCCGTTTCGGGCGGAAACGAGAAAAATAAATACATGGTCAGCGGAAGCTGGTACGACGAGCGGGGCATTGTGAAAACTTCCGCCTACAACCGCTTCAATACCCGCATGAACATGAGCAATCAATTGGCTGGATGGTTGAATCTGACCACAAACATCATGTACACCAACGAAAACCGGGACATTGTGCCCGAAGGGCAGAGCAGCGTGCTCAAACGAGCACTGTACCAAAATCCGATGGTTTACACCTATAATTCGAAAGGATATTACTCCGAAAGCCATCCCATAGCTGTCATCGACCGCTATCACAACAGCATGGAACGCCACCGTATTGACTTGAACCTGAGCCTTACGGCGCAGATCGGGAAATTGCTGACTTATCAGTTTAAAATATCCGATTATATTGTACCTGAAACGAGGTCGAGGTTTACCGAAGTGAACAAGCTGGATGAAGATTTCACGATGCCGACCGACCTGACTACGGTTTATCAATACCGGAACCTGACCAACAAATGGGAAATAAACAACTTGTTCACATTTGCGTGGAACAACGATGTGCACGACATTACAGTACTCGGCGGACAGACGGCCGAAGGCTATAATTTCAGCTATCAGGAATCGACCCGCAAAGGCACTGCCGATAATTCGCCCAATTTGTGGTATTTGTCGAGCGCCTACACTGGCGATAAAACTTATGGGCTCGATCGGAATTGGACAGCTCTGGGTTTTGTGGGGCGGGTAAATTACAACCTGCTCGACCGCTATTTATTTCAGGTCAATTTCCGTGCCGATGGTTCGTCTATTTTTCTGCCGGATAACCGCTGGGGATATTTTCCTTCGGTTTCGGCAGGCTGGAAATTTTCGTCCGAACCTTTCATGAGTGACATGCGCTGGCTTTCGCTGGGAAAACTCCGCGCAGGCTGGGGAAAGCTGGGAAATAACCGGATAAACGAGCTTTCGCCTTACACGCTTTTGAGTACGCAGTACAATTATCCGTACGGCATCGGCAATCATGTTCTCTATCCGGGAATCACTTCTACTGCGATCGGAAATCCGGATATCCGCTGGGAAAAAACAGAGACATTCAACATAGGGCTTGACCTCGGTCTTTTCAAATACAGCCTGACAATCGGACTTGAGTTTTTCGATAAATTGACCACCGACATGCTGTTGCGTGTTCCGGTTACTTTGTCGGCCGGGCTCGACGACGCTCCGATGACGAATGCCGGTTCCGTCCGCAACCGAGGTGTGGAATTTATGGCAAGTTACAAAGGCGGCATAAGCAAATTCAAATATGAAATCGGCTTTAATGTGTCTTATATCCAGAACAAAGTCGAAAGCTTAGGCACAGGCAACGAACCTATTTACGGAGGCTGGCTCGACGAGTCGAGCGTGCTTGATTTTACAACTAAAACAGCGGTTGGAAAACCGATCGGCAGCTTCTTCGGCTATGTAACCGACGGCATTTTCGATTCGTACGATGAGGTAAAAGAAAGCGCACAGTACGATTACGGGAAAAACGATATTAATCAGACCACGCGCCCGGGCGATTTCCGCTTCAAGGATTTGAACGGCGACGGACAAATTACTGCCGAAGACCGTACTTACCTGGGTTCTTCCCTCCCCAATTTTGTTTTCGGGATACCGCTGGCTTTCAGCTATGCCAATTTCGATTTGAGTATATTTTTTCAAGGACAGACGGAAAATAAGATATTCAATGTAATGGATTATTACCTGAACAATGCTGCTTCCGGAAATCTTTACGCCGATTTACGCGGCAGGCATTGGTCGGGGCGGCTGACTACCGAAAGAGAATTTTTTCCAGAGAATTTGGAAGGGACAGTTCCCGACCTCGACCCGTCCGATGCGGCGCGGAATTTCAGGGCTTCCGACTTTTTTGTGAAGGACGGCTCCTACCTCCGCCTCAAGGAACTCAGGCTGACGTACAATTTTGATGAAAAAATAAGTTCCAAGCTGCGGCTATCGAACCTGTCGCTGTTCGCGAGCGCATACAACCTGCTTACATTCACGCGCTACAACGGCTTCGACCCCGAAGTGGGAAAGGTAAGCGGAACTGAAAGCAACAACCTGAACATGGGCGTCGATCATGGAAATTATCCGCAGGCGCGGACATTTACTATTGGATTTAAAGTTATTTTGTAATCATAAAAATGAATATTATGAATAATATCTTATTCAAAATACCGGTATTTAGTTTCTTGCTCTTACTGCTGACCGGATGCAGTGATTTTTTGAATAACGAAGTGCTGGGATATTCGACGGAAGACGATTTTTACGACACCCAATACAAGCTGCAGGCTTCGCTGAATGCTGTATACGACATATTGCAGACAGAAACTTTTAACGAATGTGAGTGGCGCTTCGGCGATGCATGCTCCGATGATGTGTGGGGTGCCGACGAAGGACTGGCAAGCCAGATGGGCCAGTTAGTCAATTTCCGGTTCACTACTTCGAACGAATGGATACAAAGCCGGTACAAAATTAACTACAAAGGAATCCACCGGGCAAATCAAGTAATTGCCAATGTAAACAAAGTGGAGCTTTCGGTTCACGATTATGCTTCGTACAAAAAGGTGCGCGAAATACTCGGGCAGGCCAAATTTTTGAGAGCCTTGTACTATTTCAATCTGGTAAAAACCTATGGAGGCGTGCCTATACGCCTCGAAACGGAAACGGTAGAAGGGCTTGTCGTTCCCCGCAGCACGGCAGCCGAAGTATATGCTTACATTGAAAAAGACCTGCGTGAAGCTGCCGTCATGCTCGAAGCCCGCTACACAGGGACGAATGCCGGAAAAGCCGGCTCGGGAGCAGCCGTGGCACTGTTGATGAAAGTACTGATGTATCAGGCCGTGCCGGGCGAACAGTCCGAAAAATGGGAAGAAATACTCAGCTTAGGCGAATTCTTTGTTGAAGGAAAATCAATGTCTTTCGGCGATATATTGAAGTACGATCCGGCTGTTGAAGACTGGGAAGATGTCCGCAAGCGTCTTTGGTTCAAACCTCAGGAGCTGAACTCTTCGACCGACCCTTACGAAACAGCGGGCAATCAGCTTTCTGCATTGCAGAATGCTTATTCGCTTGAATACAAAGATTATTATGGAAAAGACATTACTTACGGCGAGCAGTTTTTTCATGTCGGCGAATTTTGCCAGGGATCTATTTTCGAAGTTGTATTTAAAGAGTCGGCCGACGGCTCTACCGGTGATACAAACGATGGTTGTTCGGTTTTCGATAATCTTTATTCGTCTTCGTCGCAGATGTGGACAACCAACGAAATAATACGAGATATGTTTTCGAATGATCCGCGCCAAAATTTTATGATTACGCATCTGCAGTATTCACCCGACGGGGAAACGTGTCCTGCCACGCCGGGACGCTATTTGTCGCTGAAATGGTACACACTTATCGAGGACCGGCCGCAATACACTGACGATAACTCCAAAAACCGCCGCTTAATTCGTTACGCGGACGTTGTTCTGATGTATGCCGAAGCATTGAACGAATGCGGTTTCGGTGCAAGGGCGCTCGAGCAGTTAAATAAGAACAAGAGG
The DNA here is from genome assembly GCA_023459355.1 of Bacteroidota bacterium. GTDB lineage: Bacteria > Bacteroidota > Bacteroidia > Bacteroidales > Paludibacteraceae > Paludibacter. Next base: position 11,248 of record JAEWUM010000028.1, on the reverse strand, counting down.
CAGGCTAACTTGATAAACAGCAGTTCGGATTTGTATGTAGGCGGCGGCTACGGGTACATGCGTAACCAGATATGGAAAGAACGCCGTATCGAATTCAGCTTCGAATGGGACCGGTTTTTCGATTTGGCACGCCAGGGAAGAGCGGCACAGGTTATAAAAAGCTACGGAGCAAGCCGCACCAACAAGCGCGGCTATTATTTCCGCGAAGGCGTGAACGAACTTTTCCCTATTCCCCAAAGTGAAATCGATATATCGAACGGCGTAGTGGAACAAAATCCGGGGTATTAGCCTCCCCAAACCCCTCTCCCGATTTTATCGGGATAAACCGCGGAGGGGCTTAAGAGTGCAAAAATAGAAGGATAATGCAAAAAATTGAAATTAAAATTATGGAAAAAAATATTATAACAAACAAAAGTAACCAAAAGCCTCCCCTTCGGGGAGGTTGGAGGGGCTGTTTATGGCTGTTGTGCCTCTTATTTCTTTTCGCTGCCTGCGAGGAAGAACCTGTTCCCGCGCCTCAAGCGGCAATGACTGTTAATAAAAATCAGTTCGCGATAAACGAATCGATGGTAATTAATTTTACGGGCATCGCCGAGCAGGCTGTCATATACACAGGTGATGATATGCACGATTATGAACTTCGAAACCAAAGTAATACCGGGTTTGTGGTTAATAAAGGTTTGTTTACCTATGCGTATTCGGCACCCGGCACATACAAGGTGGTCTGCCTTGCATCAACGTATGCCGATCTTGCTGCTGATTTAAAACGCGATACCTGTTCTTATATCGTTACGGTGGTCGACGACCAGACCGAGATAGAAAAGCTTTCGTGCCCGCAGGTGTTGTACGACGAAGTTTACGCCGAGAAACTACCGGATGACGAATGGCTGATGGTCCTGCCCCGCAAGGTGAAATATAATACCGCGACGCCTTCCATCGCGCTGACTCAAAGGCTGCGTTTTTATATCCAATCTGATTCGACCAAGGTTTTTGTCAACGGAGCGGAGTATTCGAACACAACAAGATATAATCTGTCCGAGCCAGTGGATATTCTGGTAAAATCGCATCACGGCACCGAACGCCCGTACAAATTATACACCATTTACTATCCTGAGTTCGAAACCTTCAAATTGGCAGGAGTTGCGGGAAATTTGGTGCGGAACGAATACGATTACAGCAGCATCGAACTGCAGGTTACGCTGCCTGCCGGAACCGATGCAGGTAGTCTTATCCCTGAATTTACCCTGTATTCGGCAGCCGATAAAGTTTATATCGGCGATGCGGAGCAGACATCGGGTATCTCAGCGGTCGATTTCACGCAGGAGGTAACATACCGGCTGGTTTCAATGGTTGATACGGGCAAAGAAGCCGTATCTGCGATTAAGGTGAAAATCAGTTATCAATAAGGAAACGAAACCGAACAGCTTACTTAATATTTAAATAAATAATTTTATTAACTTTTAAATTTAAAAAAAATGAAGAAGAAAATTTTTACAGGACTAACTATGGCGCTGTGCGTTTGTATCAACGCAGCTGGCGCAGCATATTTTTTGAAAGACGGCGGAGCGGGCGATGCGCTTACTCCCGAAACGGCACATGGCAGTATTACAACGGTTTTTAATAAAGTAAATCCGGCCGGAGGCGATACTATTGTTGTCTGCGGTAATTTCGGTCTGGCCGCTAATTATGTAGCGCCGGCTCATACCGGCGAAGTTGTTATTACACAGGTTTACAACGGTGTGGATTACCGTACTAACGAGGATCAGAGTATAAATTATTTTTATGATAAAACGATAGGCCGCCGTTTTACGATGAACGGACCTGTCAAGTTCGAAAATATTAATTTCAAATCGGGAGGAGGAAGTCCTACTTATATTTTGTTTATAGCCAATTACCATCCGATTACAATGGGAAAAGGTATATATGTTGATGATTCGGGCTTTGCATACACGGGTACCTCTTCTAGCCTATGTATTCTGGGAGGTTATCAAGATACTAAAGCGAGCGCTTCAAGAGATTTGGATGCCCGCATAACGATTGAAAGCGGTAAGTTTATGGTAATCGGATTTAACCGCAACGAAGGAAGCGGCGCTACATACACCGGAAATTCTTATATTGATGTTTCGGGTGGCGAGATAACTCATATTCTTGGCAGCGAACTGACCGGCATGGGAGGAAATCTCAATGTAAATGTTTCGGGCGGAAAAGTTTCGGGAACAATTTATGCCGGTTATCAAAGTATCGATCCTGCTAAAAACAGCGGTTCAAGAAGTTCGGAGGTGACTATCAGCGCCGGCGATTTTTCGACTTGCCAAGCAATTATAGGTCTGCTTGCTGATGAAGATCTCAATGCCGGTAAAACCTCTTCGATTGATTACTGCACACATTCTCAAAGAAGCGATATAGCAGACTTAGCTTCAGGCTTTACAACCGTTGCGGACTGCTTTGCTACCGGAATCGAGAATGCAGTAAATGGCGGGATGCAGATCCGCATTGTTGGAAAAACCGTTATCCTGCCCTCAGGCATTCAAGATAAAGCCGAGGTTTTCAACATGACCGGACATCGTGTTTACAGTGGTTTCAACACTGAAATAGAACTACCACAGAGCGGCGTGTATGCAGTAAAAATTAATGAAACCATTGAAAAAATACTTATCCAGTAAAAACGGAATCCGAATAATTATAATAGAAACTGATTTTTCGGACAAAAACTTCTGATATAAAGTAAGTTGGAAGAACGTTCGATACGGATTTTGGCAGCACTTTCATACAGTATTGAGTCTTATAACAATAAGATTCAATACTGTAAAAATTGTTGTCCTGTAATTCTTATGTCTTTTTCATACTGTTTTTACAAATTTTGTCAAACTCAAAATAAATCAACGTTTTCATGAATAGAAAAATAATAATATCAATTTGCCTTTTATTAGCAGTGGCATTAACCTCCTGCGGTCCGAAAGACCGCGTCCGCATCAGCGAATCAGAGATAATCCTTCCCACCTACCAGATGGGCGGCCAGGAGAAATATCCGGTATTTTTCAACGGGCGGGCCTATCAGGGCGCCGAGGGTTATGTATATCCTTACCCTCTGATCGACAAACTGACCGATAATGTGGTTGACCAGAAATACAAGCTTGTTTCTCTTGACAACGAATATGTCCACGTGTCGGTCATGCCCGAGATGGGGGGCCGTATTTTCACCACGCACAGCAAGTCTGACGAAGGTTATCCCTTTTTCTACAACCAGACCGGCATAAAACCGGCCTTGGTAGGCATGCAGGGCGCATGGCTTTCGGGCGGGATAGAATGGAATATTCCAGACCACCACCGCCCGTCGACCTATATGATGATAAATTACGACACAGCCGAAAACGAGGACGGCAGCAGCACGGTCTGGGTCGGCGAAATGGAGCTCCGCCACCGTTTGAAATGGTCTGTCGGCGTAACAGTCTATCCGGAACGCTCGTGGGTTGAAGCCAGAGTGCTTGTAATGAACCCGACGGACATGATCCAGTCGATGCTTTACTGGGCCAATGTGTCGGTACACTGCGATGAGAACTACCGCGTAATTTTTCCGCCCGACGTACGTTACGGGACAGCACACCATAAGAATCATTTCAACCACTGGCCTCTCGATGAAGCAACCATCGGCGACGGCGAAGTCTGCAGGCTCGACGAGTGGGCTTCTTACACGGGCAATTCGCGCTCTATTTTTGCCCACGGAAGCGAGATGGAATTTCTGGCAGGCTACGATGAAAAAAAAGATGCCGGCACGGTGCATGTCGCCAACCGGCACGTCGTTCCGGGAAAGAAATTCTTCCTCTGGGGCAACAATCACTGCGGTACGATGTGGAACAAGACGCTTTCCGACCGCGACGGGCACTACCTGGAACTTATGGTGGGCGCTTATTCGGACAACCAGCCCGACTACAGCTGGGTAGAACCGGGCGAGATACGCGAGTTTACCCAGACCTGGTATCCGATAAAAGGAATCAAGGGCGTGAAGAACGCAACCGTGGAAGCTGCCGTAAATTTTGTTCCGGCGGAAAACGGAAATTACTTCGCAGGCTTCTGCCCGACGATGAAATTCACGAATGCCAAAGTGGTGGTAACAAACAAAGGAAAGACCGTGTATGAGGAAACCGTAAACATCGACCCGGCAAATGTGTACGCTAAAGATGTAAAAGTAGGAGCTTTTTCCAAGGAGAACGAGCTTAACATCGCATTGTACGACAGCCGCGGAAACCTGCTGGTTGACTACACGCCGGTTGTTTTCGACGACGAACCAGTACTTCCCGGAGTCATCGAAGGACATCAGGATCCGAAGACCTACAAAACCGTTGAAGAACTTTATCTGGCCGGACTGCGCGCCGACCTGTTCAACAACGCCCGCCTCGACCACATGGATTATTACAGCGAAGCGCTCCGCCGCGATCCGGATGATGCCCGCGTAAATATCGAAGTCGGAAAACATTACATCCGCACCGGAGAATTTGAAAAAGCGGAAGAGCACCTGATCCTTGCCCAGGAACGTTTGTCGCACGATTATACGCGCGTAAAAGATTCGGAAGCGCTTCTTTACCTCGGAACGGCATACAAATACCTCGGAAAACTTCACGAGGCGGAGAATGCCTGGTGGGCGGCCACCTGGAACTATGCATATAAACACCGTGCTTTCTATGAACTCGCTGCTCTGGAAATTCGGAAAGGGAATCTGAACAAAGCATTAGAGCTGATTGACGAATCATTACTTCTGGGAGGGCATGATCTGCAGGCCTTGTCGCTGAAAGCGTATATCCAGCGCAAGCTCGGGCAGAATCCTGATAAAACAATTGTGCTCGCTCAATCAGTCGACCCGCTCGATTATTGGAGCGCAATTGAAAAAACACTGGCGCTGGGAACAACGGCTGAGTTTATCGCAGAGCGGAAACCGAACCGGAGCGAAGATATTATTGCCGTGCAGGAATTGCTGGAAGTTGTCAATAATTACCTGAGCGTTGAAGATTATCAAGATGTTGCAAAGGTTCTTGATGCGGCGGTTTCAGCAGGAGCCCCGTACAAGGATTATCCGCTGGTGCATTATTACAAAGCATACTGCCAGGCCATGCAGGGAGACAATGCCGGAGCAAAAGAAACCATGGACAAAGCCGGCAGGCTTTCGGCAGTGAATAATTTTCCGATGCGGATTGAAGAAGTGAATATGTTCAAAAAACTGATTGACGTCTATCCCGAAAATTCATACGTTTATTATTATCAGGGCTGTCTGTTGCGTTATCTGGGGCAAAAAGAAGCGGCACGCGATTCTTGGGAAAAATCCTACGGGCTGAATCCGGATTTCGACATGACCGTGCGCAATCTGGCATTCTCCTACGGCCGTGATTTCCACGACTACCAGAAATCGAAAGAGTTCTACGACAAAGCCGTAAAACTGAATCCGGGCGATGCGTTCCTGCTGAACGAATCGGACATGATGTACGAAAAAGCACATGTATCTGCCAAAGAACGGCTGAAACGCCTGGAAGCGCGCCGGAAAACGGTAGAACAGCACGATGATGCCGTAATGACATTAATCTATCTCTACAACGAAAACGGAGAGTACGACAAAGCGCTGAAGTATCTCGAAAACCGCCATTTCCACATTTGGGAAGGCTCCGGAAGCGGTAAAAAAATCTACGATATTTATTCCGATTCGCATTTCCTGAAAGGCATGGAACTGATGAATAAGAAAAAATACGACGAAGCCGCCAAGCATTTTGAAGCCACAATGGAATATCCGGACAACCTGGAATCGTACCTGCACTTCGAAGGGGGCAATGAATGCAAAGCAAATTATATGCTGGCAGAAGCTTACGGAAAAAAAGGAGATACGTCCAAAGCCGGTGAATATTATAAAAAATCGGCCGGAAGCAAAACGCCGACCGTCGAGATGATGTACTACAAAGTGTTGGCTATGCGGAAGATAAATAATAAACAAGGCGAAGCTGATGCATTGAAAGCATTGAAGAAAAAGGCTGACGTTATGATGCTCTGCAAAGCTTATGCTTATGATATTTTCAACGAAGTGAATATGGATTATATGAAGAGCGATGCTTATTATGCCGAAGCGCTTTACGGGCTGCTTCAGGGAAATAACGCACAGGCCGGAAAAGACCTTGCGCAGTCGCTCAATTATAACCCGAGCAACATCTGGGCAAAATACCGGAAAGATTCTTTAAAATAAAAAAGGATGATTAAACTAAAAGTGAGGGCGTGGCTTTAAGTCACATCCTCAATAAGAAACCACACTGAAAAATCACAAACAAATGAAAATTAAACACCTGATTTATCCGATACTTGCCCTGCTGTTATCAGCCTGCGGACAGAAAGAAAAATCTTCCATTGAAGCTCTCTCTTTCGGAGTAACTTCAGCGGGAGATTCCGTCACATTGTACCGGCTGACAAATCCCTCCGGCGCTTTCATGGAAGTGATCGACTACGGGTGCCGGGTGGTAAGCCTCTATGTCCCCGATAAGGACGGAAAGCTTGATGACGTCGTGCTGGGATACGACGATATAGAAGGTTATGAATTTGGCGGAGAACGCTATTTCGGCGCCCTGCTCGGACGTTATGCCAACCGGATTGCCGGCGGAACATTTACAATAGACGGAATTGAATATCAGCTCTCCTGCAACAATGCCCCGAACGGTTTTCCGTGCCACATCCACGGCGGGGATATGGGTTTCGACCGCGTAATGTGGAATGCGGAAGCTGTCGAAAAAGGAGATACAATCGGTGTCCGTTTCACGCGGTTAAGCCCTGACGGCGAAGAAGACTATCCGGGAAACTTAGACTGCGAAGTCATCTACTGGTGGACGCCGGACAATACATGGCGGATGGAGCTCAAAGCAGTAACCGACAAACCGACCATCGTAAACATGGCGCAGCACTGCTACTTCAATCTGAAAGGCAGAAATCTGGGAACCGTTCTGGACAATTACCTCACGGTTTATGCCGATTCGACAACTCCCAACAACGCGGGCTATATCCCGACGGGTGAAATTGTTCCGGTTGCAGGCGGCCCGCTTGATTTCAGGGAACCGCACACCTTTTTGGAAAGGATAGGCCAGCCGAACGAACACATGCGCATCATGGAAGGCTATTCGGCAAACTGGGTGCTGAACAGCAGGAGCGGAGAACCGGCGGAAGCTTCCGTACTGTACGAGCCGGAAAGCGGCCGGACGATGGAAGTCTGGACAACAGAGCCTGGAATACTGATCTATACCGGGCGCCTGCTTTCTCCTAAGGTTATAGGCAAAAACGGACGCCCGTTCCAGCAGTATGACGGTCTCATTTTCGAAACCCTGCATTACCCCGATTCGCCGAATAAACCGCATTTTCCCTCGTGCGTGCTGCGCCCGGGAGAAATCTACAAATCGGTGACGGAATATAGGTTCAGAAAGTGAAGGCTATTGATTATTATGCGGCTTATACGGCAGATGCTAAAATCGACCCGACCGGTCCGGAAACAGGAACTTTGCGTGTCCGCCGAGGCGGAGGAAAAGGAGACGGTGTCAATTGCAGTGTTTTTTATCACAATAGTTTAACTCCAACCAATAATAATTCCAACCAACTTGGTTTACGTATTGTTCTGGAAAAATAAAAAATAAAAAACTCCCGCAGATTATGCAGACAGATAGAACATTCCGTAAAATGGGATAAACGCAGGTTTTTATTTTATTTCTGCGGAAATCTGTGAGAAAAATCCAAAAAAATCAGGTATAAAAAAGATAGGTTAAAGCTGATCAAAAGGGGATATGCCGTATATGCTTGTCCCCTTTTTTACAAAATTCTAAAAAAAATGAAACGTATTAAATTATTCATTCCTGTATTATTTTTTAGCCTTGCCGTCATGGCACAACAGGTAAAAGTTTCGGTAAATACCGTTACCATTCCGACTTACGAGGAGCCGGCACGCGAAGAACTTCCTATGTTTGCCGAAAACCGTGTGCATCAGCGTTCGAGCGGAAATTCGTATTCAAATAAAATTGTTCTGAAAGTAAACAGAGAAAAAAAGACAGATAAAAAATACACCCTCATAACAATGGAGAACGAATTTCTGAAAATAGAAATTCTGCCTGAACTTGGCGGAAAGATATTTTCGGCAATGGACAAAACAAACGGCTACGATTTTTTTTACAAACAACATGTGATTAAACCGGCTTTGATAGGCGCGTTAGGTTCGTGGACATCGGGCGGTTTAGAATTTAACTGGCCTTATCACCATCGTGCTTCATCATTCATGCCGGTAGATTACGAAATTGAAAAACTACCGAACGGAGGCGCAATCGTTTGGATGTCGGAGCAAGACCCCATCGACCGCATGAAAGGCATGGTGGGAGTTGTACTGAATCCGGGCGAATGTATTTTCGAAACACGGATGAAGTTGTCAAATATCACGCCCTTGCGTCATTCGTTCTTGTGGTGGGAAAACGTTGCAGTGCCGTCGAACGAAGAATACGAGATATTTTTCCCGCACGATGTGAGTCATGTCCATTTTCATTACCGCCATTCTGTTACAACTTATCCTCTTGCTTCGAACGCGACAGGTGTTTTCAACGGTCTCAACTTTGATGGCGAAGTGGACATCAGCCAGCATAAAAACACACGCCAGCCTACTTCGTATTTCAGCGCGGCTTCGGATTACGACTTTTTCGGAGGTTATGACAACGGTCTGAAATCGGGCGTAGTGCACATCGGCGACCATCATGTTTCGCCCGGAAAAAAAATGTTTACTTGGGCCTACAATCAATTGTCGCAGTCGTGGGAAAATGCCTTGACCGACACCGACGGACCGTATTGCGAACTGATGGCTGGAAGTTATTCCGACAATCAGCCCGACTTTTCGTGGCTCGAACCGATGGAAACAAAAACATTTTCGCAATATTGGTTTCCGATCGGTGAAATCGGCGTGCCCGATTTTGCAAATACGGCGGGAGCCATTTATTGTAAAGATGCTGTCAAATTGCAACTCAACAAAGCGAATAACGTAAAAATCAGCATAAAAGACAAAAATGGAAATGTTCTTTTTTCGGAAAATGTGCGTATGAAAGCACGTGCAGAACATACACTTTCAACCGATATTAGAATGGCAACAGCTTACTCTATAGATGTTGCGGAAGATAACGGAAACATTTTGATGAGTTATAAAGTACAGGAATACGATAAGTTTAATGTTCCCCAGCCGATTCAGGACATGCCGAATTTCAAAAAAGTGGAAAGCCCGCAGCAACTGTATCTCGAAGGTCTGCATGTAGATCAATACCGCGACCCGGCTGTGAAATGCGACAACTATTATAAGGAAGCAGTTAAGCGCGACCCGAATTTTGCGCCTGCGCTTATCGCCCTCGGCGAATATAATCTGCGCAATGCTTTTTATGACGATGCGCTCGATTATCTGCACCGTGCCGAAAAAGTGCAGACACAGTTCAACGCCCGCACCGAAGACGGAAAACTGTATTACCTGCTCGGACATACTTACATGGCACTCGGCGATACGGCTTCCGCTTACAATTATTTTCAGAAATCAGCTTGGAATGCCGCTTACGTTTCGCCTGCCATGACTTATATCGCCATGCTCGATATGCGCAATGCAGAATACAACGAAGCGGTCCGCCATCTCAAAACAGCCCTTGCATACAATCAGGACAATGCTGCCGCTAACGCGCTGATGGTTTATGCCGCATACCTGCAGGGCGATAAAAAAGCGTCCGATGTGCAATGGAAATGGGTGGAAGCAAACGATAAACTCAACCATCTGGCACGTTATTTCGGCGTGCTGACTGGAAAAGTCAAACCAACCGATTTTATAAAAAGCATAAGCACAGACAAAAATCAGGTTTGCCTCGATTTGGCGGAGACGCTGCTCACTGCCGGCTTAAATCAAGAACTTATTTCGTTGCTCTAAATGCTGCAAAAACAAGAACCGCTCTGTTTCAGCCTGTCGGCAATTTATGCCGATTTGAAAGGTACAACACCCGATAATTCAGCAACTGAAGGCATTGCTTTCCCAAACCGTGCAATAGAGATGAAATCGCTGGATGGATGGGCAGAGCTGGGCAGTGCGAAAGCAAAATTTCAGCTTGCCTGCGCGCTTTACGCCAAAGGACATTACAAAGATGCGGGAAAATTGTGGGAAGATATTGCTGGAAATGATTACCGCGCCGCACGGAATCTGGCGGCAGCCTATTATTCGCACATGAACCGGAAAAACGAGGCGCTTCCGATGCTGAAAAAAGCCTTATCGCTTCAACCTGACGATGAACAGTTGATTTTTGAAACAGCTTATGTGATGGGGAAAACTGGAATCTCGGCCGAAGAGCGTATTTCATTCCTTAATGCGCATAAGTCTGTCATTACACGTGACGATATCATGCTCGAATGGGCGCGTGCCTACAACATGACAGGCGAAGAAGATAAAGCGTTGGACTTGCTTAAAGGGCGTTATTTTGTTCCAGCCGAAGGCGGTGAGCATGTCGTTGCCGAACAATATATGACGGCTTACTTTCTGAAAGGGCGTAAGCTGATGTTGCAGCATAAAATGCGGGAAGCAGCGGATTGTTTCAAAGAAGCGCAGACGCTTCCGCAAAACTTGGGAGCTGGTTTGTGGAATGTCGTAAGATTGGTTCCGTATAAATACTACGAAGCTGTCTGCCTGAAATCACTGGGAGAAACTGCAGAAGCGGAGGAAAACTTCAAATTTATAACTGATATCGAAATCGATTATTTCAGTAACATGAACCTGCCGGAATTGCCATATTATCAGGCGCTTTCTTACCGCGAATCGGGAATGCGCCTCAAAGGCGACATGCTGATTAATTACAAATTGCAGGAATGGAAAAACGGCATCAAAACGGAAGATCCGGGCTATTTCTCAACCACGCCGTTTTTTCTCAGCTACTGCGATTCCGGCAGCGTGCAGCGGACTGCTTATTTCAGTTACCTGCTTGCGCTGGCTTATGATTACACCGGAAATGCAGCGATGAAACAGAAATATATCGGTCTGGCTGCGGAGAACGACCCGTATGCGCTGAATATTTTCGCACTGAAAGAGTTGAATAAGTGATTCGATTTTGCGCGAAGGTAGAGAGATACAGCCTGTTTTTTTAAGATTGTTTTGTATCTTTGTCCTTCGCACTTAATTATATACAATAGTTCGTTATAAAATTTTTGTACACAGAGGCTCGAAAAAAACGATTATACAAAATTTATT
>JAEWUM010000027.1 GCA_023459355.1 Bacteroidota bacterium | reverse complement strand
AAGGCTAAAGATGCACTTACTGCTGAATATGGGGATAAAACGGGTTATTGGTACACAATTATTGGGTTTTTCGTGGGCATTGCCTTAATTGGAATCATCGACAAACTAATTCCTTCCGGCGAGAATCCTCACGAAATAAACAAAACAAAAGACTATGACAAACCCGGAAAAAGAGATAAAAGCAAATTGATGCGGATGGGGCTTTTCTCGGCGCTGGCCATCGGAATTCACAACTTCCCGGAAGGACTGGCAACATTCATGGCTGGCATGACCAACCCGACATTGGGGGTAAGTATCGCGGTGGCCATTGCGATTCACAACATCCCGGAAGGTTTGGCAATTTCAGCTCCCGTTTATTATGCAACCGGCAACAAGAAAAAGGCATTTATATTATCCTTCCTTTCCGGTCTGGCTGAACCCGTTGGCGCTATCATCGGATTCTTCCTGCTGAAATGGTTCTTTACCGAAGCTGCTTTCGGCTTTATCTTTGCAGCTGTTGCAGGTATCATGGTTTACATCTCATTAGACGAATTGTTACCAACTGCTGAAGAATATGGAGAACACCATGTCGCAATTTACGGTCTCATCGCGGGAATGGCAGTTATGTCGCTGAGTCTGGTGATGATGGCTTAATTTTTAAATGATTGATTATGATTACAAATGAAAAACCAAAAAATACAGGATTAATTCAATTGCTAGATATTGAACTATCCGATATCATCCCCTACATCCACTGGAGTTTTTATTTCATGGCCTGGCGAATACCCGGCAAATTTGAAGGTATCGAAACGGCGTGCGACTGCGACTCCTGTAAAACCGGATGGTTGCAAAAGTTCTCAGCCGAAGAAAGACCAAAAGCGGAAGAAGCCCTTAAATTGTTCAAAGATGCACAGGCCATGCTGAGAGAGTTCAGGGACAAAAAAGTATTGAAAATAAATGCTTCTGTGGGTATATACCCTGCATACGCTGCACAGGATGATATTGTTATTATCCACAATGAAAAAGAATATCGCATCCCTACCCTGCGACAACAAAAACCGGCGAATGACGGATTTTGTTATTCCCTTGCTGACTTTATCAATCCCGAAGGAGATTATATTGGCGTATTTGCCAATACCGTGTTGGGAGTTGAAGAGTTTGCTGATGAATACGAGAAAAATGATGATGTATACAGCGCTTTGATTGCCAAAACCCTGTCGGATCGCATTGCTGAAGCAACTGCGGAATGGCTTCATTACAAGGTAAGAAAAGAAATTTGGGGTTACGCCCCGGATGAGGTTGAAAATATTGAAGAAATGTTCAAAGTTCACTATCGCGGAATTCGTCCGGCAATTGGCTATCCTTCCTTACCGGATCAATCTGTTATTTTCGAGCTGGATGACTTAATAAAGTTTGACCCAACCGGCATAAAACTGACCGAAAACGGGGCTATGTACCCCACCGCGTCTGTCTGTGGCCTCTACTTTGCACATCCAAAATCCAAATACTTCATGATTGGGAAGATTGACGAGAAACAATTGATAGATTATGCCCAAAGGAGAAGCAAATCGCCTGAAGAAATAAGAAAATGGCTGATCGCGAACCTTTGATTGCTTCATTTTTTGTACTTTTGCATTTTCAACTCTGGTAAAATGCGCATTGATATCATTTCCGCTGTTCCTGAATTACTGCATAGTCCGCTGAACTTCTCCATCCTCAAAAGAGCACAGGACAAAGGTTTGGCAGAGATAAACGTGCATAACCTGCGTGATTATGCTACCGATAAGCATCGTCATGTAGATGATTATGCCTATGGATTCGGAGCCGGCATGGTATTGATGATTGAACCGGTTGATCGTATCATTACCAAACTGAAATCAGAAAGGCATTATGATGAAATTATTTATACCTCCCCTGATGGTGCAAAGTTTGATCAACCGATGGCAAACCGCCTGTCACTGACTCACAATCTCATCATACTGTGCGGTCATTATAAGGGCATCGACCACAGAATCAGGGAGCATTTGATTACAAAGGAAATCAGTATCGGCGATTTTGTGCTGACCGGCGGAGAAATACCGGCAGCCATGATGGCAGATGCCATTATCCGGCTTATCCCGGGCGTCATGAGCGATGAAACTTCAGCCTTATCCGATTCTTTCCAGGATAATTTGCTGGCTCCTCCCGTTTACACCCGTCCGGCTGATTACAAGGGGTGGAAAGTTCCCGACATTTTATTATCCGGACATCAGGCCAACATTGAAAACTGGATGCATGACCAATCTGTGGAAAGAACCAAATTTTTGAGACCTGATTTGTTAAAAGAATAAACATTAGAACCCGCAGATATGCAAAAAATCAAAATTGGCGTCATTGGCGGCGCAGGTTATACAGCCGGAGAATTACTCAGAATTCTTATTTATCACCCGCAGGTTGATATTGTTTTCGTAAACAGCAGCAGTAATGCCGGCAACCCGGTTACAGCTGTTCACAGCGGACTGATAGGCGAAACTGATCTTGTATTCACCGCGGAATTACCCTTAGAGAAAATTGACGCCTTGTTCCTGTGCTCTGCACATGGCGACAGCAAAAAATTCATTGAAGCAAATGAAATACCTAAACAGGTAAAAATCATCGATCTTTCAACGGATTACCGTGCAAAAAGTCAGGATCATGATTTTGTATACGGTTTACCCGAACTGAACCGGGATACCATAAAAAAGGCGACACATGTTGCCAACCCTGGATGCTTTGCCACCGCTATTCAGGTAGCATTATTGCCGTTAGCATCGAAAGGTTTGCTGCAAGATGAGATTCACGTTAACGCCATTACGGGTTCGACAGGAGCCGGGGTTAAACCATCCTCGACTTCACATTTCAGCTGGAGAAATAACAACATTTCCATATACAAGCCTTTCGGGCACCAGCATTTACAGGAAATCGGGCAATCCATCAATCAGCTTCAACCTGATTTCAACAAGTCCGTGAATTTCATCCCGGTAAGAGGCAATTTTACCCGTGGAATTTATGTTACGGCTTATACACGTTGCAGTCTGTCGTTGGATGAAGCAAATGCACTTTATCAGGACTATTACAAAGATGCTGCTTTTACCTTTTTAACGGATAAAAATCCGGATTTAAAACAGGTAGTCAACACGAACAAAGCAATCGTCTATCTTGAAAAACACGGAGATAAGTTACTCGTGGTTTCGATGATAGACAATCTACTGAAAGGAGCATCGGGACAAGCAGTTCAAAACATGAACCTGATGTTTGGACTGGAGGAAAAAGCCGGATTGGGATTAAAAGCGGCTGGCTTCTAATCCCCAATCCTTATTTTCAGGCTGTTTTATTGGCAATCTTCACCAAAGCCAGCATTACCGGCACTTCCACAAGGACACCCACAACCGTAACCAGCGTGGCACCGGAATTTAGTCCGAATAAAACAATCGCAACAGCGACAGCCAGTTCAAAGAAATTACTGGCACCTATCAATGATGCGGGTGCTGCAATATCATGTGGTAACTTCCAGCGTTTGGCCCATCCGTACGCGATAAAGAATATCAGGAAAGTCTGAATAATCAGAGGGATTGCTATCAGTAGAATATGTAATGGATTATTCAGAATCACATCTCCCTGAAAAGAGAAAATGATGATTAATGTAAGCAGTAGACCTGAAATGGTGATTCCTGTAAATTTTTTTAGAAAAACATTTTCGAAAAATTCTTTACCTCGTTGGCTTATCACCCTGGTTCTGACGATGTATGCGGATACCAATGGAATTACGATAAACAACACTACCGACATAATCAAAGTGTTCCAGGGAATAGCAATGCCGGAAACACCCAGCAATAAAGTCACGATCGGAATAAACGCAACTACGATAATCAAATCATTGATGGCAACCTGTACGAGCGTATAAGCCGGATTGCCTTTGGTGAGATGACTCCAGACGAACACCATCGCTGTACAGGGAGCTGCTCCCAACAATACCGCACCGGCAAGATATTCTTTTGCCAAATCTTCAGGAATTAAGAATTTGTAAATCACAAAAAAGAATAGCCATGCAATACCAAACATCGTAAAAGGCTTAATTAACCAGTTAACCACCAGCGTTACTGTTAAGCCTTTTGGCATTTTCACCGCATCCACGATGCTTCTGAAATCAATTTTCAGCATCATCGGGAATATCATGATCCAGATGAGAACCGCTATCGGGATGGAAACGTTGGCATACTCCAATTTCCCTAAAGTTTCAGGGATTACAGGCAGCAATTTACCAATTGCAATGCCGGTAATAATACACAAAGCTACCCATACGGATAAATAACGGTCGAAGAATGACATCTTTTTTGATTCAATACTCATAACTGAGGTTTGATTTCGTTTTGATATAATTTATAAAATGCCTCTTTTATGTCATCGCGTATTCTTCTGAACTCACTCCAGATAAAGTCATCTGAACCTACAGCATCTCCCGGATCCTCAAAACCCAAATGAAGGCGGTGTTTTACTTTCCCTAAAAAAGCCGGACAACTTTCATTGGCTCCGCCACAAACGGTAACAACATAATCCCACGCTTCGCCAAGGTATTTCTCTACCGGATCTGACGTGTGATGACTGATGTCTATTCCGGCTTCCTTCATCGCCGCTACCGCTTTTTCACTTAACCTGCCCGATGCTCTTGTACCTGCAGAACACACGGTGATGTTTTTATCAAACGATTGTAACCAACCGTGCGCCATCTGACTGCGACATGAATTTCCTGTACAAAGAATTAATATTTTCATTTTTAGTTGTTTTATTAAACCTGACAGGTCTATTGTTATTTACATGTTTCTGTTTCGCAAACTACTGCTGCATTTTTAATTTGACTAAAAAATGCATCTAACATCGTTAATTTACCTTCTATTGTTGTTTTACATAGACAATAATTGATCTTCAATCCATCTATTTCACCATGTATCAATCCCATGTCCCGCAATTCTTTTAAATGTTGCGAAACTGTTGTCCGGCTCAACGGAAGACTATCTGAGATATCTCCCGAGATACAGGTCTTTGTTTCTGCCAAATACTTCAGTATTGCCAAACGCGCAGGATGAGCGATGACTCTGGCAAAGGCAGCTAAATCCTGTAATTCCATTTCAAATACTTCCGGTTTTCTCATACTCTAATGTTTTATGTCGCAAACATACGACATTGTTTTCAAACCACAATACGATCTATATTAAAATTGCGTTAAAAAATCGCAAATCCTCCTTTAAACCTGAATTATCCGGCTCAATAGGAATTTACTAAACATGGTTTCATGTCAAAATGACAGACTCATAACTGGTGGCATTTTTTTTGACACAGGCAGGGTTGCTAACCGATAAAATTTTAAAAATAAGATATATGTCAAAAGGTAACATTGGGGTAACGAGCGATAATATATTCCCCGTCATCAAGAAGTTTTTATACAGCGATCACGAAATTTTTCTACGCGAACTGGTTTCCAACGCCGTTGATGCAACTCAGAAACTGAAAACCCTGGCATCTGTAGGCGAATTCAAAGGCGAGTTAGGTGAATTAAAGGTTTATGTTTCTGCTGATAAGAAGAAAGGAACACTGACTATTTCCGATCGCGGTATTGGTATGACCGGTGAAGAGATTGAGAAGTACATTAACCAGATTGCTTTTTCCGGAGCCGAGGAATTTGTAGAGAAATATAAAAAAGACGCTCAGGCTATCATCGGACATTTTGGACTGGGCTTCTACTCCTCTTTTATGGTTTCAAAAAAAGTGGAGATTTTCACCCAATCGTACAAAGAGGATTCGGTCGCACAGCACTGGTCATGTAAAGGTGATCCTGAATACACACTTGAAGATACTATCAAATCTGAACGTGGAACCGACATCGTTTTACATATCGATGATGAGAACAAGGAGTTTCTGGAAGATTCCAAAATCAGTGAGTTGCTGAAAAAATACTGTAAATTCCTGCCGGTTGAAATCGTTTTCGGCAAGAAAAAAGAATGGAAAGACGGCAAAGAAGTTGAAACGGACGAAGATAATGTAATCAACAACACTGCACCGGCGTGGACGAAGAAACCGGCTGATTTAAAAGAAGAAGATTACGCGCAGTTTTACCGCGATTTGTATCCTATGAGTGAAGATCCACTCTTTCACATACACCTGAACGTGGATTATCCTTTCAACCTGACAGGTATCCTCTATTTCCCTAAAATCAAAAACAACATCGAGCTGCAACGCAACAAAATTCAGTTGTATTGCAATCAGGTTTTTGTGACTGAACATGTGGAAAACATCGTCCCTGACTACCTGACCCTGCTGCATGGTGTAATCGATTCTCCGGATATCCCCTTGAATGTATCCAGAAGTTACCTGCAAAGTGATGCGAATGTAAAAAAGATTTCAGGTCATATTACAAAAAAAGTAGCCGACCGCCTGGCAGAGATATTCAAGTCGGACCGGGAACAATTTGAAGATAAATGGGATAACCTGAAGATATTCATCCAGTACGGCATGCTCAGCGATGAAAAATTCTATGAAAAAGCAGAAAAGTTTGCTTTGTTGAAGAATGTGGATGGTAAGTATTTCACTTTTGAAGAATATAAGGACTTAGTTAAGGAAAATCAGGAAGATAAAAATAAAGACCTGATTTATCTCTACACCACCAATAAAGAAGAGCAATACAGCTATATCCAGCACGCCAAAGACAAAGGATATGACGTCTTGATTATGGATGGTCAGTTGGATGTGCATGTAGTTAGTCAACTCGAACAGAAATTCGAGAAAACCCGCTTCGTTCGCGTGGACAGCGACACGGTTGAGAAGCTCATTCAGAAAGAAGAAGTTGCAACAGTATCGCTGACTGATAAACAAAAAGATGAGTTGATTACCATCTTTAAGTCGCAACTTCCTGCAATGGAGAAAGCAGAATTTATTGTATCCTTTGAACAATTATCTGAGACAGCCAATCCCGTGTTTGTTACTCAGAACGAGTTTATGCGCAGGATGAAAGAAATGTCGGCGCTGCAGGGTGGCATGATGAGTTTTTACGGAGAAATGCCCGACAGCTACAATTTAGTAGTCAACACCGGTCACCCCCTCGTAAATCAGATATTAAATGACGAGGAAACTTCAGTAAAAGAAAACATAACACCTGTTTATGATGAACTTTCAGCCCTTGAAGAAAAACAAAAAGCATTGAAAGAGAGTCATAAAGATAAAAAAGCAGAAGAAATTCCGGCAGAAGAAAAAATGGAATTAGACACGCTGAACGATCAAATCAGTTTACTGAAAGACAAGAAAGACGATATGCTGAAAGAATATGCTTCGGGTAATAAACAAGTTCGCCAACTCATCGATCTGGCTTTGCTTGCCAACAATATGCTGAAAGGAGAAGCGCTTGCCAATTTTGTGAAGAGAAGCGTTGAACTGATGTAGTCGAAAGACGATTTATATAACTCAAGAAACACCTGCATATTGATTTCTCCGTATGCAGGTGTTTCTTTTTTATAAAGACTTTAAAGATATCAGAAGCCTAACAAAAAATTGAATTAGCCTATAGGCTGATTCTTATTTAGTCTATAGGGAGAATTATTATTAGCCTATAGGCCGAATTGATTTTAGCTTACAGGAAGAATTGAAATCAGCCTATAGGCTAAAATGAATTTATGTTTGATGTTTTGCGATTTTATGTTAGATGTTTTGCGATTTTATGTTAGATAATTGTCAGGAATTATAAAGTATCACCTCCCTCTCTCAAGTCTGGAGGCATCCAGGCGCAACAAGATAAATAACATAATGGTAAAGCCCCACAAGGAAGATCCACCATAACTGAAGAAAGGCAAAGGGATGCCGATTACAGGCATCAGACCCAACACCATACCCACATTAATCATCAGGTGAAAAAAGAGAATACTGGCGACACAATAAGCATAGATACGATGAAAATTTTCTCTTTGTCTTTCGGCAATTGTAAGTATACGCATCAGCAACAGCCAATAAATAACCAAAACGAACACAGAGCCAATAAAGCCATGTTCTTCACCGACAGTACAAAAGATGAAGTCTGTATCCTGTTCCGGTACGTATTTTAATTTGGTTTGCGTGCCATTGAGAAATCCTTTTCCGAAAAAACCACCTGAACCGATGGCTATTTTCGATTGGTTCACATTGTAACCTGCACCGGCAAGGTCATCTTCCATATTCAGCAACACTTTAATACGAATTTGTTGGTGAGGCTCAAGCATCCGGTTAAAAAGCTGGTCGGCTGTATAACTGAAGCCTATAGAAACAAAAGTAATGAGCACCAGTAACATGTATTTTCTATACCGTTTGAACAATTCTACGAATAGCCAGTATATTCCTGATGCCCCGGCTATACCAAGGGCAACATAATCATAATTAACAACAAACCACTTGTTCAACACAACCGAAACTACCGCGAAGAGCATTGTTCCGCCCATCAGGAAGAAGGCTTCTCTTCTGTGCCGGGTATAGAAAAAGGCATAAACAAACTGAATTAACAGGATGATACCCATGGCCAACACCATCCCCCATGTCCCTCTATCCTCAGCAATGGGAGAAATACTGAAGCGGATAACAACGACAAAGAGCACGACAGCTAAAGTCACCAGTAACAGGACAAGACCTTTCATTCCCTCTCTGTAAAACATCAGTAAAAATGCTACAAAAACAAGTGCAGATCCGGTTTCCTTTTGCAGGATAATCAATCCGAAAGGTAGTAATACAAAAAAAGCAAGGGGTATTAAATCGCGCCAGTTTTTTATCCGGTAATTATAGCGACTCATAAACTTGGCTAAAGCGAGCGCAGTTGCCATTTTGGCCAGCTCAGCCGGCTGAAAACTGACAGGTCCTAACACCAGCCACGAACGGGATCCCTTGATTTCGGGAGCAACGAAAATAGTGATTATAAGCAATAATATTACAGCTACATAAATCACGTAAGCAAAATAATTAAATATACGATGGTCAATCAGCAGAATAGCTCCCCCCAGTGCAAATGCAGTTAATATCCAGATAAACTGTTTCCCGGCACGTTGATCAAAATCAAGGATACTACCTTCAAATTCAAAATCATAGCTTGCACCATAAATACTGATCCACCCCATTGTAACCAACAGGATGAAATAAAAGACCGTTGTCCAGTCAAGCGCGTATTGTATGCTATCTCTTTTTGACATTGGGATTTAAAACAGTTGTTGATATACGATCGTAAAGTTCTTTTCGTTCAATCTTTCCATTGATATACTGTTCCATCATCAAACTTGCAACCGGTGCAGCCCAGGTAGCTCCGAAACCAGCATTCTCAACCACCACAACAATCGCAATCACAGGATTTTCTCGTGGAGCATAGCCAACAAACAGGGAATGGTCTTTTCCGTGGGGATTCTGAACTGTCCCCGTTTTCCCACACATCGTCACTTCGTTAATTTTATAATACCTCCCGGTGCCAAACTCAAACACACGCCACATACCTTCATCCACAATCGGAAAATGCTCTTTTCTGACCACCGTTTCGTGTCTTCTCAACAGCATGGTATCGCTTTTATTCAAATGTGGTGTTATATAAAAACCATCATTAGCAATTGCAGCCATGGAGTTAGCAAGTTGCAGGGGGGTAACCAACACTTCTCCCTGACCAATTGATAACGACCTGATGGTCATGGCCCGCCAGCCGGTTTCGCCGAAGTACCTGTTGAAATAGTTTTGAGAAGGAATGTTTCCACGCGATTGTTCATACACATCACTGTCTTCAAAACGATGCCCGAAACCAAAACTGTACATGGCATCCATCCAGGCCTGATAATTCTTTTTAAAAACAGCATTTTTCTCACCGTAACCCTCTTTCTCAATCGTCGATCTGAAGGCATGCCAGAAATATGGGTTACAACTCTGTTCGATTGCATTCAGCAAGGTAACCGGAGACCCATGACTGTGCGTACATTTAATGGGGGTCGAACCTTGACCATTGCAACTAAATAAGGTACGCTCGGTAATTCCTCCCAGTTCCAGGCAAACAAGCGCCTGTATTGGTTTAAATGTCGATCCGGGAGGATATGTCGCCTGGGTAGCCCGATTCATTAATGGCTTGGTAGGATCTTTCAGCAAAGCGGAATAATTAGCAGATCTGGATCTGCCTACTAAGATGGAAGGATCGAATCCGGGATTCGACACCATGGCCAGTATTTCACCGGTTTTGGGTTCAATGGCTACCGCGCTGCCGATTTTCCCGTTCAGTAGCTCTTCTCCTATTTTCTGCAAATTAATATCAATGGTCAGCATCAGGTTTGACCCGGCAACAGGAGCTTCATCCATTTCTCCATCTCTGTACTTCCCTTTGATTCTACCTCTCGAATCTCTCAAGAGTATTTCGACTCCTTTCTTTCCCCGTAATGCTTTTTCATAAGTATATTCCACGCCATCACGTCCGGAATAATCGCCCTGTTTGTAGTAGGGGTCTTTTTCTATATCATTCCACGAAACTTCTCCGATACTTCCGAAAATATGCGCTGCATTGGGATAGGCGTATTCACGCAGCGTTCTGTTCTGCACATAAAACCCCGGGTATTTATACAAACTTTGCTGAAAGGTAGCTATATCTTCTGAGTTCAATTGGGTCATGAAAATCTGCGGAGTATAACTCGAATATCCCAGGTTCTTTTTTCTGTCCTTAATTTCAGCTATTCGATTTATAAAATAAGATTTGGAAATATTCAGCGACCGGCAAAAGTCCAAAGTATCAAGGCCCCTGATTTCACGCATAATCAACACAATATCATAAGCAGGTTTATTGTACACTAACAGCGTATTATTCCGGTCATAAATCAATCCACGGGGAGGGAAAATCGTTTTTTTAAGCAGGGCATTACTCTCAGCTCCGCTTTTATACTTGGTTTCAATAATCTGCAGAGAAAAAAGTTGAATGATATACAATAAAACGAATGCAGAAAATACTCCCGCAATGACCCATCTTCGGTTCTGAAGCGTATCGTTTATCATAACTATCTCTTTTTAAAAGAATTAATTCCCAATAAAATAACTGATGTTATCAAAGTATTAAGAATTATTCTCAGGAGGGTTTGTCCAATACCCACAAAGGTAAAAATTTCTAAGAAGAAAAAGGCTGTGTGGTGAATTAAAACCAGTGTTATGATGTATTTTATGAAGTTTGAAACGCCAAATGTATAAAATGAAGGCTCAGGATTTGCTCCTTCTTCAATGGTTGTAAAGATTTTAATTACCGGATTTCTTAAATAGGCCACCAGAACGGTCGCAAGGGTGTGCATCCCCGGAGTATTTGAAAAAGCATCAATTATAAGTCCAAGGGTAAAAGCCAGTATAAGGGTTGCTGCCCTTGAGAATCTGACCGGCAGCACAAAAATGAACAGAATGTAAATATACGGATTCACATACCCCATCAACCGGATGTTGTTGAGTACAAACACCTGTACAAGGACTAAAAGGATAAACCGTACTATATTCTGCAATAAAAGAATCATTCCTGCATTGTATTTTCGAGATTTTGCTGCTCCTGATAATTCAGGTAATCAATCACCTTGACATGGGTCAATGTTCTGAAGTTCACACCCAGTTTTACCTTAATGTGATAATATGCATCACTTTCACTGATTTTAAAATCATCAACCGTACCCACAAACACCCCTTCCGGAAAAGATTTTGAGTAGCCACTGGTAATAATCGTGTCTCCCAAAGAAAATACCACATGCCGGGCAATATCATTCAAATCGGCATAACGGTAATTATCCCCTTCCCAATGAATCGGTCCGGAGTAGTTGTTTCTTATAAATTTACTGTTAATTTGTATTTTGGGGTTGATGACCGGAATAACAACGGCAAATTTTTCCGATACATTTGAAACGACTCCAACCACCCCTTCTTCGTTAACTACACCCATATCAGGACGGATACCATCTCTTTTCCCTTTGTTCAACGTGATATAGTTCAACAACTTATTGGTCGAATTATTGATTACTTTAGCCTGGATGTAGCGAAGTTCTTTTTCAGGACTTATTTTGAAACTTCCCGGCTGAGGGACCTGATCCTTTATTGTTTCAAGCTGGCTTTGAAGTTCAATCACCTGATTTTTCAGGGCTGTATTTTCAGAAGCGAGTCCATCGTTGGTTGATTTGAGGTAGAAATACTCTATGACCGAATTACTGACGGAATAAAGTGAAGCCAGCACCGTATTTCCGGATGAAAAAAAAACACTCTGCTGATAACCGTTATTTCTAACGACCATACTGAACGCGATTACTTCCAGAAACAGAAATAATATCACGATGCTGTATCTAATTAAAAAAGCAAAGAGTTTCTTCATGCGTAATAAGTCAACGGATATACTGCCGATTACCGGACAGCATACCCGCGAAATAATTATTAGCGAATCAGGAAGCCGAATTTATCCACGTTTTTCAACGCGATACCCGTTCCTCTGGCAACAGCCCGGAGTGGATCCTCGGCAATGTGGAACTGTATATTAAGCTTATCTGTTAAACGTTTATCAAGACCGCGCAGTAATGCACCGCCACCAGCCAGGTAAATCCCTTTTTCAACAATATCGGCATACAATTCAGGAGGCGTCTGTTCCAGCGCACTTAAAATAGCCGCTTCAATTTTCGAAATTGACTTTTCGAGACAGTGAGCTATTTCCTGATAGGATACCGGTACTTCCATCGGAAGGGCGGTCATACGATTCGGGCCGCGCACAATATAATCTTCCGGTGCATCTTCCAGATCAGTTAAAGCAGCACCTACATTTATTTTAATCAGTTCAGCCGTTCTTTCACCCACTTTGATATTATGCATACGTCCCATATACTCAACAATATCCAGCGTAAGATCATCACCGGCAATGCGGATGGATTTATTGGAAACAATACCTCCCAGCGAGATTACAGCAATCTCAGTTGTACCACCACCGATATCCACGATCATACAGCCGGTTGGCGATTCCACATCAATACCGATACCAATAGCAGCAGCCATCGGTTCATAAATCATATATACTTCACGTCCGCCGGCATGTTCCGAAGAGTCGCGTACCGCACGAATTTCCACTTCCGTACTTCCCGAAGGAATACATACCACCATCTTCAGTGAAGGAGTAAAGAGGTAATTTTTGGAGGGAATCATCTTGATCATGCCACGAATCATCAATTCAGCAGCATAGAAATCGGCAATTACACCATCACGTAACGGACGAACCGTACGAATGCCTTCGTTTTCTTTGCCCTGCATCTGACGGGCCTTTTCCCCGATTGCAATTAATTTATCAGTACGACGGTCGAGTGCAACTACTGACGGTTCGTCAACCACGATTTTATCATTGTGGATAATGATGGTATTCGCTGTTCCTAAGTCGATCGCAATTTCCTGGGTGAATGAAAAAAGTCCCATAATCTATTAATGTTTAAAGTGTCTGTATCCTGTTGTTACCATTGAAAGTCCGTTGTGGTTGCAGGAGTCTACGGAGTCCTGATCCTTGATCGAACCACCAGGTTGAATCACGGCTGAAATACCTGCCTTAGCAGCAATTTCTACACAATCCGGAAAAGGGAAGAAAGCATCCGAAGCCATCACTGCTCCATTCAAATCAAAATTAAAATTAGCTGCCTTCTCGATAGCCTGTTCGAGTGCGTCCACACGCGAAGTCTGCCCGACACCGCTGGCACACATTTGTTTGTTCTTAGCCAGCACAATGGCATTTGATTTGGTATGTTTTACAATTTTATTGGCAAACAGCAAGTCTTCAATTTCCTGTTCTGTAGGCGTTTTATCTGTAACCACCTTCAAATCATCGGTAGTCTCGGTTTTGAGATCTTTATCCTGCATCAACACCCCGTTCAACAACGAACGGAACTGTTTTGTTTTGATTTTGTTATCCTTGAGAATCAGAATAATCCTGTTTTTCTTTTGAGAAAGAATCTCAAGCGCTTCCAAGTCATAATCCGGAGCAATAATTACTTCGAAGAAAATTTTATTAATTTCTTCCGCAGTCGCTTTATCAATGATGGCATTTGTCACCAGCACTCCACCGAAAGCCGAAACCGGATCGCCTGCCAATGCATCGTTCCAGGCGTCTACAAGTGATGGGCGGGAGGCAATTCCACAAGCATTATTGTGTTTCAGGATGGCAAAAGTAATGTCTTCGAAATCATTGATAAGGTTAACCGCCGCATCGATATCCAGCAGGTTGTTGTATGAAATCTCCTTGCCTTGAAGCTGTTCGAACATATCATCGAATTTTCCGAAGAAAATCCCGCGCTGATGAGGATTTTCTCCATAACGCAACACCTTTGCATTATTCTCAGCCTGACGGAAAGCCGATTCCTCTTCCCCATCGAAATAATTGAAAATCGCAGAATCGTAACCCGACGAAACCGCAAATGCCTCTTTGGCAAACCAGCGACGTTCCTCAAGCGTTGTTTCAGCTCCGTTTTCCTGAATCAGGTTTAAAAGCGGTTCATATTGTTCCTGTGAAGCTACAATCACAACATCTTTAAAGTTTTTTGCCGCGGCACGAATCAGGGATATTCCACCGATATCAATTTTCTCAATTACGGTAGGCTCATCAGCACCCGCTGCTACTGTAGCTTCGAAAGGATATAAATCCACAATCACCAAATCTATTTCCGGTATTTCAAAAGCATTCAGTTGTTCATTATCCTGCGCCAGCTCACGTCTGGCAAGAATACCACCGAACACCTTCGGATGCAATGTTTTAACCCTACCACCCAAAATTGAAGGATATCCTGTTAAATCTTCAACCGCTTCACACGGAATGTTCAATGACTCTATAAAAGATTGTGTACCGCCGGTTGATATAAATTCAACGCCTTCTTCATGCAGTTTTTGGATAATTACATCCAGCTTATCTTTGTGATAAACAGAGACTAATGCTTTTTTTATTCTTTTTTTATTCATTTTTTGGGGATTGTGAATTTTAGTTCGCAAAGCTACAAAAAAAGTGTGAGTTTTTCAACACAAATTGAATGTAAAACCACATTAAATGATTGCCATTGATGCTAAGTACCAGTTAATTTTTCATCTTCTCTTTCGAAATATTATAATATGAATGAAATATAATCAATCATAATTTTATTTACGATAATTTTGTCG
The DNA here is from genome assembly GCA_023459355.1 of Bacteroidota bacterium. Classification (GTDB taxonomy): domain Bacteria; phylum Bacteroidota; class Bacteroidia; order Bacteroidales; family Paludibacteraceae; genus Paludibacter. The sequence continues at coordinate 9,632 of JAEWUM010000027.1, read as the reverse complement.
GAAATAAAAAAGTTTATATATTTGCAACAAAATAACAACAAAATGTTTTCAAAAGCCTGCGAACATGCCATCAAAGCAATGATTTACATTGCCACTCAGTCACTCGAAAATAAACGAGTGAAAATAGGCGACGTTGCTAAACACACCGGTTCTCCGGAAGCCTACACAGCAAAGATTCTGGGTACATTAAACAAGCAGGGCATTGTGAATTCACTGACCGGCCCTTATGGAGGCTTCGAGATGAACGGGAAAATGATGAAACAAACCAAAGTAAGTGATATAGTTTTTGCAATTGATGGTGATTCGGTTTACAATGGTTGTGGTTTAGGTCTGAGCGAATGTAGTGAAGAAAAGCCCTGTCCCATACACAACGAGTTTGTTAAAGTCAGATCAGAATTAAAAGCTATGCTGGAAACCACCAGTTTATTTGATTTAGCAACCAAACTTCAATCGGGTGAAGCAACTTTAGTACGTTGAAAAAAATTTCCTTTTATTTAAGACAATTTTATCCAAAATAAAAATTAAAACAACAAACAGATAAACAACAGGTCACGATTTGTGGCTGATAAAAAATAAGGATTATGAACATTACACAAAACAACAACATTGGTCAGCTGGTGGCATTGGACTACCGTACAGCACCCGTTTTCAAACGTTATGGAATCGATTTTTGCTGCAATGGCAACCGCAGTATCGCGGATGCCTGTGCAGGAAAGGAAATCGACAGTAACCAACTGATTACACAATTACAGCAGGCTATTCAGTCGAATGACAACACAGGAACGGACTACAGATCGTGGCCATTGGACCTATTGGCAGATTATATTGAGAAAAAACATCACCGGTATGTAACAACGAGAATTCAGGAAATTACTCCTTTCGTGGAAAAAGTGGCAAGAGTGCATGGGGAACGTCATCCGGAGCTTATCGAGGTAGAACAGTTGTTTTACGCAACTGCCGGCAACCTGACTGCCCACATGAAAAAAGAGGAATTGATGTTATTCCCGGCCATCAGAAAGATGGTGAAGGCACAAGAGTCGGGAGAAACATACAATATGCCTTCTTTCGGATCCGTTCAGGGTATAATTGCTGAAATGCACATCGAACATGATGCAGAAGGTGAGAGACTTCGCACAATTGACAAACTGACAGACAATTACACTCCACCATTTGATGCTTGCAACACCTACCGGGTAACGTTTGCGCTGCTGAAAGAATTTGAAGAAGATTTGCATATGCACATTCATCTGGAAAACAATATTCTTTTCCCCAAAGCTATTGAGTTGGAAAAAAAACTGTTATGAACAACATCAAAATCAAACGTGTTTACGAGGCTCCCGAACCCGGAGATGGTTACAGGATGCTGGTCGACAGGCTTTGGCCCAGAGGCTTGAAGAAAGAATCTGCAGCAATAGACGAGTGGAACAAAATCATCACTCCATCAGCGGAGCTTCGTAAATGGTTTGGTCATAAACCGGAGAATTTTTCAAAATTTACCGGACTTTATAAACAGGAGTTAGAATTTAAAACCGATGAATTAGAACGTATGGTTTCAATAGCGAAGGGCCAAAACCTCACTTTACTTTACGCAGCTAAAAGTCAGCAGGTGAACCATGCATTGGTATTACTTGAAGTATTGAAAAGCATACAATGATTTTTTTCATTGTTTCTCCGTCAGATATTTCCAAAATCTTCTGGGCAGATTTCTCCGGTGTAAAGCGGGATTAATCCTTTCTTTGATAGCCATAGACCTAAAATAACTTTTCCACATGCGTTGGAACAGTTGTTCGTCAGGATCTAATAATTCCTCATTCACTTTTCCTTCCAAAACAAGCGCATCACTGTCCAATGTTATTTCTGTTGTTTCTTTGAGGTTATAAAAATAACCATAATCACGTTTGGTATCATAAATAATCCACTGCTGATCAGCAAAGCGGTCCGTAAAATGCTCTAATGTAAGCGGTAGCACATTATGCTCAGGCGCTATCGGCGCAAAAAAGATACCATCAGCCGTTTTCTGAAAACGCACAAATTCTATCACCCGCTGTTTTTCTCTGTTCACTTTTTGAGCGATGTTGCGAATCTGCAATACATCTTCATCTGCAAAATTCATTTCTATTGATATTTTACTGTCGAAGACCTTTCTTATATATCTGAACATAGTCTCGTCGCTCCCACTAATTTCAGACAACCAAACGTATGAAAGCATATTGCGGGTAATGAGTAACGTTTTTTTCTCCAACCCCTTCCAGACACGACCGGATTTTTCGGGATCGGTAATTACAGTGTGACACACATCCACGAACAAAGGTTCAATTTCGTCGGATGACAGTAATCTGACCGGAAATGTATTGCGGCTATAGGCATCAAAAACTGCCGTGAGCAATCCTTCAAATGTTTTATCATAACGAAATACAATCATAGGCTTATTCAGGAAAAATAAGAGATGTTTGTTGTAAATCGGGCTGTTTCCGACCTTTCTTCCTGGGTACCAGCAAACTGCGCACATACTCCGGAGATGTATCATTCACGGTATTTAATCCGGATAGCTCGTTACATGTAATAAAGTACTGTGCTTTTTTCATGACAATACCAATCTTTTTCAAATCTCTGGCATTTAGCCGGGAGTATCTGCGCGAAACCACAATCAGTTTGGCCGATTTAACACCGATACCCGGCACCCGGAGCAGGTCACGATATTCAGCTTTATTGATATCGACAGGGAAAAACTCGGGATGTCGCAATGCCCACGAAAGTTTAGGGTCAATTTCAAGATCTAAATCGGGATGTTTGTCATCCACAATTTCATCCACCTTAAACTCATAAAAACGAAGTAACCAGTCGGCCTGATACAAGCGGTTCTCACGCACCAGCGGAGCTTGTTTCAACGCCGGAAGCCGATTGTCATAACTGTTCACTGGGATAAATCCTGAGTAATACACCCGTTTCATCCCCGGTTGATTATAGAGAAAATCAGAGGTTTTCAAAATCTGTTTATCACTTTCATCTGTGGCTCCGACAATCATCTGCGTACTTTGTCCCGCGGGCACAAAACGCTGTACATAACGTGATTTCTTTCTCTCTTCAGCATTTTCAAGCATTCCCTGTTGAATAAATTGCATGGGTTTAAAGACGCTTTCGTGGCTTTTTTCCGGGGCCAGCAATTTCAGATTTTTTTCTGTCGGGATTTCGATATTAACACTCAATCGATCAGCGTATAAACCAGCTTCGTGCACGAGTTGCTGACTACAACCCGGAATACTTTTCATGTGGATATAACCATTGAAACGATGGGTGGTTCGTAGCTCCTTAATTACCCGAACCATTCGCTCCATGGTATAATCAGGATTATTGATTACGCCCGAACTGAGGAAAAGTCCCTCGATGTAATTGCGGCGGTAAAACTCAATAGTCAGCTCAACCAGTTCATCCACCGAGAAAATAGCCCTGCGGATATCGTTGCTTCGGCGGTTGATGCAATAAGCGCAATCGTAAATACAGTAGTTGGTCAGCATGATTTTCAGCAGGGAAACACACCGGCCATCTTCAGTAAAACTATGACAGATTCCCCAGCCTGCGGTATTGCCTATACCACCCGCTTTGCTCTTGCGCGTGGTACCGCTGGAAGCACAGGATACATCGTATTTGGCTGATTCAGCAAGGATTTGCAGTTTTGCTAAGGCTTCTTCCTTCATACCTTGCAAATGTAAAAGAAATGGGTGGAATAAGTTCTTAAAAATTGATTAAAAATGCAGATATGTTGAAAACAAATTCCATATATTAATAAATCTTTATAAATTAGCAGGCTTGTAAAGTATTTTAGCAAATCCCAATCACAGTCATGACTAAAAAGACAAAGATTATCCTGTTTTCTTCCATTGTAATTTTATTACTCGGAATCGTATTCTTCCCTAAATATAAAGGCATATTTAGTAGAGGAGAGACAGAAAACGCAACAGCGGGAAAACCCTCGCAACAAAATCGCAGACAATTGGACGTCAATGCCATGGTACTGAAACCACAGAAGTTAACCGATGTCTTTCGCACCAAGGGTCAGTTACTTCCCGATGAGGAAGTGGATTTATCATTTGAGTCCTCCGGCAAAATAACCAATATCTACTTTAAGGAAGGAACATCCGTAAAAAAAGGAACCATACTTGCCAAAGTGAACGATCAGCCATTGCTGGCTGAACTCAAGAAATTAGAAGCGCAGATTCCGCTGGCACAGGAAAGGGTGAATCGCCAACGAACCCTGCTCGACAAGGATGCCGTCAGTCAGGAAGCCTATCAGGCCGTCACAACCGACAGGGATAAGTTGATGGCTGATATTGATTTGGTCAAAGCCAGAATAAGACAAACCGAACTGAGGGCCCCTTTCGATGGGATTATCGGGTTAAGATGGGTTAGCGAAGGAGCTTTTGCATCGACAGGAACCGTCGTAGCCAGACTTACCAAAATATCACCGCTCAAAATTGAATTCTCGGTAAACGAACGTCATGCCAACAACATCAGACCGGGAACCCGCATCGGGTTTGTCGTGGAAGGGGATGAAACAGTATACACGGCACATGTTTATGCCATTGAGACCACCTTAGATGAAAAAACACTTTCTTTGAAAGCCCGTGCTTTGTACGAGAATCCGGGTGGCAGGTTAAGACCCGGACGTTCTGCATCCATCGAAATTGTACTGAGGGAGATTAATAATGCCATTGTGGCACCAAGCATTTCAACCATAGCTGAGATGGGAAGAGATCTGGCTTTTGTCTATAAAAACGGGAAAGCACGTCAGGTCGAAATCAGAAAAGGATTGCGTACCGCCTCATCTGTGCAAATTCTACAGGGACTTCAGTCAGGCGACACCTTACTGACAACTGGGGTGATGCAGCTGCGCGATGGACTTGATGTAATAATCAGCAATTTCGTTGAAAATGAAGCCGAATAATCAAAAGAATTTTTACTGATGAATATATCCGAATTAAGCATACGACGTCCGGTACTTGCCACCGTATTAATCCTGGTTATTTTACTGCTCGGGATAATCGGATACAGTTACATGGGAGTAAGGGAATATCCGAATGTCGACAACCCCATCATCAATGTTTCAGTCACCTATCCCGGAGCGAATGCAGAAATTATTGAAAAACAAATAACTGAACCACTGGAACAACAAATTAATGGCATTCCCGGTATCCGGTCGCTTACCAGCAGAAGCAGACAGGGTTCTAGCAGCATATCCGTGGAATTTGAATTGAGCGTTGATTTGGAAACCGCCGCGAACGATGTCAGGGACAAGGTTGCCAGGGCGCAACGATATCTGCCGCGTGATTGCGACCCCCCAACCGTCTCAAAAGCTGACGCGGATGCAAACCCGATTGTGCAGATTACAGTTCAAAGTGAAAAACGCTCTCTGTTGGAACTGACCGAAATAGCTGAATTAACCGTAAAAGAGCGGTTGCAAACCATCCAGAATGTAAGTGCGGTTGAAATCTGGGGAGAAAACCGGTATTCAATGCGTTTATGGCTCGATCCGGTGAGGATGGCAGCTTATGACGTGACTCCGATGGATGTAAAAAGAGCTATTGACAGTGAAAATGTAGAATTGCCTTCCGGTAGTATTGAAGGTGACAAACTCGAAATGACCATCAGAACACTGGGTCTGATGGAAACACCGGATGAATTTAACAACCTGATCATCAAAGAAGATAATTTCAGAATTGTACGTTTCAGGGATATTGGTGAAGCAGAGCTGGACGCCGAGAATAGAAAAAACATCCTGCGATTAAACGGGGTTCCCATGGTAAGTGTGATTATCATTCCACAGCCTGGTGCAAATCAAATTGAAATCTCGGATGAAGTCCAACTCAGAGTTCAACAGATGAAAAAGGATTTGCCAGAAGATGTCCGCGCTGAAATCGTTTTTGACAATACCCGCTTTATCCGCGCTTCAATTAAAGAAGTACAGGACACGGTTTTCGTAGCGTTTATACTTGTAATTGTCATCATCTTCATGTTCCTGCGCGATTGGCGTGTAACGCTCATCCCCATTGTGGTTATACCTGTTTCACTTATTGGAGCTTTCTTTGTCATGTATCTGGCCGGCTTCTCCATTAATGTACTATCGATGTTAGCGGTGGTACTGGCGGTGGGATTAGTAGTAGATGATGCCATTGTAATGACTGAAAACATCTATCAAAAAATTGAAGTGGGTATGACCCCCATACGCGCCGGAATTGAGGGTTCAAAAGAAATCTTCTTCGCGATTATTTCCACGACTATTACGCTTGTTTCCGTTTTTTTCCCGATTGTTTTTCTCGAAGGACTGACGGGTCGTTTATTTCGTGAATTTAGCATCGTCGTTTCAGGAGCAGTTATTATTTCATCTTTTGTCGCGTTGACTTTTACCCCAATGCTTTCTTCCAAATTATTAAAAAGAAGAGATCAGCATAACTGGCTATACCGGAAAACAGAGCCATTTTTCATCTGGATGAACCGTATATATGAAAACTCATTGGGATATTTCCTTCAACACAAATGGATTGCAATCATTATTGTAGTCTTCACCATGGGGTTAATCGGACTGTTATGGTCTACCATCCCGGAAGAAATGGCTCCCTTAGAAGACCGTTCTCAACTAACTATCAGGACATCAGCTCCTGAAGGAGCAACATACGAATTTATAAGGGATTATACCGATAAAATTTCAGAAATTGTTGATAGCGTGGCGTATGAACGGGAGTCCAATATTTCAATTGTAAGAAGTACATTTAGTATGGTGAGAATTTTACTGCCGGATATTGATAAGCGCAAAAGGTCCCAGATGGAAATTGCCGATGAGCTTTCAGCATCGGTAAGGAAAGAAACAGAGGCCAGGGCATTTGTTCAGCAACAATCCACCTTTGGAGGCAGGCGAACTTCTATGCCGGTACAATATGTACTTCAGTCTCCGACAATTGACAAGTTACAGGAAGTCATACCGGTGTTTCTGGAGAAAATAAACCATAATCCAATGTTTCAAATGGCTGATGTTGATCTCAAATTTACGATGCCTGAAACACGCATTAATATTGACCGGGATAAAGCAACTCTGTTAGGTGTCAGTACCCGCGATATAGGCGAAACCCTGCAATATGCATTAAGCGGTCAGCGTATGGGCTATTTTTATATGAATGGCAAACAATACCAGATTCTGGGTGAAATCAACCGGCAGCAACGCAATACCCCACTCGATCTGAAAACAATTTATCTTAAAAACAACCAGGGACAAATGATTCAGCTCGACAATATGGTAGAGTTGGAAGAAACAGTTGCGCCTCCCCAGTTATACCGCTATAATCGTTTTAGTTCCGCGACCATTACCTCAGGATTGGCTCCGGGTGTGACACTGGGAGAAGCTTTGGATGAAATGGATAAAATCGCGAAAGAAACCCTGGATGACACTTTCAGAACCGCGTTGGCGGGGGACTCTAAAGATTTCAGGGAAAGTTCTTCCAGCCTGATGTTTGCCTTTGTCCTTGCATTGGTGTTGATTTACCTGGTATTAGCTGCCCAGTTTGAAAGTTTCAAGGATCCGTTTGTCATCATGCTTTCAGTGCCACTGGCATTAGCAGGAGCCCTGATTTTCATGTGGTTTGCCGACATCACGATGAACATTTTCAGCCAGATTGGTCTCATCATGCTGATTGGCCTGGTGGCAAAAAACGGAATTCTTATCGTGGAATTTGCCAACCAGCGTCAGGCAGGTGGCATGGATATCCTGAATGCTGTGGCAGGTGCATCCATTCAACGTTTACGACCTATCCTGATGACCAGTTTCTCTACCGTACTTGGTTTATTGCCGCTGGCATTTGCGAGCGGTGAAGGAGCTAACGGACGAATTGCCATGGGGGTAGCGGTGGTAGGTGGAATTTTAATTTCAACATTTCTAACCTTGTTTATCGTTCCTGCCATGTATTTATATATTTCATCCGACAGATCGAAGAAAAAGGTGCAGGAGTACTGACACAATCAAACCTGACAGGTTTTGAAAACCTGTCAGGTTTATTAACAAATCAATGAAAATGAAACAAATACTATTCATATTGCTGATTTTCTCCAACATTTTACATGCTGAAGGTGTAATTAACCTGAAGCAGTTAATAGAAAAAGGGCTGGAACAAAACTTCCAGCTCAGGATGGTACGTAACGAACAAAAAATTACGGATAACAATGCCACCCCGGGCAATGCAGGTTATTTACCAACGGTTGATTTGAACTCAACTTTTGGAGGAACTGAAAACAACACCGGGCAATTTCCACAGGATGAAAATTTACCGGTAATTCGTCAGTCTGGTGTTTCCAATCAGAATTTTTCAGCAGGTGTGAATCTCAACTGGACCATTTTCGATGGATTTAACATTCAGGCAAAATATTCAGGATTGAAAGAGCTGCAACAAATTGGAGAACTGAAAACACGCATGAATGTCGAGGCTTTTGTTTCGAATCTGACAGCAGAGTATTATAATTATATTCAGCAATGTATCCGGCTGAAAAATCTGCATGCTGCCGTCAAACTTTCGAAAGAGCGCCTCCGCATTGTTGAGGCCCGCTATACCATCGGAAACCTCTCGCGTTTGGACTTACAACAGGCCAGGGTTGATTTCAACACCGACAGCTCAAAACTGATTCGTCAGCACGAGGTATTGTTTTCAAGCAAGGTCAGAATTAACCAACTTGTCGGGGAAGAGTCGGTCGATCAGGAAATCAAGATTCCTGATCAGGAAATCAACTTCAACTCCCTGCTAAGCAAGGAAACGCTTTGGAGTAATGTCTTGGAGAAGAACATCTATCTTTTAACTGCCGCCCGGGAGAAGAACCTGAAAGTGTTGGATCTGCAGGCAGCCAGAAGCGCCAATTATCCTTATTTACGACTGAATGCCGGATACGGTTACGGCTCAAACATCTATGAATATGGCACGTATAAAAAACAAAATAACCTTGGATTTAATTACGGACTTACGTTGGGCTTCAACCTGTTCGACGGCTTCAACCGTTCACGTAAACAACGAAATGCGCAACTTGAAATCAACAACCAGGAACTTGCCATAGCAGAACTCAAACTCTCGCTAAAAAGTGATTTTTCTAATTTTTGGATGGCCTATCTCAACAACATGGAACTCACCAACCTCGAGCAGGAGAACGTATCCCATGCCCGTGAAAATTACGAAATCGCTATCGAGCGGTACAAACTGGGAGATTTATCCGGGATCGAACTCAGGGAAGCGCAGAACAGTCTGCTCGAAGCCGAAGAAAGATTGGTTCAGGCGCAATACCTCACCAAACTTTGCGAAATATCGCTATTAGAAATCAGCGGGGGGATTATGGAATATGTTTTATAGGAAATCAGAAAAATAAATCTCTCCCTCTTGCAATTCTCAACAATTGCAGTTAGTTTTGTAGTCCATTCAAAAACCAATTCCTATGAGACAAGATCCGAGTTCGCAAAAGATGCTTTTCCCCGAAGAATCGCTGCTCCGGGAAATTGTTCGACAACCCCGGCTGTCGATAGGAATTCCGCGTGAAAACGCGCATGCTGAAACACGGCTGGGACTTACGCCCGAAGGAGTTTCCATCGTGGTGGAAGAAGGACACAAGGT
>JAEWUM010000026.1 GCA_023459355.1 Bacteroidota bacterium | reverse complement strand
GGCTTAATGAAAAAACAAAAATTCAAAGAGCGATGAAAGTCAGATCGGCTGCCGGATTACTTAACCATATATACGGGAGACTCTCTGTTGCTTTCATTTATCTAATTTTTTAAATACTGATTCGAATAAATTATATCGTAGAGAAAATCATATTGTAGAGACGCACGGCCGTGCGTCTCTACGAAACGATACAATACAACACAATACAACAAATACACAAAATGAAATCATAATAAAAATCACAGTCATGAAAACAAAAAAAATTATCTCGTTACTAATGGTAACCATCCTGGCCGTTTTTACGGTGTTTGCACAGAAATCGAGTCCGAACCGGGCAACTATCGTATTTAACGTGGCTATGGACTGTCACAGTTGTCAACAGAAGATTGAGAAAAACATTGCATTTGAAAAGGGAGTGAAGGCATTGGATGTCAATTTACAGAAACAAACGGTTCAGGTAACCTACGATGCCCGCAGGACAACGGTTGAAAAGCTTCAGGAGGCTATTAAAAAGTTAGGCTACGAAGCGAAAGTTCAACAGGATGAAAGAAAATGATGTAAAAAGCTTTGAAATTGTAAAAATATGTGCAATGTAGAAGTCTGGTAGCAAATAAATCATAAAAATACTCAAAAAAGGGGTTTAAGTAGAATGAATTTAAATTAAACATTGTATTTTCACTCCCGAATCAATCAGAAAATTAAACAACAATTAAAAGAATATCAGTATGAAAAAGAATGTATTAATTTTATCGTTATTAGTGTTTTTTGCAGTAGGTATGGTAGCTCAGGATACCACTAAAGACAAGAAAGAGTGTACCAAAACAGAACAAAAAGCTGAGTGCAAAGACAAAAAAGATGCTTGTTGCAAGGAAAAGAAAGCTTGTGATAAAGCAGAGAAAAAAAACTGCGAAGCGAAAGCGAGCGCAGAAAAGAAAGGATGTTGTGCAACATCAAAATCATAAATTTACAGCCGTAATGGGAAGCTCCGGGGGAAACTCCGGGGCTTTTTTATTATATATCCAGCAAAGTATATACTGTTTTTTATAAATAAGCATTAGATATGAAAATTTTGACTTAAATTTGTAATGTCCTTTTCTTAGTCCTTGCTTTTGCATTCATTTTTTTGATTAATAATAACAAAAAACAAGACCAATGAGAAAAAAAATCTTTACTATACTGGCAGTATTGCTTACAATGGCAAGCTATTTTAAATCACATAAAATAATGACTCTCAAAAGCGGAATTCTGTTTGCATTTCCAGTTTTTATAATTTGTTTATTTGTTTCATGCGAGCCGGATAAATGTGAAATTTGCGATGAGGCTCCGGTTGTTGATACCCAGGTGTTCGAGGTGCATGAGAATGCATCTACTGGTTCTATTGTAGATACTGTGATTACATCCAATGCTAAAGTTGCAAATCAAATTTTTGAGATAATTGGCGGTAACGATAATGACGTTTTCAGGATAAATCAAAATAGTGGAGTTCTTTATGTAAATAATGCATCCTTTTTGGATTTTGAGAAAAAGCCAATATATAAATTAGTTATATCTGTATCAAACAGCTATGATCATTCTTTGTTGGGAGTAGGTGTCATTATTGTTAATGTGTTAGATGTTGAACCAACCGATGATAGTTTAGTCTCATTTTATACTTTTCAGAACAATCTTAATGATGTGGCGGGTTTGAATCACGCTACCGGAAACACGATAAATTTCTTCATGCCTGTGTCTAATGATTCAAATTGGGTTGTTTATTTTAATGGGGTAAATAGTTTTGTTAAGATTGAAGATCCGTTTGACTATGAGTCTGTAACATTGAGTGTGTGGTTTAATGCATTAAGTACAAAAGATGTTTTGGGCGTTATTTACAGTTCAGACAATCCTACTTTAAAATATGGAATGCATACTATTTCCGTGAAAAATGACAATGGCAATGATAATATTTATTTTAATACCTCAGGCCAGATATCAACAGTTAAAATTGATACAAATAAATGGTACAATGCGGTTATTTCAAGGGCGAATAACAAATACAAATATTATTTAAATGGAGAGTTAATTGTTTCAGATCAATTTAGTTATTATTTATCTTCTTCAATAGGAGGTACTTCAATAGCTTTGTTAGGTTGTCTGAGGACGATGGATATGAGATTTTTTAATGGTTTGATTGATAACTTCAGGGTGTATGACAGGATGCTGACAGATGAAGAAATCAAGCTGATATATACGGAAGATAACAGATGAATTTACGATAGAGGAGACTCCACACATGTTTACCACAACAGTTAGCATCACACCATCTACAAAGAAAATTGACCACCACAGTAAGTTAATAACTCTTGGTTCCTGTTTTTCTGAAAATATCGGGAAGAAGTTGGTCGATTCCTGCTTTTTGGTTGAATCTAATCCGTTCGGGGTGCTTTTTAATCCGGTATCGATTAAAAACAGCCTGGTTGATTTGCTGACAGAAAAGAAATATACTGAAGTAGATTTATTTCAGAATGGTTCGTTGTGGAGTAGTTTCTCTCACAGCACATTGTTTTCTGAGATAATCCAGGAAATTTGTCTGCAACGAATCAATTCTCGCCTGGAGTCTTCGGCTGTTATGCTGAGAGAAGCTGATTTCATCCTGATTACTTTCGGAACGGCCTGGTTATATGAACTCAAAGAAGATGGGAGGGTAGTGGCGAATTGCCATAAACTACCAGCTGAACAGTTTGTCAGGCGCAGGTTAAATATTGAGGAAGTTGTAAAGGATTATGCTGATCTGCTGATTAAAATTAAAGCCGTAAATCCCGGAATTGAGGTGATTTTTACTGTAAGCCCGGTGCGTCATTGGAAGGACGGGGCACATGAGAATAATATCAGTAAGGGTATCTTGCTTCTGGCAATTGATCAATTGCTCAGGCAGTTTGATTTTTTGCATTATTTTCCGGCTTATGAAATTCAGATGGATGAATTGCGCGATTACCGGTATTATGCCGACGACATGCTGCACCCTTCGGATCAGGCTGTGAAATATATTTGGGAACGGTTCTCATCCACTTATTTTTCCGGAGAAACCATCCAGGTAAACAAAAAGATTGAAAGGTTCAGCAATATGATGAATCACCGTCCCATTCATCAGCACAGCAACGAGAGTCTTATTTTTAGAAAGAAAGTAGAGGAAGAGAAATCAGCCTTGTTGAGATCTTATCCATTTCTGATAAACAGGTTATAAAAAACTTTGCCGGGATTTTACCCCGGCAAAGCAATCAAACTAAAAAAACTATCAAACTAAAATTATTAAATTTGTCTACTCTATTTTGATTTGTTTGTATTTAGGAACGAGTATTTTCATCACAATCCAGCCAATCAAATAGGCAACTGCACAGAAAGAGAATACGATCAGATAACCAGCTTTTTCTCCTTCAAATCCCAATAACTGCATGGGCTGACGAATATATTCAGCTCCGCTTGCCAGTAATTCTTTTGTCATTACAACGACTTCGTTGTCAACTAATGTTGTACCTCTTGAGTAATCGAAAAGTACCCCGGAACTTTTATTGATGAACACAGAACCGAGTCCTCCAGCCATACCTCCAATACCCGTTACTGTTGCAATAGCACTTTTGGGGAACATGTCGCCCACAGTCGAGAAAATATTTGCTGACCATGCCTGGTGAGCAGCACCGGCGATACCGATAATAATAATGGGGAACCAGTAGGAGTAAGCTCCAAGTGGTTGAGCAACCAAGGCCAACAGAGGGAAGAACGCAAATATAAGCATGGCCTTCATGCGGCCGGCATAGGGGTTCATTCCCTGTTTGTTTACGAAATAAGAAGGGAGCCATCCCCCTATGATTGATAGCAATGTAATGAGATAAAGTATAAACAGGGCAAACTGCGCTTTGGGATGTGAAGATTCGAGTCCGTAAACAGAACTCAGATAAGCCGGTGTCCAGAACAGGTAGAACCACCATACACCGTCGGTCATGAACTTACCGAATGCAAAAGCCCATGTTTGTTTGTATTTTAATGTTCTCGTGAAAGGCATTTTTTTCTGATCTTCAAGTTTGGAGGCTTCAACTCCATCAGCATGCGTATTATGGTCCTGAAGGATGTAGTCAAGCTCGGCTTTATTAACTTTTGGATTGGTCTCCGGTTTGTTATATCCGAACTGCCACCATCCCATCCAAACAAAACCAAGAGCCCCAATCACGATAAAGGCAGCTTCCCAGCCCCATGCTTTAGCGATAAGAGGAATTGTAACCGGAGCTGCCAAAGCTCCGACAGTAGCTCCCGCATTGAAGATACTGGTTGCAAGGGCGCGGTCTTTTTTAGGAAAATATTCTGCTGTAGCTTTGATTGCAGCAGGGAAGTTTCCGGCTTCACCTAAGGCCAGTACTAATCGTGCAAAAATGAATAATACTACACTAACATTTAACACCTTTGCAACATTGCCTACTCCGGCGATTGCTTCTCTAGCCCCCTCAAATCCTACAAACCATTCGCCGGCAACTATTCCTGAAGTTGCAATTCCACAAAACGCATGCAGAATAGCACCGAGTGACCAAATGAAAATGGCCCACATAAATCCTTTCTTGGTATCCATCCAATCAATAAAACGACCGGCAAACAACATTCCTATCGCATAAAACAGCGAGAACAGGGAAGTTATCGTCCCATAGTGTGTGTTTGTCCAATGGAATTCCGGAGCGATAAAGTCTTTCCAGGTCAGGGATAAAACCTGTCTGTCAAGATAGTTGATGGTTGTTGCGAAAAAAAGCATGGCAACAATTGTCCATCGGTACTGAGTCATTTTCTGGGTTACTTCTTGTACTTTACTCATTTTTATTTTATTTCAAGTTTATAATTTATGATTTGCGTACTTTTTGTATGATTTGCAGGGCGTCAGCACAGAGCTTAGTAATGCTGCTCCAGTCTTGTGCTTTAATCATTTCAGCAGGAAAAAGATTAGAGCCCATACCGACACAGGTTACACCGGCATCAAACCAGGCTTTCAGGTTAGCTTCTTCTGGTTTTACTCCACCTGTTACCATCAGGTTCGACCATGGCATAGGGGCTTTCAGTCCTTTTACAAAGCCGGCGCCTAAAACATCACCGGGAAAAACCTTGCACAAGTCACAGCCCATTTCCTGTGCAAAACCAACTTCAGACACAGAGCCACATCCGGGGGCATAAGGCACCAGCCGGCGATTTGCAACTTTAGCCACATCCGGATTAAAGAGCGGACCTACAATGAAATTAGCACCTAACTGAATATAAAGTGCCGCAGTCGGTGCATCCACGATAGAACCGATTCCCATAATCATTTCGGGACATTCTTTGGCTGCAAATTTTGTCAATTCGCCAAAAACTTCGTGAGCAAATTCACCTCTGTTGGTAAATTCAAAGGCACGAACACCTCCGGCATAGCAAGCTTTCAGCACCTGTTTGGCCACTTCAATGTCTTTGTGATAGAAAACCGGAACCATACCGGTTGTTTTCATCACTGATAATACTTCTAATTTTGTGAAACGCATGTTTTAATTTTTATATATTCTCCGGGTTAAAACCCGGGGCTATTGATGTTTTTGTATAAATTTCAAGCTTTCCGTTTTCCGCTTTTGGGCGCAAGCATTGCGCCCCTACGTTTTCCGCTATCTCGACACCCTTCCTGAACCATCACCACCCATCAGGGCTTCAACTTCGGTAACGGTAACCATGTTGAAATCACCGTAAATGGTGTGTTTAAGACAAGAGGCTGCCACAGCGAATTCGAGAGCTTTCTGATCGCTGTCGGTATAAGTAAGCAAACCGTAAATCAAGCCACCCATAAATGAGTCGCCACCCCCTACACGGTCAACAATATGGGTAATATCATAATCTTTTGATATTTTCAGTGATCCATCAGAATACAAACAGCCTCTCCATGTATTGTGATTAGCATTGATAGAACCACGTAAAGTGATGATAACCTTTTTTGCACGGGGAAATTTAGTCATCAGTTGTTTACAAACCGACTCGAACTCAGCTGCGTTCACTTCTCCTCCGGTATGAGCCACATCGAATCCTTCCGGTTTAATGCCGAATACCTTTTCAGCATCTTCTTCATTCCCTAAAATTACATCACATCCTGAAACGAGGGCAGGCATCACTTCAGAAGCTGACTTGCCATACTTCCAGAGATTCTTGCGATAATTCAGGTCGGTAGAAACCGTTACCCCCATTTCGTTTGCCACCTGTATAGCTTCGAGACAAGCATCCGCAGCACCCTGAGACAAAGCAGGAGTAATTCCCGTCCAGTGAAACCAGTCGGCATCTTTCAGTACTTCACGCCAGTTTACCATCCCCGGTTTGATGTCGGCTATGGATGAATTGGCACGGTCGTAAACTACTTTGCTGGCACGTGCCACAGCTCCTGTTTCCAGGAAATAAATACCAACCCGTTCGCCTCCACGCAGGATGTTTTGTGTGCCAACGCCATATTTGCGCAGGGTCATGATACACGACTCAGCAATGTCGTTTTTGGGTAAACGGGTTACAAATTCGGCATTTAGTCCGTAGTTGGCAAGTGAAACGGCTACATTAGCTTCTCCACCACCAAAAGTAGCGTTAAACTGTGTTGCCTGACTAAAACGTTCGTAGCCCGGTGTGGCCAGACGAAGCATAATTTCTCCAAAAGTTACAATCTTTTTACTCATCTTTTTGTATAAAAATAATCATTTTTTAAAAATTGGTTGACCAAAAGTAGCACATTATTTTTTACTGCGCAAAAATACAGTCTATTTTTTTGCTGAAGTATCAATTTAATACGAAATCATTCTACTATTGTTCATTTTTTTAAACCACAAAAGGCACAAAAGAAAACTGTTAAACCATATAAGGTATACATAAGCATTTAGACCTTAGACCAATTAATTACTGATTTCACATTTTAAAAATCAAAGAATTTCTTCGCATTGTAATAGCTGATGTTCTCTACCATTTGTCCGATGAACTCCATTTCAGACTCAGGAAGCAGACCATTTTCTACATCATTGCCGATTAAATTACACAAGGTTCTGCGGAAGTATTCATGACGTGGGTAGGAGAGGAAGCTTCTGGAATCGGTAAGCATACCGACAAAGCGACTCAATAATCCCAATACTGAAAGCGCATTCATTTGTTTTTCCATACCGTCTTTTTGATCCAGGAACCACCAACCCGAACCAAACTGAATTTTTCCCGGAACTGTCCCATCCTGAAAATTACCGATCATGGTTGCAATCATTTCATTATCGGCCGGATTGAGATTGTATAATATTGTCTTAGCTAACTTATCATTCGTATCGAGTCGGTTCAGAAACTTCGACATGGATTTGGCTGTAGAAAAGGTGCCGATGGAGTCGAATCCAGTATCAGGTCCCAACTTATTAAACAAACGGGTGTTGTTGTTACGGATGGCTCCATAATGAAATTGTTGTGTCCAGCCTTTTTCCCAATCCATTTCAGCAAAAATAACCAGCATGGCCGATTTAAACTTCAGTACTTCCTCCCGGGTTAATTCTTTTCCGCCGTAAATTTTATTGAAAATATTCTTGATTTCTGTTTCGGTGTAGTCTTCCGCATAGAATTCTTCGATACCATGATCAGATAATTTACATCCCATTTCGTGAAAGAAATCGTGGCGTTTACGGAGGGCGATAATCATATCGTCGAAATTAGCAATGTTTGTTTTTGAAACTTGTGCCAATTGTTCCACGTATGCACGGAAACCGGCAGCGCTTTCAACAGCCATTGCTTTATCCGGTCGCCAGGTAGGTAACATTTTGATTTCAAAACCGTCGTTTTTAGTTTTGATGTGATGTTCGAGTGAATCTACCGGATCATCTGTTGTACATACTGCTTCTACTTTATAGTGACGCATCAGATTACGGGCAGAATATTCAGGAGAGTTCAGTTTCTCATTACAGGCGTCGTAAATTTCACGGGCTGTTTTAAGCGATAATAACTTTTCAATACCGAAAGCTGTTTTCAGTTCGAGATGTGTCCAGTGATACAGAGGGTTACGCATGGTATACGGCACTGTTTCAGCCCATTTTTCAAATTTCTCCCAATCGGATGTTTCTTTTCCGGTAATAAATTTCTCATCCACACCGTTGGTACGCATGGCACGCCATTTATAATGATCGCCTCCCAACCATGCTTCGGTAATGGTTTTGAATTGATGATCGTTGGCTACCATCGATGGAACCAGGTGGCAATGATAATCGATTATCGGCTGTTTGGCTGCATGTTCGTGATATAACTTCTGAGCAGTTGGTGTCTGCAATAGAAAGTTCTCATCCAGAAATTTTCTCATGATTGTATATTTTTTAAATTTAAATTTCAATTTTTATGGATCAAAACCTACCCTTGTAAATTGTATCTCAGATCAGGTTGAACCTTATTAGTCGTAAATGCGGGTTAAAGGTAAGTAAATCAGATATGTAGACTTTATTTTGTGTGCTTTTCCCTATTTCCGTGTTCGCACACAAAGGTACAAAAAGAATTATAATTACAAAATCTCAGCAACTATTTCTATGTAAAAATTGTTTTACAAACATAAAAAAAAGCATTTATACAGTATATTAGAGTTTATTTGAATTAATTTTTTATACAATTGATGTTCAACAATATTGATTTATATTTCTCGTTAATAATTCATATTCTTAACCAATATGAATCATGCAATACGACAAGATTAAAAAGCG
>JAEWUM010000025.1 GCA_023459355.1 Bacteroidota bacterium | reverse complement strand
CGCTTTTTAATCTTGTCGTATTGCATGATTCATATTGGTTAAGAATATGAATTATTAACGAGAAATATAAATCAATATTGTTGAACATCAATTGTATAAAAAATTAATTCAAATAAACTCTAATATATAGAAAAAATGATCAAAAAATAACAATTAAATTTTTAAAAAGAATGAGAAAATATATTCAATTTAGCTTTCTGTTTGCTCTGTTTTTTATCTTTTTTGGTTGTGCTCAGAGTTATCGTGCGATTAATCCCCCAAACATTGGTTATACAAGTTCTATGGACATTCAGGACATAATCCTGAGTTACCGTTACGATGTTTTAAATGAAAAAGGGAATACAAAATTTTCGAAAAAAGAAAGAAAAAATAACGTAAAGGTAGTTGCAGTGAAAATTAAAAACAATTCAGATAGGATTGTGAATATCAGTAAAAATGCTGCATTTTATAATGGGAATGTAATTCTTTACCCGTTAGATGCCCTTACAACAAGAAATGCCCTGAAGCAATCTGTTCCAAGTCATTTGCTGTATCTTCTATTGTCTCCATTAACGTTGAGTGTTAATGGTTCAGATCCTTTTCCTGTTGGGTTGATCCTTGGACCTGCAATTTCCGGGGGAAATATGATCGCGGCAGGAAGTGCAAACAAAGATTTTTATAATGAACTGAGTCAGTATGATATCCTGTATCGCGACATCAATCCGGGTGAAACGGTTTATG
Source organism: Bacteroidota bacterium (assembly GCA_023459355.1). Lineage (GTDB taxonomy): Bacteria > Bacteroidota > Bacteroidia > Bacteroidales > Paludibacteraceae > Paludibacter. The sequence goes on along the minus strand of JAEWUM010000025.1, from coordinate 7,344 downwards.
GGTTAGTAGGTTTCAGCAATATGAATTATGCGCCGTTGTCTATAAAACTTATTGAATAAATTTTAATCTTACGGATTGAAATATCTGGTTTGCGCTGCATAAACAAACACTAAATTTATTATCAATATGAATAAAACGGTTTTTATCACTCTGCTGTTGTTGCATGCTATCCTGGTTGCCGGTCAAACTGTCAGAAGCAACACCGGTGTGATTGTCGGAACAGACCTGATGACCGGGGAAAGCATAACGGGAACTACTTACGAATTTAATGAGAGGATTTATGATTGTCAACCGGATACTACTTTCCGGACTCTGACTTTGCAACTCCGGGGGTTGAGTAAAAACGGCAAATATTTGAATAATAAAGGGGTTTTAGCTTCATTTGATTTGAATTCAAAAGATATAAACTGGACAAGAGAGGTGTATTTTGGAAATGCATCAATAGAACAATACAATGGTGTGCTCTTTCATAATGTCGGGTATGGCTCAACTACCCGTGTTGAAATGACTACGGGAAAAGATCTTTGGAATTCAAAAGTTCTGATTTACTCTACAATACCGGGTCTAAATATTGCTTTTGGTTATAAATACAACAGTTTCGCGCAAACGTTCTCAGAAAAACTTTCCTGTGTTGATTTAACAACGGGAAAAGTACGTTGGGAAAGGAAAATTGATAAAAGTTATGGTTGGGATGATATTGTAAACTTAAATGATACTGCCATCCTGCTTGTTGCATCCGGTTTACATCACCTGAATTTGGAAACTGGAAAAGGGTGGGATTATGATGTTAAAACAGGTGTGAAAGACTATTCAAAAACAGTTGGTGCGAACGTTGCCGGGGCTGTACTGGGTTTACTAACAGGTAGTTTTGTGTTTTCGACCGGCCATGATCTGGTTTCTAATCTGGTCTCCAATGTTGTAACCGACAGTCTTTATATCTATTTTGCTTCAAAAGATTATGTAACTTGTTTGTCTCACGATGGTAGAGTGAAATGGAGAACGGAATTACCAAAGGAGACAAGTCATTCAACTTTACTGATTGATAGTACAAAAGTTTATCTCATCAACAGGGGAGAAGCCAGATACAATGGTAAGGGGTGCAGCTTTGGGGAACCTTATATGGCCATTTTTGATAAAAACGGCGGTTATGAACTTGCATTGTCGTTATTCGGGCTGAAAAGGAATCCTTTATTAAGTTACGTTACCGGTAAAGATAGTTTTGAATTAATTTTTAAAGACCGGTCAATTCGTTATTCTTTGAAAACCAATGATTATAAAACTATTTTGTATGATGCAGAACAAACGGGTGAATTTGAGTATGACGTTAGCAAATTTGCCACCTATATCAAGTCGGATTCTATCATTCAAAGTTTACATGAGTTTGATCCCCGAGCTATATACTTTATGAGTAACAGGGGCTATGTTGTTAAATTAAACCGAAATCTTGAATTTGAAAGAAAAATTGAATTAAGTGAATTGTATGTTTACAAAGGGGCACATCAATCTTATACTTTTCTGTATCATGATAAAACACTTTTCGTCATAAACAGTGCAGGCAAAGTGGTGGCAGAGTTAAATGTGGGCAAAACAATCTTCATATACAAGGATAAATTATATGCCGTTGAAGCGAATGTGTTAACAGAAATACCGCTAAACAGATTGTCCAACGGTATTTCAAACTAATTTATTTTCATAAGCGGGTGTAGTTATTTCACTACTCCGCTTATTTTTTTTCCTCTGATATCGACAAAGATGCCTGTTCCTTTTGTAGCGTATGGTGTTGCTACATACCCCATGCCGATGCCTGTTTTCGTACCGGGAAGGATAGTGCCGGAAGTGACTTTGCCTATTACTTCACCCTGCTCATTTACGATGTCGTAATCGTGACGCGGAATGCCTCTTTCGGTCAGTTCGAATCGAATCAGCTTGCGACTCACCCCTTCAGCTTTCTGTTTCTCGAACAAGGGCCGGTCGATGAAGTTGTTCCCTTCTACAAATTTGGTAATCCACCCCAAACCTGCTTCAATAGGAGAGGTGGTGTCGTCAATGTCATTGCCATAAAGGCAGAATCCACTTTCCAATCGCAGGGTGTCACGGGCACCGAGTCCGATGGGTTTGATACCTTCTTCTTTACCTGCTTCAAAAATGGCATACCATATTTTTTCGGCATGTTCGGGTAGAAAATACAACTCGAAACCGCCTGCACCCGTGTAGCCGGTATTGGAAATAATTACTTCATCAACTCCTGCGAAATCACCCACGGTAAAGTGATAATAAGCTATTTCGGAGAGATTGATACTGGTCAGTTTTTGCAGAATCTGTGTGGCTTTGGGACCCTGAATAGCCAGTTGCGCCATCCATTCCGATGCATTGTCCATTTCAGCGCCTTCGGTGTTGTTGTCGTTGAGCCATTTCCAGTCTTTTTCCAGGTTAGAGGCATTCACGACCAGCAGGTATTTCTGGTATTCGTAATGATACACCAGGATGTCATCCACGATTCCCCCTTTGCCATTCGGGAGGCAGGAATATTGTATTTTCCCGATGGGTAAAGCCGCTATATCGTTTGTTGTCATGCGCTGTACAAAATCGAAGGCTTTCGAACCTTTGACCCAGATTTCGCCCATGTGCGATACGTCGAATACGCCGGCGGCATTCCGTACAGTCAAATGTTCGTCGATGATACCCGAGTATTCAATCGGCATCAGGTATCCGGCAAATTCATGCATTTTAGCATCTAATGCCTTGTGAATGTTGATAAAAGGTGTGAAGTTCATTTTAGTTGGCCAAATTTTTTACGATTGTTACAATAACCTGTGTTGCTTTCTCCATGGATTGAACCGGCACATATTCGAACCGGCCATGGAAATTATGTCCCCCAGCAAAGATATTGGGGCAGGGAAGTCCCTTGAATGAGAGTTGTGAGCCATCGGTGCCGCCCCGGATAGGTTTGATGTTGGGTGTGATACCCACTTCCTTCATGGCAGTTGCTGCCAGATCCACAATATGCATCAGTGGTTCCACCTTTTCACGCATATTGTAGTACTGGTCCTTGAGTTCTACTGTGGCCGTGTTGTCTCCGAATTCCGCGTTGATTTTGTTAACCAGATGCTGCATTTCTTTCTTCCTTCGTTCGAAACGATCGCGGTCATGATCACGGATGATGTAGTTCAGCGTAGTTTTTTCTACATTGCCTTCCATGCTCATCAGGTGATAGAATCCTTCGTAACCATCTGTATGTTCGGGAGTCTCGTGGCGGGGGAGCATGGAAATAAACTGGTGCGCAATTCGTATGGAATTCTTCATTTTATGTTTTGCGTAGCCGGGATGTACATTCAATCCATTGAAAGTAACTTTCGCGGCAGCAGCATTGAAATTTTCAAATTCCAGTTCGCCTATTTCGCCACCATCCATCGTGTAAGCCCATTCAGCACCGAATTGCTCCACGTCAAAATGATGAGCGCCCTGTCCGATTTCTTCATCCGGGGTAAAAGCTATCCTGATTTTACCGTGTTTAATCTCCGGATGGGCAATCAGGTATTCCATGGCTGTGACGATTTCAGCGATTCCGGCCTTATCGTCGGCTCCCAGCAGCGTAGTGCCGTCGGTCACGATGATATCCTGTCCCTTGTATTTAGTGATTTCGGGATATTTGGAAGTTTCCAGTACGATTACCTTTTCTTCATTTAATAAAATATCATTCCCGTCGTAGTCTTCGACAATCCGCGGTTTGATGTTTTTTCCCGACATATCGGGACTGGTGTCCAGGTGTGCAATGAAGCCTATAGTCGGAATGGCCTTGCTGGTATTGGCCGGTAAAGTTGCCATGACATAGCCGTTCTTGTCGAGCGTAATGTCGGTGAGACCGATAGCTGTGAGTTCTTCAACCAGATATTGGGCGAAAAACATTTGTCCCGGCGTACTTGGCGTTAAATTGGTGCTGTCATCAGAAGTCGTGTGAAAACTGACGTATTTGAGAAAACGTTCGGTGATATTCATATATAGGGTATGTTTTATACACCAAATTGTTAAACTTTGGTGTAAAGTTGAGCAAAGATAGCTGATTTTTGATACTTTTGCAACATAATTTTATCTATATTGCGATAGAAAAATATGAAAATTGCCATTTATTCCGGTTCTTTTAATCCCATCCATCTTGGTCATCAAAAGTTGGCTGAATTCCTGATTGATAAACAATTGGTTGATGAGGTTTGGTTCGTGGTTTCACCCTGTAATCCCCTGAAAGATCAGGCGTCACAATTGGATGAATTTATCAGGTTAGACATGGTAGTTGCTGCTATCGGCGGTAATCCTAAACTAAAAGCATCAGATGTGGAATTCACCATGCCTGTACCTTCATATACCATCGATACCCTGCATCGACTTACAGCATTATATCCCGGATATAATTTCGCGTTGATGATCGGGAGCGACAACGCTGTGATATTCGATCAGTGGAAGAACTACCGGGAGATACTGGAAAATTTTCCTGTTTACGTATATCCAAGAAAAGGGTATGATTTTTCAACTGTTGCCGGAACGTATCCTCAAATGCACTTGTTAGACACCCCATATTATGATATTTCTTCGACCCAAATCAGGGATATGCTAAAAGAAAAAAAGGATGTTTCCTGCTGGCTGAGTCCCGGTGTACTCGCTTTTGTAAAAGAAAACGGGTTGTACTTATAAGTTTATGAGACACAGGAGTGCTGTTTTCGGGTATTTTATATATTAATTTACCGGTTTTTTCTTTTTGTATTCTAAGTTAAAATATTATTCTGTAATTTTGACGTCGGATTTACAGACTCAGTTTTGACATTCAGTGTGAATCCGTTTTTCAGTTCATATCAATTGGTTTAGTCTATATTTATTCAATATAATAATCAGGTGTTACTTTCAAAAATTACCAACATCCTCGGTTTTGGAGGCAATATTGCCGGAGACCGGGAAATAGGATGGTTGCTGACCGACAGTCGGTCGCTGACTTTTCCTGCTGAAAGTCTGTTTTTTGCATTGGTTACCAGCCGGAATAACGGACATCAGTATGTACAGGAATTGTACAACCAGGGCTTGCGTGCTTTTGTCATCAGTGAGGTACGTGACGAGTTTGAAACCATGCAGGATGCCCTGTTTTTATTGGTCGATGATACTCTCATGGCTTTGCAACAGATTGCGGCGGCACATCGCCGGGAGTTTTCAATTCCGATCATCGGGATTACCGGCAGCAATGGCAAAACAATCGTGAAGGAATGGCTTTTCCAGCTTTTGCACGAGGAATGTAAAATTGTGCGTTCGCCACGTAGCTATAATTCTCAGATTGGCGTTCCTCTGTCGGTTTGGCAGTTGAGACCCGATACGCAACTGGGTATTTTTGAAGCCGGTATTTCCATGCCGGGAGAGATGGCTAAGCTCGAACATGTTGTGCGTCCGACCATCGGGATTTTTACGAACATTGGCGATGCTCATCAGGAAAACTTTATCAGTCAGCAACAGAAAATAACAGAAAAACTGAAGCTCTTTACCCATGCTAAAGTTTTGATATATAATGAGGATAATCCGCATTTGGATGCTGAAATTAAGCAAGCTGGTTTAGATGCTGCGTTGTTGAGTTGGGGACAACAGCCCGACTGTTACCTGCAACTCCTGAGTATCAGCAAATCAGCAACTCAAACGGAGTTGGTTGTTAAACGCCAATATGTACAATATACTTTTCAAATACCGTTTACAGATGATGCTTCGGTCGAGAATGCCATGCACTGTATTGCCTGTCTTATTTATCAGGGATATAATGTCGGGGATATTAATAGTAAACTGTCTCAGCTCGAACGAGTGGCAATGCGTCTGGAGGTGAAGCATGGAGTGCAGGACTGTTTGATTATCAACGATAGTTACAATGCTGATTTGAATGCACTGAACATTGCGCTCGATTTTCTTTCACAACAGTCAGTGTCGAAGCAATTGTCAAAAACCATTATCCTTTCGGATATTTTGCAAAGTGGATTTCAGCCCGATGTGCTGTATCAAAAGGTAGCAGAGCTTATCTTAGCCCGGAATTGCCATAGATTCATCGGGATAGGCGACGAGATAGGCAGACATGCAGCTGCTTTTTCGGCCATTGAATCCTATTTCTTCCCAACCACCGAATCGTTTCTCAACGATCCGATATCAGCTGGTTTCCGACATGAAGCCATCTTGTTGAAGGGCTCACGAAAATTCGGTTTTGAACAGATTTCTCATAAACTGGAGCTAATTGCGCATGAAACTGTGTTGGAGGTGAACCTGAATGCTTTGGTCGACAACCTGAATTATTTCAGGTCGAAACTGCGCAGAGAAACAAAAATCATGAGCATGGTGAAAGCGTTCGCTTATGGTAGCGGATCGGTTGAAATTGCGAAAACCCTGCAACATCACCGCGTTGATTATCTGGCTGTGGCTGTTGCCGATGAAGGTGCTGAGTTACGTCGCGCCGGTATTCGTATCCCGATTGTGGTGATGAATCCGGAAAAGAGTGCTTTCGATGTGTTATTCGAAAATAATTTAGAACCGGAAATTTACAGCTTTAATTTGTTGAAAGCATTCATGGAGGCTGCCGGTAAACTGGCGCTGACTGATTATCCCATACACGTCAAGATTGATACAGGTATGCATCGCCTGGGATTTGATGCTGAAGAAGTAGATGGGTTGATTGAGTTACTGAAAAGCGAAAATCAGGTAAAGGTACGTTCCGTGTTTTCTCATCTGGCGGGAGCAGATGAACCGCGTCTGGATGACTTTACCCGGCAACAGGTGGGTGTGTTAAATACCTGTGCTGATAAATTTTCGAAAGCCTTTCCACACCGCATTTTGAAACATATCCTGAATTCTGCCGGAACAGAACGTTTCCCGGAATTTCAGTTTGATATGGTGCGACTGGGAATTGGCCATTATGGTATTTCGGCCTTGCCTGAAGTGAAGCTTCGACAAGTCTGCGCCCTGAAGACCATTGTCTTACAACTAAAACAGGTGAAAGCCGGTGAAACAGTGGGTTATAGTCGCAATGGGATAGCGACTGAAGACAAGCTGATTGCCATGTTACCGATTGGCTATGCCGATGGCTATAACCGCAAACTGGGCAACGGTCTGGGAGAAGTGCTTGTTAAAGGAAAACGTGCCAGGGTGTTCGGCAATGTCTCGATGGATTTGATTGCCATTGATGTAACCGGCATGGATGTACAGGAAGGTGATACAGTCGAAATTTTCGGCGATTACATCACCATTGCCGAAATGGCAGATAAATTAAATACGATACCCTACGAAATACTGACCGGCGTTTCGAGGAGGGTGAAGCGGGTTTATTTTAGCGAATAG
>JAEWUM010000024.1 GCA_023459355.1 Bacteroidota bacterium | reverse complement strand
TGATCTAAAAACCAAAAAAACACTTAAAATCACTTCCTGAGATTTGAACAGATAGAAATATCTTGAAAAAACAACTTTTTCTATTTGAAAGGAAAGAGGCTGACTCATTTTTATTTTGAGACAGCCTGTTTTATATAGAACTGGATAATAAACTTTATTTCCCACACTCAACTTCAGTGATATACCAGCCCACTCTCAACCTCAGTGATATCCTGCTATCATTAACTTGATTATTAACTTGATTTCTTACTCTCAACTTTAGTGATTGATATGCCGGCTGAAATACAACACCTGATAATGTATCGCATTGGTCCAGTATTCCCAGTTGTGTTTCCCGGGACGTTCGATATAATCATGATCAATTCCCAGCTTGATTAGTTTCTGATGCAAAGCAGCATTCATTTCATATAGGAAATCTGCAACACCGCAATCGATAATAATATTGAGGTCATTGTTTTTCAAACTTTCAACAAGGTATGCTACTGAATGTGAGCGCCAGAGTTCAGGAGCTTCTTCGTAGCTTTTCCCTATCCGTTTGGTAAGGTCGTATTTCTTTGAAGTACCCAATACATCCACTGCCCCGCTCATACTTCCTGCATGAGCAAACAGATCACGGTTGCGGATAGCCAGGTACAGGCCCCCGTGACCTCCCATGCTTAATCCGGTTATGGCTCTCGCGTTACGGTTGGGAATGGTCGCGTATTGTTTGTCGATAAAGTTAATTAAGTCCTTTGTGATAAAGGATTCATATTGAAATTCAGGATCTACAGGACTATCCAGATACCAGCTGCTGTAACCCCCGTCAGGACAAACAAAGAGAATTCCATATTGCGTAGCCAGCTCTTTAACGGCCGGAACCCTGTTAACCCAATTGGCATAATTACCACTGTAGCCATGCAAAAGGTAAATGACGGGATATTGCCTCTTTTTTGAGTAATTTTCAGGCTTAATAACGACAGTTTTGATTTCCTTCTTCATTTTTTCAGCGTAAACACTGATTGTATCGACCTGTGCTGCTTGAACAAGAACGCAAGCAAAAAGCAGTAAAATAAAAGTAAAGTGTTTTTTCATGTTTTCTATATAAGCGTTATTTATAAAGTGTAATTTATTCCTGTTTCCAGATGTACAGAACGTCTTTTAGATGTTTCTTCCCAGCGAATGGCATTGTAAAGCGGATTGTGCTCTGTAATGTAGCTTATTCCTGCACGAAGTTGAATTCCCGGACGAATGTAATAAACTCCGTTGATTCCTGCACTCATGACTGCTTTGAAATCTCTTATATTAGCCATTACAGTTTCGGTATTTTCGGTACCTACTGAGAACTGGTATATATAATCGTTGTCCGGGTTCTGACGGTGTACAAAGATATTGAACAATCCTTTTGGATGATATAATTTGAATCCAAGGTACTGACTGTTCCCTCCTGTTCCGTTTCCTGCACCCAGCCATTGTCCTTTGTTTGTATAGCCTTGTAAAATCTGTCCGTGTGCATAGAATGTGGATTTACCATCAAACTGAAAGTCCTGTGAAACTTCCAGGTTGCTTACTTCCAATAATAACTCTCCACGCAGAGATCTATTAAACAGAATCAAGTCAAGCGATTTTCGCATGCCGGATGTATAAACAAGGCTGTGAAAAGGGTATCTGATATACCCATCCAGGCCTGGACTATAATCATTTAATCCGATCTCACTGTAAACCTCAAATCCGGACCCCGGCAACAAATAGTTAAAGCCGATGGAAGCCCGCTGATCCCAGGTATCACGCCCCCCATGAATATTCATCGGAATAAAAAATAAATCAGGGATTGATAACAAGGAATTGTATTCCCACTGGCACATGAAGTTTCTGTTAGCCATCAATGTTAGCCCGGGCAGAAAAGAAGGAGCATATGCGACAGACAAACCGGAAAACAGTCGGTAGTTGTTAGTCTCATTATGGTCAAAATAATCAGACTCCCGCAGTTGTCCCAACCACAGACGGGCTTCGATTTTGCCGGCATTCCATTTTCCAAACCGGATGTTTGTCGGGCGGACACCAATGTCAAACCTCGGATAGGATGGGGCGTTGTTAGAATGCAAAACCGGATTGAGTTTTGCCGGACCAAGCCACAGGTACTGGGTACCCAGCCCTACTGTGAAAGCGTTGGATGAATACCTGATTTCAGAATCACCCCATCCGAATTTGAAAAGCTGCGCATTCCCGAATCGCTGTGGGGCATCAATATATTGGACTCCGTGGTAACCAAAAATACTGGCTTTATTGTTATAAAGGTCTCCACTGTAAACGGAATTGGGTGGCATGAAAAGAAACGATTTGTTTTCTGAAAATACAAGCTCTGGCTTGAAAGTCAGTGCAAAACCATTTTTCTCATACCTCATGCCTGCTGACAAGTACGCATTCAATCCTTTACCTTGCCATAACAAGCCGTCATTTTGTCCGTAAGGCGATGCTCCGTTGTAAGATACAAAAAAATCGGGACCAAATATCTTCAAATAATTGCCGGAATTTGTGGGTTTGAGTTGATTTTGCCATTTGTTTTCCTCAGGTTGGTTGAAAGTCCATTTTGAGTCGGATAAAGTTCTGAAGTTCAGATAAGGACGTTCAGTGTAACCATCTAATGAAAGGAAGTCGTAATATGAATCAACCGCAGACAGTAGTTTTTCCTGCGAAAAGAGAGAAGATAAGGATGATAAAACAACAATGAAGGCAATTGTTCTTTTTATATTTGTAAAGAGGAGTTTTTTTGCTTTTAACATGGCAGTTATTTATGAAAATTAATTTAATCCGTTCTCACAAAAGTATTTGTTATCCTGTTGTTTTCTTCTCATTTTATCTCTATTCTTATTTGCATCTGTATAATTCTCTTTATGCCACAGATGATATTGCACGGCAAGACTTCTCAATGACTTAAACTGATATCCGGCTGCTTTGAACCGCCAGACCAAATCAATATCTTCACCCACACCGGGAAGCGTATAGCTCTCGTCGAAACCATTGATGGCATAAATCGCTTGTTTCGAAAAAGACATGTTGCATCCAATAATATATTTTATCTTTCTTAATTTGGGGATAAACCCAAGTAATCCTCTTGGAGAGACAAAAAATCCCTCTTCAATATATTCAATATTTCCTTTCCCGAAAAAAAGTTTTTTGTATAGTAAACCCTGGAATTTATGAATGGATTCAGGTGAATTTTTTACTAAAGAGCTTGATGTTGGTTTGTCTAATTTTACCCTTCTCCCCGACAGGATGACATTTTCCCTTGCATATCGCAGGTGCATCTCTACAAAGCGATGGTGCAACACACAATCTCCATCAATAAAAATCAACCAGTTTGATCCGGCATGACGGATAGCATTGTTCAGCGCTTTGTTCTTTCTCCACCCTATATCTTCCTGCGTTAAATGTTGATAGTCATGCCCGAATTTGTATGCTTCCACAAACTTTTTCATGTTCTCACTCCGCCCGTCTTCAGAAATTATGATTTCAAAGTCCTTCTCTGTTTGAAGCTTTAAAGAATCCAATACTACTTTGAGTGATTTTGTGTTGTCATAAACGGAAATTATAATCGAGGCTTTATACTCCATGTTTTAAGTCTTTTTGCTGTTTCCGGATAGTACGATTACCAGGATTAAAGATATTACGTACAGCTTTTTTCTGAATTATTTTTTTTTTACACATTCAATGAACAAAGTTAATCAAAAGTTAAGTATATAACAGTGAAAATCATTAAAAATTGTATCTTTGCTTTCCAAATATTATTCTATGCAAAATCGATTCTCATTTCTTGTTCTATCTGGAGGAATAGTGTCATTTGTTGTTATATACTTTTTATCTACCATTGGCCTGGTTAAGAGTGAAAACGAGATTTTTATCCGCTTCATTTCATTAGGGTTGTTTGTTTCAGGTGTTTTGCTCCTGATTATAAAAGAAATAAGAAAGCATCATTTGTCTTTATCACGAACAATAAAGAACAATACTCTCGTTATAATTCCCCTGATATTATTACTGATAGCAACGATATTTCACAAACGGATTGGAATTTATGCTACCGGTTTTTTTATTTTTATGTCATTGATGCATCTTATTTTTAATAAGGAGTTATATAAACTCAATAAGATGTATTATTTCTTGTTCGGGTATGTTTTATTGTTGTTGTTAGGAACGATTTCTACTCAAAAAGGATTTCATTTTCCGGAATTAAGTTATACATTTTTACTCGTTCCTATATCATTCTGTTTTTTCAACTTATCCCATGATACTTTGCTCCGGATTGCCAGAATTTTTTTCCGGATTATGATGATTTATTTAATCGTTTGTGTCATATACTGGTGGTATAACTTTCTTCATCTCGACAGTGATTTAATAGATTGGGTTACCCAAAAAAAGAGTTTTGTTATTTGGTTGGCAGATTGGAAGCCCCAGATTCGTTTAATAGAGTCGATTACATTTCCGGCTTATTTATTTGTTAATTCCTGGGCCTACTATTATCATCCGAGTTATATTTCTATCGTTTTGTTTTTTGGACTTATAACTGGTTTATATTTATTCTATAAAAAAGATCAACACAATTTTGTTTCAAAACTTGAGTTGATTCTGTATATTGTGCTGTGTCTGTTTGTTGAAGCCCTGATGGAGAGTAGAATTGGCATTGTGGGATGTGTATTCATTCTGGCGGTCACCGGATTGTATTACGCAAAGCTAAGACTGAAAATGTTCAAAATAGCCATCCTTGTTTACATCATTGCCGGTAGTGCTGCCCTTTTGTTTATGCAGCATGCAGTGGAAGGGTTTATTGGAGATAAAGCCAGAAATACCTACTCAACTTTGGCCATTCATTTTATTGAAGATCATTTCTGGTGGGGTTCGGGAACGCAAGAACAGCATATCGCCCTCGAGTATCAGGAAGAACAAATGAAAGACACAATGCCTCCGGTTAAGGAAAAAATGATATACACACACAATCAGTTTTTGGGAAATATGGTGCAATTCGGTATTTGGGGATTAATCGCCCTTGTATTATTGCTGTACAGTATCATCCATTATTCTATTAAAGAACGTTCTTATTTGTTACAAATGCTGGTTGCTGTTCTAATCCTTTTTATGATGATAGAAGAGCCTTTATATACGCAGGAAGGCATTACCAGATTTACGGTTTTCCTGGTCTTTTTTACGGCTATAAGCGAAAGTAAGAAGGAGCGAACTTATGTTGACTTACGTAAGATATTAAAAAAGAAATGATTGAAACAGTTGCGTGAATAATGAATAATAGATACCCTGAAATAGACCTTGTATATCTGTGGGTGGATGGTAATGACCCTGTGTGGAATCGCAAGAAACAGGTGGCATTACAGAAAAAAACTTCAACGTCAAATATTAATATTAATGGGAGATATGTTGATAATGATGAGTTGAAATACTCTTTGCGGTCTGTTGAAAAACATTTACCCTGGATCCGAAAGATATTTATTGTTACCGATCAGCAGCGTCCGGCCTGGCTTGATGTGAATCATCCTAAAGTAGAACTGGTTAATCATGAGCGAATTTTACCTCCTGAGGCAATTCCGTGCTTTAATTCTGTTGTGATAGAGTATTATATTTACCGGATTCCCGGGCTTTCAGATTGTTTTTTATATGCAAACGATGATATGTTCGTGTATGCCGATTTGTCGCCGTCGTATTTTTTTGCGGAAGATGGGTTTCCTGTTGTCAGGTTACAATATCAGTTTATGCAGCGGACAGAAATAAAACTAAAGAAACTGTTTGGTATCCGTATCAACAATTACCGTAAAAGTATTGAAAACGCCCTGGATCTGATAGACCGGAAATTCGGCGTATATTATCCCGGAGTTTCTCACCATAACATCGACGCATACAGGAGAGAAGATTTCAGGGCTGTAGTGGAAGATGTTTTTAAGACGGAATTGTCACCCGTTCTGAAAAATCAGTTCAGGGATCCTTCTGACGTACAGCGTGTTCTTTTTTATTACTACCTGTTGGCTGTCAAACACGGACACATGAAACTGGTAAACAGAAAAGAATCATGCCGCATCAGGGTGCAGAATCCTGATTTTATGGAGTACCTGAAAAGATTCAATCCTGATTTGTTTTGTCTGAATGATACCGAACGGGCAACCGATGAAGATCGTGCGCGGGTCAGGCCTTTTTTAGAAGCACTGTATCCTGATAAATCCTCATTTGAGAAATAATCAGTCAACCTTCTTATTTGCGTTGCATCACACAAAATCCGAATAAATACCACCTGATTCGTCCCGTATCAAAGACTCTTTTCCTGAAGAAAGGTATAAATCCGAACAGTTTATAGCTGATATCCTGTTTGGTTGGCATTCCAATAACAGAGATGTTATTTTCCTGCGCAAAAAGGTCTCTGCGTCTTTTTGCTTCCTGTATTTTCAGCCGTCTGTCAATGCGTTTTAGTCCGCCTTTGGTGGTCATGGCTGAATTTATCCGGTGTTTGTAGTAATACGTAGCGCCGGGTACGGTAACAATTTTGTTTGCCCAATATACGGCCTTGAAAGAGAAAACCATGTCTTCGGCAACCTGCAAGTCTTCGTCGAAGAAAAGTTGATGCTTATCAAGTAATGATTTTTTAAAAAGATATTTTACGGAGTATCCCTGATTCCCTACATTGGTCAGACGCATTTTATCTTCTGTTGCTGAAACTAAAATGCTTTCCTGATAAGAATAGGTGATAGCAGGTAGTCGTTCGTGTACTAATCCGCAACAGGCTATTTCTGCACCTGACCGCACGGCGGCTAAGATCATTTTTTCGTAAAATTCGAGGTTGATGATGTCGTCTGCATCCAGAAAGTGAATATAATCACCGCTGGCTGCACGGATGCCCGCGTTACGGGCAGCAGAAACACCTTTGTTTTCCTGTGTGATCAGCTTTACAGGGAATTTTCGGACGATTTCTATCGTATTGTCTGTGGAACCGTCGTCAATTACAATGATTTCCAGTGTCATATAGCCCTGGCAAACTACAGCATCGAGACACTGTGCTATATACGCTGATGCGTTGTAAGCCGGAATAATGACAGATATGCGATTTTCTCCTTTCACAATACCAAATAGTTATAATTCAAAACGTGATTTTTCGGGTAATATGCTGTCGAAAGCAGCTTTCAGTTCGCCCAGCACCTTGTCGTAGTTGCGGATATGGACATTGTCGTTCAGACAAACCAACTTATAGGACTGTTCCCTGACTGCCCGGATGGCTTTTTTTGATTTAAGTACCAGTGGGAACATCTTCGTGTCTCCGTAGGTATTGTATGGATTGAAGTCCGATTTACAGATTTGCCAGGTTTTGAAAAGTTCAGGCGTTAAATCGTGATCGCTCCTGAACCGGTGTGTCGACATCTCAGTCAGTTCCCGGCCACACTTTTCCCACACCTCAACAAAAGTTCTTTTCAGATAGGGTTGAGCGTTGTGGGGTGTTCGTAGCGTGACAAACTTACCATAAGGTTTCAGCAAATAGTTTAGCCTGCGTCTTTTGCCATAAGATTTGTCAAACCATTTGTCATAATCACGATTGATGATTTCTTTTTTATCGAAATGTTTGTTTATCAGCCGGATGTTGTTCCTCAGCATTTTACCAAACTGCGATAATCCGAAGTTGGTCCTGAACACGGCGATATCATTGGGCAATCCATTTGTAAAGAAACGTTTTTCCGAAAGGTGATTGATGATAAAAAAGTCATCGTTGAAATACACAAAATGTTCGGCCAATCCGGGAATCTTGTGCATGTAAATCTCAATCAGGTTGGAATTGAAAACAGGCGTGAATGCTGCGGGGATGAAATCTTCGTGATTCACCAGGTTTAGTTTGGGATGATTCGGGTCTAACCAGTCGGGTTTTTGTCCGCAGGTTACAAAATGAATTTTCCGCACCCAGGGGGCAAACTTATCAACACCCCTGAACCAGTATTTCAACAGCCCATAATCTCTGAAACGGGCTTCTGAAACCTCATTCTTTGTATTATCAATTTTACCTGAATAACGGGCAAACTCCTTTCTCCATTCAGGATCATCCATGTCCACCCAGGTAATCACAAAATCAATTTCCATGTCTTAATTTATATGCGTTAAACGATTGATTTTTTGTAGATTCAATTTAAATCCATTGGTAAACTCTTACCCAATCGACTTCAAGCAGGCCTTCTTCTCCGGTCATTTTGTCAGAAATGAATGAGTTGAAAACCAGAAACATTTGTTCTCTCGGAACGTTGTTTTTAGCCCGAAAAACGACCAGATTATTGATGTACCATATCAGTTCATCTTTTGTCCACTCGAGGGAATATATATAATATTTCGCTGGATTTATTCCTTTGATAATGATGCCATCTCCCTGTTGGCGGTTCATAAATCCCAGTTGAATTTCAGCTCCGTTAAAGTGGAAAATGTTGATATGCGGTTCCTTTTTTTTAGTCCCGAGCCAAAATGCGTGGTGAATATTGCCGGAACATCGAATTTTTGCTTTAAAGATACCACCCTCCTGTCTGAAATTCTTAGCTGATTGCAACACATCGGAAGTATAAGCAAATTGTTTTTCAGTAAAACCATTGACAGGATGCCAGGCGAGAGACTTCATCGCTTCCCTGCGTGTTTGAATCTGCAACACACCAGCATTTACGAAAGTGTTGTTGCCGGCGTTGTTGGCTTGTTTCTCGTTGTGGAAAGAATAATTCCGGATTAGTTTTTCATTTTTGAAATAGAATCCAAAATTCCATCGGGTTTCATCTGGTTTCTGCTGATAGAAATCATCGCTGAAAGTAAGATACGCATCGCGAACCGGACCGTTCCTTTTTGACTGATTTTTCAGAAAGAAAGCAACATCCGGATGTCTTTTCAGTTCCAGTAAACGGTTTTTTTGTTGTTTTCTGATTTCAGCAGAAACGAATTTTGATGACAACAGCAGCTTTTTATACTCATCGACTGCCTGAGAATACCGCAAAGATTTAATCTTCTCGCTGATGGTCAGAAAATCAACCTCCTGTTTCTCATACTGAGCCGTTGGCATCAGTCTGCCTAAAAGTTTTTTCCAGAACAGATTCATGATGTTGATTTTTTGTAGATTAACCGAATGTCATTGATATTTATAATCGTAGAGACGCGATAAAAGGGATTGTAGAGACGTAATGGACGAGATTGTAGAGACGCAATGGACGGGATTGTAGAGACGTGCTATAGCGCGTCTCTACATTACGGTTATGTCCGTCATCCGTTATTTCAATATCCGCAATTACGCATCAATTTTTGCATAGGTTGCATTTTCTTCGATAAACTGACGTCGTGGCGCTACATCGTCACCCATCAGCATCGAGAAAACATGGTCGGCCGTAGCCGCGTTTTCAATGGTAACCTGCCTTAAGGTCCGGTTTTCCGGATTCATGGTGGTATCCCACAATTGAATTTCGTTCATTTCTCCCAAACCTTTGTAGCGTTGGGTGTGGATAGCGCCTTCATTACCACCACCGTATTTATCGATAAAGGCCTGTCGTTGCATCTCATTCCAGCAATATTCCTCCACTTTTCCTTTTTTACACAAGTACAAAGGTGGAGTAGCAATATACAGGTAACCTTGTTCGATCAGCTCTTTCATGTGTCGGAAGAAGAAAGTCATGATTAGCGTCGCGATGTGACTACCATCCACGTCGGCATCCGTCATGATAATTACCTTATGATAACGCAGTTTGGTCATATTTAGTGCCTTGCTGTCATCTTCCGTGCCAATGGTTACTCCCAATGCCGTGTAAATATTCCTGATTTCTTCACTTTCAAGTACCTTATGCGGCATGGCTTTTTCAACGTTCAGAATTTTACCGCGGAGTGGCAGGATGGCCTGGAACTGGCGACTACGACCCTGTTTGGCAGTACCACCAGCCGAATCCCCTTCGACGAGGAATAACTCGCACTTTTCCGGATCTTTATCGGCGCAGTCGGCTAACTTACCCGGCAGACCACCACCCGAAAGCGGAGATTTGCGTTGCACCATTTCGCGTGCTTTGCGGGCAGCAGCACGGGCGGTAGCGGCCAGAATCACTTTCTCAACGATAATTTTGGCTGCTTTCGGGTTTTCTTCGAGATAATTTCCGAGCGCTTCGCTTACTGCCATGTCAACCGAACCCATCACCTCGTTGTTACCCAATTTGGTTTTGGTCTGACCTTCAAACTGAGGTTCCTGTACTTTGATTGAAATTACAGCAGTCAAACCTTCACGGAAGTCATCGCCACTTATTTCAATTTTTATTTTGTCGAGCATTTTGCTGTCCTCGGCATATTTCTTCAGCGTACGGGTCAACCCGCGGCGGAAACCGGCCAAGTGCGTACCCCCTTCGATGGTGTTGATGTTATTTACATAAGAATGGATATTCTCATTATAAGAGGTATTGTAAGTCATGGCAATTTCCACCGGAGTACCGTTTTTCTCCGTGGTAATGTGAATGACATTTTCAATCAGTTTCTCGCGGGCCTCGTCGATGTATTCAACAAATTCTTTCAGACCTTCTTCCGAATGGAAAACTTCAGACTTGAACGAACCATCTTCATGAACAACTCTTTTATCCGTCAGGGTCAGTGTAATACCAGCATTCAGATAAGCCAGTTCGCGCAGGCGGTTGGTCAGAATTTCATTTCTGAAAATTGTTTCGGTAAAAATGGTGTCATCAGGAATAAATGTTACAGATGTTCCCGTCTTATCGGAAGTGCCAATCTCTTTAACATCATGTTTAGGAGCTCCACGCTCGTATTCCTGCATGTATAATTTGCCATCGCGTGAAACTTCCACGCGCAGCAAAGTCGAAAGTGCGTTCACGCACGAAACCCCCACACCATGTAGACCGCCGGAGACTTTGTAACTGTCTTTATCGAATTTACCTCCGGCATGCAACACCGTCATCACCACCTCTAACGCCGATTTACCTTCTTTTTCGTGAAAGTCAACCGGAATACCGCGACCATTATCCACAACCGTGATAGAATTATTTTCGTTGATAATTACATCTATCTTGTTGCAATGACCAGCCATAGCTTCATCAATGGAGTTATCCACCACTTCGTAAACCAAATGGTGCAACCCTTTCATGCCAATATCGCCAATGTACATGGCAGGACGTTTCCGAACCGCTTCAAGACCTTCGAGAACCTGAATGCTACTTGCACCATAAGAGGCGCCGTTCGTCACTTTTTCTTCTTCACTCATTTTATTTTCTATCTTATTTGAATTCAATTAATTGCAGGCTGTTTTCGTGGGTGTTGCATTTAACCCGTAAATGAATACCCGCCTGCTCAAAAAACAGACAAATATAGCTGAAAAAGTTGGGATTTCAAAATTAGAATTTAAATATATAAAGGATAAAAAAATGGGGTTACCAATGGGGACAAACAACGTAGAGACGCGATTAATCGCGTCTCTACAATAAATAAAATTTATCTTCTGCCCAATTTGCCGGATTATTCATAATATATGCAGCAATTCGTTGGTATGATTGTTCATCGCGAATGATGTGTTCGTAAAAATTACGTTGCCATAATTTCCCCATCATTTCATTTTTTGATTTAAATATTTTCAAACAACCATTCGATACCAACGATTTGTATGCCCCAACAATATCCGATACCCCCGTACCCGTACCCGTAGGGGCAGGGTTCACCCCTGCCCCAATGGTATCATGGGCAACCGAATTTGCAATTGGGGAAACCGTGTTCCCAATAGGGGCAACCGCAAGGGTTGCCCGTACAGCAGCAGCGGCGGGATTTGTTAATGATATGATGGCATGGATATGGTTTGGCATTATTTGAAACACGTCCAATTCAAAATTGGGAAAACGTTCGGGTAATTTCATCCATTCATAAAATGCAATTTGCCCGTATTCATTCAATATCATGGCATCATTTTCAACGTGTCCAAAATGACAAAGCCTGTCCTGACAACAAATTGTTATAAAATATAATCCCGCCTTCGAATAATCAAATCCTTTCAACCGTATTGACCTGCGGTGATGGATATGTGGATTGAATTTAGGTTTGTTATACATAAAATTTTCATTTGTAGGGGCAGGGTTCACCCCTGCCCTAATCATGTCATTTTCTGCCCTAATCATGCCATTTCCTGCCTTAATCATGTCACCCTTGCCCAATAATAATTTCATTCCCAATTGTACATCCATATTTTTAACGGATGTAATGATGTTTCAATTTTGTATAACCGTTTCCCGATTGGTGTGATGATATTACCATTAGGGCGACCAAATTCTCATTTGACAAAATCGCATTCCCAATTGGATCATCCGGATTTCCAATTGATATATCCATATATCCATTTGGTTCACCGGTATATCAATAAATGGTAACCGTATTTCAAATAGGGCACGCGCATTTCCAATAGGTTCATCCGGATTGCCAATAGGGGCAAACATATTTCCATTAGGGGCAACCGCGAGGGTTGCCCCTACGGTGGCCGCGGTGATGGATATGGGTTTGTTGTTTATATGGGTTATTGTTTTGAATGCAAATTTAAACAAATTAACCCAATACATTATTTAGATGATGTTTTAAAATTTCTATTTTTTTATTCAGAAAATCTAATGATTATTCAGATTCCTGCTATGCTAAATTATCAGTTTGACCACCTAAATTGTTTTCAATCAACTTGTAAATTTATTTTTAGATCCCTGCTTTTTACATATATTTTGGCAAACAAGAAATTTAGATCTGGATGGTTATTTTGTAATTGTGTTTTTCTTTATACATTTTGAATATATGGAAAGATTTTCCAATTTTCTTTACATGTTTTCCTGGTATGTAAAGGATATGCAAATTTCTTTACATGTTATCATCATCATTGGACGGGCTTTGGGAACACTCTCACCACCCACTATCACCCAATCGATACCGTTCAGGTCAAGTTTACCCAATGCATTAATCAGAGTTTTGCATGACGTTTTCGAGCTTAGCGAAGGTGGCGATTTTAACCACAAAACTTCATACGAAGCACGAAGCCGTCACTTTTGCCAAACTCGTGTTGGGCGTTAGTTTTTTTTTATCGTTCGTTGTTGTCTGTCTCATTTTTTGTTGTACTTTTGTAACCGTTGTATAAGGTTAAATAACTTGGTTATGAAAGAATACTTGTCGCTTTCTGAAGCATCAGAACTTATTGGTAAAAGTAAAGAAACGCTTAGACGTTGGGATAGGGAAGGTAAGCTGTCCGCTGTCCGTGAGCCTATGAGCAACTACCGTGTCTATAAGCGTGAACAAGTCGAAACTCTTTTTGCTGATTTTTTCAGTCACGATGTAGCAGATACTATTTCCAACCATGTTGAACCGCAAAATGAATATACTGTCATAGAATTGTTTGCCGGAGCCGGTGGTTTGGCAGTTGGTTTGGAAAAAGCCGGGTTGAAATGTGTTGCATTGAATGAGATTGATAAGTGGGCTTGTCAAACATTGCGAAAAAATCGTCCAAACTGGAATGTTTTGGAAGGTGATATTAAAGAATTTGACTTTACAGAATATCATAATTCAGTTGATGTTGTAACTGGTGGTTTTCCTTGTCAAGCGTTTAGTTATGCAGGAAAAAAACATGGTCTTGCTGATGCAAGAGGAACTTTATTTTATGAGTTTGCAAGAGTTGTCAAAGAAGTTAACCCACCAATTTGTATTGGAGAAAATGTTCGCGGTTTACTTAGTCACGATAATGGGAAAACTTTGCAGGGAATGATTTCAATTTTAGATGAAATTGGATATAATGTTGTTCCTGTACAAGTTTTAAAAGCCATAAACTATAAAGTGCCTCAAAAACGTGAGCGTTTAATATTAGTTGGTGTTAGAAAAGATATTGATTTGAAATATGAATATCCGAAACCACACAATAAAATCTACAATTTAAAAGATGCTTTAAAGAAAGGTGAACTTTACAATACCAATGTTCCAAAGTCGTCTGGTGCAAAATACCCACAAAGCAAAAAAGCTGTCTTAGATTTAGTTCCACAAAAAGGATATTGGCGTGATTTACCGCTTGATATTCAAAAAGAATTTATGGGTGGAAGTTTTCATTTAGGCGGTGGCAAAACTGGAATTGCACGTAGAATTGGTTGGGATGAACCCTGTTTAACTTTAACTTGCAGTCCTGCTCAAAAACAGACTGAAAGATGTCATCCTGAAGAAACTCGACCTTTTACAGTTCGAGAATATGCTCGTATCCAAACCTTTCCCGATGATTGGGCATTTGAGGGTTCTATAGCTCAACAATACAAACAAATTGGAAATGCTGTTCCCGTTAATTTAGGCACAGAGGTAGGTTATTCGATTGTAAAGTTTTTGAATCAATACTACAACTTGTCAAAACCAAGATAGTAGCTGTAATTCTCAAAAGTAATCTGGTCTAAAACTGTTCTTTTGCTAGTTTTAGTTTTTGATTTAATTTCTTCTAATGCCGAGTTTTCAGCAATTTCTTCGGTCTCTTCAACTGATTTTAGATAGTCTTTGATTGCACTTGGAAGAGCTTTGTACAACTGAAACATAGCATCTTGTTTTCCTGATAGTAAAGCATAAAATTGGTCACCAGAAATTTTATAAACTCTGCTATGGCTGTATTCTTTTCCATTTATGTCACCGCTCCACAATTCACAAAAGCTACCTTTAGCAAGGATTTGCACCCAATAACATTTTGCTTGTTTGTAATCGTCTGCATATCGTTTTAACTTCTGAAAGAGTGCTTCAGCTGCACTACTGTTCATAGTATTGTGTTTGTTTTTTATGTCTGCAAATAGCGTGTTGTCAGTTGCTTTGATATCATAACCGCTCAAATTTCCTGCTTCAAAGCCTATTATTCCGCCCAAAATTTGTTCGTGAAAAGTTCCGATTGAATTATTGATTGATTTGTCAATCTGTCTTAAAATCTCTGATTGAATTAACTTTTCTTCGTCAATGTCATTGAATTTTGAGTCGAAAGTCAGTTTGATTGTGTCGACCTTGTTTGAGTAGAAGTTTTTCTTTGTAATGTTGTTTTTTGCCTTCAAATATGCGTTGTGAAGATTCCCTATACAGGTCAACAAATGTTCGTCTGATATAAAGTTTACGTATTTATTTTTCATTCAATTGTGTCATTTTTAAAGTGGCAAAGTTAGTATTTATTGTTGATTCTCTGACTGGGGTGCGGTCTCTTTACAATGACGCACACCGCCTAACTATACGAACCCCTTTTCTGTCTGCTAACCAGTATTTCATATACATCCACCTTGTCATTGATAAAAAAATCATCAAAACATTTTAAATGAATAAAATAGAAAAAGACGAGAAAATAGAGGAGTTTCGCATACAATATTTCAATTTAAGGTAAAAAGCAGTTGATGTGTTTTAAAATCAACCCCAAAAATAATAACAAAATATGAATTTACAATATATAATATTATCAAATCGCAAGAAATGCCATTCTGTTGAAAGCAAATTTTCTAACTAAAACCCTTGCTGAAATTAAATCAAAAAACGCCAAAACGTTTTATAAAATACGCTTTGTTTAACCACCATCCTTTATTTTTGAACCTAAAAACGAAAGGAGTTAAACCAAATTAACCAATATTATACGCTACGACCCATGTTATATAATGTTTACTCAACAATGATTATATACAAGAAAAACCCCGAACCAACACAGTTTTATAATAGCTAAAAAGCTACGTTCTTCGTTGTCGCTTCGGGGATTTAATTTTACGCCCTACATAAATCTATTTTACGCCCTACATAAATTGAATGCAATTTGCATTTTTATTATTCATCGTAACTTTTCCTGATTTTAGTAGACACTTTTTAATTTGTTATACTAAAATAATAGACATTTCCGGAAAGAGTAGGGGTTTCTGCATGTTATAAACAATAATAGCATAAATGCTACCACAACATGACGCAATTAACTTACCCGTCAACGACCAAGCCCTGTACACAACTTACCCAACGTTTATTCAACACAAGCATCAGACAGAACAAGAGAAAGAAAGCCTTAATTTTCGGCCTAACATCAGGCAGGTAAACATGCTTTGACGGGAAGACATTGTAAAAAGCTCAGAGCTTTTTTGTTTCACAGGGAAGGGATAAAGAAAAAGCCCTGAGCTTTTTGTAGAAACCTCAGCGCTTTTTATAGAAACCTCCGGGCTTTTTTTGAAAACCTCAGAGCTTTTTGTTGGAAACAAGCCATGATCTTATGTTACAAGCAGGACGGAATAGGTTGGTTATCGGCTACTTTTATTCAACGACGGTTAAAACCTGCTTTAAGGCCCCGCTGCATTTGATGCTTTGATCGCTGTTGCTGGTTTTTAGTCTCAGGATGTATTGGCCTGGTTCTAATTGGGGTATCTTAAAAATGACTTCATTGTAGGAATTTCTCATAAAGTCTAATGCCCTGATTGCCCTTTTGGGATGATGTACATCACAGAAGAAGACTCCCTGCTCCGGATCTTCGGGGTCAAACTGCAGGTTTTCTCCTTTAATTATTGCACTTCCTCCCGGTGTGATGATGTTGTTTGTTTTCTGGCTTACGCCATCAAAGTATGTCTTGATTTCCGGTAAAGTTGATTTGACTTTCTTCAACACAATGTTGGCAGTAACCGGTTTCAGGCGTTGACCGGCACACATGGTGTAACTTATTTTTTGTTTCTTTGGGTCAAAATAGTCGTCTTCTGTTTCGAATACGCCCTTGATGGTTGGTCTTACTTTGAAAAGTGGTGTGTTGACGGTGCAACCTTCTTCCAAAAGTCTGTTGACGGATTGTATCAGTCGCTCCATGACGGCTATTGCCTGTGGACGGGTTATACCGCTACCTTCTTCTACCATGATGTCTAACAGGTCGTTGTAGGTTTTATAGTCCATACAACTTACATTGGCTATGTAATTTGGCTTGTTTTTAGCCAATTGATTCTTGGCTAAGGCATACTTTATCATAAACATACAAATTAAAAAATGAATAATCAGGTTTGGTGTCGGCAATTACTGATTGGTGTAATGTGTTTGACAGGGCAAAAATAATATTATTATTTGGGAAATTAATGGGGTTTCTGACCCAATTTAGGGTCGAAACGGGACAAATAATAGGTGGGGGGGGCGGTTTTGGGGGTGATGGCGGTTGCAATTACAATTACGAATACATCGGGGCCATTGTATCCATCACACACCCACCGCATTATTCCATGTTATAAAATTTATCATCAACCCATTTCATGGGGTTTTCGTTTATATAGGTTTGTATGGTAATAAACGATTTTTCGTCTCTGATGATGTGGTCGTGAAACCGGGTTTGCCAGGCAAAATCGGCATGGATTTTTCGGGCGTTGAATGAACACCTCGCTTTGTACCACCGAATTATTCGTGAAATGTTTTCGTGTATCATCGGGTTTTTATTTCCTGTAATTCCACCCGTTTTATTTGTTAATGGTTGTGGTTCCAATTGTGATCGTCCATTGCAACCATCGTCACCAATCGCATCCCCATAGGGTTTGTCGATAACAATGATACCATGCACATGGTTTGGCATAACCACAAATGTATCCAATTTCACGTACGGGAAATGTTCAGGGATTTCGTACCAATATTTTCGTACCAATTCGCCGATTTGAGACGCGATGAATCGCGTCTCTACGATATCGCCAAAATAACATTCCCGGTTTTGGGTGCAAATGGTTATAAAATACAATCCATTGGCACCGTAATCCCACGTTTGTAACCGTGCCGATGGTATGCGGTATTTGTGTTTAAATTTATTCATATTGTTATTGGTTTTGGTTATGTTTTTGTTTTATTAATTATTACAATTTTGGATTCGAATACGAATGCAATTGTGGTTACGAACACGATCGCAAATGCGGTTACGTAGAGACGCGATTAATCGCGTCTCTACCAACGGGGGACAATTTGGCCATCGCGTCTCTACAATCCGGTTCCATTGCACCCAACAAACCGGGTACAATTTGGCCATTGCGTTTATGCAATTACATACATCCTATTTTTTCAACTCGTCTTCCTGTAACTCAGCACCGCCCACCCGTTAAACAACACCGCGAACCCGCACAGCGCTGCAAAGTGCCATTTCAAATCGAAGAAGTTGCTGCCTTTGAGGAAGATGAATCTCAGGACTTCGACCATGTAGCGCAACGGACTGATACGGCTTAATGTTTGTGTCCAGCCGGGCATGCTGCTTACCGGGGTGTATAGTCCGCTCAGAAATATGAAGGTGATTACGAAGAAAAACATCATGAACATGGCTTGTTGCACCGTGTTCGCGTAGTTTGAGATGACCAATCCGAGTCCTGAAAACGCGAGAACAAATACGGCTGCAAAAAGATAGATTTGTAAATAGCCACCTGCCGATATCATCCCGTAGAACATCCAGGCAACTAAGAAGCAGATTGTCAGAACAATGAAACCAATGACCCAATAGGGAATCAATTTGGATAAAATCAGGGTGAATTTGCTTACCGGTGTTACGTTTAATTGCTCGATGGTGCCTTTTTCTTTTTCACCCACGATGTTTAGGGCCGGCAGAAAGCCACTCAGCATGGCAAGCATCATCATCAGGATAGCCGGAACCATGGTGTATTTATACTCTAAATGAGGATTGTAATCGTAACGGGGAATGATTTCGAGGGAGTTTGCCTTTAATTTGCTGTTGCTTTGCAGGTGTTCCGCTCTGATTTCAGCTGAAAAATCGCTGATGATTCCTGAAAGATACATGCTGCTGAGTCCGCCTTTCATACCGTTGACAGTATTGGTTGAAATTAAGACTTCAGCTGGTTGATAATTCATCAGGTTTTTCTCAAAACCGGGCGCTATTTCCAGGATAACATCCGCATCATCCTGCTCTATATGATGAAGGGCGGTTTGGTAGTCGGCCGTGGTTCTGGTCAGGTGAAAGTATCCTGAGGAGGCAATTTTTTGTATCAGGCGAGCCGAGAAGCTACTGTGATCATTATCCACCAACGCCAGATTGATGTTTTTAACTTCGAAATTGGCGACTAAGGGAAACAGGGCAAGCGCGACGAAGGGTAATATGAAAATCATCCTCGGCATGAATTTATTCCTTTTGATTTGCAGGAATTCTTTTTCTAACAGATATTTCAGTGTCATAAGCTTTACTCCAGTCTGTATTTGAATTTCTTTATACTGATGGCGACTAACAAAACGGCCATACCAGACAAGACGGCCAGCTGTGGCATGATGGCAGAAAAGCCCAGTCCCTTGATCATGATTTTCTTAACGCCAATGATATACCATTTAGCAGGGATTATCTGCGATATCCACTGAAAGAACACCGGCATATTTTCAATGGGGAACATCATACCCGACAACATGATGACCGGGAGCATCAACACCATCCCTGAAATGAGCAAGGCGGTTTGCTGGTTATTGACAACCGATGATATGACCAGCCCGAGCGACAGGTTCACAAAAATATAGACCAATGAAAGCGCCAGCAGCCAGAATAAACTTCCGGCAACAGGTACTCCCAGTATAAAAACTGAGATCAGCAGGATGGTGGTCAGGTTGATAAGCGAAATGAAAAAATAGGGAATTGTTTTCGCGATAATCAGCATGGCCGGTTTCACAGGGGATACCAGCAAAACCTCCATTGTACCCATTTCCTTCTCCCGCGCGATGGAGATGGAAGTCATCATGGCACATATCAACATGAGTATCATGCCCATCACACCCGGTACAAAATTGTAGGCTCCCTTCATTTGCGGGTTATAGAGCAGTTTTATCTGTGTATCTATTTGAAACGGGATTTGTTGTAGCTGTTGAGATTCCAACTGATAGCCGGCAATGATGGCTGTTGCGTAATTAACAACGGATTTGGCCGAATTCGGGTCGGTAGCGTCAGCAATCAGGGCAACTTGGGCATCGCCGGTATGCAAGAGATTTTCATGGAAGTTTTCACTGAAAGCAATAACCATTTTTACCTCGCCACTTTTAAATTGTTCGCTCATCTCCTGTTCATTTTTCAGCATCTTTACAACAGAGAAATACTCACTTGCCTGCATCTTTTCGATGATAGCCCGGGTGTAAGTGTCATTAGACGGGTCGTACACCGCTATTTTGGAGTTTTTCACTTCTGTATTAATGGCGTATCCGAAGAGTAGTAGCATCAGTACAGGCAGGATGAGCAGAATAGCCATGGTGGTCCTGTCCCTGAAGATATGATGAAATTCTTTTCTGACAAATGATATAAACTGTTTCATCTCAATCGGCTTTTCTGGATGCATTACGCGCCAAGCGGTAAAATACCTCATCCATATTGTTGGCATCAAATTCCTTTTTCAGATTCGCGGGTGTATCTAACGCGGCAATTTTGCCATCTACCATGATGGAAACCCTATCGCAGTACTCGGCTTCATCCATATAATGAGTCGTCACGAATACGGTAATTCCGCTGTCGGTTGCTTCGTAAATCATTTCCCAGAATTGACGGCGGGTGACCGGGTCGACGCCTCCGGTAGGTTCATCCAGAAATACAATTCCCGGATGGTGGAAAACTGCCACCGAAAAGGCTAATTTCTGTTTCCAGCCCAGCGGGAGTGCTTTAACCAAACTGTCCTTCTCCTGCTCTAATCCTAACCTTTCGAGTAGTTTCTGAGTACGTGGCGCAATTTCTTTTTCAGGCACCTGGTAAATACCGGCATAAAACCGGATGTTCTCAGCGACAGTCAGGTCTTCGTAAAGAGCGAATTTCTGGCTCATATACCCGATGTTCTTTTTTATCATCTCCGGTTGCGTGCGGATGTCATAACCAGCGACAAAAGCTTTTCCTGATGAAGGGATGCTTAGTCCGCACAACATCCGCATAGCGGTTGTTTTTCCGGCTCCGTTAGCACCCAAAAAACCAAAAATCTCACCTTTCTCTACTTCAAAGGAGATTTGATCAACCGCTTTGAAACGGCCGAATACTTTTGTCAGATTTTTCACCACGATGACCTTTTCCATCCCTTATATATTGTTTTTTGAGAGCTCCATGAAGCAATCTTCAATTCCTGGTTTAATTTCTTTTATAACAATATTGAGGTGGTTTTTTGCTTCAAGCGTCACCTTCAAATCATTAATGATAAACTCTATATCGTTAACCTTCTTCCCCTTTGAATCCGAATGCTCTTGTTCATATCTTGAAGTCCTGTTTTTCAATGTAATGTGATGA
The DNA here is from genome assembly GCA_023459355.1 of Bacteroidota bacterium. Taxonomy (GTDB): domain Bacteria; phylum Bacteroidota; class Bacteroidia; order Bacteroidales; family Paludibacteraceae; genus Paludibacter. The sequence goes on along the minus strand of JAEWUM010000024.1, from coordinate 3,126 downwards.
CTATCGCCAAAAGCATAACAGTTTTCTACTTCAGGAATTGTTCTTAAATCGGTTAATAGCAGTGACATGTTTTCAGCTGAAACGGAAAGTAAGGTCTTTTTAAAACCGTCAGCAATCTTCCCCGGACTGTCAATGGTTAGCAGTTTTCCTTTTTGTATCAGCGCTATCCGGTCGCACAGACTGGCTTCATCCATGTAAGGCGTTGAAACCAGAATGGTGATTCCCTGTTGCTGAAGATTTTTCAACATGCCCCAGAATTCTTTTCTGGAAACAGGGTCAACTCCCGTCGTCGGTTCATCTAAAAAAAGCACGGTCGGCTTATGGATTAACGCGCAACTCAGTGCCAGTTTTTGTTTCATGCCGCCCGATAGTTTTCCGGCTTTTCTGGTTTTGAATGGTTCGATTTGCTGATAAATATCCCTGACTAATGCATAATTCTCCTCAACCGTCGTATTAAAAACAGTCGCAAAGAAATTCAGATTCTCTTCGACCGATAAATCCTGATACAGGGAAAACCGTCCGGGCATATATCCAACCCGTTCCCGTATCAGCTTATAGTCTTTTACTACATCCAATCCATCAACAGATGCAATGCCCTCATCAGCCAGTATTAAAGTGGTTAATATTCTAAAGAGAGTTGTTTTACCGGCGCCATCCGGACCAATCAGTCCGAAAATCTCACCCGGCTTCACCTCAAAACTGATGTCGCTGAGTGCCTCAACTTTTTTATACTTTTTGCTGATGTTTCTGCAGCTGATCATGATTATTTAATTTTCAGAAAACCATACTGCCCGATTTTCAGGTATCCGTCGTTTTTCACCATCACTTTCACGGCATATACCAGATTCGCTCTTTCGTTTCTTGTTTGGATGGTTTTGGGCGTAAATTCAGATTTTGTCGATATCCAGCTTATTGTACCCTCATAGCATTTGTACTCCTCTTTTCCGAAATCGGCACAAACCTGAACCTGCTGACCGTTTTTGATCTTTGTAAGTTGATCTGCTGTGATGTATGCCCTGAAAATCATGTTGTTGGTGTCTCCGATTTTGAAAAGGGCTTTACCGGGTGAAGCCAACTCTCCTTTTTCTGCATACTTAACAAGCACAGTGCCGGTAATCGGACTGGTAATATGGCACTTCTGAAGCTGGTCTTCTAATTGCAAAACCTGAATTTCAAGGGCTTCCTTTTCTCCTGAAATACTTTGCAGCGATGATTCAAGTGTTGATTTTGTCGCGGTTAGTTGTCGCTCCAGCATCGCAATTTGCGCATTCAGGTCGTCAAGTTGTTTCGTGGTAGCCGCGTTTGACTTGAGCAAATTTTCCACCCGTTTCTTTTCGTTACGGGCTGTTGTAAGTTGCTGTTCCAGTGTCCCGAGTTGTTTTTTTAAATCGGGTCGACGGCTGAGCAAGGCGTCAATGGATGCCAGTAATTGACGTTTTTTCAGGTGCAGTTGCGTGCTGTCGATGTAACCGACTGTTTCATTCTCTTTTAGCGATTGACCTTCAACTACATCGAATGCACTGATTTTACCTGCCGCTTCTGCAGAAACAATGATTTCAGTCGTTTCGAATGTCCCCGAAGCATCGAAGTCGGAATCGGTATTCCTGCAAGAAGAAAACCCCGCGATCAGGATAAGCAAAACATAAATTTTATACCTTTTCATATCCAGTATTTTTACAGATTATTTGTATTTGTTTTTAACTGATAAATGGCCATCAGGAGTTGAATTTCATGCAATGCTTTTTGCTGACGGGCCATGTATTCCGAGTTAATCTCCCTGAGTAAGTCGGTAACCGTGATTGTGCCGTTAGACAAGCGGGCTTCTGCAGTTGTCTTTATGTTCTTCCTGAGGGATATAATTTCATCATCACTTTTCAGATTTTCCCTGAGTTTGTTTATTTCAGTCTGATGTTGATTTCTTTCCAGTGTGTTATTAAACAGGAAAGTTTCTTTCATGACCTCTATTTGCTGCCTGTTCAACTCAATTTTTCCAAGATTTGATTTCAGGGAGTAGAAGTTACTCAGGTTCCACGACAGCCGGATTCCTCCGATATAAAAAGGAGAAAAATCAGTAGTAAACATATTTAAACCTGGTCGGCCATACCCCCCTTGTACGAAAGCGCTGATCTTTGGCAGATTCGAAGCATGCAGGGCTTTTTCCTGATTGGATAAAAGCAATTGTTGCGCTGCAAAAAGTTTCAACTCCGGGCGGTAGTTGATTGCTTCAACCGGTTCTGCAGCAACCGGCTTTTCTAATGGTGTTTTTTCATTGATTTCAAGCCCGGTAAATGACGACAAAATCAGGCAATAGTTCTTTTGCGTACTGCGCAAATCATAAATCCGTTGTTTGGCCTGAATCATTTCAACTTTGATGGCATCCCCATCGGATGGTAAAGCAATCCCATTTTCAACAAGAGAAAGTACTTTTTTGTGATTGGCTGTCATCTCATCCAGCAAAATATCCTGGAGAACAATTTGTTCGTTTAATAGCATGATACCAAAATAAAGCTGGTGTATTCTTTCATTCAATGCGTACAAATCAATTTCGGTTTTTTGTTTGTCAATCTCGGCTGATACTTCCATGCTTCTTTTTTGAGATCTGATTACGCCGCCATCCCAAATTAATTGATTGACATCCATAACCGCCTGATACTGATCTTTATCCAGAGATGGCATACTAAAAGGTTTTCCGGTAATAGCAGAAATGGCATTGCCGAGTGATGTCGGAATCTCGGTTACATCCGACTGGTACGTTGCTTTCATACCAAGACTTACCTGGGGTAACCAGGCTTTCGATATGTTCGACAGATTATAATCGCGGGTTTTCTCTATCAATCCATATTGTTTTATCAACGGATAATTATTTCTTGCCCTGATGCTGCAACTATCGAGGGTAATGCCGCTCAATGGTGCAAAACAGAGCATCAGAATGATATTAGCAATCCAAATCTTTCTTTTCATAACATCAAGTAAAATGAGCATTAAACCAATTATTCACTATTCATGCGAATCAGTAGTAGAAAATTAGATCCCTCACTTCCGTTCGGGATGACAATTTTCACTTTGTTAATATTGCCCGTCGGCACAAGTCTGTAAAAACTATTTTATTCTTGCAGCGACGGGTGC